>CABIYF010000004.1 GCA_902362875.1 Eubacteriaceae bacterium | reverse complement strand
AGTTTTCAAAGGAACAGGCGCGGATAAGCGATTTGTAAAAAACGTTCTTAAAATATGCGTGTTGCCACCGGTATATTATAAATATTTCTTGTTATCTTATTTCTGTCACATTAACCAAAGACTATCGTCGCAAACTACAATTTCCTCAAAAGTAATGGCACCTCTGCCACAAGCATCCCAATCCACCCCGCAAGATAAGAAAACGGAAGCGCCTCAATCTGCAATGAAAAATGAAATACAAGAACCGCAGCAAATACCACACGAACAGACATATTCACAAAACTACTGATCAAAGTTACCTTAAGATCCCCGATTCCACGAAAATATCCCTGAACTCCATTCGTAACCGCAGGAAACAGATACATTAAAGAGATCAACTTCAAATAAGTTACACCATGCTTGCATACCACAGGATCATTTGAAAAAAGCTGCATCAATGGGTGTGCAAAAAAGAAGCACACGAAAAAGATAAAGATTCCATAAAATATTTCAATCTTCATTCCACAGCGGAAAGCTGCCTTAATACGATCAGTTTTTTTCGCACCTTTATTTTGAGCCATCAAAGCGGTCATGGCATGGGCGATATTTTGCTGTGGCATATAGGCAAAATCGTCGATGCGGTTGACTGCAGCAAAGGCGGCGGAGACGAAGACACCCATAGAGTTTACAATCGACTGAACTCCTAGTTTTCCAAGCTGCACGGTTGCCTGCTGCATCGCAGAAGCCCAGCCATAAGCAATGGTCTGTTTTAAAAGAGACGGATCAAAGACAAGCCATTTCTTTCCAAGCCGCAGGATTGGAACTTTCTTTTGAATATAAATGATACAAAGTAAACAGGAAATTGCTTCACTTAAGACAGTAGAAATCGCACATCCTTCGCTTCCCATATGAAAAATAAGCACAAAAATAAGATCTCCAAATATATTGACAACGGAACTGATGATCAAAAAATAAAGTGGAGATTTGCTGTCTCCAAGAGCACGAAGTGTACTGGCGAAACAGTTATACATAAATGTAAAAATAAGTCCCGAAAAAATAATCCGTAAATAAAGTTTTGTCATAGGAATGATCACGGAATCCACCTGCATCAAGGTAAGGATCGGGTGAGCAAATAAAATACAAAAAACAGACAGAGCAAATGAAAAAATAATACCAGAGATCATCGTTGTACTGATCTGTCTGTGAAGTTTATCGTATTGCTTGGCACCAAACATATTTCCCATCAGGATGCTGGCACCCATACAAAGTCCATTTAGAAATAAAATAAATAATGTAGAAATCGGATTACAGATACCAACCGCAGCCAAAGCATGACTTCCAACAAAACGTCCAACAATGATACTGTCGATTGCGTTATACATCAGCTGAAAGATGTTGCCTAAAACGAGTGGGATCGTAAATCGAATCAGCTGTGGTGTGATATTTCCAGTTGTAAGGTCTTTTTCCATTGTAATAGTTCTCCGTTCTTATGTAGATTTTACACTGTAGGATATTGTATCATGTTTTGGCTGTGTAGTACATATAGGATTGATTGATGATTCCATTAAAACTTAAGAAAGAAATTCCAGCAGTTTATCGACATCATCTTCGCTGGTACTCCAGTTGGTACAAAAACATACGCATATATGTTCGTCGTCTACAACATGATCAAATTCATAAGTGAATTCCTTTGATAATTTTTCTGCCAGTTTATTTGTAAGAATGACAAACTGCTGATTTGTAGGGCTGTCCATATAGAAAGGAATGGAAGCATTGTGAAATCCCTGTTTTAATTTCATAGCCAATTCGTCTGCATGTTTTGTAAGCTCAAAATATAGGCCGTTCTTAAACAGAGTATAAAACTGCAAACCAAGCAGCCATCCTTTGGCAATAATTCCACCGCTTTGTTTCATATAAGTACGGAAATGATCTCGTAATTTTTTATTTACGATCACAAGAGCTTCTCCAAACAAAGCACCACATTTTGTACCGCCAATATAAAATACGTCAGCAATATTTGTAAGATCCTCTAAAGTGACATCACATTCATCACAGGAAAGCCAATATCCAAGTCTTGCACCATCAACATTACCAAGATATTTTCTGATCTCATCAGCACCTCTCTGACACCATTCATCTTCACCATATCCAGCATAAGAAGTTTCATTAATTTCCTCAAGAGCCTCAAGAATAGAAGCATGGGTGCCATGATTTTAATCATTATTAAAACGTATCATTTAAAATCCTCCAATCATTTTGTTCTTTTCAAATTGTATTATATCGCTTAAAATATAGATAAAATAGAAAAATATTGTTGATTTTATTATATATATTGAGGTATTTTCACATGAAATCAAAAGAATTAAAGATAGAGGAAGGAAATCATGCTGTTGTAGAACCACAGATCATGCAATATCCATTGACATATTTTAAACAAAAATTATCAAAAGAAACATATGAGATGATCGACTGGCATTGGCATAGTGGTGTTCAGTTTTGCTATGTAACTTTAGGAGAAGTGAAGATACAGATAGCAGGGAATGAAGTAATCTTAGAAGAAGGAGAAGGACTTTTTATCAATGCACAACAAGTACATAAGGCAATAAATCAAAAAGAAAATGCAGAATACATTTCATTAAATTTGCCAATACATTTTATGGGATTAGAAGGAAGCGAGATGTATCATCAATTTATGGAGCCGGTTTTGCATGCCAAAGGAGCAGAGATTATTGTAATTAGGAAAAATGATGAAAAAATGCAAGGATTGTTAGCAAAACTTCAATCCTGTATAGAGAAAATAAACAGTGAAGGAGAAATTTATTCTTTAAATCTGTTGGCCGAGTTATTGTTACTATGGGATGAATTACTTCATGAGATAACGGTTGGAAATAAAACGAATCAGAAAGAAAGTGGAATAAACAAACGGTTGCAGGAAATTTTAAGATATTTACAGGAAAATTATCAGAAAAAAATCAGTTTGCAGCAAATTGCAGATCAAATAAATCTGAGTAGAAGTGAATGTGCCAGATTTTTTAAAAAGATTACAGGAGAAACAATCTTTGAATATTTATTAAAGCTAAGAATTGAAAAAAGTATAGAATTATTAGAAAATACGGATAAGACGATTACGGAAATAGCATATGAAACTGGGTTTGCAAGCCAAAGTTATTATGATCAAAGATTCCGAAAAATGAAAGGAATAGCACCATTAAAATATAGAAAAAAATCTCGAAGTAATATGGATGATATATCACTTCGAGGACCTGAACAGTATATTTAGGAATGCTTAACAATCCCCGGCATAATAAGAAACAATTTTAAAGTAATCACTCGGATCAGGGATATTTAAACACAGATCCAAACATTTTTTATTTTGGTAATACGCTTTATATAATTTGCGCTGTTCAAAAATCTGATGAGCAATGTTGGTAGAATTGCCATTGGCATCAATGACATTTACAGAGCCATTGCATTCATTTACGGTTTCAAAAAAAGAATCTATATTGGAAATATGTAATTTTATCATAAAAAATCCCTCCTTGTGTAAATACTATATTTATATTATAGTGCCACTTAAAGAGGGGTTCTATTGAAAAAACGACAAAAAATAATAGAATTCTGCCAATGCCTTATTTTGAAATACGTTTTCGATAACCAGAAGGAGTACAGCCAAGATGTTCCTTAAAAACACGTCCAAAATAACTGCTGCTTCCAAAACCACACAAATGACTGATATCCGTCACAGAAGCTTCCGTCTTTTGCAGCAGATCACATGCCTGCTGAAGACGATAATTCATAAGATACTCATTTGGTGTCATATGAAGACAAGTCTGAAAAATCCGGTAACATTCCCGCTCACTGCAAAATCCCGCACGAGCGATTTCATGAATGGAAACAGATTCCGAAAAATGTTCAAATACAAAAGAAAGCATCTGTTTTATGCGTTCATTATGTTTTTGGGAGAACGCAGATAAGTTTTCGGAATGATTCATTTTTTTCAGTAAACCGAGCCATATTTCAGAGAGCTGGTTTCGGATTTTTAACTCAAAACCAAATTCGTCCGCAGATAATGAAAATGATGCTTTGATTTTTTCCAAAAGAGAACGATCAGAAGGATTTTCTGGCGTTAATTTTATAATATCGCATGCAGACTGCATCGTAAGGAGCGAAATATACCTTTGGTCGATCAGATTCCCGGCTCGTCCAGAAAGAAATACAGGATCAAAAATGTGAAGATACTGAATGGTATGTTCCGGGTCAGAAATCGTTTTTGTCATATGAAGAATGTTAGAATTGACCAACCCGCCAGAACCTTCTGCAAAAACATATTTACCAGAAGGCGTATGATATGTGAGAGATCCTTTTTCCATATAAAATAATTCCAACGCATTATGCCAGTGCCACCGGGTTAGATTCTTTTCGATATAGGAAAAGAGCGGAGTTGTCATAATATAAGGAAAGTCCTCGTGAAATTCAGGCAATAATTCTTCTTTTGTATCCGGATGGACGTTCATTGATCTGATCTTAAGCATTTTCATAAACCTCATTTCTTTGATAGTATTTATTTTACCATAGAAACTTCTAAAGAGAAAATGTTTCAATTACAGGAATATACAATCATAATCTTTTCGTGATATGATAAATTTATCAATGGAAAATGACGGGAGGAGAGATTGAAAATGTTGTTGTTACAAATCATATTGTTCTGTCTTTTGTATATTTCAATGGTGAAATACGCAGCAGGAAACAGCGGATTGAATTGTTTGTATTTTTACCCAGAAGAGTATATAGAAGAAGCACAGAAACGAGGAATTGCTGATAAAGAAGCCACAATGAAGAAGGGAAAACACTTTATGATACCTTTTTGTGTGATTATATTGATTGCATTGATATTGATCATATCTGTTTGGAATCATGTGACGGATTTTAAAACAGCGTATATTCAGGCAGTGATTTTTCTTGTAATTGTAAATTGGTTTGACGGAATTGTGATCGATCAGCTCTGGGTTGGTCATAGTAAACTCTGGATGATTGAGGGGATGGAGGGTGTTCCTTATACGAAACCTTGGGGGTATATGATCAAGAGGCGCATTTTGGCAAGTATTATGTATTTGGGGGTTGCGGTTATAGTTGCTGCCATTGTGGTATTGATTGGGAAATTTTAATTTGAATGGTAGTCGTGGGGATTGTATATGAGAAAAACGAAATAATAACATAGAGGATCCAGACCAGAAATTTTGCTCGCCGTTTTGAACGGTCGCTGATACGCGAACTTTCCTTCGATAACTCACTCACTGCGAGCCAAAATGCCCGCAGCTACGTTCAGACAATCGACCAAGTTCGCTGCGAACCGTTCAAAACAACGGCAAAATTTCAATGGTTCTGGATCCTCTATGTTATTATTTCGTTTTTCTCATATACACGGACGGCTATTCAAATCACTACGGGTGTGTATGTTGTACGGTATTGGATGATAATTTGTGCTTTCTCAGACAGAAGGTTTAGGAAGAAGCAAACTTTAGTTTGTCAAGTTACAAATAAACTAAATGAAAGGGTTGAAAAAACCGGGGGGGGTATGGCACAATCTTTTTAGGGGATATAGGCAAACTTGTTGAAAGGCAAGGACGCAAAGCCATAAGGGGCTAAGGTAAGGGAGTTATCTTGCTATGCCAGCCGGCTGCAGTAAGTTATGAATCAAGTCAATCATTAATGATAAATCATATGAAGTAAAGCGCCTGTAGAAACCTGCGGGCGTTTTTTGTTTTATTAGGAATATGCAGCGAAAGATTACAGAAACATCAATCAGAGAATTTCAAAAAGATTTAGAAGAACAGGGGTTAAAGCCACGATATGTAACAACACATATCAATAACTTAAAATCACTGACACAGTGGGAAGGTGCCAAAGATCAGCCATTGACTTGTAAACTTTTAGAACAATGGAGAATGGAACTTGAAGAGAGACAATTGTCAAAGACTACGATCGGCAATTACACGAAAACAGTCAATCGGTATCTCAAATTTATGGGATGGGATGAACTTTGTTTTAAACGAGGGAGATCCTATGATCTGACAGGGAAAACATTTGGATATCTCACAGTTCTTCATAAAACAGGAGAAAAGAAAAACCGCAATAATATCTGGCGATGCCAATGCAAATGTGGAAAGCAGATTGATGTCCCCGCGGTATTGCTGACTCAAGGGAATACTACAAGCTGCGGATGTCTAAAAACAGAAGTATTAAAAAGAGCTAATAAGAATATAGAAGGAACGAATATCCGGCAGAGTATGGATGATACCGTGATCAGCAAACATGCAGTGAGCGGTTACGTTGGAGTTCAGCCCAAACGAGGAAAATGGCAGGCAATCCTGCAATATAAAGGCAAAGTATACCGCTTAGGTATTTATGAGGAGATTGAGGATGCCATAGAGGCAAGAAGGAAAGCAAAAGAAAAAGTAATGGAAGATGCAGCATATCTTGAACACATCTATGACGAACTACACAAAGACGAACCACTTCCAGGACGACCCAAGATGAATAAACATAAAAATAAAACACACAATGGAGGAGCAACATGAAAGAAAAAGAGAGTACATCCACAGGACACAAGATACTAACGACGTTAGGAATTGTACTATGTATCATTCTGATCCCAATTTTGATCATCAACTGTACACTGATCATCAAAAGCTATACAAATAAAGATGAAGTACCAAGTGTTGGCGTGATTTCTGGGACATTTGCGAAGTATACAACAAGTGCTACTGGATCAGATTCAGCTAGAGTTGCAACATGGGGGGTTGATAAAAATAATGCATCTATAACATTAGATAATCTATTTTCTGATACATATGACAATGTAAAAGGAGTAGATTCAGATGTAATAGCACCTGGCACAACTGGTAGTGCAAATTTTGAATTTAAATATTCAGGAAAAGCTGATGCACCAGAAGTTGCTTATACATTTAAAGTTGATACAGAAGGAAGTACAATTTCTGATGATATTAAAAATAATACCAATATTGTATGGTCTCTTGATAATGAAGAATGTACAGCAGCAGATGGAAAAACTTCTTGGGAAGTGCTTTTAGAAAAGATTGCATCTTTAGATGGTAATAAAGCCAATGATAAATATGCAGCAGGAGAATTACCAACTGGATTTGATAGAACTAAAACACATACAGTATCTTGGGAATGGAAATTTGACAAAAATGTTACAGGAGCATCAGACTTGGATACAAAAGATACAGAAATGGGTAATAAGTCAATATTGGATAATGTAAAATTACAGATTAATATTAAGGCTGAACAGATAGATTAATCAATAATTTATTAAAATTCAATGTTACTAAAACAGAAAAGCAAAGTTCCTTGCCAACACCACCGTGGCAAGGCAGGGGCAAATTTCTGTTTTTTCAGACTACCAGAATCAAAACTAATTCAAGTCAATTCTGATACCCTGAAAAGCCAGAAATCAAAGAACCTAAAAGAAAGGAATCAATCCATACAGTCAGCATCAACAAATTCAAAACAATTGAAAAACTACAGCCACACGATCTGGCTGTTAACATGTCTGCTGACTGTACTCGTCATAGCCACAGCAGCAGTCCTTGGAATGTGCCTATATATCTACGCAAATCCAAGTGACAGCAAGATCAGTCTTTACGAAGGCGAACTTTCTGAAGAAAATAATAAGATCATCAAAACAGGCACAACAAATAACAAAACCAGTGCAAAAACATATACAGGGAATAAAGCAAAACAACAAGCAGAAAAATATGGTTTTGATGTTACGGATGCGGAACAGGTCTGGACCACCGATACAGTCATTGAACTTTTCAAAGTGAGCTACAAAAATGCAAATGGAGAGATTACAGTAAAAAGCGCAGGAAATGACAAAGTATTGGCACCGGGAACAGATGGAAGCTATACGTTTGATCTGAAAAATACAGCAAAGAAAGCAGCAGAATATAAGATCTACTGGCAGTGATCCTTGGATTATCAGCAGGAATCATTTTTATCCTGTTACTCTGGAAAAAGAAACAAGAAAATGAAGAAAATCAGGCATAAATACGATGAAAAATAAAGCAAACACAAAATCAAAGAAAAAACAGCGTTCAATCCTAAGAAGAATCCTTTTGATCATTATTGGACTGATCTTAGGTGTTAATGTCTATCTTGCCAATGCCACAATGCAATTGTGGGACAAAATAAGACCATTGTTCTTCTGGTCTTATTTTGTATTATGATCGGCGCATCAGCAATGATCGCAGCAAAATATATTCACGAAACAAAAACAACAAATGGTGCAACCGCAAGAGAATTTTATTTTACAAGTGATCTTTTGGATGGTAAAGAACATGAGATTACAGCGACAGATGATGGAACGGCAAGTGTGACATTTCAGTTAGGAAATCATGAGGACAGTTTAAGATATTCAGAGGTGGATATTGATTATACTGTTAACGTAGTGCAAAATGATTCAGATACGGAAATTGAAGATGAAAATATAGCAAATAAAACAGGAAAAATCAATAAAGGCAGTGTACAAAACGCAGAAGTAACGATCAAAAATTTAGAACCGGGAAAGACGTATACAGTTACGGCAACAACAAGTAATACATATAAGAAAACATTAACAGGAACGATCAAAGTAAAAAATATTGACCAGAAAGTTTATACATCTGTAAGAGATAAGAACAGTTACATTGAAGTGACAGTATGGACGGTAGATTACAGCGGAACAGTGAAATTAACATACGGAGATATTAAATTAATACCAGACAATACAGATTCTATGATGGAAACAGCAAAACGAGGTGGGGATACATTAAATTTTACTGGTTGGAAAGCAAACACATCACATGTATTCCGATTTTTTAAAGAGGATACAACGAAAAAATCATACAAAGCAGCAGTAAATGGAACGGAGGTGACAGTCAGTGAAGAATAAATATAAATGGAAAAAAATCTCTTATACAGTAAAATATGAGCCAAATGCAACGAAATATACAGGGAAAATGCAGGATCAAGAAATTAGATATGGAGAAACTGAGGAATTACGTGCAAACAATTATAAAGTTGCAGGAAAGAGATTTACAGGTTGGAATACAGAACCAGATGGCACAGGAACAGCATATGCTGCGGATTATAGTGAGAGCACAATGACAAAAAATGATGGAGATTTGATTACATTATATGCACAGTGTGCAGATTGTACACATAAAGGCGGTGACCATCCGGGAACAATATCTTATTCGGTAGATAATACGACACATACGATCACAGAAACCTGTGACTGTGAAGGACATACAGCATCAATAAGCATTAATGCAACAAGTACATATCATGATGGAAATGAACATCCAGCAGTTGTAACGACGACAGGAGACATTCTGGGAAGTGTATCAAATGTTGTATACACATACAAAGAACAAAAGTCTGATACAGAGTATGGAAGTATGCCAGAAGGAACGAAGATTCCAAAAAACAAAGGATTTTATAAGGCCGTTATTTCCTTAGAAGGAAAAGAAGTTTCAGTAGAATATGAAATTAAATCTCCAGCGGATGGCATTGACATTGAATCCTCTAAAGCAAAAGGTCAGAGATTTGGAGATATCGATAATGAAAGCAGCCTTTCTGTTGCAAAAGGTGATGCATTTACCGTACAATTTGATGTCCAGAATTTAAATCAGGAAGCACAAGTATATATAACTGCACCAGTTTTGAAATTAAGTGAGGCATTACCATCTGGTACAACGATGATCATGCAGGCAAACGACGAATATTGGTATTGCAAATCGCCATCTGGAACAGAAATCCAGTTAAGCAGTTTTCATAAGATGGGAGATTCAGCAGTCTCTTTTAAGTACAACACAGAAAATATTACAGCTTCACAGAAATATCGTTTTATTATTGATTGTTCCAAAGTTTCCGAAAATGATCTATTAAATGATGATATTTCACTAACACTGGAATATAAAAATACAGAAAGTGAAAATGTATCAGGAACAACAACGGTATCATTTGGGGCGAAAGCAGCGTTTGAGGTGACAAGCAGTAATGATACATTAAAAGCAACAGCTCCAGCAAATGATCCATATACCCATTGGGAAAATAAAACAATGGTATGGAAGATATCAAACAATGACAGCAGCACAAAACTTCCATCAGATACAAAACTGACAGTATCCACAATGAACGCCGGAGAAACACAAACAAGTATTTACCAGCAAAACCAGAGTGGAGAGTTTGTTATTCCATTTATATGGAGCAACAGCAAAGAATTTAAAATATCTTTAGATTCTGAACAGGCCGGATGGAAAGGAAAAACGTATACCCTGAAAGCAGAACTATTTGTCGGAAATTACACAAACAATTCTTTATCACTGCCACAGGCAGCCGAGGGTAATACGGCAGCAGGAAGTACAACAATAAATGTCAAGATTGCACAAGATACGTCGCCAGCAGTTAGAATTACAGGAACACAAAGAATTATGACAGTTTCAAAAGGAAGCGACACAACCTTAGACTTGAATGTAGAAACTAAGAATACAGAAGCATACCAGTTAAGTGCAACCATTGAGCAAAAAAACAATGGAGAATACACGGGAAAATTCTTGGAAACAGATGTAACAGATGGAGAAAATAAATTCAGCATAGGTGGTATCACAACGGCAGGAAGTTATCGTTTACTGGTCAGAGTCATAAAAGACAATCAGATCATTATGACAGTGCCATATTACTTCATTGTAAAATATTAAACAATACCAAAGAAACAGAAAAAAGCTTATGTGATTTTAATGAATATATTAAAGTTACATAGGCTTTTTGTATATATGCTTCAGCAAAAAAACAAGCAATGAATTCAAAAACAAAGATTGAAAATACGAAATAAGTATCGTATCATGAAGTAATAAAAATATACAGAAAAACAGAAATTGGAGCAGCCATATATGAATCAAAGAAAAAACAAGAAAGCCTATTATCATCTTCCAGGATTATTCGAATTTTATGAATTATACTGTGTTTTTCTGCCACTATATCAGGAACACAGAGAATATTTTTACGACTGGTGCGAGATCAGCTCAATCTACGGCTCTCCCGCAGACTGCCTCTGGGGAGGCGGCCGCGCAGGATTTGGCTCTGATAATCCAGAAGAAGTTCTAAAACTTACAGAGGAATACGGAATTTCAGCCAGACTGACTTTTAGCAATAGTTTACTTCAGAAAGAGCATTTATCCGATAAAAAATGCAATATCCTGTGCAAAATGTTTGAAGAAACCGGAGAAAAAAGAAATGGAGTAATCGTACATTCAGATCTACTGCTTGAGTATTTGAAAATAAATTATCCAAAACTATATTTTGTATCCTCTACAACGAAAGTTTTAACAGACTATCATGAATTTTTAAAGGAAGTAAAGAAAAAAGATTTTCAATATGTAGTACCAGATTTTCGTCTGAATAAAATGTTTGATAAACTAAACACACTATCAGATCAGGAAAAAGATAAAATAGAATTTCTATGCAACGAATGCTGCTGGTTCGGATGCAAAGACAGAAAACAATGCTACGAAACAGTCAGCCGGAAAAACTTAGGAGAAAAAATACCAGACCACAACTGCAAAGCCCCAGACGCCAAGGAAGGATACCGCTTTTCAAAAGCAATGAAGAATCCAGGATTTATCAGCGTTGAAGATATTAAGAATACTTATCTGCCAATGGGATTCACCAACTTCAAAATCGAAGGACGAGGATTGGGAAGCGCTTTGGTTTTGGAATTTTTACTGTATTATATGGTGAAACCAGAGTATCAGATTCATGTTAGGGAAGGGATATATTTGGATAATATGTTAGATTTATTTTAAAAATTGTAATTTGTAAGGTAGTATTCTGTTGTATGAAATAGTAATAAGATAAGAACCAATATTTATAATAAGCCGATGGCAACACGCATATTTTAAGAGCGTTTTTAACAAATCGCTTATACGCGCCTGTTCCTTTGATAACTCACTAGCTGCGAGCCAAAATGCCCGCAGCTGCGTTCAGACAATCAACCACAGGGCGCTGCGAATTTGTAAAAAATGCACTTAAAATATGCTAATCGTTGCCATCGGCTTATTATAAATATTGGTTCTTATCTTATTACTATTTCATACAACGGAACACTATTCAAACCACCACACAGAGGGTGTATGTGGTGTTAGAATATAAATAGTACAAGTCAAAATGAGGATTCCTTATGAAGCATTTCATGGTATGATGTGTGTATTGTACTGAAGGAGGATCTCATTATGGCAAAGCACTATGACAAACAGTTTAAAATTGATGCAGTCCAATATTATCATGATCATAAAGATCTAGGATTAATTGGTTGTGCTTCAAACCTTGGTATCAGCCACCAATCTCTAACGCGCTGGCAGAAAGAACTTCGTGAAACAGGTGATATTGAAAATCGTGGCTCTGGTAACTATGCTTCTGATGAAGCAAAAGAAATCGCAAGATTAAAACGTGAATTACGGGATGCACAAGATGCTCTTGATGTATTAAAAAAAGCAATCAACATTCTGGGAAAATGACAGAAGCCATTTATCTTGAAATTTCTGAAAAGGCAGAATCCGCCCACAAGGCCCAACGCCGGGTTTCTGTCTCTGGAATGTTGAAATATCTTGGCGTTTCTCGTTCTGGCTATCACGCATGGAAAAAGCGTGTTCCTTCGAACACAGCCAAACGTCGTGAAGCTGTAAAAGCAAATATCAAGGATATTTATGATGAATCGAAACAGAATTATGGAGCTCCTAAGATCACGAAACAATTACGTGAAGCTGGAGAGATCATTTCTGAACGAACAGTTGGTAAATATATGAAGCAAATGGGTCTAAAAGCTCAATGGGTTAAGCCATGGACAATTACCACAAGAGATTCTGATTTCAGTAATAAATTACAAAATATCCTTGATGAACATTTTAATCCAGAGCGTCCAAATGCCGTTTGGTGTTCTGACATCACATATATTTGGACGATAGACGGATTTGTCTATTTAACTAGTATTATGGATTTATATTCCAGAAAGATCATTGCATGGACACTTTCAAAAAGCATGGAAGTATCCTGTGTGATTGAAACTATAAATAAAGCAAAAGCAAGACGTAACATTGAAAAGCCTTTGATCTTGCATTCAGATCGTGGCAGCCAGTATGTATCGAAAGAATACAAACGTGTCACGGCAGGTATACAATGCAGTTATTCAAAAAAGGCTTATCCATGGGATAATGCATGTATTGAATCTTTCCATTCTTTAATCAAACGTGAATGGTTGAATCGATTTAAGATCCGTGATCATAAACATGCATATCAATTAGTATTCGAATATGTAGAAGCTTTTTATAACACAAAACGAATTCATAGTCATTGTGATTATATGTCGCCAAATGATTATGAAGAACGATATCATAAGCTTCAGCAGAATGAATCGATATTAATAAGTTAAGATGAGGAAACCCTCATTTTAACTTGTACTAAATCTTGACATAGGAGCATCTTTTTCCTTTTAATTTAATGTGAAATGAACACGTGTTATCAATTTCTTACGGAAAGTCATTATACGGTTTTTCCATTTGTTCGTCAATAAATGCAATTGATAATTATTATCAAAATCGTATCAGAAATAAAATTATAAAATTTGCAACTGTCTATTGACTCTACAACCGATATAGAGTTTATAATATGCTCATATCAGAATAAGAAAGAGGAAAATGTTATGGAAAAAAATCTTACAACTGGAAGTGTATTCAAAAATGTAATTTTGTTTTCCCTTCCGTATCTGCTTTCTTATTTTTTACAGACACTCTATGGAATGGCAGATTTGTTTATTATCGGACAATATAACGGTGTAGCAAGTACTACTGCGGTATCTATTGGCTCACAGATTATGCATATGATAACAGTTATGATTGTAGGTCTTGCTATGGGCACAACAGTAAGTATTGCACAGGCAATTGGAGCTGATAATAAAAAACAGGCATCTAAGACGGTTGGTAATACCATAGTTTTATTCATGGGCGTTGCTGTCGTTGGAATGGCATTGCTGCTTATGCTGGTACGCCAGATTGTATCAGTAATGTCTACTCCTGCGGAGGCTGTAAATGGTACTGTCACATATCTGATAATTTGTTTTATTGGTATTCCATTTATCACAGCGTATAACATTATCAGTTCTATTTTTAGAGGTATGGGAGACAGTAAAAGCCCAATGTATTTTATTGCTGTGGCATGTGTTTCCAATATTGTATTAGACTATCTTTTTATGGGGACATTTAAACTTGGTCCTGCGGGTGCTGCACTTGGAACAACTATTTCTCAGGCAATCAGCGTAATGGTATCTTTGATTGTCATTATAAAAAGAAAAAGTATTGCTCTTATTAAGACAGATTTCAGACCTCATAGACCAGTTATGGGGAAAATATTATCTATCGGTATTCCAATCGCTGTGCAAGATGGTCTGATTCAGGTGGCTTTTATTGTGATAACGATTATTGCAAACCAAAGAGGATTAAATGATGCAGCCGCTGTAGGCATTGTAGAGAAAATCATGAGTTTTCTGTTTCTGGTTCCGTCGTCTATGCTGTCTACTGTTTCAGCTCTTGGAGCACAGAATATTGGGGCGAATAAACCGGAAAGAGCAATTAAAACTCTGCGGTATGCTGTACTGATTGCAGTTGGATTCGGAATATTAGTAACTATTACAATTCAATTTACTGCCGGATTAATCGTCTCTTTGTTTGCTGATGGTAATACATCAGATGGAGCAGATGTAATAAGGCTTGGCAGTCAGTATTTGAGAGGTTATATCTTTGACTGTATTTTTGCCGGTATTCATTTTAGCTTCAGTGGTTATTTCTGTGCCTGTGGAAAATCTGGATTGTCATTCTTACATAACATTCTGGCAATTGTACTGGTTCGTATTCCGGGAGTTTATCTGACATCAAGGATATTTAAAACAACATTGTTTCCGATGGGACTTGCAACAGCAGCCGGTTCGTTGTTATCAGTGTTAATCTGTGTGATGGCGTTTTATGTGATATACCATAAAGAACCGATAAAGAAGGGAGCGTGATGATATGGACAGAAAAGGGCTATTTTCTATAGGTGAGGTATCAAAACTTTTTCATATCAGTGTCAGCAGTCTGCGGCATTATGAGAATGTTGGACTGCTTCACCCAGAATATACTTCCCCGGATACAGGCTATCGTTATTATGGAACGAAACAGTTTGAAGTGCTTAATACCATCAGATATTTAAGAGCATTAGATATGCCATTAGCTGAAATAGAGGACTTCTTAAAAAATAAGGATATAAGCAACATTGAAGAAAAACTGATGCAGCAAAAAAAGATTGTTCTGGAAAAACAGCAGGAATTAAAGCGTATTGAACAGAAAATAAACCATTCACAGGATATGGAAGCTCCGATCAGAAAGCTGGATCAGTCACAGGCAGATGCAGATTGTCGGATTTTCCAAACCAATTGATTTTGAAAAATCAGACCTTTATGGTATCTTTCAACAGCATAATAAATATGGTCGCAAAGAGTTACATAAAGATTATCATTTAACTCTTTGTTTAGTTCTTTTCCATCTTTATTTTTCGAAAATACCACATTATTGTTAAGTACTTTCTTTATGTAGTGTTTTTCTTTCATATTTTATCCTCTAAAATAAAAAAGAAACCAGAAAATATAATAAGGACGTAAAAACCTTATTATAAATTCTAGTCTCGCTTATTCATCAATAGTCACGATCCACGTTCAATTAATATTGTCAGAGGTCATTTTTTCCTTTATAATGAGTATATTGGAAATCTAAAAAGAGAAGGGAAATATATGGATAAAAAGAAAAAATTAATTCAGTTAACAGAAGGAATGTTACTCTGTTGTGTGATCGTTGTCATGACGTTACTCTGCATAGGGATCATAAAAAAAGAGGTAAAGAATACAAAAGGAAAATTAACAGAGACAACAGGGTGGTATCGAATACAAGATAATAAAAAAGTGCAAGTAGATCTAAATCAGAAGATAAAGGCAGATTCGCAAGGAAAACTTGTACTATATAATGATACGATCGCCCAGAAATACAAAGGATATCTGATGACAACAAAGGCAGCAAAATATTCAGTCAGAATTTATGCTGGAGAGCAGTTGATCTATCAATACAGTGATTATAATTTTCATCGCAATGATCAAATGAAATCCAAATTAAGCTGCGATGCGAGAATCCCAGAACAAGGGGAAAAAGGAACCGTTATCAAGATTATATATCAGAACGGAAGCAACGGAATCTATGATCTTGGCGATATTTTAGTTGGACGTGGGGATGTAGTTATGGGATTTCATGTCCAACAGGAAATAGTCGGTATTGTGATGATCGCGATCATGTTTTTCTTAAGTTTTGTAGCTTTGATCACAGGAATTTATCTGAAGCATTTTAAATTAAACAGTGCCAGATTTTTAAACATAGCAGCATTTCTGGCATTAAGTGGAATCTGGTTTTTGTCAGATTCAGCATTAGCACAGGAATATACATCATTTCCGGCACTGACAGGAATGATTTCTTTTTATGCATTTATGCTGATGTCAGTACCGATGGTTCATTTTGTAAAAAACACACTGGATTTTGAAAAATATAAAGTCTTAGATATGATCAATCTGTTATTTTATGCGAACGCGTTGATTCAGGGAATTTTAAACAAATGTCTGAAAATCCATATGGTCCAGATGCTGTTCGTAACACATGTGCTCTTGTTTGTTGCTGTAATAACCATTGTTGTTCTCATGATAAAAGAATACCGAAGAACAAAAGATAGCGAACTTAAGATCATTATGAATGCCTTTGGGATCATGGCTGTTGCAGGGGTATTATCATTATGCATGTACTGGAAACCTGAGGTTCCTTTTTATGGAACCATTTTTGAAGTGGGTGTTTTGATCTTTGAACTGTTGTTATTGATCAGTATTTTCGTAAATCTAGTTGAACAGGCGAAAACAAGATCTGAGCTCGAAGTTTATGAAAGACTACTAAAAGAAGATCGTATGACAGGTATTAACAACAGGACTGCATTCGAGGAACAGCTTCAAGACATTGAGGATCACGCACAAGATTACGATAATGTTGCATTGATCTTTATGGATGTAGATGGATTAAAAAATATAAATGATTTTTATGGACATAATGCAGGGGATGAATTGATCATTTCTGCGGCACAGTGTATAAAAAATGTATTTGCAGCATATGGAAAATGTTACAGGATCGGCGGGGATGAATTTTGTGTGCTTATTTTTGATTCAATAGAGAATATGGATGAATTATTGAAACAAATGGATCATGAAATCATAAAGTATAATAGAAATAACAGATATTATCTTTCAATTGCAAGAGGGGTAAGTTTCTTAAAAGATACAGAAGGAAAACAAAAGAAGATCAGTGATTGGAAATATGAGGCCGATCAGGATATGTATTGTAACAAAAAGAGGAGAAATATAAATGACAGATTATAACATAGATTTTTTGATCGCAGGACTTATATTTTTAATATCTCTGTTGATTCATTTTCAGCGTTATAAAAAACTAAATAATATCAGTGGAAGAACGTTCTGGTTTTTGATCATCGCAGGAATATTTGATATCATCTTTGATCTGTTAAGCTCTATACTATTGGTAAAAAGTAATCCTGCTTATAATTCGTGGATGATCTTTTTTTCCACGATGCTTTATATCCTGCAGATGATTGTTGTATATATTTTCTTTAATTATACACAGGCATTAAGACATTGTGATGAAGATATAAGAACAAGAAATATAAAGATCATGGCAGTACTAATACTGTGTATGGAACTAGCTATCGTGACCAATGTTTTTCATAAACAGTTTTTCTATTGCAATGCACAGGGGCAGTATGTTCATGGAAAAGCATATTTGGTAACATATATTTTTACATTGATCTGTATAGCTGTTGTCATTATAAATTGTTTTATCAATCAAGAAGAATATCAGAAGAATGAACTTCGAGCGATTAAGGAATTCCTTGGAGTTGCCTTGATCTGTGTTACGGTACAGATGAAATTTCAATCTTTGTTAGTGACAGGATTTGGGTTATCCTTAGGGATTACGATCTTGTTTTGGGTACTTTATAATCCACAGTTATATATAGACAGCCTGACCAGATCGTATTCTAAAGGTTATTTCAGGCGATGGTTTCCAGAGCAGATCAAGAGAAAGAGAGAGTTGCATCTGCTTATGATCGATCTGTGGAAACTAAAACAAGTTAATAAGTTATATGGAGCTACAACAGGAGATGAATTGCTGATCCAGATTGCTGAATACCTTCACAAGATCAATGAAGCAAATCATGTTTTCAGAATCCATGGAAATCGTTTTTTTGTGTTCACATCGTCATTGATGGATTATGAAAGGAATAAAGATGTGATCATGCAACTATTTGAACGGCCTTTTAAAGTAAAAGGGGAACGGATTAATTTTTCCGCTGCGATATGTGGTATCATCAACGTTCAAGAAATGAAAGAGATGGATTTATTGATTGATTATCTAGAATATCTGGTACAGTTAAAACCTAAATCAGACAGAACGATACTGATTCAGAATGATCAACATACAAAAGAAGGATTTCTTTATGAACAGGAAGTTAAAAAATATATGGCGACAGCGATCGAAGAGGATCTTTTTGAAGTATATTATCAGCCACTGTATGATCTAAAAGAAAAAAGATATCGTACAATGGAAGCATTAAGCCGATTGAGACATCCGTCACTTGGGATGATCTCACCAGAAGTTTTTATCGGAATTGCAGAGAAACATGGACAGATTGCAAAGCTTGGGTATCTTCAATTCCGAAAGGTTTGTAAGTTCATAAAAGAGCATCCACAGATCATGGACAAGATTGAAAGTATAAAGTATAATCTGTCTCCATTGGAATTATTAAAATCAGGATATAGCAAAAAACTGATCTGTACGATCGAAGAATTTGACATACCATTTTCATATTTTCAATTTGAGATCACAGAAACTGTTGCGACAGAATACAGTGAAGCATTATACCAGACGATCGCAGATTTCAGAAAGTCAGGAATTCAAATCTGCCTGGATGATTTTGGATCTGGATATGCGAATCTAAATACGGTACTAAAACTACCATTTTCAACGATCAAACTGGACCGCTCTTTGTTAAAAGGAATCTGCTACGATGACCAAGTTGCTCTATTATACAAAAATATTGTTGCAGTCATGCAGAATCTTGGACATAAAGTTGTAGCAGAAGGAGTGGAAACTCAGAAAGAGATTGATCTGTTAAAACAATGGGGTGTTGATCTTGTACAAGGATACTATTATACAAAACCATTAGATACAGAGCAGATCATTCATGAATTAGAGAAAGATGTTTGATAGGACATCATCATTTTTATAATAGCAGCAGAAGCAAAAAGGGAGTTTTGTTTCTGCTGCTATTATTTTCTTTATATTCTTGTGAAAATAGAACAAGGGTAAGTAATAAATCCAGTGACAACAAGCAGTATTGTTAATACCCATGAAATCGGAAATGCAATCAAAGATAGAACAAAACTGACTCCGGCAAGCTGGAAGTTTATAGAATATATGGAGAAAGAAATTCAAAATCTTGAAGAAAGTCACAAAATAAGCGATAATAACTTTGAAGAAAAGCACATTTCATGTTACAGAAGGGAGCAAGACAACAATGTTTAAACTAAATAATGAAATACAAATTCCAGAAATCGGCTTAGGTGTCTATAAAATGGAAGCTGGAAAAGAAATGAACGATGCAGTTAAATATGCCTATCAAAGTGGATACCGTCTATATGACACCGCTCAGATGTACAAAAATGAACAGTCATTAGGAGATGCCTTAAAAGAAAATAAAATTCCAAGAGAAGATATCTTCCTGATTAGTTTCTGTAAAGAAAATGATATACAGATCATGGCATGGGGACCTTTATTAAGAGGAAATCTTGAAAATAAAAAAATAGAGCAGATTGCAGAAAAATATAAGAAAACAACGGCTCAATTATTATTAAGATGGAATATAGAACAAGAAATCATTCCAATTCCCAAATCCAAAAATAAGCAGAGATTACAGCAGAATATGGATGTTTTTGACTTTGAGATTATGAAAGAAGATATGGAAGAGTTAAATCGTATGAATGAAAATCACAGGACAAGTTTTGATCCGTTAACATTTGATTTCTGATCTTTTATAATAAAGGGAGCAATAATTTATGAAAGAAAAAATGAAGCACATGCTATTTGTGGCAGCAGGTCTTGTGGTAATTGTTACAGGAATTTCTATGTTATTCTATAATATCAGTTACAATCCAAATTTTTCTGTAATGGATGCGATCAGCGGAGCAACTAAAAGATCAAAGCAAAACAGCAAGGATAAAGGAAATGAGACAGTTTCCGACTGGAATTATACAAAAGATGATATTGCCTTATCAGGAAAAGAGTATAAGGAAGTATCAATTACAACCAAAAACAGCACCTATCATCTGTTAAAGAGTAAAACAAAGTTTTCAAAAAAACAGAATATCATCTTATTATCCAACAAGGAAAATAAGACATATCAGAAAGCAGTGCAGAATGTAGCTGATAATCTTAAAAAACAAGGCTATAAAATATTCATCAAGCAATGCAGTGAAACGATGATGCTGTCATTGGTACATGCTGGACATTTTGACTTGTTTTTGATGAAGGAGGAGAAGAAGTGAGAAAATGGAATAATTTACTGGCAAGAGTGATCATCCTGTTATTTTTATTCCATGCGCTGATGGGAAGTCTGATGTTACTTGGAATCAGTAAGATATCTTTAAAGCCTCTTTCATGGATTTTATTTGGAACTGTGATTTTGCATGGAATTTTGGGAATCATCTCTACGATTCCATCATTCAAAACGGCAAAGAAAACAGGACAATGGTTTTTCAAAGAAAATGCAGCATTTTGGATAAAGAGAATTTCAGGGATTGCGATCTTGCTGTTGCTTACTTTACATATCACAGCATATACTACAAGTGTAAATGGTAAATTTTTCTTGCAGGAATTTACCATGGGCAGGCTGGCGGCACAGGTTTTGTTGATCTTATCGATTTTTATTCATCTTATGGTAAGTATAAGATCAATGCTGATCGCCAAAGGAACGATCAAATTTAAAGAAAGAACTGTTGACTGGATGCTGGTACTGTCGATTATGATGATATTTTTTACGATCGCAGTAGTTGCATATTATATACAATGGCAGATGTGAGAAAAATGAAAGAAACAATGATTATTATAGGGTCAGGGGCAGCAGGATTAAGTGCGGCACTTGAATTTGCAAAAAATGGAACAAAATCAATTCTGGTATCAGATATGCCGTCGGAACGTGCACAATCAGTCATGGCGGAAGGCGGGATCAATGCAGCAGTTGATACACAAGAAGATTCCCCGGAACTTCACGCAGAAGAAACAATGAAAGCGGGAAGATATATTGCAGATTCCAAAGCGGTGCATCAAATGACAAAAGAAGCTCCAAAGATCATAAAAGATTTATTTGAAGCAGGAATGGCATTTACACTGAATGAAGATAAGAAACCAGATGTCAGGGCATTTGGCGGACAGTCGGTAAAAAGGACTTTTTTTGCGGCATCCAATACGGGAAAACAGTTGATGTATGTTCTGATCGACCAGGTACGAAGATATGAGGCAGAAGGGTTGATCGAACGCTTGACTGGCTGGGAGTTTTTGAAATTATTATGTGATGAGAAACAGGCATATGGATGTATTTTGACCCATAAAGTTACACGGCAGGAAAAGATATTATACGGGAAAGTTGTAGTAGCATCAGGCGGTCTAAATGGGATGTTTGGCAATGCAACCGGTTCTGTAAGGAATACTGGTGCAGTGACAGCCAATCTCTTTGCTTTAGGAGTTAAATTTTCCAATGGAGAGTTTATTCAATACCATCCAACGACAGCAAAACTTCACGCAAAAAATATGCTGATCACAGAAGCGGTTCGTGGGGAAGGTGGAAGATTATATGTATTAGAAGATGGAAAACCATTTTATTTTATGGAAGAAAAATACCCGAAACTTGGAAATCTTATGACAAGAGATGTGATCGCAAAAGAAGAATGGATGTTAATGCAGAAAGGAAAACAGATTTATCTTGATATGAGTCATCTGGATCAAAAAACAGCAGGTGCCAAATTAAAAGGTGTGATGGAAGATTGTCAGAATTTTCTAGGAATTGATCCAAGAAAGAAACCAATTCCAGTGATGCCAGGAATTCACTATTTTATGGGTGGTATATGGGTGGATGCCAAGCATCGTACATCGATGAGAAATCTATACGCAGCAGGAGAATGTGCTTGCCAGTATCATGGAGCAAATCGATTAGGTGGAAATTCATTACTTGGGGCATTGTATGGAGGACGAATCGCGGCAAAATCTGCAATGGAAGATAAAGAAATTACAGAACTCCCTGAGATCACAAACACAAACAATAATGAGAAACAATCAGTGGAAGGAAGTTATATAGAAAATCTCCAAAAACTTCAAGATATTCTGAAAAAAGGATTAGGAATTATCCGCAATAAAGAAATATTAAATGATGCACGAGAGAAATTGGACAGATTGCTGGAAGAAACTAAGAATACATATGATATGACAGCAACCAAGTCAGAAAATGTGTCATTGAGAGAACGCTGTATCTTAGGAAAAGCAATGATTTTATGTGCAAAAGCAAGAAAAGAAAGTCGTGGAGCACATCAAAGAAGTGATTATCCATCAGAATACGAAGAATATCAAAAACAGACGATCGCACAATTGGTAAATGGAGAGATTGAGATATACTTCGAGAAAGCAGGTGAATCAGATGACGATTGAAATATCAGTAAAAAGACAGAAGTCTTCTGACGAGAAATCATATGTTCAAACATTCAACTATGAAGGAGATGGGAATTTAACAATCGCTGACTGGTTAACAGAAGTCAATAAAAATGAGGCAAAGACAGATAGGATTGCATGGGAATGCGGCTGTCTTGAGAAAAAGTGTGGAGCATGCGCAATGCTTATTAATGGATATCCGTCACTTGCCTGTAGCGTATTTTTGAGAAAAGCTGCAAAACGTGGAAAGATTCATCTGGAACCATTTCATAAATTTCCGGTTATCAAAGATCTTATGGTTGACAGGAGTATGATATTTGAGACAATGAAGGAAATGAAATTATGGCTGATGGAGAAAAATCAGTCAGATTATACATGGAACCGTGATCTGCAATATAAAGCAGGTCAGTGTCTGCAATGTGGATGTTGTCTGGAAGTATGCCCGAATTTCCTTTCTGGAGAGCAATTTTCGGGAGCATCAGCGATGGTAGAAGCATATCGTGCGATTGAGCAGAATACGAGAGATGAACATAAGAAAGAAATGAAAGAAGAGTATCAAAAGAAATTCTTTAACTATTGTGGGCAGTCACTTTCATGTAAAAGCGTATGTCCGCAGAAATTACCGCTTGACGAAATTCAGGCGAGAGTTAATAATCATAAATAAATTTATTGCCGAAATGGATGATCCAGAGAGGAATCGTACCAGTTGTAAAATCTGCAAATCCAGTCAGAATGAAAGAAAATCTGGATATCTTTGATTTTGAATTAAATGAAAAAGAAATGAAACAGATCAAAGGGCTGGATACAGGACATACATGCTTTGGAGAGAGAAAGACTGCTGAGCAGGTGAATGCATTTTTGGATATTTCATTAAAGTATAAAGTATAAAAATTGTATTTGAATTAAAAATGCTGATATCAAGTCTTCAGGTTTTATCACAATTATTGTATAAACATTTTGGGAAAAAGGCGATCATTCTTATTGATGAGTATGATGTTCCACTGGATAAGGCTTTTCAGAATGGTTATTACAGAGAGATGGTGTCACTGATCAGAGGTCTTTTTGGAATGGCATTAAAGACAAATGATAGTTTACAATTTGCTGTTTTGACAGGTTGTATGCGAATTTCTAAGGAAAGCATCTTTACAGGTCTTAACAATTTTGAGGTTTTATCAATCTTAAATGATCAGTATGATGAGCTTGATAAAAACATAGAAAATTTATGGAGTGTGCTTTTTACGACAGGATATTTAACGCATAATGGACATACGGAAAGTGGGAAATACCGTTTGGTAATTCCAAATAAAGAGGTTAGAAATCTTTTTGTAAAGAAAATCAGAGAGTGGTTTTTAGACGTGTCAAGAAATGATGGAAAGACACTGGAAGAGTTTTGCAGTGCATTTGTAGATAAAGATCCTGAAAATGAAAAAATAGAACAGATTTTTGGAGATTATCTATGGAATACGATTAGTATACGTGACACAGCGGTTGCAAAAGAAAAGAAAGAAAATTTTTATCATGGTATTTTGCTTGGACTTTTGGGATATAAATCAAATTGGCTGATTAAGTCAAATGCAGAGTCGGGAATTGGCTACAGTGATATATTGGTAGAGGTTCCGACCAATAGAACTGGAATTGTAATTGAGATAAAGTATGCCGAAGATGGAGATCTGGATGTAGCATGTGAAAAAGCATTGAAACAGATTGAAGAGAAGGATTATGTGGCAAAATTAAAGCAGGATGGTATGAAAAATTTTATCAAATATGGAATTGCTTGTTTTAAGAAAATATGTAAAGTAAAAGTTGAATAGTAAATTTTAGTTTGAAGACGGAAATTATTGGTGGAATATTATAAAAAGAGATCATGTGTCTGCAACCCACTTGCGTTCGGACTCCCACGTAGCTGTACTAAGCTCCTGAATGGTCATTCGACCATCCACTCGCTAAGTGCAGACGTGTCCGTACGGTTGCCGACACATGATCTCTTTTTATAATATTCAAATAATTTACGTGATTCAAACCACTATACAGCGTGTATGTTATACGGTACTAGTTAATAATTTTTGTATTCGTTAACAGAAGGTAAAAGGACTTCTACAGCACCGATTTGTCGAGTAGTTTGATGAACTGAAATTATTGAAACCACTGGTAGGTGTGTGTTTTACTGTATTGGTATTTATAATAAACACTGTCTGTCACTACAAAAATTGAAAAACGATAACACTCAACATACACACCCACTTAAATTTTTCAATCTTGTAATTGTCCACACTTTAGACTTCTGGTATATGATAAAAAATAAATAAACGATCGGCGGATCAGCGATCTGTAAAAAACGTGAGGAAAATTCTCTAGCTGTTCTTCCGATCGTTTATTTATTTTTTATCATATACTCGAAATCTACAGTTGGCCAACTACAAAATTAAAATTTCTTGTAGTATTATATAATAATTCCGTATATATAACTAGATGATCATCAAAAAATAAACAAAGGAAGGGCAAGGATATGGAAGATCAAAAGATCATAGATCTATATACAAATCGTGAAGAAAGAGCAATTCACGAAACAGATAAAAAATACGGACGATTATGTACAAGCATTTCCATGGGAATCTTAAACGATATGAGAGACAGTGAGGAATGTGTCAGTGATACATGGCTTACCTTGTGGAATAAGATACCGCCCAAGAAACCGAATCCATTCAAAGCGTATATCTGCAGGATCATAAAAAATCTATCACTCAAACGCTATGAATATCATCATGCAAAAAAGAGAAACAGCCAGTATGATCTTTCACTGGAAGAATTAGAAGAATGCATCAGCAAAGGACAAAATGTAGAAAGTCAGATTGAATTACGAGAGTTAAAATGGATCATTGCAAAGTTCATTGATGAACTGCCAAAAGAAAAAAGAATTTTATTTCTAAGAAGATATTGGTTTTTGCAATCAGTCACAGAAATGGCACGGGATTATAAAACAACTCCAAAGAATATGTCAGTGAAACTGTTAAGAATCAGAAAAGAGCTAAAAGAATATCTAAAGAAGGAGGGATTTGAGATATGAAATGCAATAAGGATGAGGGAAAAACATTATTTCAGGCAATCGATGCAGTGGATGACAAATATTTGGTGGAAACATTGGAAGATATGCAAAAGAGAAAGGGTCAAAATCATAAACAACAATTTAAGCAAATGACTCCAATGGTTAAAGCAGCAACGATCACATTGATCTGTTTTCTGACTTTAGGAATAAGTGTTACCGTGGCAGCAGCGACATCCAAGACATTTCGACAATGGATTCAAAAGACATTTATGCGACAGACCATACATAAAGTGACAGAAACCAAAGATGTCAGCGATCATAAGAAAAATCAAAAGGTTATGCTAAAAGATAACATGGAAATCAAACAAGGACATAATCAAAGCTTTATCTGTCAGTATCATTACGAAGGAAAATACGATATCGAAGTGACAGACAAAGTGTATACAATCGAAGGAAATCATTTAAAAGAATTAAAACCAGAGAAAAAATGGTTCCATGGAATTTATAATGGAAGGAAATTTTCATTTCAATACGCTGTGATTCGTGGAGAAATTTATGTATACAATATGAAAGGAAATATCAGTGATGTTTTCTGGAAAGTATGGAACAAAGATATGATTTATGTTTCTTTATATCATGTAAACAAGAAAGATGATATCGTACAAAAAGAATGTATTGCAAAATTAAATCTCAAGACAGGGGAAGTAACAAAGATCACAGATGACACAAAAATCTGTAATATGGAGATGTCGCCAGATGGGGAATGGATTTTGTTAAATTACAGAAGTGAAGGATATTGGACTGCATTGAATCTGAAAACAAAAAGAGAGATCAAACAGCCAGGAATCAATGGATATGCACATAATGAGGAAATCTGTTTTATTGGAAAAGACCAGATTGTAGCAATGGGAGATCCGATCATGACAAAAAATTCTGAATATAATGTCTGGAACAAGATTGAATTAAAAACAGCCAAAATAACAAAACAATGGGATGATCGTTCCCAAAAAGAACAATATTCAAACAACGAATGGTATGTATACAAAGAAAAGAAAGGAAAGTTACATTTAAAACATCTGGCATATGAAACATCCATTGATATTCCAGATGTCAAAACAGTACATATTATTGATGATGCAGGAGATTATGTTTTGTTTGATGATGAGCAAGGAAATGATTATTTATGCAATTTAAGACATAAGACATATAAGAAATTCACACTACCAAAGAAATTTAGAGATGATACCCAAATGTATCTGGCAGGAAAAGAGAAGAAGATGCTTGTTCAACATGGAAAAGAAATATATTTGATCGATATCAGTGACATGTAAAATATGAATATTATATAAGTAAAAGAAAAATGCTGTTGTAACACGGAGAAGAATGTCTATTCGATCTTTACCATATGTTACAACAGCATTTTTTCTAAAAATTAATCAGCATGATGCTTTCTGAATTTCTGAAAATTTTTCCCACCCTGGTATGCAAAAAATACAAAAAGCACTGCTTGGATTCCTCTTTCAAGAGGAGAATGAAGTGTTGGGAAAATAATAGCAATAAATAGAACCCAACAAAGAATGCTGATGATTAAATACTTATAATGTGTTTCAGATTTCAAGTTTGTTCACCTACCCCTGTGATTATGTAAATATAATTATTATGTCAAAAAGAATACTACATCTGTTAAAATGATAAGTCAATAGGATGTATAATTTTTATCAGAAATAAAAGTTAATGAAAAAATATCAAAAAAAGTGAGGGGTTTTCAACTCACCCAGCCAATAGGTAAGTGAAAGATCTTTCAAAAACAAAGGAAAAAGAGGTGGAAGGATGATGGAGGAAGAGCGCATGCTGAAGCTTTTAAAAACCAACACAGCTTATGGAATCGAACTGGCCATCGATCAATATGGTGCTTCAGTCAAAACAATCTGTCAGTCAATATTATCAGGCTACAGTACACAGGATATAGAAGAGACCGCTGTATCAAATGCAGAATACCAGACTTTATATGAGCTGATCGATGATATGAAAAGTCCAGATCAGGAAGCATTATCACAGTTAGAAAAGAAACGAATCTATCAGATGACAATGAAGAAAATAGGAGAGGAAAAAGCAAGCATTAAAAAGCAGAGATTCAAAACAGGTGTAACAAAAGCAGCGAAGAACAACGTGCACATACAATGGTAACAACATCAGATGCGAAATCTTCTGATCAGGGAGTTACATTAAATATTTCTCAGACAATTGGTGATACTTCTCGTTTTTATGTGGTATTTACAGCAAAAAATGTGCCAAAAACAACAAGGGAATTAGGATTTAAAGGAAAAAAACTGCAAGTAGGTGGGAAAAATGGATACAGCTATACCATGGATGGTCCAAAACAAGCAGCGGTTAATGGAAAAACAGTAAAATATACGATGCTGGTTAGTGGGATTAATAAGGACGGGGAAAGTGTAAATATCAATGGAAAGACGGTACAGTTAAAATTAAGTGACATTGGTTATCGCAACCAGAAAGGAAAATTTGTGACGGTTGCGAAAGGAAACTGGAAATTAAAATGGAAATTCACAACCAAAGCAGAAACGAAAAAGATTACTGTCAATAAAAATATTAAAGTGATGGATTCCAAGTGTCGGTGGAAAGATATTGAAATTACACCGTTATCCTTAACCGTACATAGTTATGTAACAAAACAAGGCAGAGAACATTTTTCAGAAGCAGAATGGCAGAAATATGAGAAATCGCAACGAGTGACTGTAACATTTACAGATGGAAGCAAGATTGACAGCCGTTTCTTGGATGATGTGAATGAAAGCTGGGGAGATAAAAAGCATCTGGGATTTAAGACTCTCGGTTTTAAAAATATGGTAAATATTAAGGATGTTTCCAGTGTTACATACGGAAATCAAACAGTAAAACTGCAAAAGATCAAAAATAATGCAAAACGTGAAAAGTATGCTATGTTTACTTCTAAAAAGCATGGTGTAAAGATGACGATCTTTGCGATTCATCGTATCAAAGGAATGATACCAGAAGATGAAATGTCAAAAAAGATTCCGTCGATGGACTATATCGGATATTATGAAGGATATACTTATGGAATTGAGTATGGAGAAATTCAGAATAAGGACCAGAAACGAGAATTTGCAGATGTTTTCAATAAAGATATAAAGAATCTGAAATTTTACTTTGAGTATGTAAGATAAATTCATTCAGGGATCATATGTATAAAAACATCCTGACAAGGAAATAATACCACTATTATTTTCAGAAAGAAGGATGTGACAAAAATTGAAAAATCGTTTATGCATTGAAAATGTCATCGGAAGGGAAGTCTTAGATTCCAGAGGAAATCCAACGGTAGAAGTCGATGTACTTTTAGAAAATGGAGCCTTAGGAAGAACGATTGTCCCTTCTGGTGCGTCCACAGGAAAATACGAAGCGTTGGAGCTGAGAGACCGCGAAAAAAGATACCGCGGATTAGGAGTTGAAACGGCAGTGAACCATGTCAATCACAAGATTGCAGACCGTCTGATCGGCAAAAATGCACTCAATCAGATTGAAATTGACCAGATTATGTTAGAAGCAGACGGCACACCAAACAAAGAAAGATTTGGAGCAAATGCAATCCTTGGAGCATCTCTTGCAACCGCCAAGGCAGCAGCCAGCGGGTTAAGTCTACCGTTATATCAATATCTTGGAGGCAGTTTTGCATCCAGACTTCCAATACCAATGATGAACATATTAAATGGAGGAAAACACGCAGATAACACCGTTGATTTTCAGGAATTTATGATCGCACCAGTCGGGGCAGATTCCTTTAAAGACGCGTTGATGATGGGAACTGACGTGTATCATACATTAAAAGATATTCTAAAAGGAGATCATTTAAATACAGGGGTTGGAGATGAAGGGGGCTTTGCACCGAATCTTGAGAGTTCCGAACAGGCATTAGATCTTCTTGTTCGTGCAATTGAGATGGCAGGATACAAGACCAAAGAAGAAATTGCGATTGCTATGGACTGTGCAGCCTCAGAAATCTATGATGAAGATGAGGAAATTTATCATTTTGCAGGAGAAAGCCAGATGGCCGGAAAAGAAGTGAAACGAAATTCCGAAGAAATGGTTCAGTATTACGAGAGATTAGTGGAACAATACCCGATCTTTTCGATTGAAGACGGCTTAAATGAAGAAGATATGCCGGGTTGGAAGGTATTAACTTACCGTCTTGGAGAAAAAATCCTATTAGTCGGAGACGATTTGTTTGTAACAAATGTTATGCGTTTAAAAGAAGGAATCGAAGAAGATATCGCAAACAGTATTCTGATCAAGCCAAATCAGATCGGAACATTGACAGAGACCTTAGATGCCATCGAAACCGCTGCAAAATCAGGCTACAAAACAATTATTTCCCACAGATCAGGAGAAAGCGAAGACACAACGATCGCAGATATTGCAGTCGCAACGAATGCAGGTCTGATCAAGACAGGAGCACCATGTAGATCTGATCGTACTTCGAAATACAACCGCTTATTACGTATCGAAGAAGAGCTTGGAAGCTGCAAAAAATATGGTTTTTAAAAGGATAAAAATGTAAAAACTATCGAAAGTGTTGCTGTTTTCCTTGCAAGTTTGATATGTCTATGTTAGAATAAACCTCAGTGAATGGAAATATATTAGGAGGCATATTGTGAAAACAGCATTAACTGTAATTTTTATTATAGCATCAATTTTATTAATCATATTAGTATTAATGCAAGAAGGAAAAGAAGCGGGATTAGGTTCTTTAACCGGTGCAACGGACAGCGGAACATACTGGAGCAAGAACAAAGGTCGTTCTAAGGAAGGAACACTGATCAAAGTGACAACATTCTTTACGATCGTATTTTTCGTAACAGCAGCAATCCTTTGCTCAAGATTTATTTAGAAAAGATAAGCACTTCTTAAACTTGTTTTAAGAGGTGCTTTTTATGTCATAACATCATAGATGATGTTCACGATATGAAAATGATATTTCCATAAGATTAAATATATAGTAAAAAGAGTTGAATATACAGGAGAATATAATGACAGATAAACGATTTAACAGAAAGAAGAAAATTAAAGCGTTGATCAACGATCCTTATTACCAGCCAATGAAACAAAGAGAGATTGGCTATCTGATGCAGGTAGCACCAGAAGATCGTGATGAGTTTGTTGAGATTTTAAATGAACTGGTAGAAGAAGGATCGATTGAAGTAAGTAAACGCGGAAAATACATGCCGCCAAGTGTGAAGACAGTGAAAGGAACATTTAGCTGTACAAGCAAAGGCTTTGGATTTGTAACTGTGGAAGGGGAAGATGACGATTACTACATTCATGAGAAGAACATGAACGGAGCCTTCCATGAAGACACAGTCTTGATGCAGGTATTGGACGATCACCCAACCGCTGGAAGAAGAAAAGAAGGAAAGATCGTCAAGATTCTGGAGAGAGGAATCAAAACGGTGGTAGGAACTCTTCAGAAGAACCAGAACTTTGGATTTGTGATTCCAGATAATTTAAGATTTGACAGCGACATTTTCGTGTCAAAATCCCAGTGTAAGAATCTTACCAGTGGATTTAAAGTGATGGTAGAGATCACGGATTATGGAGATGTCAGAAGAAGTCCAGAAGGAAAGATCATAGAGGTTCTTGGACATAAAGATGATCCAAGAGTTGATATTTTATCAATTGTGAAAGCCTATGGAATCCCAACCCAGTTTGAGGATGATGTCAAGCAGCAGGTTGATACGATTCCATCAGAGATCAAAGCATCTGATCACAAAGATCGTATGGACATCAGAGACTGGCCGATGGTAACGATCGATGGGGAAGATGCCAAAGACTTGGATGATGCGATCACATTATCAAGAAAAGGAAAGAATTATTTACTTGGAGTACATATTGCGGATGTATCCGAATATGTAACAGAGTACTCTCCATTAGATAAAGAAGCATTAAAACGAGGAACGAGTGTATATCTTGTAGACCGTGTGATTCCGATGCTTCCGCATCAGCTATCGAATGGAATCTGTTCCTTAAATCAGGGATGCGACAGATTGGCATTAAGTTGTATCATGGAAGTTGATCCAAGCGGAAAGGTTGTCGATCATCAGATCGCGGAAACATTGATCAACGTCGATCATCGTATGACATATACATCCGTAGCTAAAATCTTGGATGGAGATATGGAAGAACGTAACAAATACGAAGATTTTGTAGAAATGTTTGAATTAATGAAGGAATTATCTGACATTTTAAGACATCGTCGTCATGAAAGAGGAAGCATTGATTTTGACTTCCCAGAATCTAAGATCATTTTGGATGAAAAAGGCCGACCAGTTGATGTTTATCCACAGGTAAGAAATGCAGCAACAAAGATCATAGAAGATTTTATGCTGTGTGCCAATGAAACGATCGCGGAAGAATTTTACTGGAGAGAGATTCCATTTTTATATCGAATCCATGAGATTCCAGACCATGAGAAGATTGACAAATTACAGGTGTTTTTACAAAACTTTGGAATTTACTTAAAGAGCAGTCATGATGAGATTCATCCAAAGGAAGTACAGAAGTTACTGACAAAGATCGAAGGAACACCAGAAGAACCATTGATCAGTCGTTTGACATTAAGATCCATGAAACAGGCAAAATATTCTGCATACAGCTCTATGCATTTTGGATTGTCCACAAGATATTACTGCCATTTTACATCACCGATCCGAAGATATCCGGATCTTCAGATTCACAGGATCATCAAGGAAACTCTGCATAATAAATTTACAACAAGACGATTCAGCCATTACGATGCAATTCTGCCAAAAGTAGCAGAACAGTCATCTAAGATGGAACGCCGTGCAGAAGAAGTCGAGAGAGAAGTATGTAAGCTTAAGAAAGCGGAATACATGAGAAGAAGGATTGGAGAAGTACATGAAGGAATCATTTCCGGTGTGACAAACTGGGGAATCTATGTGGAACTTCCAAATACGATTGAAGGAATGGTGCATGTATCCATTCTTCCGGGAGACTATTATTACTATGATGAGAAGACGTATTCCATGGTAGGAGAAAGAACTGGAAGGACATTTAAATTAGGAGAGAAAGCGAAGATCCGTGTCAAAGATGTGGATATGATGCTTAAGAATATTGATTTTGAGTTAGTGGAGGATGATGATTATGAGCAAAGCGAAGACGGATGGAATTAAACTCATTGCAAACAATAAAAAAGCAAGACATGATTATTTTGTAGAAGACAGTTTTGAAGCAGGGATCGTACTTCATGGAACCGAAGTAAAATCCTTAAGGCAAGGACACTGCAGCATCAAAGAATCCTTTGTTGATATTGATAATGGAGAAGTATTTATTCATCAGATGCATATCAGTCCTTATGAAAAAGGAAATATCTTCAACAAAGATCCACTTCGTACAAGAAAACTATTATTGCATAAATCTGAGATTTCTAAGATGATCGGACAGATCAATCAGAAAGGATATACATTGATTCCGTTAAAAGTATACTTTAGTGGAAGTTTGGTGAAAGTTCAGATCGGATTATGTAAAGGTAAGAAACTCTACGACAAACGACAGGATATCTCAAAGAGAGATCAGTTAAGAGAAGCACAGAGAGACTTCAAAGTGCGTAATTTTGGATAAAGACTTGACATCTTATACAAGACACTATATAATATAATTTCGAGACTGGGAAAGTTCTCAGTCTCGAACCAAGCTTATTAATTCCGGGCTAGTAAAGGTTTCGACAGGGGTTATGAAGCTTGAGGAGCCATTGGGAGGGACCACCTTACGGTACAAACTTAAATATAAACGCAGATAATAAATTAGCGTACGCTGCCTAGTTTGCAGCAGTCAGCTCCGGATCACCTGCAGTCTGGAATCCTGGCTTCAAACATGCAGGACCCTTGATCGGTCAAGCTTTGTGCCGGTTAAAGTATTGATGAAGCTACTGAAGCTGTGATCCTGTTAGTCGGAGCATAGTAGAGGGAATGTCAAAAGACTGACTGTAATGGGAGAGCCTCATGTGAATTGGCTTTTGGACGCGAGTTCGATTCTCGCCTAGTCCACTAAAGCTGAACAAGTCGAACTCTGTATATGATATTATCGTATACAGGAATATGTTTTGTTTGGTGTATCGAAGAAAATAAAAGTAACGACATTGTATGTTACGAAAGTGATATACAGTGTCGTTATTTTTATGCTATAATGCGGATATGAATTTAACAAATTGGAATTGACAGAGGTAATGAAATGTTTGAAGAATTAGGAATTAGTTTTGGCACAGCACTAATCGTCTTACTTGCATTATATTTTATAGTTAAGTGGGCGGTCAAAAATGGAATAAAAGAAGCCTATAGGGATATTACAGGGAAAGTCACTGCCGAGGATATTGAGGCAGAACAAATATGTAACGAAGAGGAAAAATAGTTAATAAAGAGAGGTGCATATGCTATGCCAGGTATACTCGTGGTTGAAGATGATGAAAATTTAAATCGTGGAATTACATTTTCACTGAAAAAATCCGGATATGAGGTTTTTTCAGCAGAATCAGTGAAAAAAGCGAAAAGAATTGCAAGTGATAATAATGTGGATGTTACCATTTGTGATGTGAATCTTCCGGATGGGAATGGACTGGAATTTGTAAGGTGGATGAGATGCAATTATAATACATACATTATTTGCCTTACAGCACTAGATCAGGAGATGGATCAGGTTATGGGATATGAAGCAGGGGCAGATGATTATATTACAAAGCCGTTTAGTCTTTCAGTACTTCTTTTGAAAATAGAAGCACATTTCCGTCGCAGACAGGAGAAAGCGGAAGCCGGAAAGATGATTTCGGGAGATATCGTATTTATCGCAGGAGAAATGAAAGTCCTGATAAAGAGTCGTGAAATCAGTCTGACAAAAACGGAGTTGAAAATGCTGACTTTTTTTCTTCAGAATCCGAAACAGATTCTTTCAAAAACACAAATATTGGAAAATGTGTTTGATCTGGAAGGGGATTTTGTGGATGAAAATACAATCGCTGTCAATATCAGAAGACTCCGTGAGAAAATCGAAGACAATCCGGCTGCACCGGTCTATATAAAGAATATCAGAGGTCTTGGGTATATATGGAATCAGGAGGTAAGGCAGTGACAAAGAGATATCGCAAGAAGATTACAGTAGTGCTCTCCTTGGTATTATCTGTCATATTATTGTTTGCAATATTAAATTGCTTTACCACGTATGTGTTTTATGAAGATTATAAATATAAAATGAATCTTATGACAGAGATTGCTGCAAAGGAAGAATTTTCCGGGCTGGATGCTGTTTCGGAATTGCTTAAGGATAAGGATATTGAAACTAACGAACAGGGAAGGCGATTATTGGAGCAATATGGATACTGGGGGAATAAAGGGAATGCATTTTATTCGCAATTCCGGCATCAGGTTATGGTGGCCGGTGCTGTAAGCACTGTGATATGCGTGCTTCTTTTGACTTTTTTACTTTATTGGAAGAAAAAAGAAGATGCGTGTCATCAGAAAATTTTAGACCAGTTGGAAGAAATTCTGATCAGATTCCGTGAAAATAAATTTGATGATTTACTGAAAACGGAAAATCATGCAGAACTGGAAAAATTGAATGACCAGCTTGAAGCAATCGGACATCATATTCAGTTGATAAAGGAAGAAGCAAGGGCAGAAAAGGAGAACACGAAAGAAATGGTTTCTGATATCTCTCACCAGTTAAAGACACCGGTTGCAGCTTTGGATACATGTTTTAGTGTGCTGATGCAGAATGACTTAAGTGCCACAGAACAGGAGGAGTTTCGTATCCGTTGTCGGAGTGCTCTGGATGGACTGGAGACATTATTGCAGTCGCTTCTTGAAATATCCAAGATGGAAACTGGACTGATTCAGATTAATAAGAAAAAACTTTCGCTTATGGATACTGTCATATCTGCTGTGAACCGCACTTATCCTAAAGCGGATGAGAAAGAAATTGAATTCGTTTTTGACTATGAAAAAGAGCTGGAAACATGCACGATTATGCAGGATAAAAGGTGGCTTGGTGAAGCTGTGATCAACGTTCTGGATAATGCGGTCAAGTACAGTCCGTGTGGTTCAAAAATATTTATCCGATTACAAAAAAGAAACTATCTTGTAAGAATGGAAATTGAGGATCAGGGAATTGGTATTCCGCAGAATGAGTATCACAAAATTTTTCAACGATTTTACAGAGGAAGTTCCAAGGAGGTCATGGAAAAGAGTGGTACAGGAATCGGACTTTTTCTATCGAGAGAAATTATCGAAAAACACGAAGGTACGATTACGGTAACCTCCGGCAAAAAGAAAAAAGGAAGCACGTTTGTGATTCAATTACCATATGTTGGTTAAATTTTAAGTGAGCAGAACTCTTACAATTCTGTAAGGGTTCTGCTCGTTTTTTGAAAGTGAAATGAAAGATTGTCCTGATATAATTTGGATGTATGTGAAAAATGATGAAATATTTCAAGTCGAGCAGCTGCGAGACTTGGCGCGTGATTCTGGTCAGCGTAAGCTGACAAATTCTTTACAGAATTGAAAAGGAGGCAACACATGAGTGTAATATTAGAAACCAAGCAGCTTTGTAAGTTTTATGGCACAGGTGAGAATCAGGTTAAAGCAGTCAATCAGGTGGACATTCAGATTGAGCAGGGAGAATTTGTCGCAATTGTCGGAAAGTCAGGTTCCGGTAAAAGTACATTACTTCATATGCTTGGAGGGCTTGATACCCCGACAAAAGGCAGTGTTACTTTAGCAGGGAAAGATTTATACAGGATGAATGAAGATGCCCTTGCTGTTTTCCGCAGAAGAAAAATCGGATTTGTTTTTCAGGCATTTAATCTGGTTTCATCTGTTAATGTCTGGGAAAATATTGTACTGCCACTGGGGCTGGATGGAAGAAAAGTGGATGAAGCGTATGTAAATGATATCATTGCAACTCTGGGGATTGAAAACCGGATTTATAATCTGCCAAATCAGTTATCCGGAGGACAGCAGCAGAGAGTAGCAATTGCAAGAGCACTGGTGAATCGTCCGGAAATTATATTTGCAGATGAGCCGACAGGAAATCTTGATTCTAAGACCAGTGATGAGGTAATCGCTCTGCTTAAGATGACAGCAAAAAAATATGGTCAGACGATTGTAATGATTACCCATGATGACGAAATCGCACAGGTCGTTGATCGTATTCTGGTGATTGAGGATGGACAGGTGGTGGATTTCAGATGAAAACAATAAGCAGGATTGCATATAGCAATGACAAAAGGAACAGGACAAGAAGCATACTGATCATGATGGCAATCTGTCTGACCACGATGCTGCTTGTTATCATCAGTACTGTGGGAAATGGGGTAATTCATTTACAGAAAAGTCAGGCGGCAGGATCATATGGAAGCAATTATGGTCTGTTTGTTTCTGCAGACGGATCGCAGTTAAAAGAAGTAAACCGCCATGCGGAAATAGATGCTACAGGCACTATGTGCACCGAAGGTATCATAAAAGGCAACGAAAATGGTGGTTTTGTCTGCATGGATGAGACTGCAAGAAAAATGCTTCCCTATAATAAGGAATATGAGTTAAAGGAAGGAAAGTATCCGGTGGGAACGCAGGAAATTGCCGCAGGAAGAGCATTTTTTAGTGAAATGGGATATGATGATGTAAAGGTCGGAGATACGGTTACACTGGATTACCGCGCAGGGATGCAGTCAGAATATAAGCCGGAAGAATTTGTTGTCAGCGGAATCCTATATGATCGGGATGAGTATACCATCGAGGCATCTTATGTTGCTTTCGGGTCACAGGAGTTTTATGATGAGCACGTCGCAGAGAATGACAGACAGTATAATATTTATTTTACTTTAAATGATTCTGCAAATGTATCTATGAATAATATTGATTCGGTTATAAAGCAGATTGCAGCAGCTTGTGGAATCGAAGAAAAAAACGTTATAGTCAATGATCTCTATTTGCAATGGGTCTTGCAGCCGAGTTATGAAACGATTGCGGTATGCGGGGTTTTGATTCTTGCAATTGTACTTTTCTCTGTTGTGGTTATTTATAATATTTTTCAGGTCGGTATTGCCAACAAGATACAGGAGTATGGAAAAATCAAGGCTCTGGGAGCGACAAAAAAGCAGATGAAACAACTGATCTTCAGAGAGGGCATTTTTTTGACATTTTTTTCAATACCATTTGGATTGCTTTTTGGCTTTCTGATTGCAAAATGCGGTTTTAACTGGCTGGTAGAACAGGGGAACCTTGTATCAACCGGAACTGGCTCTATGGGAGTTCAAAATCAGCAGGTTCCTTTGTTTTCCCTGCCTGTTATGCTTCTCTGTATTTTCGTATCATTTCTTACCGTTGCTTTGGCACTGCGTAAACCAATGAAAATTGTTTCACGGATTTCACCTATCGAAGCAACACGGTATTTAGAAAATGCAGAAACACAAAAAAAAGGAAAACGAAATGGCAGAAAAAATGTCACCGTGTTTTCTATGGCAATGGCAAATGTAACGGGTAATCCCAAAAGAACTATTGGTACTATCCTCACAATGGGTTTTTCTTGCGTATTGTTTGTGATTATCTCTAATTATGTGGGAAATATTGACACGGAGCATGAAGCACGTCTTTCCGTTAATCATGGACAATTTGAACTGCAACTTGACTATTCTGCTGAGTATGATGAAAGATATCCGGAGAATAATCTGGATACGATTCTGACGGATGATCCATTGAATGATTCGCTGATTGAAGAAATCAAAAGCATTCCGGGAGTAACAGATGTCATGACGAGAGAGATTGTCTCTGTAAATCTGAACGGAACAAGATTTCCGGCTACTATTGTGAGTAAAAAGGATTTTGATTTTATGCGCCAAGAAGGGGATATTGGCTCTATGGACTATGATCAGGCGGTAAAGAATGGTGATATTTTCTTTGGCTGGTCAACGTGGATGGAACAAGATGGATATGCTTCGGGTGAATTCATTGCATTTGACTTTGAGAATGGAAGTGGAACCTATACCTATCAGGGAAAGATTGCAGGATCTTTTGTAAGTGCGGACACTTATCTTGTCATTCCGGAAGGTGTATATCGTTCCATGAATCCGAGAGGAACAGCCTATGGCTATCTGTGGGTGGACTGTGATAAAAAAGATGTGGCATCTGTAGAACAAAGTCTGAATACTTTGATTTCTAATACTTCGCATATAAAAATGGATACTTATCATGCGCAGTTACAATCTGCCGAATTTGCAAGCAGCATGATGAAGCTTGGCTGTTATCTGTTTATGGCTATTGTAGGACTCATCGGGTTTATGAATATGGCGAATACCATGATCATGAATATTACGACAAAAAAGCAGGAATATGGTATATTACAGGCTGTGGGTATGACAAATAAACAATTAAATTTATGCCTGCAGTTACAGGGACTGATGTTTACGGTTGGTGCCATATGCGTAGCTTTGATCATTGGTCTGCCGCTCGGCTATGCACTTTTTTCCTATGCAAAACATAATGGAATATTTGGAATGAATATCTATCATGTTCCAATCGTACCAATTTTTATTATGATTTTTTTGGTCGGTCTGTTGCAGATTGTACTTTCCTGCGTTTTAAGCAGTAATCTGAAAAAGGAAACGCTGGTAGAAAGAATAAGGTATGATGGATAGCAAGTAATATGTAATGAACTAGGTCTTAACGAAGAGGAGAAATAGATAACTTCCAGTTTGTAGAAAAGAGAATGGCGAAAACTGTTCTCTTTTTTTATGTTATAATATAAATAAAAAGGTACATTCATAATCTTTTCCATGTACCCACTACTGCCAGACAGTCCCCCAGTGGAAGAACTGCAAGAGTTTGTCACAAATCTGTTTATGTCTGGTTTCAAAAGATTAGGAAAAGTCATTAATCTAAATCGAAGCTTTGATATGCGCCTGATCAACAAGGTATTCCAAATGGTAGGAAAGAAAGATCGAAAACAATATGCACAATATCCAGCATGTTTCTGCAATGTATCAGAACCATACGATAAAAAGAACCATGCAGCAAGATACCATTTTACCCAATGTCCGAATGCAGAATTTGCCAAGAAATATAACCTGATGCATACACTTCCACTTTTCTGCAACTCTGATTATTGGGGAATCAGCCAGCTTAACGGAACTTTGATCAGCTGCGGTACTTGCGGAAATTCTGACAAATGCGACTATTGCGTTGTTGGGTCTGAAAATCCTATGGCAAAGGAATATGAAATTGTAAAAGATGAAGATGGATTTTTAGTGAGTCGAAAGATTGTAGTTTGATAGGCTGAAGGTATTGGCAGAATATTATAAAAATGGTTATCTGTCTGCGACGCGCTCTCGCTCGACTCACACGTAGCTGTACTAAGTTCCTGAATGATCTAACGATCATCCACTCACTAAGTGCAGACGTGTTCCTACGGTCGCCGACAGATAACCATTTTTATAATATTCAATAATTTCAGTAATTGAAACCACTAGTGGGTGTGTATGTTAAACGATATTAGCTGAAAATTTTTACACTCAAAGACAGAAGATTAGTGAGTTGTTGATATTATGAATATTCTAACAAACTGAAGTTTGGAAGGCTAAAGCCTTCCGTCTACGAACACAAAAATTATCAGCCAACACCGTATAACATACACACCCGTAGTGATTTGAATAGCCGTCCGTGTATATGAGAAAAACGAAATAATAGGATAAAGGATCCAGAACCATTGAAATTTTGCCGTCATTTTGAACGGTTCGCAGCGAACTTGGTCGGTTGTTTGAGCGTCAAAGAATACTGGTTTGAGTACCTTGGAACGCGAGTTACCGAAGGAAAGTTCGCGAATCAGCGACCGTTCAAAACGGCGAGCATAAATTTCTGGTCTGGATCCTTTATCCTATTATTTCGTTTTTCTCATATACACAATGAACGACTCCCATTCAAATTAAAATTCAAAAAGTATATATTTCTCACGAACTTTGCTATAATATATAAAACAAACTCAAAGAAAAATTAAGGAGCAACAATCATGGATACAAAAGACCTCCGATCCTTCCGTCAAGTATACGAAGACCGAAGTATAAATCAAGCAGCAAAACAATTATTTATCACACCACAAGGCTTAAGCCGTATCATCACAAAACTAGAAGGAGAACTGCAGACACCTCTGTTTGAAAGAACACCAACAGGCATGGTACCAACAGAAAGTGGACACTACTTTTATGAACACAGTCTTGAAATCCTTTATCGTCTGGATGACCTGAAACTTCAGATTAAAAAGATGAATCAAAAAGAAAAAACATTTCACATCGGATTTTCCTGTGGAGTATTAAATATCTTTCCATTGGAACAATTTCAGAAATTAAGCGAACAATTCCCAGATATAATCTTTGAATGGGATGAATTTGAAAATAAAGAAACACTTCATCAGTTAAAGAAGGGTTCTCTTGATGCAGCATTTATGATCGGAACGACGATGCAGGAAGGGTTTGTGTGTGAAACAGTCTATCAGGGAAATATGACAGCATTAGTTTATCCAGAACATCCATATTACGACAGAGATGAGATCAGCATGGAAGATTTAAAGCAGCAGAAGCTGATCAGTCTCAACGAAAAATATTTTATTTATCACAGCTTAAATCAGAGATGTCAGGACTTTGGATTTTCTCCGGATATTGTGATCCATACGATGGAAAGTTCTCTGATCTATCGTTTTTGTAAAGAAAAAATGGGAATAGGGATTGATGCGGATATTCATCATGATTCCAAATTATTAGAACCTTTACATAAAATACCAATCAAAGATGCCATTCCATGGAAGATTTCATTTGTATATAAAGAAACGATGAAAAATGAAGAGATCATCCATAAACTAAAAAGCTTCGCAAAGGTATCAACAAAATGTTGATAGGTACTGTCATTCACTTGATGGATGGCAGTCTTTTTTTCTGTTATTGTAAATACATCGAAAGCAAGCAGAAAGGATGAAATAAATGAAACGAAAATTCCCACACTTATGCAGTCCGATCACGGTTGGACGAGTGACATTTAGAAACCGTATGTTTTCCGCACCAATGGGTGGAACAGATATTACAAATGATGGCTGTATCGGGCCAAAATCCACAGCATTTTATGAATTAAGAGGAAAAGGTGGTGCAGGAGCAGTGACCGTCAGTGAGTGTATGGTACATCCAAAGACAGATGGTTCTCATGCATACCATTTAGACACAACCATCTTAAATTCACTGGCATCCGCAACTTATACTGCAGATGCGATTCGAAGACATGGAGCGATCGCAAGCCTTGAATTGTCTCACTCTGGAATGTATGCAGGAACCTATATGACAGATAAGAGCAAACAAAAATCCATGCATCAATGGGGACCAGATGACACCGTAAGAGCAGATGGAGTCAAAGTAAAAGCATTGACAGCAGATATGATCAAGGAGATCGTAGAAGCTTATGGACAGACAGCAGCCCTAGCCAAAAGAGCAGGGTTTGAAATGTTAATGATCCATGGTGGTCATGGCTGGCTGATCAATCAGTTTTTATCCCCTTATTTTAATCATAGAAAAGATGGCTATGGAGGAAGTCTTGAGAATCGTTGCCGTCTTGCAATTGAAGTTTTAAAATCTGTAAGAGAAGCAGTGGGAGAAGGATTTCCGATTGAGTTTCGTATGAGTGGTTCTGAATTGTTTGAAGGAGGATATGATCTTTCAGAAGGAGTGAAAATCGCACAGATGATCGAGCCATATGTGGATATTCTCCATGTATCTGCAGGAACTTATCAAAGAGGATTTGGAGATACACATCCATCCATGTTTAAAGACCATGGATGTAATGTATATCTGGCAGCAGAGATCAAAAAACATGTCAGTGTTCCGGTTGCGACCATTGGTGGACTGAATGATCCAGAGCAGATGGAAGAAATCATTGCTTCCGGAAAAGCAGATATTGTATACATGGCAAGAGCCTTGCTTGCAGACCCATTTCTTCCAAGAAAGGTCATGGAAAATAAGGAAGATCAGATTGTAAAATGTCTTCGTTGTTTTACCTGTATGGCAGAACGTGCGATGACATCCACAAGAAGATGTACAGTCAATCCTCTGATCGGACGAGAGATGGAAGGATGCGAAATACATCTGGCACCTGAAAAGAAAAAAGTATTAGTCGCAGGTGGAGGCCCAGGAGGATTGTATGCAGCTTACACAGCAGCAAGAAGAGGACATCAGGTGATTTTATGTGAAAAAGAATCTAAAATTGGAGGAATTTTAAAAAGCGAGCAGGCAATTCCTTTCAAACATGAAATGTACGAACTTGCAAATACATACAAGAAATTGGCTGAAAATGCAGGTGTAGAAATCAGAGTGAACACAGAAGTAACACCAGAATATGCCGAAAAAGAAAATCCAGATGCATTGATCATAGCCGTAGGTTCCAGCCCACTAGTACCACCGATCAAAGGTCTTGATGGTGAGAATGTAGTTCTTGTAAATAATTATTATTTAGAGAAAGAAAAAGTAGGAGACAAAGTCGTTGTATTTGGCGGCGGCCTTGCAGGATGTGAATGTGCGATCCATCTTGGAATGGAAGGAAAAGAAGTCCATATCATAGAAATGAGAGATGAACTCGCTCCAGATGCTAATATCAGACATAGACCACTTTTGTTGAAAGAAATTGATAAATATGCAACTGTACATGCTGGCTGTAAGGGATTAGAAGTCAGTAAAGAAGGAATTCTTTGCGAAGATAAAGAAGGACATCAGATGCTTGTTGAAGGAGACAGTATCATCTGTGCACTTGGACAACGTTCCAGAAGAGATGTCGTGGATGCATTAAGAGATGGAGCACCATATGTGGCAGTGATCGGAGATGCATCCAAAGTCTCTACGATCACAAATGCTGTATATGAAGGATATCATGCAGCGTTAGATATCTAATGTGTTTTATTTCGTGAGGCAATGTGATACTATTAATTATAATAAAAGCACAAACATACAGCCATATGTGATTGAATCATCATGTAAGGAATAAATCGGAATTTAAGGAGAAGATGATTTTGAAAATAGAAACATATAACGGAAAATTTGATAACGAAATTATCTCACTCATTCTTTCTATCCAAAATGATGAGGCAAAAAGAATACTTGTATCAAATGATGAAATTCGATTTGCTGAAAATGGCAGCCTGATGAATAGAATACGATATAATAAAGAATGGTGGAATGGAACAAAACTGGACGGCTTTGACTGGAATGGAACAGATGGCCCTGTACAGAAATTTGACATATCAAAATGTGAAAGGAGCAAACCAGTGAAAAGATGTAAAATTACTGCAATTCGGAAAACAGAATATAAAGATCTGATGGAAAAAATATGAAAATCCTATGGAGCATGCCTGCGATATAGAAGAAGGACAAGTATTTATCACAGAAGGATGGAAACTTTATCAATGCTTATAAAAGTGCCAGTAGCAGGCGCTCCAGTAAAAGTGATCCGTCAATATATTGAAACTCAGGGAGAGAAAAAGTATTAAACATAGCATATCGTTTCCGAATTTATCCGACAGAAGATACTTGGAATAGATTATGCAATGCAGCAATCAACATCCGTGAAGGAGCCATTGAGCAAGAAGCCCCCACTTCAAAATCAGGGATTTAAGTGGTGGGAGTATGTCACCGAAAGAAGTTCTGGAAGGCAAATATATACTTACGATCAAAAGGGTTCCTAGAGGAATCGGATCAAACTATATGTTGGATCATTTGAAAGTTGGTGATCAGGTAACTTTAAGCAGTCCGTTAGGTGAATTTGTTTATTTGCCAATTCGTGATGGAAAAACGGTAGTTTGATCATAGATTACAATTACCAGCAAAACACTTATGCAGTTAACCGAAAATTGGAATAATGATTTCTGATAAACAAGTCAGCAATGACACATATGATTAATTCTGTCACAGAAAAAGAAATTATCTTAATGCTAGTTATGTACTATTATTTAATGGAAATATAGCATAATGGTATATTTTAACAAATATGTAGTCATGTACATGATTGTTCCTATAATGATACAATATGAAAAACAAAAAGTATTGATAAGATAGGAGAAATTTATGAAATTAAATAACAAAATCATGTTGATCACTTATGCAGATAGTTTAGGAAATGATTTGAATGAATTGAAATCTGTTGTAGATAAATATTATGCAAAAGCTGTTGGAGGAATTCATATTCTTCCGTTTTTTCCGTCTTCAGCAGATCGAGGATTTGCTCCGATGCAATATGATCAGGTAGATGTACGTTTTGGAAGTTTTGAGAATGTTAAGGAATTAAGTAAGGATTATTATCTGATGTTTGATTTTATGGTAAATCATATTTCAAGAAGTTCAACATATTTTAATGATTTTAAAGAAAAAAAGGAAGAATCAGAATATAAAGATTTTTTTATTCGTTACAAAGATTTTTGGGAAAATGGGGAGCCAACACAAGAACAGGTAGATAAAATTTATAAGAGAAAACCGAGAGCACCATATATAGAAGTAGAATTTGGAGATGGGACAAAAGAAAAGATATGGTGTACTTTTGATGCGGAACAAGTGGATTTAAATGTACAAAGTCCTGTTGTAAAAGAGTTTATTAAAAATACACTGATCAATATGTGTAAAAAAGGAGCTTCGATCATTCGTTTGGATGCCTTTGCTTATGCAGTAAAAAAAGCCAACACTAGTTGTTTTTTTGTAGAGCCGGATATATGGAATCTTTTACATGAGATTGAAGATATATTAGAAGAATATCAGGTAGTTATTCTTCCTGAAATCCATGAGCACTATAGCATTCAGATGAAAATTGCGAAACAAGGCTTTTGGATTTATGATTTTGCACTTCCTGTATTAGTTTTGAATGCATTATATAATGGAGAAGGAAAATACTTAAAACACTGGCTAGAAATGTCTCCTAAAAAGCAATTTACTACGTTAGACACACATGATGGAATCGGAATCGTTGATGTAAAAGACTTACTTCCGGATGAAGAAGTAGAAAAAACAAAAGAACAGATGTTTGTAAAAGGGGCAAATGTAAAAAAAATCTACAATACAGAAGCCTATAATAATTTAGATATCTATCAAGTAAACACAACCTATTATTCAGCACTTGGGAATAATGATGCAGCATATCTGCTTGCGAGAGCTATTCAATTTTTTGCACCAGGAATACCACAGGTATATTATGTAGGAATGATGGCAGGGGAAAATGATATTGAACTTATGGAAAAGACAAAAAATGGTAGAGATATCAATCGACATTACTTTTCAATGGAGGAGATAGAAGAACAACAAAAACGAAAAGTTGTTAAGGAATTAAAACGATTGATGGAATTAAGAAATACGGAATCTGCATTTGCTCTGGAAGGAGAAATTGAAGTGAAAATTCCAAGAGAGCATTCACTGGAAATTACAAGAAGTTATGGGAATGAATCTATTACATTAAAAGCAGATTTGCAAACATTTGATTTTTGTATTGTTAAAGAGGAAAATGTAATTTATCAAAATGATTTGCTGGGAGATTAAGCAATGGCATTGGAAGAATATGAAAAGGCAAGAAAGTTAGGGTTAAAAGAATATCGAGGGGATTCTGTCAAAGGCAGATATCCCTATGTTCAGGTGTTAGATGAGATATTATCATTTACAGATATTGTAGCAGAGCAAGATATAGGTTTGCTGTATATCCCGATCGACCTGATCATTGGGACAAAGACAAAAGGAAGAACGAATGCTTTTTCAAGGAGCTTTTATCCACTGCTGGATGAAAAATCAGAATTCGCTATAAAGTGGGATGCTTTGTATCAAAGTCATTTACAAGTAGGAATTCGTGAACCAGTTATCGCTTATGAGTTTATGCATCAGTTTTATATTCAAGAAGGAAATAAGAGGGTCAGTGTATTAAAGTATGAAGGAGCAGACAGTGTTTTAGCCAATGTCATAAGACTCATTCCTCAAAAAGATCATACAGAAGAAAATCAGATTTATTATGAGTTTTTGGATTTTTACAGATTATCCAAAAATTATAATATCTATTTTCAAAAATCACAAAGATTTTCAGAATTAGCGAATTATTTTTTGAATATATTTGAAATTCCATGGAGTGAAAAAAATCAGAAAGATTTTCAGTCATCATATTATAATATGGTTATGGCTATGAAAAAAATGAAAAAATATCCAGGAACAATAGGAGATGCAATATTATCATATATTAAAATCTTTGGGGCCAAAGCATGGCTGGAAGAAGATAAAATGCAGATGCAGAAAAATATGTTAAAAGCATGGGATTATATGGTTTTGTTTGGAAAAAAGAATGATACAAAATTGTTGGAAATGCCTGAAAAATCTGAAGCAAAAATGGGATTACTATTTCAGAAAAAGCATCTTGAAATAGCTTTTATTAATGTAAAGTCAGCAAAAACAAGTATATGGACATATAGCCATATGGAAGGGAAAAAACAACTGGAGAAGAAATTTGGGGATAAAATTTCAGTGATAACATATGATGATATAAAAAATGAGGAACAAGCAATTCAGGCTATAAAAAATGCAATTGAAAGAGGATGTCAGGTGATTTTTACAACAACACCTGTTCTTTTAAATGCAAGTCTGAAAATGTCAGTAGAATATCCTAAAATTAAAATTCTTAATTGTTCTTTAAATATATGGTGCGGACACATGAGAACCTATTATGGAAAGTTTTATGAGACAAGATTTCTTCTAGGTTTACTTGCAGGAATTTTAACAGATACAGATCAAATAGGTTACATAGCAGATTATCCGATATATGGAATGATTTCAAATATTAATGCTTTTGCGTTGGGAGTAAGGATGACAAATCCTAGAGCAAAGATACATTTAGTGTGGTCTACAGTAAAGAATGACACAAAGAGAATATTGGATGATCAGAATATAACTTATATTTTGGGACAGGATTTAACAACACCGGATCAGCAATGTAGCGAATTTGGATTATTTTCTAAAAAAGGAGATGAAATTCAACATATTGCAATACCGATATGGAATTGGAATGTTTTCTATGAAAAGATTATAAAAAGTATTTTTGATAAAAGTTGGGATCGTAATAATTTTTTGAAGGAAGGGAAAGCAATCAGTTATTGGTGGGGATTATCTGCAGGGGCAGTTTCAATTGCTTATACTAGTTGTCTAGACGAAGAAACAAAACGATTCATAGAATTTGTAAAACAATCAATTGCGGATGGAAGGTTTCGAATTTATGAAGATATGTGTGCGACAGATATAATTGGGATGGATTTCCTTTATGAAAATATTATAGGAGAAATTCCGTCGATTGATAATTTGGAAGAATCAGCAAAAAAAATTGTAGAGTTGCAAGGAACAAAAACAGCCAAAAAAGGATTGTAAGATGAAAATATTAGTAATAGCCGATGTAGAATCCAAATCTTTATGGGATTATTTTCATCCAAAAAAGTTAGAAGGAATTGAGTTGATTATTTCTTGTGGAGATTTAAATCCAAAATATTTATCATTTCTGGCTACTTTTTTTCATGGGGATGTGCTGTACGTTCATGGAAATCATGATGAAATTTATGAGAGTGATCCACCGCTTGGATGCATTTCTGTGGAAGACCGGATCGTTGTATACAAAGGAATCAGAATTATGGGTCTGGGAGGATCCATTGATTATAATGGTGGAAAATTTCAATATACGCAAAAAGAAATGAATCGTAGATTTCGAAAATTATGGTTTGCTTTAAAAAAGCATAGTGGAATTGATATTTTAGTGACGCATGCGCCAGCATTTAAGGTGAATGATGGAAGAGATTATCCACATCAGGGATTTCAGGCATTTCAAAAAATTATAGACTACTGGCATCCAAGATTCTTTGTTCATGGACATATTCATTTAAATTATGGACACGATATGAACAGAGTATCACAATATAAAAACACGATCATTGTAAATGCATATGATCATTATGTAATTGAATGGTGAAAAATAAATAAGAAATTTAAAAAAGCTGTCCTATGTGGCAGCTTTTTTAGATTATTCATCATCTTTTTTGATAATATGGTTTTGTTTTCTATATTCACTTGGAGATATACCATATGTATTTTTAAAAGCCCGTGAGAAATGTAGCTGATTTGGATAGCCAACATTTTCACAGATATCTTTGATAGGAAGGTCTGTTGTTTTTAATTGATCAGCAGCTTTTCCCATGCGATAAGAAATTAAAAATTGTTGTGGACTTTTTCCGATGTTATCATGAAAGATCTTTCCAAAGTAACTTCGATTAAGGTTACAAAATTGTGCCATATTTTCGACAGTAATATTGCGCATATAATTTTGTTCAATAAATGAAATAGCCTCTTTTATATAAAAATCGCTTAATTTTCCAGATTGAACATCATGTTTAGAGCTGGAAGACTGAATCAACTGATTTAGAATCAGATACATATAACCAATTAAATGAAGGGGAGGTTCATTCGAATGATGGGCTATATATAAAATTAGATCACGAAGTTTATGAGCTGATTCTATAGAATTGGGGTGATAAATAGGATTTTTGAAAGTAATCCCAGATTGATCAAGAAATTCTTTTACTTTCATACCATCAAATTCAACCCAAGTGTATTCCCAGGGATCATTTTCATCGGCAAAGTAGTGATTAATCGTATTTGGACAAATCAGAAATCCCATATCTTTTTCTAATTTATATTCTCGTAGTTGGTTTTGGTAAGTAGAAAGAAGAGTTCCTTTTCCTGAAATTATATAATGAAAGAGATAATGATTCCTGACAAATGGTCCAAAGGAATGTAAGGGGGAACATTGTTCATAACCAAATTGGTATATATTAAGATCAATAAATCGTTCATTCGGGAACATGGAAAAAGTATTTTGGCTCATAGAGACTCCTTTCATAAATAAATGAATATAAGGTTTTTTTTTTATTATATATCAAAATGCTAGATGAGTTCAACAAAAAAAGGGATAGATAGTATTTTGATATATAATATCTTAAGTTAATCCATTCCTTGTTTTTGTGTATAATGCTATAATAAAGTCAGTTTCTCGAGGAATAGTTGTACAAAGATTATAAAAAAGGAGGATAAGCATTTGAAAAAACAATGGTCAAGAATTATCTCATTTATTATGATAATATGCATGATTAGTGTGGTATCGATAGGATGTGGTCGTTCGAATCAAGATTCAGGTAAAAAGGTAACTATTAATATATTAAATTATAAAAGGGAGACCGTAGACATCTTGCAAAAGATGATTGATAAATTTGAAAAAGAAAATCCTAATATTCACATTCAGATGGATTCACCAAGTGATGCCCTGACAATTTTGAAAACTCGTTTGGTAAAAGAAAATCCACCAGATATAGCGATTTTAGGTGGTGAACGTTCTTATGCTGATTTTGTAGATGCAGATACGATAGTAGACATAAGCGATTATAAAGGACTTGATAAAGTAAAAGATGTTTATAAAGATATGGCAAAGCAATTGGAACTGAGTAAGAAAAAAGGAACATATTGTGTACCATATGCAGCAAATGCTGCGGGTGTTCTTTATAATAGAGATATGTTCAAAAAATATGGATGGAAGATTCCTGAGACATGGGATGAATTTATCGCTCTTTGTAAACAGATTAAATCAGATGGAGAGACACCTTTTTATTTTATGTTAAAAGATTCCTGGACAGGAATTACTCCATGGAATGCATTAGCAGCAAACCTTACTTCAACAACAATTTATGATAACGTTAATCAAGGAAAAGATTCTTTCTCAAATCATTATGGAGAACCGGCTAAAAAATTGAAAGAACTTTTAAATTATGGGCAGAAGGATCCATTTGCATATTCTTATAATGATGGAACGACTGCTTTTAGTAAAGGTGATTCTGCAATGCTTCTTACTGGAAACTTTGCAATTCCTCAGATTCGAAGTACAAATCCAGACATGAATCTTGGTGCGTTTACATTACCTGTATTAAATGATGCATCAAAAACAAAATTAGTATCAGGAATTGATGTTATGTTTAGCGTTATGAAGGCAGATCATAAAAAAGAATGTTTAAAATTTATTGACTTTATGTTACAAGATGAAAATGTTGCAACCTATATGAAACAATCTAGTTCTGTTTCCTGCATCAAAGGAAAATTCCCTGTTCCAGCTGATTTAAAAGAAATGGAAAAATATTTTAATAATAATAAGGTTGTTGACTTTCCAGATCATCATTATCCAGCAGATCTTCCAGCAGGTGATATGATCCAAGGATACTTAATGAACAATGATATGAAAACATTTTTAAATAAGTTTGATACAGAATGGAAGAAGAGTAATCGAAATTTAATTCGAAAACTTCAGAAATAAAAAGGAGGATGTTATGAAGAAAGTTAAACTTGGAAAAACCTATAAATTATTTGTACTTCCAATATTGATCTGTTTCTTTGCATTTAACACGTTCCCGTTAATTAATGCAGTTGTATACAGTTTGACAGATTCTAGAGGTTTTGGAGATTTCAACTGGGTAGGGTTTCAGAATTATTTCGATATGTTTAAGGATAGCAGAATTTTGAATTCATATTTCTTTACATTTAAGTTTGCAATAACAGCAACAATCATAGTAAATGTGATCAGTATCTGCCTTGCAGTTTTGTTAAATTCAAAAATTAAAGGAAAAAGTTTTTTCAGAGGTCTGTATTTTTTACCAAATATTCTTGGAGGATTAGTTGTAGGTTATGTATTTAATTTCTTTTTTACATTTATTCTTCCAAGCTTTGGAAAATTGATCGGAAATGAATTTTTAAGTACCAGTCTTTTAAGTAATGAAAGTACTGCTTGGTTTGCGATCATTATATGTACAGCATGGCAGGCAATTGCCTTTAATACGATTATTTACATTTCTGGTTTACAGACAATTCCTGGGGATGTATATGAAGCAGCAGCCATTGATGGAGCTAGTCCATGGCAAAAATTCTGGCATATTTCATTTCCTTTGATAGCACCATTTTTTACGATTAATATGGTATTATGTATGAAAAACTTTTTAATGGCTTTTGATCAGATTGTAGCAATGACTGGAGGAGGACCAAATAGTTCTACAGAATCCATATCATATCTTATTTATAAGACAGGACTTAGCGGAAGTCAGTTTGGATATCAGTGTGCAAACTCAGTAATCTATTTTATAGTAATTGTATTAATTTCTGTATTTCAGATGAAGTTTTTAAATAAGAGGGAGGTACAGTTATAATGGCAACGATTAAGAAAAGAATAAAGGATAAAGGAAATATGGCAGTTTGGGGAAGGACCTTATTGCTGATTCTGTTGGCATTGACAATAGTTTTTCCTTTATATATGACAGTGATAATTGCATTTAAACAGCCTACAGAGATGACAAATGATGTTTCTGGAGCATTGGCGCTTCCACGACATTTCAGTTTTCAAAATTTTATTCAGGCGATTCAGACAACAGATTTCTTTCATACAATAGGTAATTCTTTGTTTATCACAATCGTGACATTGATTGTTGTTGTTATCTTTCATTCTATGGCAGCATATGCGATTGGACGAAAAATGAATAAACATAAGAGCTTTAACTTCCTTTATTTATACTTTATCAGTGGAATGTTTGTTCCATTTTCAATGTTGATGCTTCCGCTTGTAAAAGAGACAAGTATTATTGGAATTGATAATAAACTTGGATTGATCATACTGTATACGGTATTTTTCTTCCCGATGAATTTATTGTTATATACAGGGTATTTAAAGAATATACCATTAGCGTTGGAAGAAGCGGCTTATGTAGATGGTGCAACGACTTGGACAACATTTTGGAAAGTGATCTTTCCATTATTAAAACCGATGCATGCCACAGTTATTGTTTTAACGGCACTGAGTGTATGGAATGATGTTATGACGCCACTGGTTATTCTAAGTGGTGGAAGTGGTAAGGATACAACATTACCTTTAGCACAGCTTTTATTCCAGACTCAGTTTGGAACTAATTATAACTTGGCATTTGCATCCTATTTATTAGCATTAGTACCTATTTTGATTTTATATTTATTTGCACAGAAACAGATTATTAACGGTGTAGTAAATGGTTCAGTAAAATAAATGTAAAATGAAAGGTTTTAGAATTGACACCATAGAAAGGAAGAAGGATGAGTATTCACTTTAAAAAAGATAATAAGATCATACAAATAGATACAGAAAATTCAATGTATCAAATGCAGATTGATAAATATGATAGATTGATTCATTTATATTATGGAAAAAATATAGGAGATGATGATTTAAGCTATCTGATCCAAAAATATGATAGAGGATTTTCTCCAAATCCTAATGAGGTTGGAAATGACAGAACATATTCGCTTGATGTACTTCCACAAGAATATACAGGGGCAGATAATGGGGATTATAGAATTTGCTGCTTGGAAGTTTGCAATAAAAATGGGAACAGACAAGTTGATCTGAAATACAAATCTCACAAGATATACAATGGAAAATATTCATTAGATGGATTGCCGGCATTGTTTGATCATAAAGGGGATGCACAGACATTAGAAATTTTAATGCAGGATGATGTCACAGGACTTGAAGTAAGATTATTATACGGAGTATTTGAAAAACAAGATGTTATAACAAGGTCTGTGATCGTAAAAAATCATAGTAAAGAAAAAGTGCAAATTGAGAAAATTCTTTCTGCCAATCTTGATTTTTCATATGGAGATTTTGATATTATCAATTTTACAGGACGACATACCATGGAACGACAGATGCAAAGATCAAAAGTAACACAGGGAATTTACCAAATAGGAAGTATTCGAGGAACTTCTAGTCATCAGCAGAATCCATTTGGAATTCTTTGCGAGAGAAATGCATCAGAAACATATGGAGATTGTTATGGACTCTCATTTTTATATAGTGGAAACTTTGTAATAGAAGTTGAACAAGATCAATTTTTTCAAACAAGAATGGCAATGGGAATTCATCCACATGATTTTAGTTTTATCTTAGAATCAGAACAAGAATTTATTGCACCAGAAGTAGTTATGAGCTATAGTAGTTGCGGTTTTGAAAAATTATCACATAATTATCATAAAATTTTTAGAGAGAATCTTTGCAGGAGTAATTATATCAACAAAAGACCACCAATTCTTGTGAATAATTGGGAGGCTACCTATTTTGATTTTACAGGGGAAAAATTGATAGAAATTGCAAAGCAGGCAAAAAATCTTGGGATTGAAATGCTTGTTATGGATGATGGTTGGTTTGGAAAGCGTGATGACGATAACAGTGGACTTGGTGATTGGTTTGTAAATGAAGAAAAATTAGGATGCAGTTTGTCAGAGTTTGTCAATCAGATTAATGAGATCGGTTTGAAATTTGGACTATGGTTTGAATTAGAGATGGTAAGCGAAGACAGTTGCCTGTATCGAGAGCATCCAGAGTGGTGTCTTACAGTTCCAGGGAGAAAACCATTTAGAGGAAGAAATCAGTTGTTACTTGATATGGGAAGAAAAGATGTGCAAGAATACATTAAAAAATGCTTTTTTGATATAATGGATCAAGCCAATATTGAATATGTCAAGTTAGATATGAATCGAAGTATTGGAAATGTATATGCAAATGATCTTCCAGCACAACGTCAAGGGGAAGTACTTCATCGATATGTATTAGGTTTGTATAATGTGTTAAATGCTATCGTAGAACGATATCCAGATCTTTTGATTGAGTCTTGTTCTGGAGGCGGAGGAAGATTTGATGCTGGAATGTTGTATTATGCCCCACAGGCATGGTGTAGCGATAATACAGATGCTATTGATCGAATAAAAATTCAATATGGAAGTTCCTTTGGCTATCCAATTAGTTCTGTTGGCTCTCATGTGTCAGTGTGTCCAAATGAACAGACTGGAAGGACGGTTCCGATTGAAACAAGAGGTGCTGTAGCTATGGCAGGTACTTTTGGCTATGAGCTGGATTTAACACAGATGAATGATGCAGACAAAGAAGCAGTAAAGATACAGATTGAACAGTATAAAAAATATGCTGATATAATTCGTGAGGGACAATATTACAGGATTACAAATCCGATGGAAAATACTGAATTTGCTGCATGGGAATTTGTATCAGAAGAAAAAGAGCAAGCATTGATGTTTTATACGGCATTAAATAGTAACAGCAATGGAAGAGTCCATTTATTAAAATTTAAAGGATTGGATCCAGAAAAAATCTATGTGATAGAAGGAAACACGAGAAAATATTATGGAAAAACTCTTATGTATGCAGGAATACCAGTTCCAATGAGAGTGAAAGAATATGAAACAATGACATTTTATGTAAAAGAAGCATTGCTTTAAAGTGAAAGGAGATTTATATGGCAAATTTATCATTATCTCATGTTAATAAAGTATATGACAATGGGTTTGAAGCAGTAAAAGATTTTAATTTAGAAATAGAAGATAAAGAATTTATTATTTTTGTAGGTCCATCTGGATGTGGAAAATCAACAACATTACGTATGATAGCAGGATTGGAAGATATTAGTAGTGGAGAATTAAAAATTGATGGAAAAGTAATGAATGATGTAGAACCGAAAGATAGAGATATTGCGATGGTATTTCAGAATTATGCATTGTATCCACATATGACTGTATTTGATAATATGGCTTTTGGGTTAAAATTAAGAAAATTACCGAAAGAAGAAATTAAAGAAAAGGTTGTTCATGCAGCAAAAATTTTAGATTTAGAACATTTATTGGATAGAAAACCGAGTGCATTATCAGGTGGACAGCGACAAAGAGTTGCAATGGGACGTGCTATTGTAAGAAACCCAAAGGTATTCTTAATGGATGAACCATTGTCAAATCTGGATGCAAAATTAAGAGTACAGATGCGTCAAGAAATTTCAAAACTTCACAGACAGCTAGGAACTACTATTATTTATGTAACTCATGATCAGACAGAAGCTATGACATTGGGAACAAGAATCGTAGTTATGAAAGATGGAGTCGTACAGCAAATTGATACTCCATACAATTTATATAACAAACCTAAAAACATATTTGTTGCAGGATTTATTGGGTCACCACAGATGAATTTATTAGATGCAATATGTAAAGTTAAAGATGATGAGGCATATTTAGAAGTTGGAAATAATAAGATCAACCTTCCAAAAGAGAAATCAGAAAAGCTGATTAAAGAAAATTATGCTGATAAAAAGATTGTCATGGGAATTCGTCCTGAAGATATTTATGATAGAGAATCTTTAGAGAGTGATGTTGATAAGGTAATGCTACATGCGAAAGTATCAGACATGGAAATGCTTGGAGCAGAAACATTCTTATATTTTGATATCAATGGAAATTCAATAACAGCACGAGTTGATCCAAAAACAACAATTAAAACAGGTGATACAGCAGAAATTGCATTAGACATACATAAAATACACCTTTTTGATAAAGAAACATCAAAAACGATCATTAATTAAGTAGGATCAGATGATCTGAAAGTAAAATTTTAAATAAATATAAACAACTCATTTTTTGAATAATTATATTTGACTTTTTCAAAAAATAAAAATATAATAAAAACCAAACGAGTAGCAAACGAGCGTAAATCCAGTTTTGCTGCTCGTTTTTTCTATTTAAAAAATCATAAAACGTCATTAAAAAGTGTGTAGCGAATCAGCGTAAGTCCAGCTTATTCTGATAAACTGCATTCTTTTTTTATTTCATAGAAATTTCGATGAAATCCCCTATGAAATAAAAAAGCCCTCCGGGCAGGATCGCACTGCGGCGGAGGGGTAATGTGTCGCTGAAGCGACCCGCCGCAGGCGGAGAATCCTACAAAATAGGATTCTATATGCAAAAAAAGGAGGAAAAAATAAAAATGGCAGAAAGTAACAAGATGAAGGATATGCCAGTCAATAAGCTCATGATCCAGATGGGAATTCCAATGATCTTATCGATGGCATTGCAGGCGGTCTACAATATTGTAGATAGTGCTTTTGTAGGTAACATGAGAGCAGGAAGCGAGGCAGCCCTAAATGCCCTAACGCTGGTATTTCCAGTCCAGATGCTGATGGTTGCAGTAGGAATTGGAACTGGGGTAGGAACCAATGCACTTCTTGCAAGGACCCTTGGACAGGGAAATCATAAAAAAGCAGCCAAGGTTGCTGGAAACAGTCTGTTTTTAGGCGTGATCATTTATGTGATCTGTTTATTATTTGGAATTTTGGGAGTAGAAGCATATATTTCATCACAGACTGTTGATCCACAAGTAATTTCTATGGGAACAAGTTACCTTAGAATATGTTGTGTAATTTCTGTGGGGATTATATTCTTTTCACTATTTGAAAAGTTGTTACAGGCAACAGGGCGTTCGTTCTATTCAACGATCGGTCAGGTTGTGGGAGCAGTGGTAAATATCATTCTTGATCCGATCATGATCTATGGAATTGGACCAGTTCCGGAAATGGGAGTTGAAGGTGCAGCTTATGCAACAGTCATCGGACAGGTGGCATCCGCAGCATTATTATTTGTCTTCCATATGAAGCTAAACAAGGAATTTGAACATGGAGCAAAATATATGAAGCCAGATGCCGGAATCATCAAAGAAATATACGCCATCGGACTTCCAGCGATCATTGCACAGGCATTGATGTCTATTATGGTATATGTAATGAATCTTATTTTAAAATTCAGTCCTTCCGCCCAGACGGCCTACGGACTGTTTTACAAAGTACAGCAGTTTGTCCTATTTTTAGCATTTGGACTGAGAGATGCGATTACGCCGATCATAGCATTTGCTTATGGAATGGGAAGTAAAAAGAGAATAAAAGATGGAATCAAATATGGTTTGATGTATACAATTGTATTAATGATCTTCGGAATTTTGATCACAGAAGGTTTTCCAGGCTTTTTTGTAACGTTATTTAACGCGGGAAGTTCCAGAGAATATTTTATCGGTGCAATGAGGATCATCTCAATCAGTTTTATTTTTGCAGGAATCAATGTAGCATATCAGGGAATATATCAGGCATTAGATGGAGGTATGGAATCACTCATTATTTCACTGCTTAGACAGCTTGTGATCATTTTACCATTAGCAGAAATTTTTTCAGTCTTTGTAAGAAATGCTCAGGCAGGAGTATCTTTAATCTGGTGGGCATTCCCAATCACGGAACTTGCAGCATGTCTGATCGGATTTGTCTTTTTAAAGAAGATCAGAAAAACAAAAGTGGATCGGTTAACACATTAAGAAGGAGGAAGGTATTATGGCAAAAAGAATCATTACAATCAGCAGAGAATTTGGAAGTGGCGGCCGTTTTATCGGAGAAGAAGTAGCAAAACAACTTGGAATTGCTTATTATAGCGAAAATATCATAGATCAGATCGCGCAGCAATCAGGATTATCACCAGAATATATCGAAGAAAATGCAGAATTATCTCCCAAAAAAGGCTTCTTTGCCTATGCATTTTCAGGTCGTGATATCACAGGAAAATCCGTGGATGATATGCTGTATGAGGCACAGAGAAAGGTAATCTTGGAAATTGCAGAAAAAGAACCATGCGTTATGATTGGAAGAAATGCTGATTTTATACTGAAAGATAGAGATGATGTGTTAAACGTGTTTATACATGGAGATATGCCAGAGAAGATCAAACGTATATGCAAGTTATACGATGTTACAGAAGATGGAGCGGTAAAACTGATCAAGGATACAGATAAAAGGCGAAGGACAAATTACAATTTCTATACAGAACAAAAATGGGGAATGGCTAGGAATTATACATTATCGTTAAACAGCTCGCAGTTGGGTTATGAAAGGTGTGAGAAGATGATCATGGATTGTGTGGATATTTGTTAGATTACAGCAATTAATATCGATAAGAGGGTCATGATTATATATAGGAAATATCTGCAAAATCTGCTATACTAAAATAAATATCCATCCTGATAATAGGATAAAGATTAATAGTAGAAGTAGTGAGATGAAAGGAGGAAATAAACATGCACAAAAAGATGCTTCCTCTAGGAATTGAAAATTTTGAAAAAATGATACAAGAAGACTATTATTATATAGATAAAACAGGTCTGATCATAGAATTGTTAAAAAATCAATCAGAAGTGACATTATTCACACGACCAAGACGTTTTGGAAAATCCCTGAATATGAGTATGTTAAAGAATTTCTTTTCAATTCATAGTGATAGAAAACTATTCGATGGTTTGAAAGTTACAAAAGAAGAAGCGTTATGCGAAAAGTATATGCAAAAATTCCCCGTAATTTTAATATCATGTCTATTACAGATGTAGAGTTCGATGAATACTTCGGATTTACAGATGAAGAAGTCAAAAAACTTTTGGAAGATTATGAATTGTCTAACCATTATGAATCAATCAAAAATTGGTATGACGGATATCATTTTGGAAATGTAGATGTATATTGTCCATGGGATGTGATCTGCCATTGCAGAAAACTTCTGGCAGATCCAGCGATAGAACCGCAGAATTACTGGATGAATACAAGCAGTAATGATATTGTAAAAAAGATTATCGAGAAAACGGACAATCTGACAACAAAGCGAGAGATTGAGCGATTGGTAGCAGGAGAAGAGATCATAAAAGAACTTCATCAGGAATTAACATATGAAGAAATGTATACAAGTATTGATAATATCTGGAGTGTTTTGTTTACAACAGGTTATCTCACACAGCGTGGAAGGGCAGAGGGCAATAGATTTCGTCTTGTAATCCCGAATATGGAGATTCGTAATATTTATACATCACAGATCATGAATTGGTTAAAAGCAAATGTTGCAAAAGATGGAGAAACATTAGGACTTCTCTGTGATGCATTGCAGCAGGGAAATGCACCAAAAGTAGAGGAATATTTTACTGCATATCTGAAAAAGACGATCAGTATTCGTGATACATTTGCAAGAAAGAATCTAAAAGAAAATTTCTTTCATGGAATTTTGCTTGGAATTCTTGGAATGAAAGAGCAGTGGGCAGTATTTTCAAATCGTGAAGCAGGAGATGGATACAGTGATATCATGATTGAAACAGATGATGATACTGGTATTATTATAGAAGTAAAATATGCACATGATGGAGATTTGGATGTAGGATGCAAGGAAGCATTAAAGCAGATTGAAGACACGAGGTATGAGGAAGAACTTCGTGATGAAGGCATGGAACGAATTTTAAAATATGGAATCGTATGTTATAAGAAACGATGTAAAGTAAGTATTTATGGGCAGTCAGACGAGTAAAATCTGGCTGCCTGTTTTAGATATCAGCTTGTTTCATAAAGATTATACGGGACTTATAAAAATTCCAATATTCGGTGGAAAATAAGTAAATAAGAAAAAACAAATGGTGATTAAACTTAATAAAATGATTGCAAAAGATTTAGGAAAGCTAAAATTTTTATTTTGTTGGATTCTATTTTCGACATACAAACTAAATATAACAGCTATATAATACAGCAAAATATTAAGAAAACCATAGTTTTTCCCAAGAACTCCCTGAATCGTATAAAATCCAGAGACAATGAACCCCATTCCAGCAAGAATTCCTAGAGTACGGGATTGCAGAAAGTTATCAGGAAGAGGTTTTGTATGCAGAAAATATTCCAAAATTGTGAGAAACAGCATGGGAAAAAATAAGAGTTTTAAATGTTCCCAGGTAGAATATAAGATATTCACAAAAAATGATATAAGACTTGATATGAATATGGTGCAATAGGTTGATGCGGTATATGGATAAACGAATAGAATTGACAAAATAGTTAGTCTATGCTAACATAAAGACATAATAAGAAAAACCAGACAAGTCTACTGTAGAATAAACGGTAGACTTTTTCTAGTATGAAACATATTTTCTTATGAGGAGGAATATGAAAATGAAGTTTCAAACGATGGGAAACAAGAAAAAACCAGTCATATTATTTTTCCATGCAATGGGGGTAATCGGAGAAAGCAGCTACAGAGTAGCAGATTATTTAAAAGATAAATATTTCTGTGTGATGCCGACATCGACGGTTTATTGCCAGAATCAAAAATATCAAAGTAAACAAGATGAAATTCATCAGATAGAAGAGTATCTTCAGAAGCAAGGAATAGAAAAAATAACGCTTGTTGTTGCTTCATCGATCGGAGCGGATTTAGGACTTACATTTCTTTCGCAGACGAAAATCCCAATTGAGCATACTTTTTTTGATGGTGGTCAATTTGCACAAATTTCTAGATTGACAAGGAAGATCATGGTTCCTTTTTTGTATCTGGCGATCAAGAGCCTTTATTGGAGCAAAGGAGCGACTTTGAGCAAAATTATGTGGTGCAGTGAAGAAAGTATAAAACCATATTTTATTGAAGCAGGGAAAAACCTTCGGTATAAAAATCTATATCGACAGATGATGGACAGCTTGGAAGATAAAGAATTTCCAAAGTTATCAGAAGAGATTCAAAGAACCATTTTCTTTGAATTTGGAAGCATCGAGGAACATTATAAATACCGGGATGCTGTAAAGAATGCATGTCCGCACAGTCATTTTCCGGTATTTCAAAATGAGAATCATATGCAGATGCAGATTCTTGATCCAGAAGGTTTTGCTAAGATGTTGGATACAGTTATTTGTACGGATTAGTTATGTACATATATTTTTATATAGGAGGAAAGAAAGATGAAAGAAAAAGCAAATTATGGAAACTGGGTGCCAGAAAAGGCTTTGTATATGTTGTTTGGAGCAACAATTATTTTGGGCATCATTGCGGTGGCTGTACAAGTACTTTTAGGCAAAACTGTTATTGCAATTGCAGTGGGAGTTTTATGTATTTTAACTATGGTAATGGCAGTTTATATGTTGATCTGCCATGAGACATTTGCATTTGGAAAAGGGAATATGATGGCAGGGGTTCATGAGCATCTGGTAAAACATCTTGACTGGGATGGCGAAGGGAAACTTCTAGACATCGGATGCGGAGCAGCAGCACTTACTGTTCGTTGTGCTAAAGCATTTCCAAAAGCACGGATCACAGCGATGGATTATTGGGGTGTGGAATGGAATTATGCAAAAGAGCAGTGTGAGAAAAATGCAAAGATTGAAGGCGTTGCAGACCATATCTCTTTTCAAAAAGGAGATGCAGCAAAACTGGATTTTCCAGATGAGACATTTGATGCAGCAGTGAGCAATTTTGTATTTCACGAGGTACGGACAGCAAAAGATAAACGGGATGTTGTAAAAGAAGCACTGAGAGTTGTGAAAAAAGGCGGTGTATTTTCTTTTCAAGATATGTTTTCACAGAAAGCATTATATGGAGATATGGAGAAATTTGTTAAGATTTTAAAAGAAGAAGGCATTTCAGAAGTTCATTACATAGGAAATTTGGAAAAGAAGTTAGACTTTATTCCGGGATTTGTAACAACACCATGGATGATCAGTGGAATGGGGATTATTTATGGGAAAAAATAAACTAATAAGAAGGAATTTGTGGTAAAATATAAGTAATTAATCGAAAGATTAAAAGAAACTTTGACATGCTACAAAAGGAGGGGTGCCGATGAAGTGTCCATATTGTAACAAAGAAATGGAAAAAGGATATATCCAGTCAAGGCATGGTCTTGGATGGAACAGAAAAAAGAGGGTATTAGCAATTGATTCAGCATGGTTTGCAGATCAACCATTGGAATACGAAAGTGTTGCTTATAGATGTGAGGATTGTAAGAAGATTATCATTGATTATGAGCAGCAGGAAGAATAGGAATGAAATTTTTCACAAGAGGGCTGCAAATCCAGTTAAACAAATTTGGAATTTGCAAGAAGGGAGAGAAGTATGCTTACAATATTTAATTCAGAAAGCTTATGGATCGGAACAGATATGGTGCAATTTAATGCGATCAGGGACATCTTGGATCGGGAAAGGATTAAGTACAAATACAAAACATACAATCATTTAGGAGAATGGGCAGGAACTGGAACACTTCGTGGAAACTTCGGAAGTGTGGGCAATCCTGCGGCACAGTCTATACAGTATGAAATTTTCGTAGCGAGAAAAGACTTAGACAAAGCAAAGGCAGTTATGTGGAATTCGCCTAGATAATAGAAATACGATTATAAAAAGCCCTCAAATAAAGGGCTTTTTTAATTACCATTTTTCTTTTAAAAAATGTAAGGTGTCTTGCCATGCAACCTCTCTGTTACGATCACATTCAGCAGATTGCTTGCGCTCTACCCGAAACATTTTTGCAGTCATTGGTTTGATTGGAAGCAGATAGTGACTGGCAATTTCATAATTATGATGTTCCAGTGGATAAGAAAATTGATTTTTGATCAAACGGTTTTCTATCGTTTGGCAGATCAATTCAGAAGGAAGCAGACAGTCCATTCCTGCACTGAGCAGTAAAACAGATCCTTCCCTTCAAAAGTAAAGCAGGAGCAGTCTTCAAATTCCATTTTCTTAAAAGACGACATTCCCTGTTGCAAGAAATGCATCGGATTGATAGCAACAACACAAGAAATCAGATTGTTATATAAACTTCCAAGAAACAATGCAAGCTGACCACCTAGAGAAATTCCCCAGATACCAATTTTTTCTGCCACATTTTCTTTACACCAATATACAGCATTTGCAATTAGTTCTACTGGAATACCAGAAAGTGTGGAAGGAGCACCCTCCACATCACGATAAGCAACTGCCATTACATTCATCCCGGCTTCATAGAATTTTTCCGCAGTCATTTCGGTAAGTGTAAAACTGCCGGCAGAACCACCAAATATGACCATGACTTTTCCGGGAAAGAGATCTTGTTTTGGTTTGTAATAACTTCCATGGAAACCATGATCACGGATATTGAAACGTTTTGCAGGTTCATATTTGGTTAATTTCTTAAAAACATGGGGACATCTCTTCTCTACTTATGTCATAAGTTAGTTTGTGCTAACATACACTTGTGATCCTATATAAATTATTATAATATGCAGCAGGTCAGTATTCAATGCAATTGCCTGCATTTATTATAGAAAATAGTCCAATATTCATGGTTGCAACCACCAGTTGACAAATTTCCAAGACGGCTATATAGCTTGTAACCAGCCAGTTATGGTAAAATCAAGATGTTCGAACAGAAAGGAAAGAAAATATGATTTTAGCAGAGAAAATAGCAGAGCAGAGAAAGAAAAATGGCTGGAGTCAGGAAGAACTGGCAGAGAAATTATCAGTTTCAAGACAGTCCGTTTCAAAATGGGAAAGTGCCCAGTCAGTGCCGGATCTAAACAGGGTTTTAAAGTTGGCAGAGATTTTTGGAGTCACAACAGATTATTTATTAAAAGATGAAATAGAAACGACACAGAATATAACAGACTTTGAAACGACAGAAAATGCAAAGAACGTAAGAAAAGTTACAATGGAAGAAGCAAATGACTTTATCAGTCATAGAAAGAAGACAGTACCAATCGTAGCTTTTGGCGTTTCATTATGTATAGCATCTCCAGTAGTATTAATTGCTTTGGCAGGACTAAGTGAGAAGGCTGGAATATCAGAAAATTTTGCAGGAGTGCTCTGCCCGGTTGCACAATTAGTAACAAAGATGATCGTTCGATAAATAATGTTTTTAATAACGGTATTGTATATTACTAAAGTGATATACAGTGCCGTTATTTTTGTGATATAATAAAAATATAGATGAGAATATCATCAAATTTATTACAAAGTACAGGACTTATGTTGCAGATGGGAGGCCAATATGAGCAGAAAAACCAGAACAAGAAGTAAGACAAAAGCGAATGCAAAAACTAGAACGAAAAAAGCTGCTGTTTCAGCAGCAAAGAATACGGATACAGAAAAAGCTGTTGTTTCAACAGTAGAGAATACGGATGAAAAAACTGTAGCTGCTCCAGCAGCAAAGAAGACAGAGGAGAAAAAAGAAGTTGCTCCAGTAGTAAAAGAGACAGAAGAGAAAAAAGTTGTTGCTTCAACAGTAGAAAAGACAGCTAAGAAAAAGACAGCTGCCTCCACTACAAAAAAAGAAACTGTTTCAGCTAAGCAAGAAGCAGTTGTTAAAGAAGAAGCACCTGTAGAGCAGGAACAGCCAAAAGAATATGCAGATCTTGGACCAAGAAGAAGTGTCGTTTTCATTGGCTCAGAATGCTATCCATTTGTGAAAACAGGAGGACTTGGAGATGTTATGTCTGCACTTCCAAAGAGCCTTGCAAAATTAAATGTAGATGTGAAAGTCATTCTTCCAAGATACAAATGTATTCCTTGGGAATACCAAGAAAAGATGGAGTATAAAGGATCTTTTTATATGGATCTCTGCTCCGACGGAAGACAATATTATGTCGGTATTATGGAATATCAGGAAGACGGTGTTGTGTATGATTTTATTGATAATGAAGAATTCTTCTCTTGGGGTAATCCATATACGAATCTAATCGACGATATTCCAAAGTTCTGCTATTTTTCCAAGGCAGCATTGGCGGCACTGAATTATCTGGATTGGGTTCCTGATGTAGTACATTGCCACGACTGGCAGGCAGCACTCGTACCACTTTACCTGAGAACATTCTTTAAAGATACAAACGTAGGACGTGCAAGTGCAGTACTTACGATACATAATTTAAAATTCCAAGGTATCTATGACAGAAAAATGATCCAATACTGGTCAGGACTTCCAGATTATGTATTCAATAAAGACTGCCTGACACAGAACTGGCTGGATGCGAATATGCTAAAAGGTGGAATCACCTACTGTAATAGAATTACAACCGTAAGTAATACCTATGCCGGAGAGATTCAGACAGAAGAATATGGAGAGGGTCTTGCAGAGCATTTAAGATACCATCAAAATAAGATCAGAGGAATTGTAAATGGTATTGATGTTAACATTTGGAATCCATCTACAGACAAGCTGTTAAAAGCAAATTACGATGCGAAGACAGCAATCGAAAATAAAAAGAAGAATAAGAAAGCATTGCAGGAATCTTTAGGATTAGAGGTCGATGAACATAAGATGGTGATCGGACTGATTTCCCGTCTTACAAATCAAAAAGGATTAGATTTGGTCAATGACGTAATTCCAGGTGTGATGGATGGAAATACACAGGTAGTTGTCCTTGGTACGGGTGATTCTTGGTATGAAGATGCTTTCCGTTCTTATGAGAATCAATATAAAGGAAGTTTCTGTGCCTATATTGCTTATGATGAAAATGTTGCTCACAATATTTATTCAGGATGTGACGCACTCTTAGTTCCATCAAGATTCGAACCATGCGGACTGACACAGCTGATCGCTATGAGATACGGTGCGATTCCAATAGTCAGAGAAACAGGAGGACTTAGAGATACAGTTCAGCCTTATAACATGTTTGATAATACAGGAAATGGATTTACATTTGACCGATATGAAAGCGGACTTCTTTATGATACGATCAATAGAGCCAAGACTTGCTACTTTGAGAATAGAGCAAACTGGGATGATATGGTCGTTCGCGATATGAATAAAGATGTATCTTGGGAGACGAGTGCATGGCAGTATAAGAATATGTATTTGGAGTTGACACCAAGGTAAATTTTAATTTGGATAGTCGTTCATTGTATATGAGAAAAACGAAATAATAGCATAGCAGATCCAGACCAGAAATTTATGCTCGCCGTTTTGAACGGTCGCTGATTCGCAAACTTTCCTTCGATAACTCGCACTCAAGGATACTAAAATCAGTAGTCTTTGATGCTCAAACAATCGACCAAATTTGCTGCGAACCGTTCAAAACGACGGCAAAATTTCAATGGTTCTGGATCCTTTATATTATTATTTCGTTTTTCTCATATACACGGACGGCTATTCAAATCACTATGGGTGTGTATGTTGTACGGTATTGGCTGATGATTTTGGATTTCGTAGATGGAAGGCTTTAGACTTCCAAACTTCAGTTTGCCAAGTTGCAAATCGATGTTGATAAATTCCTTTCAGCTTCCGTTAACGAGCACAAAGATTATCAGCTAATATCGTTTAACATACACATACTGTAGTGATTTCGATAGACTTTCGCTTTATGTGTCAGAAATAAGATAACAAGAAATATTTATAATATACCGGTGGCAACGATTAGCATATTTTAAGTACGTTTTTTACAAATTCGCAGCGCCCTGTGGTTGAATGTTTGACCATGGCTGTGGGCATTTTGGCTCACAGCGAGGGAGACAATATGTAATGACCCCCAAGTTTGTAGCATCGTGGATTTACCTGTATACTATGAATTGGAAACACATCAATGGTAACAGGGATTACCGCATACAAATTGGAGGTCATTATATGAATTATAACACAGTTTACGTAGGAATGGACGTTCATAAGGAAAGTTTTACTCTTTGTTCTTGCAAATATGAAGATGAAAAGGCATCTCATTATCAAAGAACACAAGCCAGTTACAAGAATGTATTAAGATATCTTGAATTTCTCCGCACCATATATGGAGACGATACTAGATTCGTGTGTGGTTACGAAGCAGGATGCCTTGGATATTCTTTGTATCGTCAGCTAGAAAGTTTCAATGTGGAATGTGTGATCCTTGCACCAACTACAATGCTCGAACAACGCAGCAAAAGAAGGATCAAAACAGACAAAAGAGATGCGGAGATCATTGCCAGATCCTTGGCACAGCACAATTACAGTCCGGTACATATTCCAACGGAAACAGATAATCAGACAAAAGAATTCATCCGTATGCGTGATGATCATAAAGCGGAATTGAAAAAGATCAAACAACAGATCCTTTCTTTCTGTTTACGTCAGGGTTATCAGTATGATGGAAGTGGTAACTGGACAGAAAAACATGTGAAATGGCTGAGATCATTAAAACCAGTAGGGCTTTACAAAGAGATTCTGGATGAATATCTGCTGACTTATACAACTCTGACAGATAAACTGAATCGTCTGGATCATAGAATTGAAGAACTGGCATCTAAAGAAGAGTATAAAGAATCTGTTAGTAAGTTAACCTGTTTTCTGGGGATCAGGACACACACTGCTTTATCAGTGATCGTTGAAGTTGGAGATTTTCAGCGTTTTGCATCCGCACGAAAGTTTGCAGGGTATCTTGGACTGGTACCCGGACAGCATTCCAGCGGCGATGACAGAAACGGACTTGGCATTACGAAAGCAGGGAACACACATGTACGCAGACTGTTGACAGAATCAGCACAAAGTTATACCCGTGGAAAGATTGGATATAAATCAAGAGTCCTAAGATTACGACAGGCAGGGAATTCACCGCAGGTGATCAATTATGCAGACAGAGCAAATGAACGTCTGAGACGGCGCTATTATAAGATGGTCCTAAAAGATGGCAAGAAATATAATATTGCAAAAACAGCCGTTGCAAGAGAGCTTGCCTGTTTCATATGGGGAATGATGACAGATAATATTTACTAATATAAATATAACACATCGATCACCATATCAAGACCAAGCCGCCAAAGGCGGTACTGCGTAGTCTTGACATACTGATCGATGTGCTATAAATGATAATCAAGATGATGTAAGCCGGCCTCTGCCGCATACATCATCCAATCTGTAATTAAAGTTGCAACTGAAGGCATCCCGAAAGAGTTTCGAACATGTTTAGGTTTGAACTATCTACGAGAAAACTCTGTTGGCACAGTATCATCTGTGATCCACGCCAGGGAGACAGCTAGAGTTCGCGGCGGACCATTGACCTGTCGGTAACCAATCCACGTATATCAGAGTGGCCAATGCCGGGAACTGATACATCGGAACTCTTTCTGGATGTCTTCAGAAACAATAAAATAAAAATTTGTTGTGATTTCTGTTAATTTACTATTGACAAAGGTCATTACATATCAGTTTTCAAAGGAACAGGCGCGGATAAGCGATTTGTAAAAAACGTTCTTAAAATATGCGTGTTGCCACCGGTATATTATAAATATTTCTTGTTATCTTATTTCTGTCACATTAACCAAAGACTATCGTCGCAAATTACAATTTAACTACATTAGAAGCCTGTGCTCCGCGAGGTCCTTCCTCAATGTCAAAGCTTACTTTCTGACCTTCTTCTAAAGTCTTAAATCCGTTTCCCTGAATAGCAGAAAAATGAACAAATACATCATCTCCGGATTCCTGTGAAATAAATCCATAACCTTTTTCTGCATTAAACCATTTTACTGTACCATTACTCATCTGGGTACCTCTACTTTCTTATTAATAAAAAATACATGTAACTGTTAATGACAGCCATTTTAATAAAAATTCTTTATAAAAAAGAAAAAGTCCACGAACCATTACTTGTTTTATGCATTCATAGAAATAAATAAATGCATCCGTATCGGTCGTGAACATTAAAATCTATCAATAACAAAATTAATCATAGCACAATGATTTGACGATTACAAATATTTTTTTAAATCATTGATACTTTTTTCATGAAGGGAAATAAGCTTCTCACCAAAGTGTTTTGCTTCTTTTGAAGCGTCACAGTAGAGATGACTTTTTTGGATTGCCTTCACCATTCCCATCGTATATCCCTGAATGCACATTTCAGCAAGATGGCTGACATTTTTATCACTCATGGCTTTTAATTTTGTCATCCATTCAGAATAGGTTTTTAATAGATCATTTAATTCTTCAGTAGAATCTCCATTTGAAGTAATAGCGTCTTTTACAGAGTCTGATAAATTTTGATATGATTCCTCCTGCCCAACGATCAGAGCTTTAAAATCACAATCTGTTGTGATCTTACGAATTTCTGGGATTGTTTCTAAAACCATTGCAATGTTTTGATAAATACTGTTTAATAAATTTTCATTGTCCATAATTAAAACTCCTTTTTCTTATAGGATACCGAATATCGTAATTTCTATACATCAAGAGGATAAAATATGATAAAATGTCAGACAGAAAATGAAACATATATATCGTTTATATACAAAATATAAAGTACGATACAGGAGAAAAATAAGATGAGTAAAGAAAATTTTGAAAAGCAGATCAGAAAACGAATGAATGAATTAGAAAAGATAAATGCACATGGAGTGTTTAAGGAACTAAAAGGAAAGATCACGGGATTTGATTATGATACGAAAAGTCTTACAATGACCTATGAGGCAACAAAATTTCATGAAAATGCATTTGGTATTATGTTTGGTGGATCAATTGTAGGAATGTTTGATATTACATTTGGAACATTAACCGCAGGTTTAGGAGATTATAGTGTAGCACCGACTGTACAACTGTCTACAACATTTTTAAAAGGAATTCCAACAGGAGCAATTGTAAGAATTGAGGCAGAAGCAGTGTCTGCTGGTAAAACGATCATGAATTTTGTTGGAAAAGCATATGTAGAACAAGAGCTCATGGCAACTGCTAGTGGAACATTTATGACACCAAGGCCCTTTAAAAAATTTATAGAAGAATGATAAAAGTAACTGTAAAATAATTTTAATAGTGCCTGTTCACAAACAGTGAGCAGGCACTAAATTTTTTAGAAAGAAACTTCTTCAATTTTTTTTACAGCATCAAGGATCATATCAGGAGTTACTTCATAAGGCCATTTACGAACATCAATTCCAGACAAAGCCTTTGTGATCACAGCATCCATATCATCAAGCGTTGGAAATGTAAAGAATGGGCGTTTACTTTCCTGCGCTAATACTTTACAAGTATCAATCGCTTTTCCACCACCACAGGCAAAGATCATATCAGCATCAACGACTTCTTGATGAGAATTTAATTCATCAATATGCTCACGGCTTGCTTCACCACCATATTCAAAGACGCCTGTAATCGTAATCTTGCTGTCTTTGACGGCCTCTTTGATCAGATCAGCGGCAGCGGCTAAAGCACGCTTTCCACCGATGATCACAGCTTTTGTTCCGTATTTTTCACATACCATAGGGATGTCGGCATATGTATCGGTTCCAATGGAGTAATTTGGGTAATATTTTCTCATAAGTGTTATAACTCCTTCTATTTTAATTGTTTTTATTATACTTCGGAAAGAATGTTTTGACAAATTTGATGGAAGTAGTAAAATAGCTTTATATGGGGTATTTTACATGGTACCTGAAAACTTAAGGTGGCAAGTAACATACTGAGTGTAAGTACTTTAACTAATAAGAACTTAAGATAATAGGGAACTTACGGAACGAACTAATACAAAAGGAAGGTAATATAAAATGGCAAAGATTGATATTATATCAGGATTTTTAGGAGCAGGTAAAACAACACTGATCCAGAAATTATTAAAAGAAGCATTAAAAGGAGAGAAAGTCGTACTGATCGAGAATGAATTTGGTGAGATCGGTATTGATGGTGGATTCTTAAAAGATGCAGGAATCGAAGTAACAGAGATGAATTCAGGATGTATCTGTTGTTCCTTAGTTGGAGACTTTGGAAGTGCATTAAAAGAAGTTGTAACACAGTATGATCCAGACCGTATCATCATTGAACCATCAGGAGTTGGTAAATTATCTGATGTGATCAAAGCGGTACAGGGTGTTGCAGAAGATGTTGATTTAGACTTAAACAGTTTTGTAACAGTTGCAGATGCAAAGAAATGCAAGATGTATATCAAAAACTTCGGTGAGTTCTACAATAATCAGGTAGAATATGCAGGATCTATCATTTTAAGCCGTACAGGAGATGTAGCAGAAGATAAGTTAAATGAAAGCGTAGCACTTCTTCGTGAACATAATGAAAAAGCAGCGATCATCACAACACCATGGGATGAACTTTCAGGAGAACAGATCTTAAAAGTTATGGAAGACGGAAATGATATGGCCAAAGAATTATTAGAAGAAGAGGAAATCTGCCCTGTATGCGGTGGACATCATGACCATGAACACGAACATGAGCATCATCATCACGACCATGACGAAGAATGCGGATGTGGATGCGGACACGATCATGATCATGAACACGAACATCATCATCACGACCATGACGAAGAATGCGGATGTGGATGCGGACATGACCATGATCATCATCACCACCATCATCATGCAGATGAAGTATTTACAAGCTGGGGTAAAGAAACACCTAAGAAATATAAGAAAGAAGAACTGGAAGAAATCTTACAGAAATTATCTAAAGATGACAGTTATGGCATGATCTTAAGATCCAAAGGTATCTTACAGACAGAAGACGGATCATGGGTTCAGTTTGACCTTGTTCCAGGGGAATATGAAATCCGTGAAGGAAGCGCGGATTACACAGGAAGAATCTGTGTCATTGGATCTAAATTAAAAGAAGATGAATTAGAAGGTTTATTCTTTTAAATAACAGGAGGAAAAAAGATGTACGAAATACCGGCATACCTGGTATGGGGATTTTTAGAGAGTGGAAAATCCACATTGATCAAAGAAACATTAAGCCAGGATTATTTTAATGACGGCGAGAAAACAATGATCCTTACATTTGAAGAAGGAGAAGTCGAATATGACAAAGAAATGCTGGAGAAGACAAATTCTTTCGTGATCAATATTGAAAAAATAGAAGATTTTACAAAAGAATTTGTCAGAGCATGTCAGAGAAATTATTATCCAGATCGTGTTATGATCGAATACAATGGAATGTATTCCATTGATGATCTGATGGATGTGATCGATGAGACAGATCTTGAATTATATCAGGCGATCGTAACGGTTGATGCCTCCACAGCTGATATGTATCTAAAGAACATGAAATCTTTATTTATGGAAATGTTTAAGATGGCAGATCTTGTCATTTTCAACCGCTGTGATGATAACACGAATATGGGAAGTTTCCGAAGAAGTATCAAAGCAGTTAATCCAAGAGCACAGGTAGGGTTCGAACGTGCCGATGGAAAAGAAATGGAACAGGATGAACTTCTTCCATATGATGTGAACGCAGAAGTGATCAAAGTCGAAGATGAAGATTATGGAATCTGGTATATTGATGCTATGGAACGTCCACAGGTTTATGAAGGAAAGACAGTGGAAATGCGAGTTCAGGTTCAGAGAAGTCCTAAGATGCCTCCAGGAATGATCATCCCTGGACGTAAAGCAATGACTTGCTGTGAAGATGATATGACATTTATCGGATATCTGTGTAGATTGAATCATACAAAATCTAAGACATTAAAGAGAATTCTCAATAATGAATGGGTTACATTAACAGCACAGATTCATTCAGAATACAACGAAGCATATGATAAGACAATGCCAATCCTGACAGCGATCCGTATTGAAAAATCAGAACCACCAAAAGAACAACTGGTATATTTCTAGATTTTAAAGTTAGGATAGGAAATAAAAATGCAGCGAAATTTAACAAAAGGACCGATTACGGTCAATTTATTACTTTTCGCCCTGCCATTAATGTTTGGAAATCTATTACAACAGCTGTACAATGTAGCAGACACCTGGGTTGTCGGAAGATACCTAGGTGCCAATGCATTGGCAGCTGTTAGTTCTTCTTATACACTTATGACATTTTTAACATCAATAAAAGGATTGATGAAAGATTATTTATGGGTAATATTTTTAGGAATTCTTGCAACATTTTTATATAATTATTTTGCCAATCTGTTGCGAGCGATCGGGAACTCTATGGTACCGTTACTGTTTCTGGCAGTATCGTCAATCTTAAATATTATTTTAGATTTATTGTTCGTACTAAAATTCCACTGGGGAGTTCAGGGAGCAGCAGGAGCAACTGTATTTTCACAATATGTATCGGGAATTGGAATCTGTATCTATGCATATGTGAAAGTGAAAGATATCAGGATCACAAAAGAAGATATGTATTGGGGAAAAGAAAATCTTTCTCTTATCCTTAATTTATCCGTTATGACAAGCTTACAGCAGTCAATCATGAACTTTGGAATTCTGATGGTACAAGGATTAGTAAACAGCTTTGGAACCGTTATTATGGCAGCATTTGCCGCCGCAGTGAAGATAGACTCCTTCGCATACATGCCAGTACAAGACTTCGGAAATGCATTTTCAACCTACGTGGCACAAAACTACGGGGCAAAGGAAGAAAAACGAATTAAAAATGGAATTAAGAGTGCAGTGATCCTGACGATTGCGTCGTTAGGAACCAGAGTATTACTGGCCTATGTATTGTCAGCAATTCCAGTGATTGGTGTTACGGGAATCTGGATGTCAGTGCCGATAGGGTGGTTTTTGGCGGACATTATTGGAATTTTCTACTATTTTAAATCAAAATAATAGAAAAAGAAATTCCTTTTATCTTCCGCTAGCGAATATTCAACTAATAATTAACGTTATCAAACTCTAGAAACCTGCATAAACTGTAAAAACAACATTTACAGGGGGCTTTTCCATTGAAGAAATACATGGAAGAACGGGTTATTGAAAGTGCAACTTACATTATCGAGCACAATGCAACCGTCCGCCAGACAGCTAAGCAGTTTGGAGTCAGCAAAAGCACAGTACATAAGGATGTGACAGAACGATTAGAGATGATCAACAAAACACTTGCAAGACAAGCAAGGAAAGTGCTTGATATCAACAAATCGGAACGTCATATCCGGGGTGGGATGGCAACAAAGGAGAAATATCTTCATAAGTAATAAAAATAATACCATTCAACAAAAAATGTGAATGGTATTATTTTTATGCAAAACATATTGTTATTCATCTTCAGTAGAAGCTGTATATTTTTCATAAATCTGCATCAGATCACGTCTACGTTTTATATCAACTTTTGCAAATATATTATGAATATGAGCTTTTGTAGTACCAACGGAAATACATAAAGTTTCAATGATCTCTGTATTGTTCATATCATCAAGGAGTAGTTTTAAGATATCCTGTTCTCTTGTGGTTAATTAATATTTTTTACAGAACAGATAAAATTTAGAATAATCTGTTTCTTCATCTTCTTGTGTTGATAGAGCTGCATTAACCTCTGGTAAATAGATTCTGCAGGATTCTTTCACATCATAGGAAGAATGCACCATTAATTCAGCTATAATCTTAGTTAGCATACGGATACAGATCAAAGCAAGAAAGATGATCAAAGGATTACAATGGCAGAAATATTAAAAGAAGGAATGCTGGCCGAAGTGATCGTGTTAGATAGAAATCTGTTCGAGGTTAAGCCAAAAGAAATATTAGATACGAAAGTATTGGTTACGATCATGGACGGAGAGATTATCTATTAGAGGAAGTAAAAGGTGTGAAGTGGCGGAAGCTAAATTGAAAAGGAAGTAATCAGAAAGTGCAACTTATATATTTGATTAATTATTCAGTTAAAGGGATAAAATCATTAGATGAAGATGTGAAACTATCATTTTATAAAAAACAATTTCTAAAAATCCAGATATGAATGGATATAATATCAAAGGAATTTACGGAATGAATGGATCGGGAAAATCGGGAATAGTGACTTCAGTTAAGATTTTAAAGAGTATTCTTACAGATTCAGGTTATTTAAACAATCCAATTATCCATTGAAAGCGATTTTATGGTGAAAATTCTTGATTCTCTTGTTGTATGTCGTTATAAGTTAATTTTATCAAAAGATGTTACAGGAAGATACAGTATTGTATATGAGCGATTATCTACAAAAAAAGCTACTTCAAGAAGTGATAATATGAAAATTATTTTTGAAGTTATTAATGGAAATATAGAAATATAGAAATATTAGAGATTGATGATGGCGAATTATTGAAGGATGTAATTGAAAAAACAAGAAATTTACTGACGATGGAATCAATGAGTAGTTTATTTTATGAAAAATTTTTAATTCCAGAGGCAAAGAAAAAACATTACAAAATATAATGGAAAAGAGTATATATATATATATATATATATGGTTACTTTTTTTCTTTGGAAGAAAACTACATGTTTATTTAGATTAATCATTAGAGGAAAAAGGTCGCCAGGAAGGACGATTAGAAGGCAGATTACAAGGACAAACCGAAAATAAGCTTAAGTTAATCGTGAAAAAAATCCATAAAAATAAATCTTTCGACCAAATTGTAGATGAGTTAGAAGAAGATGCGGATGTTGTGCAGCCTTTGTATGATTTTGTATTGAAGCATATAGATTGGAGCGAGGATGAAATGGTTCAGAAGTATCTTGAGAATATTGAATAACTTATTATGTATAAAATATGGAGAAGGAAGTCCTTTATGCAACTTCTTTCTCCATATTTTGCTTCTTAGTAAAACTCTTTTAAATTCCTAACTGTTTCCTTTGTATATTCACATAAATATTTTGAAACACCCTCAAAATCTCCACATTCTGCAACTGCTGCCGCTGCACATGTGTTACATACATGTCTTAATTTGCATTGATTGCATTCCACACTTGTTTTGATCTCTTCTGTTTCTCTCACGATCTTATTCCATAATGTCATAAAATCATCCGTTGTATCAAAGGCATCATAACTTGGCTGATCTAACACGACACATGAACGTAGCATGCCTTGCCAATTAACAACAAATGAACTCTGTCCAGCCCTGCATGTCATATGCCCCGGACAGGCATCTCCTTCTTCTGTATGTTCTGCCAGATAAATAGTCTGCTTCGCATATTGCTCAAAAAGTTCATCCCCCATTTCACGGTGTAAGATTTCAACCCTTGCCTTTGCAGCATCCTCTGGGTTTAATCTCTCATGAAAATTAAAAGGAGTTATCCGCTCACGCACGGATGGATACATATAAGTATCGATCCGAACTGGGATATCATACTTTTCTCCGATATCTATGATCTCCATCCTGTCATGAAAATTCTTCTTCACAAGGCTTCCATTGATCTTGACATCAATCTTATATTTTTTTAATAATTCAATCCCTCTGATCGTTTTGTCAAATCCATCCTTCATATGGCATAGATTCTTGTATGTCTCATTCTTTGATCCATATAAAGTTATATTTATCCTTCTTGGCTTATTCTTCGCAAAAAATTCCGCCCATTCCTCATTGATCAACGTCCCGTTGGTATTGAGCGTGAGAATCATACCCATATCTTTTAATGCACAGTATAATTCTTTAAACTGCGGAAATAATAAAGGCTCCCCACCCGTTAACAATAAGAACAATGTCCCTGCATCCTTCATCTGATGAGCAAAAGAAATCCACTCATCCACACTCTGCAATCCACCTTGCGACTGCATTTCTTGTTTGGATAAATGAACGTAGCACATGTCACAGTTTAAGTTGCAGAGAGGCAATAACTCTAGTACTCCATAAAGCGGAATACGGTTCCTTGCTGCCTTTGCAAAAAGTTGGCGTTCGAAGGTAGTATTAGTGTCAAATAAGTCCATGATCACTCTCCTTGTAATAAAAAAGAACCGGTAGCTCGGTTCTTTTTGTATTTTTTATGATTTAGCTGTTTCCCATGTTTCCGGATTTAAATTGGTAGTTGCATGAATATCATATCCTTTATTTCCCCACCAATCCTTACTTACTGGTTCAAACCAAATATACACTTCTTCATACTTACCTTTAAGGTTATCATATCCACCATTAGGATAATAACGTCCTCTAACAAAAGTATCGCTACTAGATGCACTATGTTCAGCATTACATGCATGATAACTAGTATATCTTTCTGTACCTAACTCCTTATGTCTTCCACCATCTGTATAATTTATCGTACCTGTTATATCTGTAAGGTCACCATTTTTTCCTCCACCTGCTGTACATTGAAATTTATAAATAGTTCCACCCTCTCCACAAGCTGCCACATACTCATTCGGTGTAAATTCTTCTATATAAGCACTTGGTCTTTCATATCTTCTTTTCATAATCATTTCCCCTTTCCTTCTATACAAATTCTATCTTCATCTTATATTGCATCATCATTCTGTAACATCTTTTTTCATGACTATATTATACTAGAATCTGCCATTTAACGCAATAAACCATCTGTAAAAGGCATCTTTTTTTCGTAATCTGCTATTTCAACAAACCATCATCTTCTAATTTAATATTTTTACTTTATTATAGTCTGAAATCCTAGATTTTTCAATCATTTGTAAAAAAATCCTTATTTTTTCATAATCTACCAGTGAATAATCTTAAGTTCACATGTAATCTCTTCGCATATCATAATATTTACCTATCAATCATTGAATTTTTCATAAAAATACTTGCTTCAAGCAGTTTTTCTTTATATAATGATGTTGTATATTTTAAGGGGAAGTATACTTATTACGACTAAATTAATACATTAGGGGGAATTTTATGAAACGAAAATACGAACGTCCTATGGCTTTTGAAGAAACATTTATGACCAATGAGTATGTAGCCGCTTGTTGGGGTGTTGCCTGCTCAATAGATTCTGCCAATAAAGTGGATAAAGGTCATTATGGAGTAGATCATGTTGCTAAACATTGTGGACTTGATACAAATCAGCATATTTACACAAATTCAAAAGGTGTTGCAGTTTCTATGATCGAAGAAGGAACTGATGGTTTAGGAAATTTACCTTGTAATTTATACACTGATTCCAGTTATCGATATTCAAAATCCTACTCTTCTGTTAAACAAGGAGACTACATTTATTGGACAACTAAGAGTGGTAATCGAACTTGGCATCATCAAGGATATGTAAAATCTACATACAAAAACAGACCAAATCATTCTTAATTTTATACTGATAATAACAAAAGAGTTAGGTTTTTATTCAATGTCATTAAGTTAAGATGACATTGAATAAAAACCTAACTCTTTTTCATTATCTTTAAAATTTTATTTCTTACTTTACCATTCATATAATATTCGTTTAATTTGTTCTTAAGATATTGAAATTTTGTTTTGGATGTTTCCTCTACTACTTTTCCAATGATTTAGAACTTATCAGACGAATTCTGTGTTAACACTCAATAATTATCTGTTAAGAAATAATCTGCTATCGCTCTCGGCAGCTCATATCTTCTTTTTTGTTTCATTATTTATGCTTATCTTATTTTACATATATTGACATTTGTTCTTGTTTTTGCTAGTATAATCACAATGAAGAAAACGGATCGATTACACAGCGTTCTTACAATATGTATTTACTATGGGGAAAATCCATGGGACGGTCCTCATTCCCTAATTGATATGCTAGAAATCCCAGATGTTTTTAAACCTTTAATTTCGGATTATAAATTTAACTTAATTGAACTTCGTAAAAGCGAATATTTAAAATTTCACAACGACGATGTCAACACAATATTCAATATTAGCAGATTTATTTTTGACGAAAAATATGATAAAATCACTGATATATACAAAGAAAAAAATATATCATCCGAATTAGCCATGGTAATTGGTTGCATTACTGAATCACAAAAATTAATTAACGATGCTATAAAATCTGAGCAAAAAGAAGAATAAGCAAAAGATAAACTGGATCAGACTTGCGGAAAAGAATCGGATACCTACGGATTGTAACTATAGTAATCCCCGTATTAGATATGATGGGATCAACTGGTGGATCACAGTAGGCATTGAATACGAAGACTCTGTTACCGTTCCCACCAATGAAGGGATAGGGATTGATTTAGGGATTAAAGATTTAGCGATATGTTCTGATGGCAATAAATATAAGAACATCAATAAAACGAAAAAAGTTAAGAAACTAGAGAAACAAAAACGCAGATTACAGCGTAGCATCTCTCGTTCATACGAGAACAATAAACAAGGAAAGGAATACTGTAAAACGAAGAATGTGATCAAAAAGGAAAAACTTTTATTAATATTAAATCATAGACTAACCGATATCCGTCATGATCATTTACATCATATAACATCAGAGATCGTAAAACGAGAACCAAGTTTTATCTGTATCGAAGATTTAAATGTAAAGGGAATGATGAAAAACAGACATTTATCCAAAGCAGTTCAACAACAGGGATTTTATGAATTTAGGCGGCAGATGGAATATAAATCTAAGTGGAACAATATTCAGGTGATCATTGCAGATCAATTTCTGAAACGATCTGTAGCATAATATATTCAAGTGATTACAGATATGTACTGATACGTTAGTCAGGAATTAACGCCTATGGAGAGTACAGGAACTTGTGAGTAGTACATGAATTGATTCGTTACAAAAGCATACTCGTTGAAGTAGGAATGAAACATAAAGGTTTATAACTTTTTATAAGTTTTCAGTAACGGTACTTGACAGCTATGAAGAGTTGAACAGAAAAGTGTAAACGAGGTGAAACCATGGCATACAAAGAATTGATCAAAAACTTCAACCGTATCCGTAGCTATATGCGGGAATTCTATGTCTATGGTTTCAAAAAACGAGAAGAATACACAAGAAAAAGCCCAAGATCTTATGATAATGAACGCCGCCGCATAGAAAGTATCCTAGGAAATTATATACAATTTCACCAAACAGAAAATGGGAAAAATGTCTTTTTATCCATCGACAGTCGGATCACAGAACATAATCCATTGTATCAGGCATGGAAGATAAAGAGTTTTACTGATGGTGATATCACGTTCCATTTTATCATAATGGATATTTTAGAATTAGCAAAAGAAAGTCTTTCCATTCATGAGATTACAAAGCAAGTAGATCAATATCTTTCTGTATTTGAAAGTCCAAAAGTATTTGATGAGTCAACAATCCGCAAGAAATTAAGAGAATATGTGAACGAGGGAATCATAGAAACTGAAAAATGTGGAAAAACATTATATTATAAGAAATCAGATCAAATTTATAAAGGGAATATAGATATTTTAGATTATTTCTCAGAAATAGTACCATGCGGGGTGATAGGTTCATTTTTGCTGGACCAGCAGCTAAAACATAAAGGAAAATTTGCATTTAAACATCACTACATCACAGGAACGATGGATAGTGATGTGATGTGTCAGTTATTCGAAGCAATGCAGAAGAAAAGCAGTGTGACAATTCAAATGCTTCAAAAAAGGACAGGCAATAAGACAAAAATGAAAGTAATTCCATTACAAATTTTCATCAGCGTACAAAGTGGCAGACAGTACTTGATGGCGTACAGCCAACAGTTTAAACGAATTTCATCTTTCAGACTAGATCGTATAATATCAGTAAAAATAGAAAAAGAAGATAAAGATTTTCAAGAATTAAGAAAAAAATTGAAATACATGAAGAAACACATATGGGGTGTCAGCACAACTTCAAGGTCAGGAGAGAGGATGGAGACTGTAGAGTTTACAGTTCATTATGAAGAAAATGAACCATATATCCATCAAAGACTGGAACGGGAAAAGAGATGCGGAAAAGTCAAAAAGATTGATGATCATACAAGCCGTTTTTATGCAGAAGTATACGATGCAAGTGAACTAGTGCCATGGATCAGGACTTTTCTATGCAGGATCACAGAAATTCATTTTTCAAACAAGATTTTGGAAACCCAGTTTAAAAGAGATATTCAAAAAATGTATGAACTATATGATCTGGAAGGTGGTGAAGTACAATGATATTTCATGAAATTTACAGTGTGTATTATCAGACAGTTGCCAAAATTCTGGAGGTAGCATTAGATCATCCATTAAAGAAAGATGAGATATGTAAGATTATAGAGAAATATGCATTTTCAGAAAGTGTACTAAGCATAGAACCAGCACTAAGAGAACAAAAATGGCAGTTGATTAGGTCAGATGGAACAACGGTTCTAAAGAATCATCCATCCATGCCACTTACAACAATTCAAAAACGATGGTTAAAATCCATCTGCCAAGATCCAAGAATTCATTTATTTCAAGATGATCTGAAAGAAATAGACTTTCCAGAGATAGAACCATTATTTACTCTAGATGATTTCTATATCTTTGACCAATATCAAGATGGAGATGATTATACAGATAAAGTTTATATTAGAAATTTCAGAATGATCCTTGACGCGATTAAGAATCAATACCCGTTAGAAATTACTACATATAATCATAAAGGCCAAAAAGTATCAATGAAGATTTTGCCGAAATATCTTGAATATTCCGAAAAAGATGATAAATTCCGTGTCGCAGGATTTGGAAGCAGACTAGGCGGAACCGTCAATCTTGGACGGATTGTAAGTTGTGAAGGCACAAAAACAACCGAGAATACAAAGCTGATTCACAGAATTCCACCAAGAAAAAGAAGAGTGATCTTTGAACTCGAAGATGAAAGAAAGGCCTTAGAAAGAGTTCTATTACAGTTTGCACATTTTCCAAAGAAAGCGGAAAGAATCGCGAAAAACAAATATCAGATTACAGTGGATTATGACAAAGATGACGAGACAGAGATGGTAATTCGTATTTTGTCATTTGGACCGATGATCAAAGTTGTACAGCCAGAGCATTTTGTAAATTTAATCAAAGAACGTTTAAGAAAACAAAAAAGTTGGGAACAGTAATATCGCAATTATGGAACTTCATAAGACAGCGATAAAACAGTTCGCAACTTTTTTTCCATGATAAGAGGCATATTTCCAGATAGAATAAAGAAAAAAGAAAGGAATGAGAAATATGTTAGAGATTAAGGGAAAAGTAAATACAGCGATCTGTTATGCAAAAGTAATCGAAGAAGAAGCGATCGAACAGATCAGAACGATGTGTGATTATGAACTGACAAGAAACAGCAAAATCCGTATTATGCCGGATGTCCATGCAGGAGCTGGATGTACGATTGGAACAACAATGACTGTCATTGATAAAGCATGTCCAAATGTTGTCGGAGTTGATATTGGATGTGGAATGTATACAGTGAAATTAAAAGAGAAAGAATTAGATTTCGAAAAAATAGATGAAGCATGTCATTATATTCCTTCTGGAAAGAATGTATGGGAAGGCAGAGAAGAACGACTTAATCTTGAACAATTACGATGCAGAAGAAATCTAAACAATACAAAAAGATTAGAACGCTCCCTTGGAACACTTGGCGGTGGAAATCATTTTATTGAGATCGATCAGGCATCAGAGGGAACATATTATTTAGTTATCCATTCAGGTAGCCGTAATTTGGGAAAACAGGTGGCAGAATACTATCAGCAGCTAGCAGTTGATCTTCATATGGGAAAAGAAGAATATTTTGCAAAAAGAGATGAAATCATAAAAACTTATAAGGCAGCAGGCCGGAGAAATGAGATACAAGATGCATTAAAAGAGCTAAAGAAAAGCTATAAAACAAAAGTTTTAAGTATTCCAGAAGATCTTTGCTGGTTGTATGGAAGATTTTTAGAAGATTACTTACATGATGTAGAAATCTGTCAGGCATTTGCAAGAAGAAATAGAGAGAGAATGGCAGAGATCATTTTAGAAAGAACAGGTATGACGGCAGAAGAATCTTTCCATACAATCCATAATTATATTGACACAGAAGAAATGATTCTAAGAAAAGGTGCAATCGCAGCGCATCAAGGAGAAAAAGTATTGATTCCTGTGAATATGAGAGATGGTTCCATTCTGGCAATCGGAAAAGGAAACAAAGAATGGAATGATTCAGCACCACATGGTGCAGGCAGATTAATGTCAAGAACGAAGGCAAAAGATCAGTTAGATATGCAAGCATATAAAGAATCCATGAAAGGAATTTACACAACATCAGTTAATGAACAGACACTAGATGAAGCACCGATGGCTTATAAATCTTTGGAAGATATTATTGATGTGGTCAGAGAGTCAGTGGATGTGGTGGAAGTGATGAAGCCCGTATTTAATTTTAAGGCTTCATAATAAAAAATAATATCATTCGAGGAAATATAAATTCTGAGAATGATATTATTTTTATAAATATTATACTAATGAATTCTGATAATTCAACAAATCTGCCATAGGTTTTGACATATTCAAATACTGTCTCGTATTTCTCCTAAGATTATTCTTCGTACCACCTTTGAGCATCGTATCATGTGTGGCAAAGAAGTCTTTATCTTCTTCAAAAGGTGTTCGAACAATATGAATATCCACAATCTCATCTAAGAACCGATTCTGATGAAAAATCTTTCTTGTGCACTCCTTCTTATATAAAGGATGCAGCTGATTTACCGTAAACTGGAAATAAAGAGAATTAAGTAACGGTTCATCACTGTCTAATAAAAACTGATAATCGCCATCCAAAATCTTCTGTCCTTGTTCTTTTGTCAGAGGAATTTTAGTCTTATCGACGACTGATCCGTTTCGTTTCCTCTGCATCAGATAAAGATCTTCATCATTTTCCATATAAAAATAATATGTAAATGGGGAACTGTCCTCTGCTCCTTCAAACATTAATACCTTGACCGGAAGACTGATCATATATTTATCAGGAGATTTGGACAGGATGTATTCTTCCTGTGTCTGGTCATATTCAGCCTGGCTGATATTCTTCGTAACTTCGGTATAAGAAAGTTTTTCAATTGCTGTATTTTTCATGATAACTCCTAACCCGTGCTTTGTTATTAACTTCTCTTATTATATCAGAGGAATATGATAAAATCATGACCTATTTATAAAAAAACTATTAACAATTGATAGATTTTCTAAATACCCTGTGCTAAGATAAAATCTGGAGGAAAACTATGGATTTATTTGAATATGCAAGAGAATTAAATAAAGATAAAGAATCCCCATTAGCAGGGAGAATGAGACCGACAACTCTTGATGAAGTGGTTGGACAGGAACATATTATCGGAAAAGATAAATTACTATACAGGGCGATCAAAGCTGACAAGATCAGCTCTATCATTTTCTATGGGCCACCGGGAACAGGAAAGACAACGTTAGCCAAAGTCATTGCCAATACAACAAAGGCAAATTTTGTGCAGATGAATGCCACAACATCTGGCAAGAAAGATATGCAGGAAGCAGTAGCCGATGCAAAAGAATCTCTTGGAATGTATCAGAAGAAGACGATTTTGTTCATCGATGAGATTCACAGATTCAATAAAGCACAGCAAGATTACCTGCTGCCATTTGTGGAAGACGGAACGATCATTTTAATCGGGGCAACGACAGAGAATCCGTATTTTGAAGTCAATCAGGCGTTGATATCAAGATCAAATGTATTTGAATTACATTCACTTGATAAAGAAGACATTAAAAAGTTGATACAAAGAGCCATAACCGATGATGAAAAAGGAATGGGAATCTACGGAGCAACGATTACAGATGACGCGTTAGATTTTCTTTCTGATATGGCAGAAGGAGATGCAAGAAGTGCCTTAAATGCGATCGAACTTGGAATCTTAACAACAGAACCAGCCGAAGACGGAAAGATTCATATTGATATCGAAGTAGCACAGGAATGTATCCAGAAAAGAGTGACAAAATACGATAAAGACGGAGATAACCACTATGATGTGATCTCAGCATTTATCAAAAGTATGAGAGGATCCGACCCGGATGCAGCAGTTTATTATCTGGCAAGAATGATCGATGCCGGAGAAAGTGTGACATTTATTGCAAGAAGAATCATGATCTGTGCATCCGAAGATGTTGGAAATGCTGATCCACAAGCACTTCAGGTGGCAGTTGCAGCATCACAGGCAGTTGAGCGGATCGGAATGCCGGAAGCAAGGATCATTCTGGCACAGGCAGTGACCTATGTAGCCAGTGCGCCAAAGAGCAATGCAGCATACATGGCAGTCGATCAGGCGTTAGAAGCTGTCAGAAATCATAAGATCGGGGCAGTTCCAAACCATTTAAGAGATGCTCATTATAAAGGTGCAGCCAAATTAGGACATGGAATCGGATATAAATATGCACATGATTATCCGGATCATTATGTAAAACAACAGTATCTTCCAGATGAACTTCTGGGAACAACATTTTACGAGCCAACGGAAAATGGATATGAGAAGAATATCAAAGAATATTTAGAAAGAATCAGAAAGTAAAATGGTAAATAAAAAAGGAAGGATACATATCCTCCCCTTAAGAATCCCCCCTGCTTTGCCAATGGTATAGAGTGGGGATTTTTTATTCATTCTTATTTTTACTCCATTTATACAAAAATGACATTGCCCATAAAAAGATCGGAAAGAAAAACATCAAAAACAGTGATATCCAGAATAACTGACTTCCGATCACTGCAAAATAGATGGTAGATCCGATGATGGCAAGTAATATAATGATCAGCAGGATCGCTGTGATCTGCTTCATACGTTTTTGTTTCTGCATGATAATATCCTTTCGTAACTATGTATACCTATGAGGTATCCTAGCATATATTTGAGCGTTTTAAAAGAGTAAAATATGTTATGATAATGATATATAAAGAACATTATTAATTGACGGTTATATTTATGACATGGCACTTCCATCCAGAAGAGTGGATTGATTTTAACATAATTTATAAAGAAGTGTATAAGAAGCAAAAGAGAGGACATAATAAGAATATCCAGTTAATAAAAGAACTGGATAGAGAAATACTTATCCTCCCCTTAAGTATTCCCCCACTCTGCGAAGCCGTGGAATGGGGGATTTTTATCTGATACTCCAACGGCTAAAGCACGTCGGGTTCTTATGTACATTCACTTCCAGATATACTCGAAAGCATATAAGACTAATGAGTTTCCCATAAGACTTTCACTATCAATCACTCTAACGAGCGAATTAGCGATAGTATAAGGCTCGTATCAAAACCTTTATGTGTTGTTTTTAAATCGCAATACTACTTAAATTTTTATTTCCTGTTAATCTATCGACTTCTAAGTTGTGAAGTTGATAGAAGTTCTCAAATCTCTCATTACATTTATTAATATTAAAACTTTTCAAATCATCCGCTATATTCATTATTAAGAAAGCTGAATATAAATCTCTTTGTATTTTAATTCCATCAAAATCATTCCATCTTTGAGATAATGATTTCTTGTGATAAGTATCATCAAAATGATTAAACTGACTTGCCTTTGCATTCCAAGTATCAATCTTAATCAGATGTTTTCCATAATAAGATAACTTCCTGTCTATTATTTCTAATAACATAGAAGGTGCTCTATTGGCAATAGATTTTCCAAAGCGTTTCTTTCTTTTAAATCTACCTTGTTCATTCTTTTCTGTTTTTGTAGACTTCTTAGCAAGTCCTGAAAAATTCATGGTTTCAACATAAATATTATCTCCAAGAGAGATAATTTGGTTTGCCAGACATTCATGCTGATATTTTCTTACATCTGCTTGTTTACGATTTAATTCCTTTAATCCATTTTGATATTTTATATAGTGATTTGATTTCTTCCAAGTTACTTTCTTACTACCTTGTTTCTTGATAGTACCATCTTCATTGTAATTATTAGGATTGGTTGCTCTGGGACTTCTATCCATTTTTCTTAATAATCTACGTTTCTGATTTTCAATATTTTGAACATTATCGGCAAGTTCCAGTATTTTTACATCGGTAGAAGATGAATAAGCAATAGTAGAAGTACCTATATCAATTCCTACATCACCTTGCCCTATATGATGTTTAATTTCACCAGTTTCTGTATCTACTTTGACTGGTGGATTTCCTTTAAAAACTATCTGAACATAATATTTATATTTGTTTCGCACATATTTTCTAACAATACGACAATATGAAATATCTGATTGCATTGCTTGATACTCATAATAATTATTATAGTCAATCACAACTGGTATTTTTAATCCGTTCCACAAAATCGTATTATTCTTAAGTCGAATACCAGTCTTATTAGATTTTCCTTCAAGACTGTTCATATCCCCATATTTTTTATAATAAACTTTCTTACCATTCCTATAAAACAGTTTATCATAAGATTTCCAAATGCTAGTTGCAATTTTTTGTGCAGTAAAAGCATCTAGATTATCTTTAAAATGCTTTTGCATTTTCTTTGCATCATGGTGAAATGAATACTCTGACATGTCATACTGTTTTCTAATTTCAGCTATTTCTTTCCATACAGGTTTATCTTTCTTCTTGTCTCCTGATAGTTGCGACATAAGATTTCTATATTTCTTAGTTTTTGTCATTTCCTTATAACGTTTTTGTGTTATATTTACTAACGAGTTATAAATTTTTCTTCCAATTTCAAAACGTTTATCTAAAATATCTTCTTGATATTTTTCTGTTTTAAGAGGAAATTGAACTATAAAGTTTGCCATTGTATTCACCACCTTCCTAATAATATATTCTCCGTTTAATATCGTTTCTTTTGATTTTCTACATATCGTTTTATTGTATCGCTGCATACATTACCAGCTGTTGAAACAAAATAACTTCTTGTCCATAAGCTAGGCATTTTTGATAGTTCTGAAAATTCATCTCTAAGAATTTTACTTGTGTACCCCTTTATTTGGTGCATAATATCTGATGGACTTTGTGTAGGCAAACAATTTAAGAACATATGTGTATGGTCTTTATCACATTCAATAGCAATAATTTCTATTTCTAACTCCTTACATTTTAATTCGACCAATTCTTTAAATCGTTGTTCTACTTTAGGTATCAGAAAAATTTTTCGTCTATATCTTGGACAAAATACAAAATGATAATTTATCAAGGATACAGTTGTATTAGAGTGTCTATAATTATTTTTCATACACCTATTATATAACATTGCGTGTATAAAATCAATATTAACATACACGAATTATATCGACGCTATCAATCCCACACCTAAAGGAGTGGGATTTCCGCTAAATTGTTGTAAAATTTCCGTCGATTGTTGAAAAAAAGCCAAAGATTTGTTATAGTATCAAAGGAAAATAACATTTTAAAGAGAAAAGGATGGAATGAACATGGCTTTATTACAGGAATGGCGTGATTACGCATATAAATTTGACGATAGAACAGCAGAAGGACAGCAGTTCTGGTTAAATTACTTCAACATTGAAAAAGGAATCTACGAGAAATTATTAGCTGACAAAGATACAGTTGTATCTGGAACAGTCAAAGAATTAGCAGATAAATACGAGACAGAGTTACAGATGTTCGTAGGATTCTTAGATGGAATCAATGACAGCTTAAAAGAAGCAAACCCAATCGAAGAGATGGATGAAAATACACAGGTAAGCTTAGACATCGACTTCGAAAAATTATACTACAATATGGTTGGATGCCGTGCAGAATGGCTTTACAACTTAAAAGAATGGGATGACATTCTTACAGAAGAAAGAAGAAAAGAACTGTACAAAGAATCTAGAAATTCAACAACAGTTGTAAAAGGAAAGAAGATCGGAAGAAACGATCCTTGTCCATGCGGAAGCGGTAAAAAATATAAAAAATGCTGCGGAAAAAACGCTTAATCAGATAGTTTTAAGCATATAAATGTAATAAAAAGAATCTTTTGGCTAATGTAACAGCTGAAAGATTCTTTTCTTATTTTTATAGGAAATTTCGATGAAATCCCCTATGAAATAAAAATTGTAGAAATTATGCAAAGTAAGAATCTTTCTATAAAAGAAAAGTATTGACGTTTTGTATACAAAGTGTTAGTATTTCAATTAGTCGTCTAATGATTAGTTGTCTAATTAAAAGTATGAAAGCAAAGAAAGGAGCAGACATGAAGAAGTGTGAAGGCATTTACAGTTTGATCGGTAAGGTAAATCATAAGAGTGCAATCTATGGATTTGAACTTTTAAAAGAACAAAATCTGCATCCAAGACAGATGCCGCTTCTGATTCATTTAGGAAAATGCGAGGGATGTACGCAAAAAGAACTGGCAGATATCATGCAGGTGAAGCCGCCGACGTTAAACGTAATGATTGGACGAATGGAAAAGAATGGATATATAGAGAAAAAACAAGATGAAAAAGATTCAAGAAAAAGCAGGATTTATTTTACTGAGAAAGGAAGAAGTATCAGTGAAGAATGCCATAAGAGATTCACAATGATACAGCAAAAGATTGAAGAATATTTTACAAAAGAGGAGCGCGAAGAACTTGATCGTTTATTAAATAAATTCTGTGATTGTCTGGATAAACAGACAGAGATATTAAAAAAAGAAAGAAAGGAAAAATCAGATGCTTAAATTATTCCGATATTTAAAAAATGCATATGTACCGATCATGGCGATCGTGTTATTGCTGGTCGTGCAGGCAAGTTGTGACCTGACACTTCCAACATTTACATCCAATATCGTCAATGTCGGTATTCAGCAAAAAGGGATTGAAGATGCAGTGCCTGATGTGATGAGAGAAGAGACTTTTGTTGCACTGAAAGCACTTATGAAGCAAAAAGATGCCGATAACATGGAAGATGCATATAAACTGTATACAAAGGATCAGGTCAAAGATTCAAAATATAAAGATTATAAAGACGGACGTTTGTATGTAAGAAGATATATTTCCAAGAAAGAAAGAGAAAATCTTGATAAGAGCATGTCAAAGGCAATGCTTACATTATCCGCACAAATGGCAAAACAGATCGAGGCAAATCCTCAGGCAGCGGCATCTATGAGCAAGAGCCAGAAGAAGATGATGGCGCAGATGAAGAACATGAACATTGATGATATGCCGGATACGATCATCAGCCAGGCAGCAATCTCATTTGTGACAAATGAATATAAAGCAATTGGAATCGATGTGGATCAGTTACAGACACATTATCTGTTAGTAACCGGTGCGAAGATGGTTGGGCTTGCGTTATTGATCATGGTGGCAGCAGTCAGTGTTACTTTATTATCTGCACGTTTAGCTGCAAGACTAAGCCGAATCTTGAGAGAAAAGGTATTTGAGAAAGTCATGTCATTTACAAATTCTGAGTTTGATAAATTCTCAACAGCCTCATTGATCACAAGAAGTACGAATGATATCCAGCAGATTCAGATGTTTATGACGATGGTATTTCGTATCGTCGTATACGCACCATTAATGGGAATCGGAGGTATTTTCAAAGTATTAACAACCAATGCGAAGATGACATGGACGATCGCAGCAGGTGTGATCGCAATCATGTTAGTCATCCTTGTATTATTTAAAGTTGCGATGCCAAAATTCAAAGTATTACAGAAATTGATCGACCGATTAAACCTTGTAACAAGAGAAATCCTTACAGGACTTTCTGTAATCCGTGCATTCAGTACAGAAAAACACGAAGAAGAACGTTTTGATAAGGCAAATATGGATCTGATGAAGACAAACTTATTTGTAAACAGAGCCATGACATTTATGATGCCAACGATGATGCTTGTGATGAACGGTTTAACTGTATTGATCGTATACGTTGGAGCTTCCAATATTGATGCAGGAAAGATGCAGGTAGGTGACCTGATGGCATTTATCCAGTATGCAATGCAGATCATTATGGCGTTCTTATTTATTTCCATGGTATCGATCATGATGCCTCGTGCACAGGTTGCAGCAGAGCGTGTCAATGAAGTCCTTGATATGGAAGTTATGATCAAAGATCCAGAAGAACCAAAACCATTTTTACCAGAGAAAAAAGGTGAAGTTGAATTTAAGGAAGTATATTTCTGCTATCCAGATGCAGATGAAGCAGTCCTTCATAATATCAGTTTTACAGCACCAGCTGGGAAGACAACTGCATTTATCGGAAGTACAGGTAGTGGTAAATCAACACTGATCAACTTAATTCCAAGATTCTTTGATGTCAGCCGCGGAAGTATTCTGGTTGATGGTGTGGATATCCGTGATGTCAAACAGACAGATCTGTGTGAAAAGATCGGATATGTACCACAAAAAGGTGTTCTTTTCTCAGGAACCATTGAATCCAACTTAAAATACGGAAAAGAAGATGCAACGATGGATGAAGTCAAACGTGCCGCAAGAATCGCACAGGCGACAGATTTTATTGAAGAAAAAGAAGAACAGTACGATTCACCGATCGCGCAGGGTGGTTCCAACGTATCAGGTGGACAGAAACAGAGATTATCGATTGCGAGAGCCGTTGCAAAAGATCCTGAAATCTATATTTTTGATGACAGTTTCTCAGCACTTGATTATAAGACGGATGTGAAGTTACGTGCAGCACTACAGGCAGAAACACATGGAAGCACAACACTGATCGTAGCACAGCGAATCAGTACGATTCTTCATGCAGACCAGATCATCGTTTTAGATGAGGGAAATATTGTTGGAAAAGGAACACATGAAGAGTTATTAAATACTTGTCCAGTCTATCAGCAGATCGCAAAATCACAGCTGTCTGAAGATGACCTTAAGAAAGCAAGGGAGGTGTCTGACCATGAGTAATAACAACAGCATGAGAGGAAGAGGCCCAATGGGAGGCCGCAGAGGAATGGCACCAGGCGAGAAGGCAAAAGACTTGAAAGGAACAATGGTAAAACTGATCAAATATATGAGACGTTTTTATCTTCCAATCGTTATGGTTATCATTTTCGCCATTGCAAGTACCGTATTTAACATTGTCGGACCAACGATTTTAGGAGATGCGACAACGGAGATCTTTAACGGGCTGATCCATAAAGTATCCGGTGGAAGCGGAATTGATTTTGATAAAGTAACACATATTTTATTATTACTGTTAAGTTTATATGTAGCCAGTGCAGTTTTCTCATTTATTCAGGGACTGATCATGACACATGTGTCAAATAACGTCAGCTACCAGATGAGAAAAGATATCTCAGAAAAGATTCACCGCATGCCGATGAAATATTTTGAGAGCAGAACTTATGGTGAGGTTTTATCACGAGTGACAAACGATGTTGATACACTCGGACAGAGTTTAAACCAGAGTATGACACAGATCATCACATCTGCGACACAGATCGTTGGTGTATTTATCATGATGATCAGAATCAGTATTCCAATGACGATCGCCGTTTTACTGACACTGCCATTATCCATGGGACTTATTGGACTGATCATGTCCAAATCCCAGCCATACTTCAAGGCACAGCAGAAACACCTTGGAGAATTAAATGGTCAGGTAGAAGAAATCTACAGTGGACATAACATCGTCAAGGCGTTCAACAAAGAAGAAAGCGTTATTGAAGAATTTAAAGATGTCAATGGAAAACTTTACGATTCTGCATGGAAATCACAGTTCTTCTCAGGAGCTATGATGCCACTGATGCAGTTTGTCGGAAACTTAGGATATGTTGCAGTATCTATTTTAGGTGGATATTTGGCAATCAAGAAGACGATCGAAGTTGGACAGATTCAGTCCTTCTTACAGTATGTAAGAAACTTCAGCCAGCCGATCACACAGTTAGCACAGGTTGGTAACATGATGCAGACAACCGCAGCTTCCGCAGAACGTGTCTTTGAATTCTTAGAAGAAGAGGAAGAAATCGAAGTAGAAAAAGATGTCGTACCAGTCGATACACTTTCAGGAAATGTTACATTTGAACATGTAAACTTCGGATACAATGAAGACCAGACGATCATCAATGACTTCTCCGTCAATGTTAAAGAAGGACAGAAAGTAGCTATTGTAGGTCCAACCGGAGCCGGAAAGACAACACTGATCAAGCTTCTGATGCGTTTTTATGATGTCAATGGCGGAAGCATTAAGATTGACGGTCATGATATCAGAGAATTCAAGAGAAGTGATTTAAGAGAAATGTTCGGTATGGTATTACAGGATACATGGCTTTACAATGCAAGCGTCAGAGATAACATCCGTTATGGTAAATTAGACGCAACTGAGGAAGAAATCCAAGGAGCAGCAAGAGCCGCATTCGCCCACCACTTCATCGAAACACAGCCAGGCGGCTATGATATGGAGATCAATGAAGAAAGCAATAACATTTCCCAAGGACAGAAACAGTTATTAACGATCGCAAGAGCAATCCTTGCAGATCCAAAAATCCTGATCCTTGACGAAGCAACAAGTTCCGTTGATACAAGAACTGAAGAACGAATCCAGATGGCAATGGATAATCTGATGCAGGGAAGAACAAGTTTTGTAATTGCCCATCGATTATCAACGATCAAGGATGCCGATGTGATTCTGGTTATGAATCATGGAGATATTGTGGAACAGGGAAATCATGAGGAATTGCTGGCTAAGGGTGGATTCTATGCAGATCTTTATAATAGCCAGTTTGAAAATGCTTAGAATTTTAATTTTATAATTGGCCAACTGAAGTCTTTCAGTATATGAGAAAAAATAAATAAGCAACCGAAAGCGCAGCGGTGGAATTTTGCTCATATTTTGAACAAATCGCTTATCCGCCCAATTTCCTACGAGAACTCGCTCTGAAGTTTTGTTTCAGACAGGAGACTTTGGAGCTCAGACACTCGTCCAATTGGGCTGAGAATTTATTCAAAATATGGCAAAATTCCAATGCTGCGCTTTCGGTTGCTTATTTATTTTTTCTCATATACATGAAGGTTATAGTGTGGTAAACTACAAGATTGGAAAATTTAAGGTGGTGTGTATGGAGAATGGTATTGGATAGGAATTGAGGCTTTCTCAGACAGAAGATATTTATAATGTAACTATTTACATTACAACAATAAAATGTTAAACTATGATTAGATGTAATAAAATAAGTTACAATAATGATTTAAAAATACAAAAAACAGGAGGAATACCATGAACCAGTCTGAACGAAGAAGATATCTGATTCAAGAATTGATTAAAGAAAATACACAATACAATAATCTGGAAATTCCACAAAATAAAGAAGAACAAAAACAACTGTTAAGATCCTTGATGAATATCCGTTTTGCATGCCCAATTTCTGATGAATTCAAACAGATCCAAGACGAATATTTAACAGAAGAAAATAAAAATAGAGGTATCATACAACTAAAAGATTTAAGCGAGATCAAGAAAGATATCTACCTCTGGCAAGGAGACATCACAAGACTCAAAGTCTCAGCAATCGTAAATGCAGCCAATAGCGGCATGACAGGATGTTATCAGCCATGTCATAACTGTATTGATAACTGTATTCACACTTACGCAGGAATCCAGCTTAGAAATTACTGCAATACAATGATGAAGAAACAAGGTCACGAAGAACCAACTGGACAGGCGAAGATCACTCCAGCTTATAATCTTACTGCAGATTACGTGATTCACACCGTAGGTCCGATCGTACATGGCGGTTTCTTACAAAAAAGACATGAAAAATTATTGGAATCATGCTATCGAGCCTGTCTTGAAATTGCAGAAGAACATAAACTAGAAAGCATTGCATTTTGCTGCATTTCCACAGGAGTTTTTATGTTCCCAAACGAAAGAGCAGCCGAGATCGCAGTAAAAACAGTACAGAAATTCAAAGAAGAAACAAACAGTAAGATCAAAGTCATTTTCAACGTATTTAAAGACGAAGATTTAGAAATTTATTGGAGGTTACTATGCACAAAATAACATTTCAGACATTTTTAAGTGGAACACCTGCAAGAGATTATATTTTTCAGAAAACACCATACGAAGAACAGATCATGCAGGCAGCAGACATGATACAAAAAGCAGACTATGTTCTGATGGGTGCAGGAGCAGGATTAAGTACTGCAGCAGGAGCTGTCTACGGAGGAACATGGTTTGAGGAAAATTTTAAAGAATTCAAGGAGAAATATGGAAACGGACCATATATGCAAGATATGTACAGTGCAGGATTCCACCCATATCCAGACGAAGAATCCTTCTGGGGCTATTGGTCTAAACAGGCAATCTTAGGAGGAATCGACCTCGATGTCACACCATTATATAAAGATATTTTGAAACTGCTAAAAGATAAAAGAACATTCTGCCTATCAACTAACGCAGACGGACAGTTTCAAAAAGCAGGTTACAAAGAAGACCAGATCTTTTGCACCCAGGGAGACTACTTCCACATTCAATGCGAGAAAGCCTGCCACCAAAGAACCTACAACGCAGTCAAACTCTTTAAACAAATGAACCAAGCAAGAAAAGACTGCAAGATTCCAACTTATATGGTACCAAAATGCCCAGTCTGCGGCGGACCAATGACCATGAACCTGCGATGTGACCAATACTTTGTACAAGACGAAGCATGGTACCAAGCAGAAGAAAGATTCGGAAACTTCCTAAACGAAGCTCTGAAATCTAAAAAGAAAGTCTTATTATTAGAACTAGGAGTCGGATTCAACACCCCAACCATCATAAGGTTCCCATTCGAAAAACTAGTCAAAGAAAACAAACAAGTGAACCTCATCAGACTCAATTTAAACGAAGCAGTTATTCCAGAAAGCATCGAACAACAAGCAGTTGGAATCAACAAAGACATCAAACAAACTATAAAAGATTTACACACAGTATTATCAGGAATCTAAACATATCCAATTACAAAAACCTACAGAAGTCAAAAAATAAAATTAAAAACCGATAAACTTCAACAAGCACCCTATCTTCAGTTTTCAATATTATGAATTTCTTCAACTACAAAAATATTAAAAAACCTCCTTGACTTAGAGTTCACTCCATGGCATAAACTATCATACAGAACTAAAGGAGGTACAACAAAATGGTATTAAATGAAACATTAGAGAAAATGGGACTGGATTACCTGGATCTTATGATCATTCACAGCCCACAGCTTTGCGTCAGATACACAGTACAGCTTGGTACAGTTTCACTTCCAAAGACAGCAAACAAAGATCACATGAAAACAAACGCTGACGTAGACTTTGAGATTAGTGCAGAAGATATGGAAATTCTGAAAAACTTCAAGAAGATCGAAAACTATGGAGCAAACAGCGAATTCCCTGTTTACGGTGGAAAACTATAGAATTCCTAAAAGCTGATTTCTGTCGAATCTTGCACGTAGACTTCATTCTCATTTTTTGGTATAGTTAAACTAAATAAAAACTTAATTAACATGAAAATATAAGGAGAAGCCAGAGAATGAAAAAGAAACAGACGCAGATCAGGGAATATGCTAAGATCATGAGTGTATTTCTGGTAGCAGTTGTTATAGGACTTCTGATTTTCTTCTATTGTATACAACGTTCCGTCGAACACAGATCACAAAAAATGATGATGAACAATGTATCAAGACAAAGCGTGCATTTACGCACGATATTGAACATTCAATATGCTTATCTTGATGGACTCGCAGAAGAAATAGGAAAATCAGATCAGCTATTAGATCAAAAAAATATCAATTTGCTCCAATCTGTGACAAAGAATACAGATTTTGGAGCGACTGCTCTGATCGAGCCAGATGGTACTTCACATTATAGTAACGGGCAGACAAAGGATGTATCGCATCGAAGATATTACAGAGAAGCGATGAGTGGAAAAAGGACCTTAAGTGAGCCATTAGACAGTAGTATCTCAGGATCGACAAGAGTTGTATTAGGAGTACCAATCTATAAGGATAAGAAAGTAATCGGAATCCTTGGAGGCTCTTATGATGTCACAGCATTGAGCCGTATGCTTTTTGAAGATTTATTTGACGGGGAAGGTTGTAGCATGATCATTGCCCAAAGTGGGGAAGTCATTGCATTTGAAGGAGATACGTCCTATTGGAACATTGATTATCGGGATAACTTTTATACATATTGCAAGAAATTGATGATCAAAGATAATGTGACAGCCAAGATGATCAAGCAGGATTTTTACAAAGGAAAATCAAATCTGGTAACCGCAGATAGTAAGAAGAAGGGAAACGTAAGACATTATTTTGCTTATATGCCAATGAAGATTAATAACTGGACGCTTTGTTATGCGGTACCAGAAAAAACTGCACAGCAATCCTATGACTTTATTGAACATTATGAGATCATTTTTATGGCAGTATTTGTTATTTTAGTTATTTTGCTGGTGCTATATATCGTGCATGAAAACTATAGAAGGAATCAGGAATTAATGAAATATGCACAGACAGATGCGCTGACAGGTTTATATAATAAAGAAACAACGAAACTTCTAACTGATGAGATATTGTCAACCGATAGAGATATGATCCATGCATTTTTAATCTTGGATATGGATTGCTTTAAGCAGATCAATGATGGATATGGACATGCGGTGGGAGACATTGTTTTACAGAAGTTTGGACAATTATTGCGTGATATCTTTAGAGAAGATGATATTGTAGGGCGAATCGGTGGAGACGAATTTGTCGTTGTAATGAAGAATATTAAGATGAAAGAAATGGCGATTGCCAAAGCAGAGGAACTACTTACAAAGACGCAGCAATATGAGATCAAAGAATTAAATGGCTCAGCAATCTCTATCAGTATAGGAATTGCAATGGCTCCAGAAGATGGAGACTGCTATATGGATCTTTACAAACGGGCGGATCAAGCCTTGTATCAGGCAAAACGAAGTGGAAAAGCAAGAGTTTGTGGTTATTAATTAAAATAACGAGGTGAGCAAATTGATATTAGAAAATAAACTGGGTATCACAGATTCATTGGAATTGGCGCGGCAAGAGGAAAAAATCAGCAAAAAAAAGGCAGTTGAGTTATTTGAAAGTGGAAGATTAGATTCTATGCAAGCTGGTACGGTAGATAGTTTAAAGAAAATACATCAAATTCTTTTCGAAGACATCTACGAATTCGCTGGGGAAATAAGAACGGTCAATTTAGCAAAAGGAAATTTTAGATTTGCACCTGTGATGTATTTACAGCCATCATTGAATCATATTGAACAAATGCCACAATCAGATTTTGAACAGATCATAGAAAAATATGTTGAAATGAATATTGCACATCCATTTCGAGAGGGAAATGGAAGAAGCACAAGAATATGGTTAGACCAGATTTTAAAGAAAGAACTGAAACGAGTCATAGACTGGAGCAAAGTAGATAAAGAAGATTATTTATTAGCAATGGAAAGAAGTCCGATTCGAGACATTGAAATTAAATATGTCTTAAAACAAGCCTTGACAGATAAGATTCATGATAGAGAAATTTACATGAAAGGCATCGATCATAGTTATTACTATGAAGGATATATGATTTATAAAAGTGAAGAATTATAAAAGAAAAGAGAATCCGGCAATGTGCTGGATTCTCTTTTTAAGAACAATATTATTTTTCGTGGAAGTATTCTTTCACAAGCTTTACCACAGTTCCAGATAATAAGAACAGTGCGATCAAGTTTGGAATTGCCATTAATCCATTAAATGTCTCAGCAATACTCCAAAGCATTCCAAGATCCACAGTAGCACCAAGAATGGCTACCAGAGAATATACTAACATAAAAGGTTTGATAACCTTAGAGGAAAATAAAAACTCAATACAACGAGCCCCATATAATCCCCAGCCAATGATCGTAGAGAATGCAAAACAGCAAAGAGCAACTGCAGTAAAGATAGAAATCCAGTTTCCATAAGTAGCAGTAAATCCACTGATCGTAAGTTCTGCACCAGCATCAGCTCCGAATCCAATAGGAATTCCACTGCAAAGGATAACAAGAGCTGTTAATGTACAAATTAAGATTGTATCAGTAAACACTTCAAAAATACCAAGAAGCCCCTGTTTGACTGGCTCTTTTGTATCGGCACAAGCGTGGGCGATAGATCCAGTACCAAGTCCAGCTTCATTTGAGAAGATTCCTCGTGCCACACCTTTTTTCATACTCATAAAGAAACTTCCAACAACACCACCAGTGACAGAAGCTGGATGGAAGGCACCATTAATGATAGAACCAAAAACAGAAGGAAGATGGTTGATATTTAAAACAACAACACTTAAAGCAAAGAAAATATAAATAAATGCCATAAAAGGTACTAATCTCTCAGCAACTTGTCCAATTCTTTTGATTCCACCAAGTAAGATCAGAGCAACAAGAATCGCAACGATGATACCAATGATCAGATTTACTGTATCAACAGATGATTTACTGATCACATTGAAATTTAACAAAGCAGAATTGATCGCAGTTGTGATCGTATTTACCTGTGTTGCATTTCCAGTTCCAAATACAGTTAAAACTCCAAAAGCAGAGAATAAGACGGCAAGAAAATGCCAGTTTTTGCTAAGCCCATTCTTAATATAGTACATAGGACCACCAACATAATCTCCTTCAGGGTTACGTTCTCTGAAATGTACAGCTAATGTTACCTCAGAAAATTTTGTACACATTCCAAGAATCGCAGAAACCCACATCCAGAATACAGCTCCAGGACCACCGATTGCGATCGCACCGGCAACACCAGCGATGTTTCCAGTTCCAACTGTGGAAGCGAGGGCAGTACAGACTGCCTGAAATGGTGTCATAGATCCGTCGGATGCATCTTGTTTTTTAAAGACACGTCCAATGGTTTCCTTCATTGCATAAGGAAACTTTCGAATCTGTAAAAATCTTGTTTTGATCGTTAACAGTAATCCAACACCAATGATACAGATCATAGCTGGAACACCCCAGATAAAGTTGTTCACGGCACTGTTAATTGATTGTATAAGTTCTAACATGAATCAAACCTCTTTCGAATTTCTTTTATTAATATTTTGTGTTTGTTTCTATAGAATAGACAGTTGCTTGTTAAATACAAACAGACACAAATGCAATCATATCATATTTACAAGAAAAAGTACAGAATCTAATCTTGACAGAGGCTATTTCCTATACTATAATCATTCAGATTTCAAGAATTTGACATAAAATAGGAAGGACAAAGAAAACATCATGAATTAGAAAGTGTAATCATACTTTGTGCAGTATGGGGAATGGCAGTTATGGCGTATAATGTAACATTTCAGTCAGAATTGATAGATATTATCTATAGATTCATGAAAAAATGTAACTTGTAAAAAATGTAAATAAGGACTAAACTTATATTCATATATGTTCTCTGTACTTTAAAAGTGTTAGTTTTTCTTACGGATAAGAGAATTGAAAACTTAAACGGACAGAGAACGAAATGGACTTGGAGGATGAAAATGGAAAACGAAAAACCAATACTAAGGGGAGAACTTGCACTGATCGTAGCGATTGTGATCAATAGTTTCAGTGTTGTACTGATGCTTTATTCAGGATCTGGAATTTCCGCGATTTCAAGTGTGCCGTACGCATTTTCGGAAGTATTTACAAAATTATCACTCGGTACATGGACTTACCTATTTCAGGGAGCTTTGGTATTAAGCCTGATGATCTTAAGAAAGAAGTTCGTACCATCTTATTTATTCAGTTTCGTTGCAGGATTTGCATTTAGTGAATTATTAGATGTCAATGAATTATGGATCGGAATTCTGCCACAGACGATTCCATGCAGAATTGCATACTTTTTGATCAGTTATTTCTTATTAAGTATCGGAATCGCATTAGAAAATAGATGTCAGCTTCCGATCATTCCAACCGACCTGTTTCCAAGAGAATTATCAGAAATCATAAAAAAACCATATGCAAGAGTAAAGATTACATTCGATGTTTTATGCCTTGCAACAACAGGACTTTTGACAGGATTGATGCTTGGATACTTAGATGGACTAGGAATCGGAACGATCGTTGCAGCATTTACAATGGGGAAAATGGTTGCGATCACAGGAAACTGGATCGATCAGAGAGTAACGTTTGTATCGGTGCTTAGTAAACAGCAGATATAAACAGACAGGGGAAGATTTCCACAAAGAAGAGAGAAGAAAAAGCAGAATGGGAGTTTAGTTGTGAAACAATATATATTAAATGATTATATTACAGATGAGGTCAGAATGGTAAAACCAATGATGGAGATCAATGGTTTCAAAGTTAGACCTGGATTTTTTGATTTAAATGGAGCATCGGAATTTTCATGTGGTGTAAACTTCACAGTGCATACAAGCCATGGAACATCATGTGATCTTTTATTATTCCATCCAGATGAAGAAGAACCATATGCAGTCATTCCATTCCCAGAATCTTATAAGATCGGGGACGTGTATTCTATGATCGTTTACGATCTGAAAGCAGAAGAGTTTGAATATGCATATCGTGTGGATGGCCCATATGATGAGAAAAAAGGATTATTATTTGACAAAACAAAGATTTTGTTAGATCCATATGCACAGGCAGTTGCAGGTCAGCAGGTATGGGGAAAGAAAAGAACAAGAACATATCATGCCAAAGTTGTAAGAGATACTTTTGACTGGGGTGTACAGCCACAATCAAGCAGGGAGATGAGTGATCTGATCATCTATGAGCTGCATGTCAGAGGATTTACACAACATCCATCTTCAGGAGTCAAACATCCAGGAACATTTGCAGGATTAAAAGAAAAGATTCCATATTTAAAAGAACTTGGGATCAATGCAGTAGAATTAATGCCGATCTTTGAGTTTGATGAGATGATCAATGCAAGAGAGGTTGACGGAAAACAGCTTGTAGAATACTGGGGATATAATACGGTTGGATTTTTCTCACCAAATGCCAGTTATGCGGCAGCCGAAGAGGTCAATAATGAAGGAACAGAATTAAAAGAACTGATCAGAGAATTCCATGAAAATGGAATCGAAGTTATTTTGGACGTTGTTTTTAACCATACAGCGGAAGGAAATGAACAGGGGCCATTCTTTAGTTTTAAAGGATTTGACAATAATATTTATTATTTATTAACACCAGAAGGACATTACTATAACTTTAGTGGATGTGGAAACTCTCTAAACTGTAACCATCCAGTGGTTCAGCAGATGATCCTTGAATGTTTAAGACACTGGACAGTTCATTATCGTGTAGATGGTTTCCGCTTTGATCTTGCAAGTATTCTGGGAAGAGACGAAGACGGAATGCCAATGAACAATCCACCGCTATTACGAAGTCTAGCTTACGATCCACTACTTAGAAATGTCAAGTTGATCGCAGAAGCATGGGATGCCGGCGGATTATACCAGGTAGGAAATTTCCCTGCAAGTAAACGTTGGGCAGAATGGAATGGACAGTACCGTGATACAATGCGTGGATACTTAAAAGGAGACTTCTGGGAAGCAAACAGCGCCGCATGGAGAATCTGTGGTTCCGGAGATTTATATGGTGGATATTATTCTGAAGGAAATAACAACTATGCCGGATATAATTCCTGCATCAACTTCCTTACTTGTCATGATGGATTTACGTTATATGATCTATATTCTTATAACAATAAACATAATGAAGCAAATGGCTGGGACAACACAGACGGAGCGAACGATAACCGAAGCTGGAACTGCGGTATGGAAGGAGATACGAATGATCCAGAAGTACTAAAACTAAGATATCGAATGATCCGAAATGCCTGTGCCATCTTAATGTGCAGCCGTGGAACACCAATGTTCTTCTCAGGAGACGAATTTGGAAATACGAAGTTTGGAAACAATAACAGCTACTGTCAGGACAATGAAATCTCATGGATCGACTGGAGCTTATTAAAGAAGAACAAAGAATTATTTGAATTCTTCAAGTTTATGATCGCATACCGAAAGAAACATCCAGTCATCCGAAAGAAGCTTGACAATGCAGTCTGCGGAATGGAAGGAATGCACGCACACGACGTCAACGCAGACCGCATGGAAGTATCACAAAATGCAAAAACATTGGCAGTCAGCTTTGCAGGATACGACCGCAAGAAATGTAAAGATGATCTTGTTTACGTTGCAGTGAATGCTTATTGGGAAGAAGTGCGCATCACACTTCCAAACCTTGCAAATCATGGAGCCTGGTATCTGAGTGTGGATACTTATGGCGATGAGAATGGAAAGTATTGTTATGAAGAAGGAGAAGAAATTCGCATTGATCATGAGTATGTGATGAAACCACGATCTATTGTGGTATTTACTGGGCGACAGGTTTTAAGGTAAATTTTGTGTGTATGTTTTAATGTATTGGTTTATACTTTTAGGCAATAGATAACTGACAATTCTCTTAATTTAAGGTCTCGTAGAAATTAAGATAAGAATCAATATTTAGAATAAAACGGTGGCAACGATTAGCATATTTTAAGAGCTTTTTTTACAAATTCGCAGCGCCCTGTGGTTGATTGTCTGAACGTAGCTGCGGGCATTTTGGCTCGCATCCAGTGAGTTATCAAAGGAACAGGCGCGGATCAGCGATTTGTAAAAAAGCTCTTAAAATATGCGTGTTGCCACCGTTTTATTCTAAATATTGATTCTTATCTTATTTCTATCATATACAATGAAAGCCTATAAATCCTTTCCAGTAAGCATCTTATATGCCTGGAAATATTTATCGATTGTCTTATCAACAATATCCTGAGGAAGTTTCCAGTCGTGATCATTGTTCTTTAACCAGTCACGGGCGAACTGTTTGTCGAAGGATGGCTGTCCATGACCTGGTTCGTATTCGTCTGCTGGCCAGAAACGGGAGCTGTCTGGTGTTAGCATTTCGTCACCGATTACCATGTTACCGTCTTCATCAAGACCAAATTCAAATTTAGTATCTGCGATAATGATTCCGTGTTCTAATGCATAATCTGCGCATTTCTTATATAATGCGATTGTTTTGTCACGTAACTGTTCTGCATATTCCTGACCTTTTCCAGGGAATTCTTTCTCAAGAACTTCAACGCTTCTTTCAAAAGAGATATTCTCATCATGATCACCGATTTCTGCTTTTGTAGATGGTGTGTAGATTGGTTCAGGAAGTTTGTCGGATTCTTTTAATCCTTCAGGAAGTTTGATTCCACAGACTGTACCATTTTCCTGATAACTTGCCCAACCGCTACCTGTAATATATCCACGAACGATACATTCAATAGGAAGCATTGTAAGTTTCTTGCACATCATGCTGTTTCCATCATATTTTTCCTGCTGGAAGAATTCAGGCATGTCTTTGACATCAACAGAGATCATGTGGTTAGGAACGATGTCTTTTGTAAGGTCGAACCAGAATTTGGACATCTGTGTTAAAACAGTTCCTTTCTTTGTGACATCATTCTTTAAGATGACGTCAAAGCAGCTGATACGGTCAGTTGCAACCATGATCAGGCTGTCACCATTGTCATAAATCTCACGAACTTTACCTTCTTTGATCGGTTTCATTTCTTTCATTATTCATACCTCGCTGATAAATTGTCTCAATGTTTCTCAATTTTTCACTCTTTGTCTAATAATATAACATCAATTGTCGAAAAAATAAAGTCTGGATTGGAATTGTGAAGGTAGGATATATGGAAAGAAAAAGAAATTGTTTTGTGCAATATGACTAAAAAAAATCAAAAGGTCTTATTCCTAATCATGGAAAAGCAATGTTTGATTGATGGTACATAAAAGATATTTGATCGTTATGATGCCAAACGTCTTAGAAGTCACACCAGTTGGTGCAGACAAAGCCGTTCAGGTATCTTAGTATTAGCATTCTGGGGAATTATTTCCACTGTATTATTCGTATGTTTCGATACAAACCTTGTAGCATTACCAGCCATTGGAATCGCCATTGCTTATGCGGCAACAGCCGGCAAATTCAATCGTTTGGAAAAATGGACCAAAGCAGGGAAAATTAAAAGCAGGATCTATCGAATCTATCGCGAGTGGTACAGCAATCACAAAACGTGCGAATGATGCAGGACGTGATTGATGAATGCAAGAAGAATGATATCATCTTAGTATTAAATCTTCATCATATCGATCTTTCAATTGAACTATTCCAGAAATATGGAGGGTGGGAAATCTATCCAAAAGCAATCTATGACATTGCAAAAAATTCTTATCAGTAAGAGCAGATAGATGGGTGCTTTTGGCATTTGCAATATGTTTTGCCCTCTGATAACAAATCGTGTATAATAAAAACAAAGTGTGCCTAGGCATACTCGAATGGAGGAAATAAATTGACAAAATACGAACGTATTGCAAATGACATGAAAGAAAAAATAGAAAACGGAATCTACAAACCGAACGACCAGCTGCCATTTGAAGCAGAAATGTGTGAAGCCTATGGGGTTAGCCGTATCACAGTCAAGAAGGCAATGGATCTTCTTGTCAATGAAGGACTGGTTGTGAAACGCCGCGGTGCCGGGACTTTTGTGAAGAATATACCATTGATGACAGATACAGATCATCCTTATTCTACATCCAATCAGTTTTCAGGATTTGCACACACGGAAGGACATACCAATGTCACATCCATGGTACATGATTTTCAAGTAATTCCTGCAACCAAAGAAATAGCATCGCGCCTTAAGATCGAAGAAGTAGAACAGATCGTATTTTTAGACGATGGAAGAATCTTTGAATATTCCAAATCAAGACACCGAGGAGACAGATTTGAACTACATACTGTCAGTGTACAATAAGAAATTAAACCAGAAAAGGAGAAGCCTGAAACTGTTTATATCAGTTTCAGGCTGATTGTATTTATGAAATTTTATTACGCACCCATGGAAAGTATCACGATTTACTTATACCGAAATATTTATGAGAAACTATTTGGAGAAATCGATAAATATTACACACCATTTATCATGCCAAATGGCAAAAGAACCTTCAAAACAAGAGAATTTCAAGACGTCTTACCAGAACACAATGAAGGTCTGCACATTGTACCGCAGATTCTGACAAAAAGTTCCAAAGATTTTATCCGGACAGCCAAAGAATTAAAAGAATTAGGATACGATGAAGTCAATTTAAATCTGGGCTGCCCATCAAGAACTGTTGTAGCTAAACAAAAAGGTTCCGGATTTTTACGAGAGCCAGAAGTATTAGACGATTTTCTTACAGAGATCTTCGATGCATTAGATATGAAGATTTCGATTAAGACAAGAATCGGATTGCGAGACACAGAAGAATTCGAAGAAATCCTAAGCATTTATAACCGCCATCCAGTTTATGAACTAACCATTCACCCAAGATTGCAGCAGGAATTCTATAAAGGAAAACCACACTTAGATGTCTTTGAATACGCAGTAGAACATAGCGAGAATCCACTCTGCTATAATGGAGATATTGTAACCAAAGAAGACTACGACAATATCACAACAAGATTTCCAAGTATAGATGCAGTGATGATCGGAAGAGGCCTGCTAAGAAATCCAGCGCTTATCCGTGAGATCAAATACGGACAGAAATTAACAAAAAGAGAATTACTTGCCATGCACGATGCTCTATACGAAGGCTATCAGGAATACCTAAGCGGAGACAAAAATGTTCTATATAAAATGAAAGAATTCTGGAACAACGCAGCCGTGATGTTCACAAACCACGAAAAATACGCAAAAAAAATACGAAAAGTCCAGACATTAAAAAATTATGAACAGGCAGTGAATGCATTATTTAGTGATCAACAATTAATTTAATAAATTGGAGAAGCTACATAAAAGAAACGGAATCCTGAAGATTAGCAGAATTCCAATAGCTGAAATAGAAGGCCAGCGCCTTGAGACGCTGGTCTAGTAGTCATAAGGGCTTATAGCCCTAGAGCGAACCACCCGTTGGACGGGTGGTCCTGATTTTTGTAAAAACAAGCAACATATCATAAGAAATCATATAAAAATCATGCGATCTAGAACCCCTTAAAGAAACTATTTGTCTGACATGATCAACTCCGGCAAGATCCGTAAAATCAAAACAAGAAACATGAGAATGCACGATCTCATTTCCAGAACTAAACAGCAAAACTTCAGAATTTGGATAAATGGAACAAATAAGATCAAGTTCTTTCGAAACATTATGATCAGTTACAACGACGATTTTGTTACTCATAATACGACCTCCTAAAAATATTTAACAGGATTATTACCAGAAAGGGGGAATGTATACATAAAATTTTAATTTCCGTCATCAACTACAAATCACAATTTCTATTGACAATCCAATCTCCCATATATTATAATGACTCAATAGGCAACGACGGAGAAAAGTACCATAAATTATCGTTCCCAGTGAGCAGGCGATAGTGAGAATCCTGTAAAGTGAATTTATGCGAAGAACACTCCCGAGCATCAATCTGAACGCAGAACATGGATATAAGATTTAGACCCTGTCAGTAGGTGCGACGTAAGCTGGGCGTTAACTGGCACACAAGAGAGACTGCAAGACAGTAAATCAGGTGGTACCGCGGACTAGAGATATACAGTTCGTCCTGAAGTAACAATTTCAGGACGGACTTTTTTAATACTCATTTTTACAACAGGGAATTAAAAAACCGCCTGAACGATAGATAGAGAATACGAGAAAAAGGAGAAAAAGAAAATGTCAGACATGTACCGTACCAGAACCATGGACCAGATTTCTGAAGGTGACATTGGAGAAGAATTAAAGATCGCCGGATGGGTAGAGAATATCCGTGACCACGGTGGAGTATCATTTATCGACTTACGCGATATGTATGGAGTGATGCAGGTCGTATTAAGAGATACAAGTTTATTGGACCACGTAAGAAAAGAAGAATGTTTATCCGTAGAAGGTGTGATCCAGCACAGAGACGAAGAAACATACAATCCTAAAATTCCTACAGGAACGATCGAATTAGAAGCGCATAAGATCGATATCTTAGGAAAAGTATACAGAGATCTTCCATTTGAGATCGCAACAAGTAAAGAGATCCGTGAAGATGTACGTTTAAAATACCGCTATCTTGATCTGAGAAACAGAAAGGTAAAAGATAACATCTTATTCCGTTCCAAAGTGATCCGTTTCTTAAGAGAAAAGATGGAAGACATGGGATTCGTAGAAGTTCAGACACCAATCCTTTGTGCATCATCCCCAGAAGGAGCTCGTGACTACGTCGTACCTTCAAGAAAATACAAAGGTAAATTTTACGCATTACCACAGGCACCACAGCAGTACAAACAGTTACTGATGGTATCTGGAATCGATAAATACTACCAGATCGCACCATGCTTCAGAGATGAAGATGCCCGTGCAGATCGTTCTCCAGGAGAATTCTACCAGTTAGACTTTGAGATGGCTTTCGCAACACAGGAAGATGTCTTCAAGATCGGAGAAGAAGTATTAACAGAGACATTTAAGAAATTCGCACCAGAAGGAAGCGTTATCACAGAAGCACCATACCCAATCTTCAGCTACAAAGAAGCAATGCTGCAGTTTGGTAGTGATAAACCAGACCTTCGTAACCCATTAAGAATCATCGATGTGACAGATTTCTTCCAGAGATGTACATTCAAACCATTCCATGGACAGACAGTACGTGCGATCAACGTTCATGCAAAACTTTCCAAAGGACAGCATGAAAAACTGTTAAAATTCGCACAGTCAATCGGTATGGGTGGACTTGGATACTTAGAAGTCAAAGAAGAAATGAAATACAAAGGACCAATCGACAAGTTCATTCCAGATGATATGAAGATGGAATTAGCCGAGATGGCTGGATTACAGGAAGGAGACACAATCTTCTTCATCGCAGCACCAGAAAAAGCTGCATGTATCTACGCAGGACAGATCCGTAACGAATTAGGAAGCAGATTAGATCTGTTAGAGAAGAATGCATACCGTTTCTGCTATATCAACGACTTCCCAATGTATGAGATCGATGAAGAAACAGGTAAATTAGGATTTACACATAACCCATTCTCTATGCCACAGGGTGGATTAGAAGCATTAAATGAAAAAGATCCATTAGATATCTTAGCATACCAGTATGATATCGTATGTAACGGAGTTGAATTATCTTCAGGAGCCGTTCGTAACCACGACATGGAGATCATGGAAAAAGCATTCGATATCGCAGGATATGATAAAGAAACATTAAAAGACAAATTCGGAGCATTATACAACGCATTCCAGTTCGGTGCACCACCACATGCAGGAATGGCACCAGGAGTAGACCGTATGATCATGTTACTTCGCAACGAAGAAAACATCCGAGAGATCATCGCCTTCCCAATGAGCGGAACAGCACAGGATCTCATGTGCGGAGCACCAAACGAGATTACAGAACAGCAGCTTCGTGAAGTGCATATTAAGGTTCGAGATTAATTAGAAATATAAAAAATTATAAAAGACAGGAAATAGACCAAAGAAGGTCAGCTTCCTGTCTTTTTATTTACCAGAAAAATTTTACATGCTACAATAATAAAAAGCAGACATCAAAGGAGGACACCCACATGAAAATCAAAAATGCAACAATCAAAGATTTTGACACAGCCTATGAATACATCAAAAAACTCTGGGACTACAACACCTACGACTATGAAACAACCAAAGAAGTCTACGAAAAAGTACTACAAGACGAAAACAGTTTTGCATTTTTTGCAATAGAAGACGATGGAACTTTTCATGGATTCTGCCATGGAGATTATTTTCAGACCTTCTGGATGTCAGGGATTACCTGCTATGTATCAAGTTTGATCACAAACGAAGAAGACCGAGGTAAAGGATATGGTGTAAAATTATTAGATCATGCAAAGAAATTGGCAAAAGAACGAGGATGTAAAGCAATCACTTTAGACTCCGGACTGCCAAGAGTACAAGCTCATGGATTTTATGAACATTACGGATTCGAGAAAAGCTGCTATGGATTTGAATTAGCACTGTAGAAGAAAGGAAAAATAATGAAAATATTAGTCAGTGCCTGCCTGTTAGGAATCGATTGCAAATATAACGGAAAAAACAACAAAAATGATAAAATTATAGAATTACTAAAAGACCATGAACTAATTCCAGTCTGTCCAGAGATCATGGGAGGACTGCCAACACCAAGAATTTCGGCAGAAATACATCAAAACAAAGTTATCGCAAAAGATGGCAAAGATGTTACAAAACAATACCAAAAAGGTGCCGAAGAAGCACTAAAAATTGCAAAACTATACAACTGTCAGACAGCGATCCTAAAAGAAAAAAGTCCATCCTGTGGCTGTGGTAAAATTTATGATGGAACATTTACAGGAACATTGATCGATGGAGATGGAATCACAGCCAGATTGTTAAAAGAACATGGAATCAAGATCACAGGAGAAACAAGCTTAGATATCATAGAATAAGATGATAATCACAGAATGCAGCAATAGAACAGTAAAACGAGGGCCATAACATGAACAACAAACAAAAACTACTAACCGCCACAGCGATCACAGGCACCGTTGTCAGTGCATCCGCCTTTACACTCTTTGACTACGCTATTTGTCGAAGAAAAAAACAGCCAGATGTCCGTAAAAAAGAAAAATGGAAACCATATCTTGATTACGTTTTAAAAGAACAAGAATGGCTAAAAGAACACCAAGAACAAGAATTAAAAGAAATCAAATCTAAAGACGGCTTAACATTGCGAGCAGCCTACATCCCAAGAGAAGACGCCAAAGGAACGATCATCTGTATGCACGGTTACCATTCCACAAACAACATTGAATTTGTGCCAGAAGTCAGATTTCTATGGAACCTGGGATACAACGTTCTCCTTCCATGGCAGAGAAGCCACGGAAAAAGCGAAGGCCGCTACATTACCTATGGGGTCAAAGAACGCCACGATCTCAAACGTTGGATTTTGTATACGAATCGCCATTTAGGAGCGAAGAACAAAGACATCTTCCTATGTGGAATTTCGATGGGATGTGCTACGACCTTAATGGCAGCAGGACTAGATCTCCCAGACAATGTCAAAGGAATCATCGCCGACTGCGGCTTCACCTCACCATGGGATATCATCAAACATGTAGCCAAAGACAGATTCCATCTTCCACCATTTCCACTTATGTATATGGTAAATTTAGTCAGCGAGATAATCGCAGGATTCGGACTAAAAGAAGTATCCATCCCAGAAATCATGAAACGAAATAAAATCCCAGTCTTATTTATTCACGGAGATGCAGACAATTACGTTCCAATGTGGATGACGATCAAAAACTACGAAGCCTGTGCAGCACCAAAAGAACTCTATATCGTGCCAGGAGCAGGCCACGCACTCGCATTTTCTAAAGATATGGAAGAAGGAAAACGAAGAATCAAAGATTTCATAAATAAATATAAAACGATCTAATAAAAAGAACCATTTCGTATAAATTATTTAACGGAATGGTTCTTTTATCATATCGTATTCAGTTATAAGATCAAAAGTTATTTTAATATAACAAGATAACTTTCCGGTCTCTGAGTAATCTTAATATTTTTTAAAATACGAAAATTAGAACGAGAAGCAAACTGCTTCACATATTCCAGATTACGTGTATACATAATGATCATTCCTTCAGGCCCTAGCACCCTCTTAGCAAATGGAAAGAACTTCTCATAAACATCACGAATCTCAGATTCCGTTTTCTGCCCAGTTGCATAAGGCATCTCCGTAAAAATCTCATCAAATGGATAATCGTGGGTAAATGTAAAACAATCCTTATTGATATAATGAACGATCTGATCAGCCAGATTCGTATTATAAATCGCCTTCTCGATCGCTTCTGGAGAATGATCGATTCCATAAGAAGTATTTCCTTTTACAACTTTCTGACGCTCGATCAGCATGGTACCAACACCGCAGAAAGGATCAAGAACCTGTGCATCCGGGATCATATAATCTTTCGCAAGTTCTACAAGAAGCGCAGCGTTAACTGGTTTGATACTTGTTGGAATAAATTTTTCGCGGTAATCAAAACGACGATCCACAATTGTATTTAATTTTACTAATAAATAATAATCACCAGATTTCCCCTCAATCATACGAATCTCAAATTCATAGTGAGAAGTAGAATTTCTTAATTTGCGTCCAGTAAGCTCTTCTAAGTTCGAAGCAACCTTTTTAGCAAATTTAGAACGCTCAGAAAGAGGCATACGGCTTTTTACTCCGATTCGGAAGTAAAAAGGGAAATCTCCTTCATGCGTATTTTCTAATAACGCCATCAGATTCGAACCAGCGATCACGGATGCAGCAACATCAGCATCAGGTTTACATGAAACCATGCCTGGAATCTGAAATAACAATTCATTGTATGTGCGGATCGGTAATAAACGATTCAGATGATTTGTCTTTACACGCACGCCCATTTTTGAAGAAGCAGCTGAAGATTCATCCATCAAGGCAGCAGTAATTTCCGGGTGTAATGGGTTAGTGCGGAAAATACAATGAAATGTCTGGCGGCCGCCTAAAAATCTATGCTTCTTAAATGGTTCGATCGTATTGATCAGTTCAGAAAGTGCATGAAGTTCATGTTCTACATGCTTTTTCTCATCGTCAGAAGCTTCATAAAGAGATAATTCTTCATAACGTTTTCGGAAAACATCCACATAAGGAGCCGCATTTAAAGATTTTAAAGCAGTTAAATAAGCCTCTTTTACAAAACGTGTATCTTCTGTCTGATAAGCATGAAATACAGCATCGCTTTCAGAAGAAAGTGCCAGATCACCGATCAAAAGAGCAGCATTTTTTCTTGTTTTTGCATCTTCATTTTCTAAAAATACGGATAAGTCCAGATCACCATCATGGATCCAAGACAACAAAAGTTCTCTTTTAGAAGAATCCTTGATCTCCTGACGCAGGGAACTTAAAGACTGACGTACTTCGATATTTTGATTTAATCTTTTACATAAACGATTGATCATATATACATTCCTTTTCTAAATAATGTGTATAAGGAAAAGTCCTTAAAAACTATAAAAACAGTATACCTTATTGAAATAATTTTTGCAAAAAAAGTGAAAATCATGCTATAATAATATGTAACCAAGAGAATAATAGATAAGGAAGTATATGAAACATATAACGATTAAGAGAGCAGAACAGAGTGACGTTGATGCGATCATGGAACTGATGCAAGAAGCAGTAGATACCGTGAAAGTTTCCGACTGGTTTCTGCCAGATGACAGACAATATGTATCAGAACACATAATCGACCGAGGATTTACATTGAAGGCAGTAAACAGCAGCAATGAGATCTTGGGCTTTTTTATTGTCGATTTTCCAGACAGATCAAAACATAATCTGGGATATGATCTAGATTATGATGACGATAAGATACGGAAAGTCGCACATATGGATTATGCAGTCGTGACAAGCAAAGCAAGAGGACTTGGGCTTCAGAGAAGATTCTTTGAAGAAGCGGAGAGGCAGCTATATGATACGCCATATGAATACTTCCTTGGAACCGTTCATCCGGATAATGTATACAGCCGGACAAACTTTATCAAAGCAGGTTACCGGGAAGCAAGACGAATGTCAAAATACGGTGGTATGTCACGTATCATCATGGAAAAGGAGAAATGACTATGAGTAATCAGTATGATGTTATTATGATCGGAGCAGGACCTTCTGCTATTTTTTGTGCTTATGAATTAAAGAGAAATAAGCCGGACATGAAAGTTCTTATGATTGAAAAAGGACGAAGAATCGAAAAAAGAGCATGTCCAAAACGTAACACTAAAGTATGTGTTGGATGTAAACCATGTTCTATTACAACAGGATTTGCCGGAGCAGGAGCATTCTCAGATGGTAAATTATCCTTATCCCCAGATGTAGGTGGAAATCTTCCAGAGATTCTAGGATATGATAGAACGATCGAATTATTAAAAGAATCCGATGACATTTATTTAAAATTCGGAGCAGATGAGAAAGTATACGGAATCGACGAAGAAGAAGAGATCGCAAGCATCCGTAAGAAAGCAATCCAGGCAAACTTAAAACTGATCGAATGTCCGATCAGACATTTAGGAACAGAAGAAGGATATAAAATCTATTCAAGACTTCAGGAACATTTATTAAATGAAGGTGTTGATATGATCTTTGATACAATGGTCAAAGATATCATCATCGAAGACGGAGTTGCGAAAGGAGTCGTTACAGACAAAGGCGAGACATACACAGCCGATGAAATCGTAGCAGCTGTAGGACGTGAAGGATCCGAATGGTTAAGCGGAATCTGCAGAAAATATGACATTGAAACACAGGTAGGAACAGTCGATGTCGGAGTTCGTGTAGAAGTTCGTGACGAGATCATGGAAGAATTAAACAAGAGCCTTTACGAAGCAAAACTTGTTTATTACACACCAACATTTGATGATAAAGTCCGTGTATTCTGCAGCAATCCATCAGGAGAAGTGGCAACAGAATATTATGAAAATGGCCTTGCAGTCGTTAATGGTCATGCATACAAAGCAGAAGAATATAAAACAAACAATACAAACTTCGCATTGTTAGTATCTAAGAACTTTACCAAACCATTTAAAGAGCCAATTCAGTATGGTAAACATATTGCACAGTTAAGTAACATGCTTTGCGATGGTAAGATCTTAGTACAGCGTTTTGGAGATTTCGTAAGAGGAAGAAGAACAACAGAAGAACGTCTGGTTCGAAACAATATTACACCTACTTTAAAAGATGCAGTTCCAGGAGATCTTTCATTGGTATTCCCATATCGAATCATGAAAGATATCGAAGAAATGATCTATGCATTAGATGAAGTAACACCAGGTATGGCAAGTGATGAGACACTTCTTTACGGTGTAGAAGTGAAATTCTATTCTAATAAGATCTTAACAAACAAAGACTTTGAAACAAATATCAAAGGACTTCGTGCGATCGGTGACGGAGCTTCTGTAACAAGAGGATTACAGCAGGCATCTGCCAATGGATTAAGCGTTGCTAAGAGTATCTTAAATAAATAAAATATCAAATAAAAATATTAAAACAAAAATCCCTGACAGGTTTCTAAACCATTAGGGATTTTTCTGTTTGAGAATCCTGCAAAGAATGATTCTTCCTTATAAAAAAATTATTTTTTGAATTTAGGATGTTTTTCATAGAAAGCTTTGTTCGCCTGCTCTCCTGCAAGGATCAATCGTTGAAGTCCTTCTTTAGGACATAAGAAACTTCCCAAAGGATAAGGTGTTTTGGTGTATAATCCATGAAAATCTGTTCCACCAGTCATGAAAAGATCATGTTCCTTACAAAGAGATGTAATATGCTCTCTTGTTTTTTCATCATTTCTTGGATGATTTAATTCAATTCCATCAAGCATATGTTCTTCGATCATCATCTCCATCACATTGTCAGCTTTATACTGCCCAGGATGTGCAAGAACGACAACGCCTCCGCAGGAATGAAGAAGATCCGTGACTGTTTTTGCATCCATATAGCGGTATGGAAATTTATGAGGGCCGCCAGCACGGAATAATTCGTTATGTAATTGACCGATCGGAGTTCCAGTATATCCCATCATGGAAAGAACCTGCATGATATGTGTGTAGTATACACCAGTACTTTCTTTGGATACTTCATAAAGCTGATCCATCGTGATCGGATATTCATCCATCAATGACTGATAAGATTTTGTGACAGCATCGGATAATTTCTTTAAGTCTTTGCTTAAAGAATGCTGAAGCCGGTCAGTGTCAATCGGATAATAACATAAAATATGAACATTCGTCTGTGTCTCCTCATGCCATGCGTTTGCCTCGACGGCAGGAATCGCATGAACACCAAGCTCTTTCCCAAGTATTACAGCTTCCGGAATGGAATGTGTTGATTCGTGGTCAGAGATTGCAATATAATCAAGGCCGATACGTTTCGCATAAGGAATGATCTGGTCAACACGCATAGCACCATCAGATAAAACGGTGTGACAATGTAAGTCTGCTTTCATATAAAAATACCTCCAAAATATTTATTCCATTTTCTTTAAGATCGTTAAAATATTAGATAATGACTGATGAAATAATTCCTGATCTTCTTTTGACAGTGATTCAAAACGTTTGGAAAGGTATTCTTTGACAAGCGCTTTTTCCTGAAGAATCAGCTGGTTTCCTTTCTCTGTGAGTTTTACATAAACCATTTTTCTGTTTTCATCACTTCTAAAACGTGTGACATACTCATCCTTCACAAGTGGAGAAACGGCTCTTGTAGCCTGTTCCTTAGATGATGCCAGATAAGAAGATAACTGTGACATATTCAATGAACGACCTCCAGACAGTGCAAATAAGATAAGAATCTGTGTTTTGGTAAGATCCATGGAAGGTATGTCGATCGTGTTTAAAAGAAATTTCTGACAGATTGGAAAAATTTCAAAAAGTGCAGAAACATCATTCAATGTAAATCCCTCTCTTTCGATGTTTTTCTAACTAAAAGTATACCACTTTATGAATAAAAATCAATAATCAACAAAAATCAATATTTGACAAAAGTCAAATAAAAAGATAAAATAGGAGAAACACTATAAAATGACCTTGATCAAAGGAGGTAACCTATGAGTGAAACAACAACACAGATGCAGGATTTTCTGACACGCCAGGCGAAAGTCTGCCATGATAATTGTGAGATAGAGAAAGATCTGTACAAAGAGCTGGGAGTGAAACGAGGACTCAGAGATGTCGATGGAGTCGGCGTTCTTGCAGGTCTTACGAATATATCCTGTATTCAATCCAGTGAGATGATCAATGGAGAGAAAGTACCTTGTGAAGGAAAGTTATTTTATAGAGGATATAATATATATGAATTAGTCGATGGATTTATGAAGAGAGGCGAATTTGGATTTGAAGAAATCACCTATCTTTTACTATTTGGAAAACTGCCGGATGAAAAACAATTGAAAGAATTCAGAGAAATTTTGGCACAGAGTATGACACTTCCAAAGAATTTCACAAGAGATGTTATTTTAAAGGCACCATCGAAAGACATTATGAACACGTTGACAAAGAGCATTTTAACACTGGCATCGTATGATGATAAAGCATCTGATATTTCTATGGAAAATGTATTAAGACAATGTCTGATGTTGATCAGTGTTTTGCCGATGATGGCAGTTTATGGATATCATGGTTACAATCATTACGTCAATGATGACAGCCTGTACATCCATCGTCCAGATCCAAACTGTTCCATGGCAGAAAATATTTTAAGAATGCTGCGTCCAGACAAATCTTATACAGAATTGGAAGCCAGAGTGTTAGATATTGCACTCGTTCTTCATATGGAACATGGAGGAGGAAATAACTCAACATTTACAACCCATGTCGTGACATCTTCAGGATCAGATACATATTCAGTGATCGCAGCTGCACTTTCATCATTGAAAGGTCCCAAACATGGAGGAGCGAATATCAAAGTTGTTGAGATGATGCAGGATTTAAGAAAAAATGTGGATGATATCAGTGATGAAAGTCAGGTAGAAGAATACTTAAGAAAACTGCTGCACAAAGAAGCATTTGACCAAAAAGGACTGATCTATGGAATGGGGCATGCAGTATATAGTATTTCAGATCCAAGAGCGCAGATTTTCAAAGCTTTTGTAAAGAAACTGGCCCTTGCAAAAGAAAGAGAAAAAGATTTCGAACTCTATTCTATGATTGAAACATTGGCACCAAAAGTAATCGCAGATGAACGAAAAATCTACAAAGGGGTCAGTGCAAATGTCGATTTCTACAGTGGATTTGTGTATAGTATGTTAGATATCCCATTGGAATTGTTCACACCGATCTTTGCGATGGCAAGAATCGTTGGATGGAGTGCCCATCGTTTGGAAGAATTAACAAATGTGGATAAGATCATTCGTCCTGCGTATCAGAGTGTACAAGATGAGAAAGAATATATTGAGATGGAAGATCGATAAAAAAGAGGGATTCCCTCTTTTTTTATGCAAAAATATAAGCTTATAAAATGAGGAAAACCGGAGACGAGGAGGGTCTCCGGTATTATGAAAAAGTATGAAAAAAAGTTTTAGCTAAGTAAGTTTGTTTGTTACTTGCTATGGTTTTAGTATACTCAGTAAATGTGAAAGAATTGTGTCTAAAAAATGATGAATTTATGTTTTTTGGTCATATTTTGAGAAATTCAGTGATTCCATATGCAACTCCGTCCTTGTCATGATGTTTTGTGATAAAGGTCGCAGCATCCTTACATTTTGAAGAAGCATTTTCCATGGCAATTCCGATACCAGCTTCTTTTAACAGATCAATGTCATTATCACCATCACCAAAGGCAGCGGTTTCTTCAGGTTTTAGATTCAAATATTCCCGAATAAAACGAAGTCCGGAATGTTTTCCGGCATCTTTATGAGAAATCTCGATCAGCTGCGAAACAGAAGAAGTAATATAGATCTCATCACAATTATATTTAAGTTCATTCCAAATGAGCTGCTTTTGCTGCTCGCCAGAGACAACAATATCCATACTGTCAATATGATCAATATGTTCTCGAATAAAAGAAATAATATCATCAATAGGAATTCTTGTAGATTGGATGTAAGGAATTGCTTGTGGAGTTGTACCATAGGAAACAGGATCTTCCACATAAGCTTTCAGGGCATAAGCTTTGCCATCAATAAAAACTTCAAGGGCAGTCTCATGCTGTTTAGCAATCTGAATTATACATTCAACGGAAGCAGGTGTCATCTTATATTCATGAAGACAGGTGCTTGTAGGAATATGGTAAATGGCAGCACCATTAGAAGTAATTGCATATTCAATTCCAGGCACAGCAAGAACATCTTTAGGCAGCGTATCAAAAGAACGTCCACTTGCGATCACAATGTGAACACCATTTTCAATTGCATGACATAAAGCATTATAATTTCCGTCAGAAAGCCGTCCACTTGCATTTAATGTTGTACGGTCAAGATCAAGTGCAATACATTTTATATTCATAAGAAACCTCCAGATTTCGCATTTGTTATACATAGTCGATATTGTGTAATATATTTTACACATATGAAAATATTGTATCTTTTCTTTGAAACAATTACAATATACGAAAGGAGGAAAAATAAAAATGGGAATGACAACATTATGCTATATAGAAAAAGATAACAAATATCTGATGCTGCATCGCATCAAGAAAGAACATGATATCAATAAAGATAAATGGATCGGAGTCGGCGGTCATTTTGAACATGGAGAAAGCCCGGAAGACTGCATGTTTCGTGAAGTTATGGAGGAAACAGGACTAACCCCATTGTCATATAGATTTTGTGGGATCGTCACATTTTTGTCCGATATGGGAACTGAAAAAGAAGCATGGGAATATATGTGTTTATACCATATCGAAGAATTCAAAGGCGAGATCAAAGAATGTGATGAAGGAGTACTAGAATGGGTAGACAAAGAAAAAATATTAGACCTTGATCTGTGGGAAGGTGACAGGTTATTTCTACGTTATATGCAGGAAAGAAGACCATTTTTTTCGTTAAAATTGGTATATGAAGAAGGAAATCTGGTGCAAGCAGTCGTAGATGGAAAAGACTTGGAATTTTTTGATATCTTAGATGAAAATGGAAACAAAGCAGGAAAAATCAAAGAGAGATCTTTGGTCCATGAAGATGGAGATATCCATGGAACTGTGCATATCTGGATCAGAAGAAAAACAGAAAAAGGATATGACTTGTTGTTACAAAAACGAAGCAAAGAAAAAGACTCCTTTCCAGGCTGCTACGACATCTCATCCGCAGGACACATCAGTGCAGGCGATGAACCATTAGAAACCGCATTAAGAGAACTAGAAGAAGAACTAGGGATCAAAGCAGAACCAGAACAACTTAAAAAAGTATGTATGCATGAAGGAAGCATGAATGGAAACTTCTATGGAAGAGAATTTAAGAATCATGAGATCAGCACGGTTTATATGTATGAAGAAACAGTGGATATTACAAAACTTAAACTACAGAAAGAAGAAGTTGAAGAGGTTATGTGGATGGATCAAGAAGAACTGATTCAGAAAGTGAGAGATGGTGGAATTCCAAATTGTATATACTTGGATGAAGTAGAGAAAATTTAATTTGTATGAGTTGAAGGTCATTGAGTATTTAGAGAAAAAATGAAAGATAGCATGTGAGTAACACGAATTCCATTGACGGAGTTTTGACAGAACGCCTATCCTCTGGATCTCCTGCAATAACTCGCGTTCAAAGGTACTGAAACCAGTAGTCTTTGACGCTCAAACAATTGCCCGATCCAGCTGCGATTCCGTCAAAACTCCTATGGAATTCGATCGTTGCTCACATGCTATCTTTCATTTTTTCTCTAAATACCTGAAGACTTTCAATCATAAAAATAAGAAAATTTAAGCTGATGGATGTATGTTAAACGTTATCAGTTTCCAATTTGTGTAGTAGCAGACAGATACTATTATCGCCAATACAGTAAAACATACACACTGTGTAGTGGTTTGAATAGACTTCAGGTGTATGTGACAGAAATAAAAGAAACACAAATATTTAAAAGAATCAAGGTGGCAAACATGAGCACTTTTTGAGTGCGTTTTTTACAAATTCGCAGTGCCTGTGGTTGGATGTCTGACCGTCGCTGCGGGCATTTTGGCTCGCAGCGAGGGAGTTCCCAAAGGAACAGGCACGGATCAGCGATCTGTAAAAAACGCTCTCAAAAATGCGGAGTTGCCACCTTGATTCTTTTAAATATTTGTGTTTCTTTTATTTCTGTCACATACATGAGAGACTACCTTCAAATCAGGATTGTATAAAAACGAATAATCTATAGAATTCTTACTAAATTATGCTATAATATACAAGATTAATCAAACAGTTTCAAAATGAAAGAGGGAGTATCAAATGAAAAGGTTATTATTAGTTTTAATGTTGATTCTGGGAGTAGTAATGATCACAAGCCGTCCGGTGGCGACTTATGCATATACAGAAGAGCAAAAACAACAGGCGAAATCATGGCTTTCTGCACATGGTTATCCACCAACAAGGGCAGGAGCAGAGCAAGCTTATCAGGATTATATGGATGGAAAGATTGATGTGCCAGAGGCTGATGCATATCTTGGAAGAAATAAGCAGAAGAAAATAGAAGAAAAGAATAACAGCACTTCAACTACGAATAAAACAAGTCAAAAGACAGGATCAGAAGATACAACAGATACTAAGAATACAGACACAAAGAATACAGAATCACAGACATCTGCTACAAGCGAAACAACAACGACTACTACAGAAAAAACAGTAACAACAGAAACGAAAGAACAGCAGAAACAAAAAGAAGAGAAAAAGAAACAGGAGCAGAAAAAAGAAAAGAAGAAGCATATGACAGGAATTACAATTGCGATTGCGGCAGTTGCAGTTTTTGCGATTTTAGTATTGATCATGCGTAAGAAAATGTAAAAATGACTTGACACAAAAGTTAGTTAGTGCTATTTTATAAATAAATTAAATAATATCTTCAGGGCAGGGTGCAATTCCCTACCGGCGGTTACAGCCCGCGAGCTTTTGATAAGCATGACTTGGTGAGATTCCAAGGCCGACAGTACAGTCTGGATGGAAGAAGATTTAAGAAGTGATATTGATCATCATGTCCTGGGATTTTTATAATTCCAGGATTTTTTATTTCAAAAAGAAATATCAAGATATCAAAAAGGAGTTCCTGAAGAATTAGAACAAAGATTAGGAACTCTTTTTTATATTTCCGATTTCAATACCAATCAAAATCCAACCTCCCAAAATCAAAGAACCTGAAGGGAAGGGAGAAAAATATTTGAAAGAAGAATATATGCGGCGTGCGATCGAACTTGCCAAGAAAGGCTGTGGATATACCAATCCAAATCCTTTAGTCGGAGCAGTGATCGTAAAAGATCAAAGGGTTATTGGGGAAGGATATCATGAGAAGATCGGCGGATTACATGCAGAGCGAAATGCCTTAAAAAACTGCATAGAAGATCCTGAGGGAGCTGAGATTTATGTAACATTGGAGCCATGCTGCCATTATGGAAAAACACCACCATGTACGGAAGCGTTGATCGAAGCAGGGATCAAGAAAGTATATGTCGGGAATTTAGATCCCAATCCGAAAGTGGCAGGGGGCGGGATCAAAATCCTGAATGATCATGGAATAGAAACTGAGACAGGAATTCTTGAAGAAGAGTGCAGACAGTTAAACGATATATTTTTTCATTATATTCAGAATGATATTCCATATACAGCACTAAAATACGCAATGACGTTGGATGGAAAGATTACAACGGCAACTGGTGAATCCAAGTGGATCACAGGAGAAGAAGCCAGAAGACATGTACATACATTACGACATCAGTATGCAGCGATCATGGCAGGGATCGGTACGGTTTTAGCAGATGATCCGATGTTAAATGCACGAATCGAACATGGGAATGATCCAATTCGTGTGATATGTGATTCAAACTTAAGGATTTCGAAAGGATCAAATATCGTAAAAACAGCCAGAGAAATTCCAACGATCATCGCTACCATAAGTAAGGATCAAGAAAAAATAGCAAAATTAGAACAAAAAGGATGCAAGATCTTAAAAACGTCAGAGCAAGATGGAAAGGTCAATGTCAAAGAAGTTTTAAAACAGTTAAGAAATATGGAAATTGACAGTGTTTTAGTTGAGGGTGGTGGAATCTTGAATGAATCCTTGATCAAAAACGACTGTGTTCACAAAGTTTACGCCTATATTGCTCCCAAATTATTTGGAGGAGAAAAGGCCAAAACACCTGTAGAAGGCAAAGGGATCGAAAGGATCCAAGAAGCTTTGGTATTTGATGAATTAAAGGCAACACCACTTGGAAATGACATATTACTGGAAGGAAAGGTGAGATCATGTTTACTGGAATCGTAGAAGAATTAGGAACAGTCATATCCCTGAAGCGAGGAAGCAAAGCAGCAGTCCTTACGATCAAAGCAAATGTTATTTTTGAAGATCTTAAATTGGGAGACAGTGTAGCAGTTAATGGGGTCTGCCTGACAGCGACTCACATTAGCGGCAATACATTTCAGGCAGACGTGATGAATGAGACATTCAACCGAAGCAGTCTTGGAAGTTTAAAAAAGGGATCTGTCGTCAACTTAGAGCGAGCGATGGCAGCCAATGGAAGGTTCGGAGGTCATATGGTAGCAGGCCATGTGGACGATACAGGGGAACTTGTTAGTGTAAAACAAGATGATAATGCTGTATGGTTTACGATCAAAGCCCCAGAAAATATCATGAAATACTGTATTGAAAAAGGATCGATCGCACTCGATGGAATCAGCCTGACGATCGCTAAGTTAAGCGATGATACCATTTCCGTATCCATGATCCCACATACCATAAAAAATACCAATTTTGGATATAAAAAACCAGGAGATAAGATCAATCTGGAGAATGATATGGTTGGAAAATATATAGATAAACTGCTGCATTTTGATCAGCAGGAAACAAACGACAAACATACAAACAGCACCTTAACAATGGAAATGTTAAGAAATGCTGGATTTTAATAAAAAATGAGGAGGGAAAAGACAAGATGAGCGATGTAGTATGCGAAGTAATCGCACAGCTTCCAACAAAATACGGAACATTTGAGGCACATGGGTATGTAGACCAGAGAAGTGGGGAACATCATGTAGCACTGGTCAAAGGAGATATCGCAGACGGAGAACCAGTTTTATGCCGTGTGCATTCTGAGTGCCTGACTGGGGATACTTTTGGATCTCTACGCTGTGATTGTGGAGAACAACGAAGCCGTGCAATGCGTCAGATTGAGAAAGAAGGACGAGGGGTTTTCTTATATATGCGTCAAGAAGGACGAGGAATCGGATTGATCAATAAACTGAAAGCTTATGTATTACAGGAACAGGGAATGGATACAGTCGAGGCCAACTTAGCTCTTGGATTTAAAGATGATGAACGAGATTACAGTGCAGGAGCCATGATCTTACAGGATTTAGGAATCAAAAAACTACGACTGATGACAAACAATCCAACCAAAATTGACGGATTAAATGAATATGGACTCGAGATCGTAGAACGAGTACCGATCCAGATGCCAATCAATCCATTTGATAAATATTATATGCAGACAAAGCAAAAGAAAATGGGACACATGACAACATACGAAGTTTAAATTAACAGAAAAATTAAAAAAATTAAGGTCCCAGGGATCTTAAGATTAACGAAATTAACGAAGAAAAAAGGAGTAATTAAAATGAGAGTATTAGAAGGTAAATTAGTAGCAAGCGGATTAAAAGTAGGAATCGTAGCAGCCAGATTTAATGAATTTATCGTATCCAAATTAGTATCCGGAGCTTTAGACGGACTGAAAAGACATGATGTGAAAGATGAAGATATTGATATTGCATGGGTACCAGGAGCTTTTGAGATTCCACTGATCGCAGACAAGATGGCAAAAAGCAAAAAATACGATGCAGTGATCTGTCTTGGAACAGTGATCCGTGGAGCAACAAGCCATTATGATTATGTATGTAACGAAGTATCCAAAGGAATCGCACAGGTATCATTAAATACAGGAATTCCAGTTTTATTCGGAGTTGTTACAACAGAAAATATCGAGCAGGCGATTGAACGTGCTGGAACAAAAGCAGGAAACAAAGGATATGACTGTGCATTATCTGCAATCGAAATGGTACAGCTGATCAAAGAAGTAGAAGCATAAAAAGAATCAGAAATTAAAGCAGGAAGTTAGTATGGAACAATATTATTTAGGATTTGACGCAGGAACACAAAGTGTAAAAACAGCAGTTTATGATATTGATATGAACCTGATCGTGCAGGATACCAATGCAACAATCTTAAATTATCCACATCCGGGATGGGTGGAAATGGACGCAGACCAGTATCTTCATGCAACGGTTACAGGGATTAGAAACTGCGTTACAAAGATGAAAGAAAAGAATCTGGATCCAGACAACATCCGCTCTATTTTTGGAGATGGGATCATCTGCGGGATTGTCGGTGTTGATAAGGATTGCCATGCGATCACACCTTACATCAATTATCTGGATTCCAGAACAAAAGAAGATGTTGAGGAACTAGCATCCCATCATTATGAGATCTGGGCAAAAGAGACTGGAAATCCTCAGCCAAACTGTATGTTTCCAGCGATGTTTGCACGTTGGATGATGAACAATTGTGAGGGCTTTAAAGAAAAAGGCAGAAAATTCATGCACAATGCCCCATATATCTTGGCCAATCTTGCAGGACTGTCTGCAGAAGATGCATTTATTGACTGGGGAACAATGTCTGGATGGGGACTAGGATACCGTGTAACAGAGAAAAAATGGTCCAAAGAACAATTAGAGATCCTTGGAATTCCAATGGAAATGATGCCAAAGATTCAAAAACCATGGGATATCATTGGAACATTATCAGAGACATTTGCAAAAGAAACCGGATTGAAACCAGGAATCCCAATCTGTGCGGGAGCCGGAGATACGATGCAGTCTATGATCGGATGCGGAGTGATCAAACCAGATCAGGCAGCCGACGTAGCAGGAACATGTGCGATGTTTTGTATCGCAACCGATGGGATCAATGAAGAATTAAGCAAACCAGAAAATGAACTGATCTTTAACAGCGGAACTTTAGAAAATACATATTTTTATTGGGGATTCATAAGAACCGGTGGATTAGCACTTCGTTGGTATCGAGATAATGTATGCAACGAAGCAGGAAATGGAGCATATTTTGATGAATTAAATGAGAAAGCACAAAATGTGCCATGCGGATCCAAAGGAGTCCTGTTCCTTCCATATTTAACAGGAGGATTTGGAGAAACATCCAATGCAAGTGCCTGTTTCCTGAATATGACGATGGACACAGATCAGGGAGTACAGTGGCGTGCAGTTTTAGAAGCGATCGGTTACGATTATATGAGTGTGACAGATATTTATAAAAAAGCAGGCGTGCCACTTGAATTTATGACGATCACAGAAGGTGGAAGCAATTCAGAAGTCTGGAATCAGATCAAAGCAGACATGTTAGGATGTAAGAGTGCCACATTAGAAAATGCACAAGGAGCAGTTCTTACAGATGCAGTGATCGCAGCATATGCGGTAGGAGATCTGGAAGATCCAAGTCAGGTATTTGAAAAAACAAGAAAGATCAAGAAAATTTATGAACCTGATCCAATAAGAACAAAATACTATCGCAGTATTTATGAACAACAAAGAAAACTGATCAAAGACGATATGGCAGCAGTTTTTGAGACTTTACACCAGATCAGTAAGATTCAAGAACAAAGCAATGATTAAAAAAATGAAAAGGCTTCTTTACAAGAGGCCTTTTTTTCTTGTACAATAAAAGATAAAGCATATAAAAACAAGTTATAAGCAACTAACTTTGTAGATGATTTTTGATCAATTAGATTTCAAGGAGGAAAAAGTCATGGATAACGAAAAGATTGAAAAATTACAACAGATGATCGATGAAAGTAATCATATCGTATTCTTTGGTGGCGCAGGTGTTTCAACAGAGAGTCATATTCCAGACTTTCGAAGCACGGATGGTTTGTATCACCAGACTTATAAATATCCACCCGAGGTTATGGTAAGCCATACATTTTATACACAGCATACGGAAGAATTTTATGATTTTTATAAGAATAAGATGATCTTCTTGGATGCAAAACCGAATAAGGCACATTTAAAACTTGCAGAGATGGAACGGGCGGGAAAACTGTCTGCGATCGTTACGCAAAATATCGATGGGCTTCATCAGGCAGCAGGAAGTAAAAATGTCTTTGAACTGCATGGCAGTGTTCACAGAAATTATTGCCAGAAATGCGGCAAGTTCTTCGATGTGAATTATGTTGTGGATGCCAAAGGAGTCCCATATTGTGATGAATGTGGGGGAATCATCAAACCAGATGTTGTATTATATGAAGAAGGCTTAGATTCTCAGACGATCAACGGAGCAGTCAGAGCCATTTCCAAGGCAGATATGCTGATCATTGGAGGAACATCACTGGTTGTCTATCCAGCCGCTGGAATGATCGATTATTTTAAAGGAAAATATCTTGCAGTACTGAATCGTGATGTGACAAGCAGAGATAAACAGGCAGATCTGTGCATTACAGACCCAATTGGAGAAGTACTGGGAAGAATCAGGGTATAAAGATGAAGAAAAAAGATATAATCTTGATCGCAGCAGTACTGGCAATTTCACTGATCAGTTTTGCAGCGATCAAGATGACACAAAAAGACGGAAAAGAAGTGATCGTGACAGTTGAAGGAAAAGAAGTGTACAAAACATCCATCAAGAAAGATCAAATTTATCAGATTCCAGAGAAAAATGGCATGAACGTCATGCAGATCAAAGATGGAAAAGTTACAATGAAAAAAGCAGACTGTAAAGACCAGATCTGTGCAGACCATAAAGCAATTGAGAAATCAGGAGAAACGATCGTATGTCTGCCACATAAAGTAGTAATCGAGATTCAATCAGAAGATGGTAAAGAACAGGAATTAGACGGGGTAACACAATAAACATCAGATGAGATAGAAAACAACAGGAGAAATAAAATATATGTCAACCAAAAGATTAGCAACGGATGCAATGTTCTTAACATTAGCCCTCGTTGTATCCTATATAGAAGTATTGATCCCAATACCAGTTGGAATACCCGGAATCAAATTAGGACTCGCAAATGGAGTCATCATGGTACTGCTATTTTTCACAACATGGATCAGAACCCTTGAGATTTCTGTGATCCGAGTTGTACTGGCAGGCTTCCTATTTGGAAATCCAATGACGATCGCATACAGTCTGGCAGGAGGAATCCTAAGTCTGATCGTAATGGGAATCTTAAAGAAGATCAAAGGATTTTCATCAGTCGGAATCAGCGTCGGAGGAGGCGTTGCACATAACGTTGGACAGTTAAGCATCGCAGTCATATTGATGGAGAACACAAAGATTTATTACTATGCACCAGTATTACTTCTGACAGGAACAATTGCAGGAGTTATGATCGGAGTGTTAAGCGGGGTACTGGTTAAGAAAATCCCGCCACAACTATTTTAAGTGATAAAATTATGAAAATTTCGTAAAATTTTTTCTAAAAGTTTGAAATTTCATCAAAATCATGGTAGTACTATATGTATATGCGCTTTCATAAGCAAGATAAGAATAAGATCATACAAAAGAAAAAGAAACTCTTAGATATGAAAAGAAAGGAGTTTGAAAATGAAAGCAAAACTAAATGAGATCATAAAACACGGACATTTAGGCATCATAGCGGCATTTTTTGCAATTTATATGGTCACATTTTCTTATATAGAAAATCGAGATGTACATCATTATATTGTACATACAGTACTTGATGAGAAAATCCCATTTTGTGAATATTTCATTATTCCATATTTGCTATGGTTTATATTTGTAGCTGTAACTGTACTGTATTTTATGTTTTTCAATCAAAATAAATGGAAAGAATACTATCAGTTGATGATCACATTGGGAATAGGAATGACCTTATTTTTAGTTATTTCCTTAGTATTTCCAAATGGACAGGATTTAAGACCAGTACTTAGCGGAAACAGCATTTTTATTCAGGCGGTGCAGTTTATTTATCATACCGATACACCGACAAATGTACTGCCAAGTATTCATGTATTCAATTCCCTTACATGCTGCATGGCAATTCTTCAGAATAAGCGGAAACATTTTAAGAAAACAACAGATATCGCAGTAGTGATCTTAACGATATTAATTATCATGTCAACGATGCTTCTAAAACAACACAGCGTTGTGGACGTAGCACTCGCAATCCTCATGTATACTGCATGTTACAGGATTGTATACGGCAAAGAAGTATGGAAACAGGATGCATTTTGTTCCTTTTTATTTATCAATCGGTAAGTGAGAAAGCTTGACAGTATTTCTTGTGTTTGTTATAAATAAGTGTACGTAGTTCCCAGGGACCTTAAGGTTTAAGAACTTAAGGTCTCTGGGAACATAAAAACCAAGAAAGAGTATAACAATGAAAAGAAAACTTCTATCTATATTAGTATGTATAACAACACTCTCTTTATGTCTGATGGGATGCACAGGCAATACAACGAAGAAGAATAAGAATGGAAAACTAAAAGTTATTGCAAGTTTCTATACAATGTATGACTTTGCCAAGAAGATCGGCAAAGATAAAGTTGAAGTGACGAATATGGTACCGGCTGGTACAGAACCCCACGATTGGGAGCCATCTACGAAAGATCTGATCGAGTTGGAGAAATCCGATGTCTTCATATATAATGGAGCCGGAATGGAACAGTGGGTGGATGATGTATTAGAAAGTCTTGACACTGAAGAATTAACAAGTGTAGAAGCATCCAAAGGAATCAAATTGTTGAAAGATACCGATGCACATGAACATGATCACGAGCACGAAAGTGAGAATGATCCACATGTATGGTTAGATCCACAGAATGCAAAATACGAGATGAATCAGATCAAGAAAGCATTGATCAAAGCAGATCCAGACAATAAAGACTATTACGAAGCCAATTATAAGAAAGAAGCAGCACGATGTGATGAGCTGGATCAACAATATAAGAAAGAATTAGCACAAGTTTCAAAGCGTGAACTTGTCGTAGCACACGAAGCATTTGGATATCTGTGCAAAGCATATGATTTAGAACAGATGGGGATCGAAGGGTTATCAGCAGATGATGAACCAGATCCAAAACAAATGAGCGAAGTGATTGAATTTGCAAAGAAACATAAGGTCAAAACGATCTTTTTTGAAGAATTGGTAAGCCCGAAAGTAGCAAAAACCATTGCCAAAGAAACAGGAGCATCCGCAAAGATGCTAAACCCACTCGAGGGATTAAGCAATAAGAAAATCAAAGCAGGGCAAGATTATTTTTCTGTAATGAAACAAAATCTTTCTGCGATTAAAGAGGCATTAAGTGAATGAGCAAAACAAGCATAGATAAAATGATACAACTAAATCATGTAAAGTTTGGTTACAGCGATACAGAAGTATTAGATGAGATCAATCTTACGATCAATGAAGGGGAATATGTCGTATTAACCGGAGAAAATGGAAGCGGGAAAAGTACGCTTATGCGTCTTATTTTGGGAGAACTGAAACCAGATGAGGGAGAGATCATTATTATGGACAATGATTCCAAATTAAAGAAACAGATTGGTTACGTTGCCCAGAATGGGATCAGCAAAAATCAGAGTTTCCCAGCAACGGTTGAAGAAATCATGGTAACTGGACTATATCAGGAACTTGGTTTATTCCATCTTCCAAACAGGAAACATAAAAAGAAGATCGAAGATACATTAAAAGAATTCGGGATGGATGAATTCCTCAAGCGAAGAATTGGAGAATTATCCGGCGGGCAGCAGCAGCGAGTGATGATCGCCAGAGCAATGATCTCAAATCCAAGACTGCTGATCTTAGATGAACCAACAACAGGAGTTGATGCCACATCAACGAAAGCGTTATATGATACGCTATATGAGATTAATACAAAATACAAAACAACTATTTTTATGATCACACATGGAAGATTACAGGATTGTAAAGGATGTGATCGTATTTTGAGAATGGATGAAGGGAGAATTGAGGAACAATGATAGAAATGCTTCAATATGGATTTATGCAACGAGCATTTATCACAGGAATTCTTCTGGCAGTGATCACTCCACTGATCGGAATCACGATCGTATTAAAAAGAATGTCCATGATCGGTGATGCACTTTCTCACGCTTCCTTAGCCGGAGTAGCCCTCGGATTATTACTTGGGATCAATCCAATCCTTGGAGCGATGGGGATCTGTTTGTTCGCAGCACTAGGAGTTGAAGCGATCCGAAGAAAGATTCCAAGATATTCAGAGATGGCAATCTCCATCATCATGTCAACAGGGATCGGACTAGCCGGAGTGTTATCTGGTTTTGTAAAAAATGGAACAAACTTTAACAGCTTCCTCTTTGGAAGTATCATCTCGATCAGCAAAGACGAACTACTGATCGTATGCGTGATCAGTGCCTTAGTATTACTCTGTGTATTACTTTTATACAAAGAACTATTTTACATTGGATTTGATGAAAATGCAGCAAGGATCAGTGGTGTACCAGTAAAGACGATCAACTTTATCTTCACACTGTTAACCGCCCTTACCGTATCCATCGCATCAAGAACCGTAGGAACTCTGATCGTATCATCCATGCTCGTTATCCCGATCGCATGTGGAATGCAGGTAGGAAGAAGCTATAAGGCTGTTATGATCATCGGCGTGATCACAGCACTGATCACAACGGTGATCGGATTAACACTATCTTATTATATCGGACTCAAACCAGGAGGAACGATCGTGTTATTAGAAGTAGGATGCTTTTTGATTCTTACATTGGTAAGCAGATATTTAAAATAGGATAAGACCCGATATTACTTGAATTTCATAACAAAATTTTATATAATGAAAAGAAAGCATGCATATAAAACAAGATTGCATGCTTTCTTTTTTGGAAGCAATCACGAAAGGAAGATAGATCAATGATCATCAAATTAATTGAAACTGTATATCAATTCCTGTGGGGAGACTGGATTCATATACCACTTCCAGGTGGGGGAAGTTTAGGAATCTCACTTCTGATCCTGTTATTATTTCCAGCAGGAATCGTATTTACAATAAAAACAAGATTCCTACCGATCCGCTTATTTCCAGATATGGTAAAAGTACTGACAGCAAGCAACAAAAAGGATAAAGGCGAAAAAAGCACTCTTTCATCCTTACAGACATTGATTGTATCAACTGCAACCCGTGTCGGAATGGGAAATTTAACCGGAGTTGTAGCAGCCGTATCCGCAGGAGGGGCCGGAGCAGTCTTCTGGATGTGGGTTACAGCCTTACTTGGTTCATCCACAGCCTTTATCGAAGCAACTTTAGCCCAGCTTCACAAAGAAAAAGATCCACTCTACGGAGGATACCGTGGAGGTCCGGCGTACTATATCCATCATTTTATGGAAGAAAAACAAGGCAAGAAGAAAAAACATACCCTGATCGCAGTCCTGTTTGCGATCTCAGGACTGATCTGCTGGTGTGGGATCAGTCAGGTAGTCAGCAATTCTGTAGCGGAGTCATTTAACAATGCATTTCATATTCCAACGATCTACACAACGATCATCTTAGTGATCATTGCAGCAGTGATCGTATTAAGAAAGAATGCAACCGTGAAAGTATTAGATATCGTTGTACCGATCATGGCAGTCGTATACTTCCTGATCACGATCTTTGTGATCGTAACGAATATCACAAGTATTCCAGCAGTCTTTGCAAGAATCTTCAAAGAAGCCTTTGGACTAAGACAAGTCGCAGCCGGTGGATTTGGAGCTGTTCTTATGAATGGTGTGAAACGAGGATTATTCTCAAACGAAGCAGGATCAGGATCCGCCCCATGTGCCGCCGCAGCCGCAGACTGCGAATGCCCTGCACAGATGGGACTGGTACAGGCATTAGGAGTATTTATCGATACGATCGTCATCTGCAGCTGTACCGCAATGCTGATGCTATTAGCACCACAGAGTATGACAGACGGTCTTACAGGAATGAATCTACTTCAGACAGCTATGAACTACCACCTTGGAAGTTTTGGAGTCATCTTTATCGCCGTGATCCTTTGGATGTTCAGTTTCTCAACATTCTTAGGAATCTTGTTTTATGCAAGATCCAATGTTGCATATTTATTTGGTGATAACTGGGCATCACAGACAGCATACAAAGTATTAGCACTGGTAATGCTCTTTATCGGAGGAATCCAGACTTATACCTTCGTATGGGACTTAGGAGATGTCGGAATCGGACTGATGACGATCTTCAATATCTTCATCCTGTACGCAATGTCGGGACAAGCGATCAAAGAATTGAAAGATTATGAAGCAGATAAGAAGAAAAATATAGAAGAAAGAGCGTTTTCTTTGCAGGAAGATGAATAAAAAAATGGGTGTCCAACCAAGGACACCCATTTTTTAAACAAATAATTTCTTCCGAGTCTGAAAATAAGCCACCAAAACCATACTTCCAGTCAACACCCAGGAAATCGGATAGATCACCATCAAAAGCCTGTAATCATGGAACCAGTGACAAACCGTAGCAAGCCACACAAGTCTTAATACACAAGACCCAAACACAGTAAGGATCGCAGGGGTCATAGACCGCCCAAATCCACGCAGGCATCCACCACTGATCTCATAAGAACTTGTTAAACACTCAAACATCAAAACAAATAAGAAACGGATCACAGCATAACGATATACCGCAGGGTCACTCGTAAACAATCCAATAAAGAACGTACGGAATACAACAAAGATCGTACTAAGCACTCCACAGGAGATGACACTACACATCATACCAAGACGAAAGATCTTCTTACAACGCTCCTCATTCTTCGCTCCATAATTCTGCCCAGTAAACGTAACAACCGTCTGAGCAAATGCATTGACAAGATAATAAGCAAAATACTCATAATTAAGCTCCACCGCAGACCCAGCAATCCCAGCAGAACCAAAACTGTTGATCCCAGACTGGATACAAACATTCGCAAGCGAAAACACCATTCCCTGAAGTCCCGCAGGGACCCCAATCCTTAAGATCTTAGATACCGCATCACGATCGATCATCAAAGACTGAAAAGAAAGACGGATCGGAAGCTCCTCATGCATCAGAAAATAAATGATCTGCGCAGCACTTACCGCATTCGCACCAACCGTAGCAAGACCAGCTCCAGCAACACCCATACGAAATACTACAACAAATAACAAGTTCAAAATAACATTCACAACACCAGACACGATCAAAGCATACATCGGACGACGCGTATCCCCGATACTACGAAGGATCGAAGCCCCAAAATCATACAACATAAAAAACGGCATTCCAAGAAAATAAATTCTCAGATATAAAGTTGCCAGATGAATGATATTCTTCGGAGCACCCATCAGTACAAGGATCGGATGCGCCACAAACTGTCCAAGCACAAGCAAAAACACACCACTTAACAAAGCGAGCGTAACCGCTGTATGTACCACACGAGGAACACGTTTCTTATCACACTGTCCAATATAGTTTGCAATCACAACATTTGAACCAAGTGAAATTCCAGAAAACAAAGTAACCATCAAAGAAATAACAGAACTATTACTCCCAACCGCAGCCAAAGCCTCACTACTCGCAAAACGCCCGACAACCGCAGTACCAACCGAATTAAAAAGCTGCTGTAAGATACTACAAGCAGCAAGCGGCATGGCAAATAATAAAATTTTATCTAATAAACTTCCATGAAGCATATCCATCTTACCGGACTGCTTAGATGAAGAATTCTTCATATAAAACTCCCTTCTATCTCCTGTGCCCAGTCACCTTAAGTTTTAGCAGATACAATTCTAACTCTTTTTAAATAAATTATCAACAAAAGAAAATAACGAACCAAAAAAGATACAATCGAAACAGGCTCATAATGATATAATAAAGAACAAAACAAAAAGATAAGACATAAGAAAGAAGGAACACAACCCATGCAAATGAGCATATTACTATTTAAACAGATTGCCCAGCTATTCCTAATGATCCTAATGGGCTACATCATCGTCAAAACAAAGTTACTAAAAGGAGAAGACAGCAAAGTCCTCTCAAAGATCATCCTATACCTGATCATCCCAGCAGTCATCATCAACGCATTTCAGGTAGACTACAGCCCAAACGTAACCAAAGGACTGATCACAGCCTGCATAGCATCCATTATCCTGCAGTTTTTACTACTCTTCGTAACCTACATCATGCAAAAAATGTTCCACCTAGACTCTGTAGAATTCACATCCGCCTACTACTCAAACTCCGGAAACTTGATCGTACCATTAGTTACCTATATATTAGGCGGTAAATGGGTCGTATACGGCTGTGTATTCATGAGTATCCAGCTATTCTTCATCTGGAGCCAGGGCAAAAACATGATCAGCAGGGAAAAAGGGATCAACCTAAAGAAGATCCTGTTAAACATCAATATGATCTCCGTATTCCTAGGAGTCATCCTATTCTTCACAAAAATAAGATTCCCAGAGATCATCAACAATACGCTCTCATCTGTAGGAGGCATGATCGGCCCACTAAGCATGATCGTCACAGGAATGCTGATCGCTGAAGTAAACCTAAAAGATATCTTTACAAACAAGAGAGTCTATCTGGTAACAGTACTAAGACTAATCATTCAACCATTGATTGCATTAGCAGTCATCAATCTCTTAGGAATGAGAGGATGGCATCCACAAGGAGATAAGATAATTCTCATCACATACCTCGCAGCGATCACACCATGTGCATCGACTGTTACACAGATGTGTCAGGTGTATGGGAATGATTCGAAATATGCAAGTGCGATTAATGTTATGACTACGTTGTTATCTATAATTACCATGCCGGTGTTTGTTTATTTGTATCAAATGTAAAAATATTACAAGGAAAATATTTACAATCTATAAACTGGTAGTATAATAATTTAAAATACAATGCATTGATTATACATCATATTTGATGTATAAAGGAGGGTGATTATATGCCATTTACAACAGTCAAAACAGAAGAGTTAATTGAAAATATGAAACAAAAAGATGCTGAATTTGCAAAACAATGGGATGAAAGCAGAAATGAGTATAAGTTGATACAAGAAATGATTAGAATCAGAAAAGAACAACATATAACACAAACACAATTAGCACAAATGACCGGAAATAAGCAACAATCAATATCAAGAATTGAAAAGAAATTAGTAAAACCATCTCTGGCATCATTTTGTAAGATTATTAATGCATTGGGATATGATTTGAAGATAGTCAAGAAATAAGTTGTTGTTGAACTATAGATTTGGAAAGACTGTGAATTAATATCCAATATCGTATAACATACATGCCCACTAGTGGTTTCGAACACTGAAATTATTGAATATTATAAAAATGGTTATCTGTCGGCGACCGTAGGAACACGTCGCAGACAGATAACCATTTTTATAATATTCTACCAATAACTTCAGTTCATCAAACCATTATTTATTGTCTATAATACTCCAAAAACTCCCCAAGTTTCCCCATAGCATCTTCAAGCACCTCAACCCGAGGCAGATAAACCACTCTGAAATGATCCGGCTCCTTCCAGTTAAATCCACTACCATGCACGATCAAAAGCTTCTTCTCACGTAAAAGATCCAAAGCAAACTGCTCATCATTCGTGATATTAAACTTCTTCGTATCAATCTTAGGAAAGATATAAAACGCAGCCTTCGGTTTCACAGCAGAAATACCAGGAATATCACAAAGTGCCTTATAAACATATTCCCTCTGCTCATAAATACGTCCACCAGGAACAATATAATCATTAACACTCTGATGACCACCAAGCGCCGTCTGGACAACCGCCTGCGCAGGCACATTTGAACAAAGTCTCATATTAGAAAGCATATTAAGTCCCTCGATATAATCCTTTGCAACCGCCTTATTACCACTTAAGATCATCCAGCCAATACGGAAACCAGCGATCATATGAGATTTAGACAATCCGGAAAATGTCACACAAAATAGATCAGGAGCAAGAGAAGCAATGGATACATGTTCCTCTCCATCCATCACAAGACGATCATAAATCTCATCAGAGAAGATAATAAGCTGATGTTCTCTCGCAATATCAACGATCTGCTGTAAGACCTCTCTAGGATACAAAGCCCCAGTTGGGTTATTCGGATTGATCAAAACGATTGCTTTCGTTCTATGATTGATCTTCTTCTTAATATCCTCCATATCAGGATACCAGTCTGACTGTTCATCACAGATATAATGAACCGCCGTACCACCAGCAAGCGTAGCACAAGCTGTCCACAAAGGATAATCCGGAGAAGGGATCAAGATCTCATCCCCATCATCTAATAAAGCAGACATTGATAGATTGATTAGCTCACTGACACCATTTCCAGTATAAATGTCGTCGATATCAACATTTGGGATCTTCTTAAGCTGTGCATACTGCATGATCGCCTTTCTTGCAGCAAATAATCCCTGAGAAGCAGAATATCCCTGGCAGTCAGATAACTGATGTCTCATATCATAGATGACTTCATCCGGGGTTCTGAAACCAAATGGAGCAGGATTCCCGATATTTAATTTTAGGATATGAGTTCCATTACGTTCCATGCGGTTCGCTTCATCTACGACAGGACCACGAACATCATATAAGACATTATCAAGTTTGCTTGATTTACTAAAATGACGAACAGGAGGCTTCTTATTGTCAGTCAGAGAAGAACGATCGATCTCAGGTTCAAAGAAATCTTCCTTAGAAGCATCACCAAGAAGCCATTCCTCCTCAACTTCCAATGTATCTGCAAGAAAATGAGCGATATCCGCACGAGGAAGAGTCTTTCCACTGACATACTGGCTGATATGGCTCTTTCCAACCTTTAACCCTGCCTGATCAGCAGCGTGTACAAGATCCACCTGTTTCATTTGTTTTTGCTCCATAGCAGAACGTAAATGCTCTGCAAATAGTTCTTTCTGATTCATAATACAGCTCCTTTATTAAGAAAAAGTTCAATTTATATTTAAAAAGTTCAATTTATTAAAACGATTATATCATAAAAGAAAAGAAAGTTCAATTTAAAATACACAAAAGTTCAAAAACGACAAAAATATACTTATTACAACAAAAAGTACAAGGAAACTTATTGAAATTTATGAAATTTATGATAACATATAAAGAAGATTAATGAACAAGAATAAAAAACTATATTATGGGGATTAGAAGAATATGGGAGTATCAAAAAGACAGATGCAGAATTTCCTGATCTATGTACTTGACATGGTGGGATTGACTGCAGGATATTTTGTTGCAGTTTATCTGCGATTTGGAAATCTAAAAACAGCATATGGGTTTATGAGAGCTGATACATATTTGCGATGGATCACTGCAATGGTAGTTCTGACTTTTGTTTACTTGCTGTTCCACCCAAATCGCAGTTTTTTTAAGCGTAAAATTAAAGACGAAATACGATGCGATTTTCAGACAGCAGTTCTGACTGGAGCCGGGATGTCAATGATTGCATTGCTGATGGCAGACGCATCCAAGTATTCAAGATTCATTTATATGTTTACGATCGGATTTGAGTTCTTTTATATGATCATAGCACATCGTCTGTACCGTAAGTACTGGCTGCGAAGAAGATCCAATCATTCATTTGCAAGGAAAATGATGCTGATCACAACTAGTGGTGAAGCAGAGCAAGTGATCACGAATATTATAAAAGAAAAAACATGGGATTTATGGATCTCGAGTATTGTCATTATAGATAAAGATATGGTAGGAGAAAATGTCTGTGGAATACCAGTCATTGGATTTACATATCGAAGTATGTTTGAATACGCAGCAAGAAATGTTGTAGATGAAGTGTTTATCTACATTCCAAAAGAATATAAATATCCAGTTGCAATGACAATTCAGAATTTTGAGGATATGGGAATCAATACAAGTCTGAATATTCCTTTATTCCAGATCAATCAGAATCTAAATAAGACATTAGAAACTGTAGGACCATATAATGTTGTATCATTTTCTGGAAGAGAAGTTTCTTTATTTATGTTACTTCTTAAGAGAGCGATGGATATCCTTGGTGGACTGGTTGGACTTTTGATCACTGGAATCGCATTGATCTTTGTGGCACCAGCGGTGAAACTGGAATCTCCGGGACCATTATTGTTTTCTCAGAAGAGAGTTGGTAGAAATGGTAGAATATTTAAGATCTATAAGATCAGATCGATGTATCAGGATGCAGAGGAACGCAAGAAAGAACTGATGGCTCAGAACGAAATGGACGGGCTGATGTTTAAGATGAAAGATGATCCACGAATTACAAAGGTCGGGAAGTTTATCAGAAAGACGAGTATTGATGAACTGCCACAGTTCTGGAATGTTCTGAAAGGCGATATGAGCTTAGTCGGGACTAGACCACCTACAGTGGATGAATTTGAGCAGTATAGTGCTTATCATAAGAAGAGGCTTTGTAGAACACCTGGGTTGACTGGAATCTGGCAGGTTAGTGGTCGTAGTACGATTACTGATTTTGAGGAGATTGTGAAATTGGATGTTCAGTATATTGAGAATTGGTCTCTTTGGTTGGATATTAAGATATTGTTTAAGACAGTGGCGCTTGTGTTTAAGGGTGATGATGGGGCGCAGTAGAAGGGAAGTGTACGGTGAGTAGTAATTATATAAGGAAGAAACAATTAAAAATTGCGATGATCGGACATAAAGTTGTTCCATCAAGAAGAGGCGGAATTGAACTTGTACTGACTACGATGTGTCCTAAGATGGTAAAACGAGGACATCAAGTTACATGTTATAATCGTTCCGGTGATAAAGTTGAAAATGAATATGTAAATACCGTAAAAAATGGTACATATAAAGGCGTAAAATTAAAGAAAGTATTGACGATCAACAAGAAGGGGCTGGCAGCAATGACATCCTCCTTTTCTGCTGCTATCAGAGCAGCATTTGGAAGATATGATATTGTACATTTTCATGCAGAAGGACCTTGCACAGCTCTTTGGATTCCGAAATTATTCAGAAAACGTTGTATCGTAACAATCCATGGATTGGATTGGGCAAGAGATAAATGGAAATCTGGATTTGGTTCAAAATATATCAAATTTGGAGAGAAAGTGGCTGCGAAATATGCAGATGAAATCATTGTTTTGAGTAAAGGAGTTCAAGATTATTTTAAACAGACGTATGGTCGAGATACAATTCTCATCCCCAATGGAGTATCAAGACCTGAGAATGTGGAAGCTGATCTGCTCACGAAGAAATTTGGTCTGCATAAAGATGATTATATTTGTGCGTTGTCACGACTTACAGAAGAGAAAGGTATTCATTATCTGATTGAAGCTTATCAGAATGTGAAGACGGATAAGAAGTTAGTGATTGCTGGAGATACTAGTGATACGGATGATTATGTGATGAAACTTAAGAAGTTGGCTGGGAATAATCCGAATATTATCTTTACTGGGTTTGTTTCTGGTAGAACATTAGAGGAACTTTATAGTAATGCTTATGTTTATGTGTTGCCTTCTAAGTTAGAGGGAATGCCACTTAGTCTGCTTGAGGCTATGAGCTATGGGAACTGCGTGATCGGGTCTGATATTGCTGAGATTGCTGATGTGGTTGAGGATAAGGCGATATTGTTTAAGAAGGCTAATGTTGAGGACTTGAAGGAGAAGCTGCAGATGGTTTGTGATGATGTGGAGCTTGTGGAGAAGTATAAGAGTGAAGCGTCTGGGTATATTTGTGGTAGGTATAATTGGGAAGATGTTGTGAATAGAACTGTTGAGGTTTATAGAGGAAAGAAAAGCTGCAAGGAAAAATTAGTAGAGAATAGTAGTGTGGCTTCTATTTGAGGTTATTAAGGTGAAAGGAAAGCAAAATGATTAGAGTATTACATTCTGTAAGTAATATGGATAGAGCAGGAATTGAAACAATGCTTATGAATTATTACCGACATATGGATCATGAAAAAGTTCAATTTGATTTTTTGTGTAATAAGACTAAACCAGGAGCTTATGATGAAGAAATAAAGCAAATGGGAGGCCATATTTTTCATACCCCAGGTTTAAATCCGGCAAAGTATCCTCAATATTTAAAATATATGAAAAAGCTATTTGAAAAATATCCCCAATATAGAATAGTAGAGGCACACAATGGCGCTTTGGGTGTTTATGCATTACATGCGGCGAAAAAGAATAAAATTCCCATTAGAATATTTCATGCACATGGAGCGAGCATTACCAAGGACTGGAAATGGCCGATTAAGATTTTTTGTAGAAGTCGATTAAAATATAATATAAATCATAATTTTACATGTGGTATAGAAGCAGCAAGATGTTATTTTGGAAATAAAGTCGTTGAAAACAAAGACTATGAATTTATCCCCAATGCAATAGAAGTTGAACGATTTTTGTATAATGAAGAAATAAGAAATAGAATTAGATCAGAATATCATCTACAAGATAAAAAAGTAATAGGGCATGTGGGTCGTTTTATGGCACAGAAAAATCATACTTTTTTAATTGATGTTTTTGTGGAATATTATAAAAATCATAAGGATACAAAACTGGTTTTATTAGGAGATGGAGAACTAATGCCTAAAATTAAGGAAAAAGTTCAAACTCTTGGAATTGAAGATGCTGTTTTATTTGTAGGAAATGTAGGAAATGCGAATGAGTGGTATCAGGCATTCGATGCTTTTGTTTTGCCATCAGTATGGGAAGGGCTGCCTGTTGTAGGAGTGGAAGCACAGGCGGCAGACTTGCCATGTGTATTTTCTGATAATATAACGAGAGAGATTGGACTAACAGATAAGGTATCTTTTGTTTCTACATCAGATAAGAGACAATGGGTTGGTTATTTAGAAAAAGCTTTAAAAGATCAGACCAGAAAAAATAATTATGAAGTGATAACTAAGAATCGATATAATATCGTTGAAGAAGCTAAAAAATTACAGGAAAGATATATTGAATTATATAGGGAGAATATATGAAAATTGGTATTTTAACACATCAGTATATAGATAATTATGGAGCGTTTTTACAGGCGTATGCCTTAAGAGAAGCAATGGCGAAAGCGTTTCCAGAAGATCAGGTTGAAATTATTAACTGCATTAATGTAAAACATTTTGTAATCAATGTAGGTGGATGGTTCCGTTTTTATAAAGATCGCGAAGGAATCAAAGAATGGTTAAGAAAAATAAGAATTCCTAGTATTTTTTCAAAAGCTAGAAAAAAATATATGACATTATCTAAAGTCTGTTTTTCAGCAAAGCAGATTAACAAAATGGGGTATGACTACATTATTGTTGGTAGTGATGAAGTTTGGAATTTTAAAGACGGAAAAGGTGACGCTAAAGTTAAATTTGGGCATGGGCTTACATGTCAAAATTTAGTTGCATACGCACCAAGTGTGGGTAAATCAAGTGCAAATGATGTGATTCCAAGTTATGTAGAAGAAGGAATTAAAAGATTTAAAGCAATATCAGCAAGAGATGATCTGACTGCAGATTTAGTGGAACATATTACAGGAAACTATCCAACAAGAGTTTTAGATCCAACATTTTTAAGTAAATTTCCAAAAGCAAAATTAAAAGTAGCGAAAAAACCTTATATTTTGTTTTATTATTGTGAACATTTGCCGAAGAGGGTTAAAAAGCAGATTTTTACCTATGCGAAAGAACATGGATATGCAATATATGGGGCTGGGGAATGTGATAAACAATATACAGATATTACTGTAGATCTTGCACCATTTGAGTGGGTTGAAATGTTTAGAAATGCAGATTTTGTATTTACAGGAACATTTCATGGAGCTGTTTTCTCAATTTTAAACGAAAGACCATTTAAGGTATATTTGACAAATGAAAGCAGAATCAAAAAAGTTGGAGCTTTATTAAGAGAATTACATATTCCAAATCGTAAAATTGATAAGAATTTCAAGTTTGATTTAGAAAAAATGAAAGATGAAGTTGATTACGATGTGGTGAATAAGATTATTGATGAGAAAAGAGAAGCTAGTATTGAATATTTAAGACAAGTAATCAAAGAAAATTAAGGGAGTATAGAATGTCCAAAGATAAAATTATTTTATTTGATGACAAAAAGAATTGTTGTGCATGTGGAGCATGTATGAATATTTGTCCTAAGAGTGCAATAAAAATGCAAGAAGATGAATATGGATTTTTATATCCACAAATTGATGAAAAAAAATGTGTTCAGTGTGGAGCATGTAAGAAAGTTTGTGCATATCAGAATGGACAAGTAGGTAATACTCCGATTAAATGCTATGCAGCTGTAAATAAAGACAAAAAAGAATTAATGAAATCTGCTTCTGGTGGAATTTTTGCGGCCATGGCGAGAACTATTTTGAAAGATGGTGGAGTTGTATTTGGGGCTGCATTAGATTTTGAGGATGGACATGCTCATCCTCATCATATTGCAGTTAGAGAAGAGTCTCAGTTATATAGATTGCAAGGATCTAAGTACGTGCAGTCGGCAATTGAAAATACTTATGTGGAAGCTAAAGAAGAATTAGATTTAGGGAAAAAGGTCTTATTTTCAGGGACACCATGTCAGATTGCTGGATTGTATGGGTATTTGAGAAAAGAGTATGAAAATTTATATACTGTGGATGTAATTTGTCATGGAGTCCCTAGTGCCAAGTTTTTTGATGACTATATTCAATATATGACTAAAAAAAATAAAGCAAAGTTAGTAATTTCTTATTCTTTTAGAGACAAGAAAAAAGGCTGGGGAATGAATAATCGGATAGATTTTGAATACGCATCAGGAAAAAAGAAAAATATGTATATACCAGCTAGATTGACTTCGTATAATACATTCTTTTTGGATGGAGATATTTATCGAGAAAATTGTTACCAGTGTCCATATGCTAAAAGAGAGCGAATAGGTGATTTTACTATTGGAGATTATTGGGGAATAGAAAAAGAACATCCAGAACTTTTAAAGAGAGAGGAATTCGATGAAAGAAAAGGAATCTCCTGTATTTTAGTTAATACAGATAAAGGATTAGAATTTTCCAAGGAGATTAAAAGAAAATTTTATTTGGAAGAATCCTCTTTTGGTAAAATAAAGAAGAAAAATGGACAGTTGAATCATGCGTCTCAAAAAACTAAAAAAAGAAAGAATATTATGATGAGATATAAAATGGAATCATACGATAAAGTTGAAGAATGGTTTCATAAGACATATAGGAAGCAAATTTTAGTACATACGATTTATAATAAGATTCCTAGAAAAGCTCGTTTATTAATGAAGAATATTATATTGCAAATTAAGAAAGGTTGATTTTATGGCAAGTAAACATATGAATTTAAAACGAGTAACTAAAAGAGTTAAGGAAGAATTTGGCTCAACAATAGAAATAGCAAAAGTTTTAAATATAAAGGATGCGGTATCAACATTTCGTGGTAAAGTTGATATTCAATTGATGGTTCATAATGGGCATAAAGAATGGGGATGGATAAAGAAACATTTATTAAAAAAACATGAAGTAATGAATCGATATTTTGATAAAACTTGTCCTAAGTTGTCAGATGAAAAAATTAGAAAGTTAGAAAAAATTGAATTAGATGAAGAATATAAAGATTGTATATGGATTTGTTGGTGGCAAGGAATTGATCAAGCTCCTTACATTGTAAAAAAATGTGTTGATTCAATAAGAAAACATGCAGGGAATCATAAGGTGATAATAATAACAGATAAAAATTATAAGGATTATGTGGATTTTCCTGAATGGTTATTGGAAAAGAAAGATAAGGGGATTATCACTAAAACGCATATGTCAGATTTGTTAAGATTAAAATTGTTAGGACAATATGGTGGAATATGGTTAGATTCAACATTTTATTGTACGGATAGTTTAGAACCATATTTTGAAAGTCCGATATGGTCAATTAAAAGACCTGATTATAGACATACATCAGTTGCATGTGGATATTTTGCAAATTATTCGTTTGGCTGTCAAAAGGAATATAGAATAGTTTTTAATATTATAGCAGAATATTTGTTAATGTATTGGAAGACAAATGATTATATGATTGATTATTTGTTTTTAGATTATTTAATTGTACAAGCACAAAGAAAGCATAGGATGGTTAGAGAAGCTTTTGATTTAATAGAACCTAATAATCCAGAATGTGATGAATTGTTGAAAATATTAGGAAATAAATACGAAGAAAAAGTATGGTGTCAGATGAAGAAAGAGACAGCTTTGTTTAAATTGACATGGAAAGCGAATTTTCCTAAAGAGATTTCTGGAAATGAGACTTTTTATGGAAAATTGGTTGAAGATAAACTGATTTAAAACCATAAAATATTATTGAAATCAATGTAATCTCAATAGAAAAAGATAATGAGGTGAGAGTAAAATGAATCCTAAAATAAGTATTATAGTACCGATGTATGGTGTGGAAAAATATTTGGATAAATGTGTGAAAAGTATACAAAATCAGACAATACGTGATATAGAAATAATTTTAGTAGATGATGGTTCTCCTGATAAATGTGGTGAATTAGCAGAAGAATATGCAAAAGAAGATTCACGTATTAAAGTAATTCATCAAGAAAATTCTGGTCTGGGTCCAGCTAGAAATTCAGGAATGTATGCGGCAAGTGGGGAATATATAGGATTTGTTGATTCAGATGATTGGGTAGATGTCAATATGTTTAGTCGATTATATCAAGTAGCTAAGAAGCAAAAAGCTGATATTGTTGTTAGTGGTCATTGTGATTGGACGGAGGGCAAGATTGTAAGAACAAAAAGACATCCATTGGCAGGAAAAACAGTGACGGAAAAGTCTGAGATAGATGAGATAAGGAAGAATTTATATGGTAGAAGTATGGAAGATAAAGAAACAGAGGCTTTTCCAATGTCAGTGTGGATTGCAATTTATAAGAGAAATATGATTATTGATAATTGTTTGAAATTTAAAAATATTATTTCAGAGGATGTTATTTTTAATATATCTGCATATAAATGTGCGTCATGTATTTCATTTACAGAAAATACAGATTATTGCTATAGAAAGGAAAATCAAGCTTCTATTACTCAAAATTTTTCAAATAAGAAACTAAAAAAATATGAAGAATATTTAATGACGTTATTAGATGTTGTGAGTAAGGAAAATGATCCAGATTGTCTTATGAGAGTTAAAAGGGCTTCAATAAATATTTGTAGGTTATATGTTGGACAGGTTGCCAATACAGCAGTGTCATTAAAAGAGAAAAAATCTTTTATTAGTTCATATGCCAATTCTAAAGTAATTCAAGAATGTTGGAATGACTATCCTGTTGATACATTGCCTTTTCAGCAAAAGATTTTTCAAAAATCAATGCAATCAGGGCATTATGGAATTGCTTTATTGTTAAATGATATTAGACAGATTTTGAAGAAGCGATTTAAAAGATGAAAATACGACAATAGTATTAAAATTAAAAGTAAAGGAAAATAAGTGAAATGACAAAAAATGAATTAAAAAATATTATAGAAAAAGATGCTATTTATTATAATTCTTTTTCTAAAAAAGCTCATATAAAAATGTTCCTAACGAATAGCCATTTTTATATGATTAATAAATACATGAGATTGTTGAGGTATGAAGAGTTCTATCGTAAAAAATCTGTTGGGGGGGGGCATTCATACAGTTAATAAGGTGATGGAGTTCATATATTCGAGAAGAAAAAATAAATTAGGAAATACACTTGGTTTTTATATCAGTCCATATACTCTCGGAGCAGGAACCGTTATTTACCATCATGGATCAATCATCATTAATAGTGATGCAATATTGGGATGTGGATGTAAGTTACATGGAAATAATTGCATTGGGAACGATGGAAAATCTTTAAAAGCTCCTCGTATTGGAAATAATGTCGATATTGGATTTGGCGCTTCTATTATTGGGAATATAACAATAGCGGATGATGTTCAGATAGGAGCAGGTGCTGTTGTTGTTAAAAGTTGCTTAAGAAAGGGAGCACGGCTTGTAGGAATACCTGCAAAAGAAATATAGGTGTGATATATTTTAGAAAATTATATAAAAACTCAAGTGTATTCATTAAAATGGAGATGAATACATGTTATTAAAACAATTATTACGAAAGATTATTTACAGAGAAAAAAGTTCATCAAAAACCTATATCGAATGGTTACGTAAACAAGGTATAACAATAGGAGAAGGATGTACAATTTATGATCCGAAATCAACACATATCGATGTTCAAAATCCTGGAATGCTTGAGATAGGTAATTATGTTAGAATTACATCAGGAACAACTATTTTGACGCATGATTATAGTCTATCAGTTTTAGCATCCGTTAAGGGTGATATAATTGGTAGTGTTGAAAAGACAACGCTTGGTTCTAACATTTTTATTGGAAGAAATGCTTTGATTTTGAAAGGCGTAAAAATAGGAGATAATGTCATTATTGGAGCTGGAGCGGTTGTAACTAAAAATTGTGAAAGTAATAGTGTTTATGCAGGAGTTCCAGCACGTAAAATTTGTTCAATAGAGTCGCTTTATAGAAAAAGAAAGGAAAGCGAACTGGAGGCTGCAAAAAAAGTTGCTATTGATTATTATGAAAAATTTCATGAAGAACCAGATGAAAAGGTACTAAGAGAGTATCAGATGTTATTTACGAGCCGCGAAAGTATACCAGAATCGTTAGAATTATTAATGGAGGATTCAGGAGTAAAAGAACTCTGTAAGAATTATTATAAGGAATCCACACCGCAGTTTTTAAATATTGGTGATTTTTTGAAATGGTGTGGGATTGGAAAAGAGGAAAATTGATAAATGGATAAAGTAAGTGTAATAATGAGCACATATAAAGAACCTATTGAGTGGATACAACAATCTGTAGATTCAATATTGAATCAGACTTATAAGAATTTAGAGTTTATTATTATTGTTGATAATCCTGAATATGTGGAGTTAGTTTCTTTATTAAATGACTATGCTGACAGTGATGATAGAATTAGTGTTGTGGTAAATAATAACAATATAGGTTTAGTAAAAAGTCTGAATAAAGCGTTATCATTTTGTACAGGAGAGTATGTGGCGAGAATGGATGCTGATGATATATCTTTGCCTGAAAGATTATCTTATCAGATTGATTATATGAATAACAAAAACTATGATCTTATAGGGTGCTTTTTTGAGGTTTTTTATGAAGATAGGATTTTACGTGTAGCTAAAGGAGTAAAAACTCATGAAATGTGTACTAAAGTTCTTCAATATGAAAGTTGTGTAGCTCATCCAGCTTGGGTAGTACGAAAAAAAGTATTTGATGAACTTGGAGGGTATAGAGATTTTGATGCTTGTGAGGATTATGATTTTCTTATAAGAACATCATTGGCAGGATATAAAATTGGAAATATACCAGAGGTCTTACTGAGATATAGGGATAATCCTAAAAGTATATCACATGAAAAAAGTGGAAAACAGTATTCTATAACACAGCTTCTTGCAGAAAATTATAGAAAAGGAAATGTAACTGGAATAGACGAGTATCAATCATATCTAAAAAGTTCAAAATACAAGAAAATACAAGAAATTTATAAAACTATTGCAGATATAGATAGACAGCGTTTTTATGCAGATAAAAAAATACACAAAATAATATGTTTATGTAGATTGCTTTGTTTTCGTGAATTTAGAAAAATGAAAAGCATAAGACGAAGGATAAATAGATGGAAAAAAATGGAATAGGCATTAGGGGTTTATTATTTAAGAATGGGATGGTTAAAAAAGGATGCAGAGAAAGGACAGTGTGAAAATGAAAATCAGTAAGAAAAAGATATCAACTTCTATATCTGACATTCCACTAGTTATTTTGTTCGTGTTATGCTTTTTCCTTACTCAGACTTATTTTGGAACAGCAAACTATAATTTGTTGAGTAAGGTATATTTGGTATTAATGTTTTGTATTTGTGTATTTATTATAATAAAGAAACATGGTGTAATAAGATTATCATACAAAGAAAAAATAAGCTATTATATGCTTGTTGTACCATATTGTATTTTATTGATTTGGTCATTTGTATTATGTGTGTTAGAAAAACAGATTACTTTTTTAAAAGTTATTTCAGAAATTGAACCAAGGATTCTTGTACCATTTACTGCATGTCTAATGTATTATTATTTTAAAGATAGGATGGCTTCATCTATATTTTGGGCTGCTTGTATAAATTATGCTTGCTATATTGCTGTATTTATTCGTATGTATGGAGTAGCTGGTATGTTCCATTATATTGCACTTACTGATTTAGCAATGGCGGGAGAACGTCCGTTAGAAGCACACGAAATTACATTTATATTTGGAATATTAATTGTATATTATGTGTTAATGTGGAAGAAAGAACAGCATCCTATTAAACTTACTATATCAATATTGTTTTGTTTGTTTGGATTTAAGCGGATTCTATTGTTTGCATTAGTTATATCAATATTATTATATTTTTTTATAATAAAATTTTTTAAAGAAAATGATCAGATACCGATATATATCGGAGTGGTTTTATTTATATTTTGTATTAATTGGATCATAATATGTGGTAGTGGTAATGAATTGGCGGATTTAGCTCAGAAATATAATATTGAATTGAGTGCTAGAGACAAAATTATTGGATTGCTTAAAAATTATTATTATTTGGGACTGACGTATATAGGAAAGGGAATTGGATTTGTTCATCAAAAAATGATGATGTATGTTCGAGCAAAGCAATCTGCAACGACAGGGTTTCATAATGACATATTAATGTATTATATAGATTTAGGATGTATTCCAGCGTTAAGCTTCTTTTATTATTTAATGGTAAGATGTATGAAAAAAATTCGTAAGTTTTTTGGCTTTAATGCCACAATTAACTATGCAATTATTCTTTGTTGTACGGTGATTTGTTGGGCAACAGATAATTTAGCAACATATCCAAATTATTTAATGGTTTATAATATTCTTGTTTTAATTTTGATTAATGGTTTTGCTGACAATGAAAATTATAAAAAAGTTATAACTGTGAAAAATGAGTAAATATAAATTTGGAGGATTAGATGAGTAAAGGTAGTGAATTAGCAAAAAATACAGCGGTAATTGCTGTGGGTAAGATAGCTACGCAAATGGTGAGTTTTTTTCTTTTACCATTGTATACAGCGGTGTTGTCGACAGAAGATTATGGTGTTGTTGATCTGGTAACGACATATGTTCAACTTTTATTACCTATAGTAACATGTCAATTGGAACAATCTATTTTTCGTTTTTTGCTTGATAGTAGAAAAGATGAAGAAAACAAAAAAAAGATTTTATCAGACATTTATACACTTGCTGTAGTGGTTACAATAATATTTAGTTTGATTTATATGTGTGTGTCACCATTAATTCATTCAAAATATAAATATATGCTTTTGTTAAATTTATTGGCTAATGTTTATGTGGCACTCATGTTGCAAACAGCAAGAGGATTGGGAATGAATATAGTATATGCTACTGGAAGTTTTATAGCAGCGAGTGGGCAGGTTATACTTAATGTTGTACTTGTACTAATTGTAAGACTTGGTGCGAATGGAATGCTTATATCTATGTTTGTAGCTTATATGTGTAGTGGTGTTTATCTTACTCTTGCGACTAAGGCATACCATTATATTCGGTTTGTGAAAATTGAAAAAAAACGAGTTAATCGTTATTTGAAATATTCACTTCCATTGGTTCCGAATGTTATTTCTTGGTGGATATTGAATTCTGCAGATAGAACAATTATTTTGAAATTTATTAATGTTGGTGCAAATGGAATATATTCGGCAGCAAATAAATTTTCTGGAATTTATACGACAATTTATAACATTTTCAATTTATCATGGGTAGAATCTGTAGCTTTACATTTACACGAGAATGGGTCTGATCAAGAATTTACAAAGTTACAATCCACAGTAATTAAATTTTTTAGTTGTGCTTTTTTAGGATTGACTGCAATAATGCCGTTTGTGTTTAAAATTCTTGTTAATGAAAAGTTTGGTGCGGCATACTACCAGATTCCTATTCTGCTTGCAGGTGCCTTTTTCTCGGCAATGACAGGAGTTCTTGGTGCTTACTATGTAGCTGAAAAAATGACTTCAGTGATAGCACGTATGACAATTATGGCTGCTATTTTAAATATTGGTGTGAATTTAATATTTGTTCAAAAATTTGGATTGTATGCAGCATCAATATCTACGCTGGTAGCTTATTTAGTTGTATTTATTTTAAGATATTTGGATGTCAGAAAGAGATTTGGAATAAAGATAGAGTTGAAAGTTGCTCTTGGTATTATACTAATGACTATTATTGTTTGGATTAGTTACTATAGTCAGAATACGATATGGTGTGTCATGACTTTTGCTATTGTTTGTATTTATTCATTAATAATGAATTTTCAATTATTAAAGTCTATGACTGAGGTAATAAATAAAAAATTTCAAAGAAGATAGAGGAATTGGCGAAAATGAAAAAAAAGATTTTTAAGCATATATATGTATCATTATTACGTATACTTCCAATTAAAAAGGATAAAATTGTTTTCTGCAATTTTTCTGGTCGTGGATATGGAGATAATCCCAAATATATTGCTGAAGAAATACATAAGCGCAATCTTAATATTGATATGGTATGGTTATGTGCAGATAAGGAAACAATATTTCCTCCATACATAAGGTTTGTAAAAATGTGGTCATTACGGCATTATTATGAATTGGCAACAGCTGGAGCAATTGTAAGTAATGTCAGAATTGATTTAGGCGTAGAAAAAAGAAAAAAACAGACTTATTTACAAACATGGCATGGACCATTTGGTTCAAAAAGAATTGAAGGTGAGGCATTAGATATATTAAAAAAAGAATATATAGTTTCTGCAATACATGATGGAGCTATTACAGATGCTATTATATCAAATAGCCAGTTATTAGATGAATTGTATAAGAGGGCTTTTTGGTTAAATAGTCATTCTGAAATTTTAAGGATTGGGTTACCACGAAATGATTTTCTCGTAAATAATGCTGATAATATAGAATTGATTACGACTATAAGAGCAAAATTTAATATACCAGCAAATGCTTATATGGTTTTATATGCGCCAACATTTCGGGATGATTATACTACAGATGGATATAAATTAAATTTTGAAGAAATTAGAGAAGCTTTTGAAAATCGTTTTTGTAGACCATGTTGGATGTTGATTCGCCTTCATCCTAATGCAAGAAAACAGGTGGAACAGATGAAATTTACAAGTAAGATAATTAATGTTACAAGTTATCCAGATATACAGGAATTATCTATTGCTTCTGATGCTGTTATTTCAGACTATTCGAGTACTGTATTTGATTTTTCAATAATAAAAAAACCGGCATTTATCTGTGCTTTAGATTTACAACATTATGTTGAAACAAGAGGGCTGGTGGATGAATTTTATCATTATCCATTTCCTTTTTCAGAAAGCAGTGAAGAATTAATAAAACAAATATATGATTTTGATGAAATTGAATATCAAAAGAAGATAGAAGCTTATTTTGGTAAAAAGCCAATGTATGATATGGGGAACGCATCTCAAAAAGCTGTTGATTGGTTGGTAAATAAAATGAAAGAAAAATTACTTAAATAAAAAAATTGAGTAATCTAAGTTAATGCGTTCAATCTAGATTTTACTTAAGGGAAAATGGTAAAAGATATATTAATATCAAAAGAAATTAGGATATTTTTAAGCATTTAATATATGATAAAGAAATGATTTTATAAAATTAGTCAGAATGCATTTTAAAATAAAAGTAACCAATATGGAATTAATAAAGGAGTTAAAATGAAAAAAGTTATTACATATGGAACATTTGATTTATTACATGCAGGACATATTAATCTTTTAAGAAGAGCAAAGGAACTAGGGGATTATTTGATTGTAGTTGTTTCTACAGATGAATTCAATTGGAATGAAAAACAAAAGAAATGCTATTTTTCTTATGAGGAAAGAAAAAAATTAGTTGAAGCAGTTAGATATGTAGATTTAGTTTTACCAGAAGAAAATTGGGAACAAAAAATTTCTGATGTTAAGGAATATAAAATTGATACATTTGTTATGGGGGACGATTGGAAAGGAAAGTTTGACTTTTTGAAGGAATACTGTGACGTTGTATATTTGCCAAGGACGGAAGGAATTTCAACGACAAAAATTAAACAGGATTTAGGATTGAAGAAATAGTTAATGTATATTTACTATAAATCATAGATCTTATAAATATATTAGAACAAGAATTATATGTAAATTTAGAATAAAAAAGTATGTATGAGTTTTTGAGGATTTTTGAGAATAGTTATGAAAAAGTTCTGGGAGTAAAGAAAATGAACAAATATTTAAAAAAAATTATTATTTATTTGAATTATTGGAGAACAGTGCCTGCGTATCTAATAGCAAAAGGAGGAAATTTTTGGGATAGATGTAAACGTGATATAAGTGAATTTGATCGACATTTATATGGGGGGGGGGGACTGTGAATTTATTTACATTTAGTAGAATTTTAGTAGAAGAGCCTTGTAGTAGAAACGTGGTTGAGAATAGACTACACAGAAATCCTATTAGATGTTTATTATTCAGAATATTGTTTAAACAAATGGAGTCTTTATATATAAATACGCCACCTGAGCGAATAGAAGGTGGATTATCATTTCAACATGGATTTTCTACTGTAGTTGCAGCAAAACATATTGGACAGGATTGTCGAATTTTTCAACAAGTTACGATTGGATTTAATGGAACGGAACAACCTGTATTAGAAGATCGAGTTGAAGTAAGTGCAGGAGCGATTGTAATTGGAAACGTCTGTCTACATTCTGATTGTGTTGTAGGAGCTGGTGCAGTAGTTGTAAATGATGTGAATGAAAATACTGTAGTTGTTGGTGTTCCAGCAAAGCCTATTCGTTTGAATAGGGAGTGAATTTAAAGATAAAAAAATTTGCAAAATTAAGTTTAATTTTGTAAAAAGAAGTTTTATATTATGAAATGGAGAAAATACGAATGAATACAACACTAATCATCATGGCAGCCGGAATCGGCTCCAGATTTGGAGAAGGAATTAAACAGTTAGCCCAGATGGGACCAAATGGAGAAATTATCATGGATTATTCCATTCATGATGCAAAAGAAGCAGGATTTAACAAAGTAGTCTTTATTATCCGCAAAGACATTTTCAAGGAGTTCGAAGAGATCATTGGAAACAGAATCAAAGAACAGATCGATGTCGAATATGTATTTCAAGAACTTGATGATCTGCCAGAAGGTTTTGAAGTACCAGAAGGAAGAACAAAACCATGGGGAACAGGACAGGCAGTGTTATGCTGCAAAGATGTAGTGAAAGAACCATTTGTGATCATCAATGCAGATGACTATTATGGAAAAGAAGCATTTGTGAAACTGCATGATTTCTTAGTATCTGGGGAAGACTTTGGAAGAGAATTTACCATGGGAATGGGAGGATTCATTTTAAAGAACACATTAAGCGACAATGGAACAGTGACCAGGGGAGTCAGCGTTGTCGATGAGAATGGTTTATTAAGCCAAGTACATGAGACAACAGGAATCGAAATGGGAGAAGACGGGCAGATCAAATGTGACAACGAAGATGTACAGGAATGGATCAGTCCAGAAGATAAAGTATCCATGAACATGTGGGCAGGATATCCAGAATTTTTGAATTTCTTAGCAGAAGATTTCAAAGATTTCCTTGCGAATGTGGAAGAAGGAGATTTAAAGAGTGAATATCTGTTACCGAATATCGTGGACAAGCTTTTGAAAGAAGAAAGAGCGAACGTGAAGGTGCTGGAGACACAGGATCGTTGGTTTGGAGTTACATATAAGGAAGATAAAGAGACTGTGCAGGAGGCTTTTAGGGAGTTGATTGCTGATGGGGTTTATGCGGAGAAGCTTTGGGAGTAGATAGGAAATATTTGGCCAATCCAAATTCATCTAGTAATGAAATTGGATTGGCTATTATTGTTAGGCTTTAAGCCTGTTCAGCACAGTGGAGTTTCTCAGAAGAGAAACGGAACTTTGATGAACAAATAAACCACCGGCTAGGCCGGTGAGTCAGCATTGCTTAAGCTTACAGTAAAAAACCTCCAGTGATATAATTATGTTGGTTCGCCAACCACATAAAATCAAAGGAGGTTATCCAAATGGATATTAATAGCTTATCACATACGAAATGGAATTGTAAGTATCATATTGTTTTTGCACCTAAATATAGAAGAAAAATAGCATATGGAAAGATGAAACAGGATATAGCGAATATTTTAAGTATGCTATGCAAAAGAAAAGGTGTGGAAATAGTGGAGGCAGTATAATGGTCTCATAAATTAAGACACTTTTTCGGACAGATCTTAATGAATCTGATATACTTAAATCAATACATAAGAAAGGATTCAGTGTCATGTCCAGAAAAAGAAGAAATTTTAGTGCAAAATTTAAATCAGACCTTGTGATCGATCTACTCAAAGGAGAAAAAGATCTCAATACCTTAGCAACAGAAAACAATATTCAACCAAATCTTCTCCGTAACTGGAAAAGAGAATTCTTGAACAATGCTTCTGCTGTGTTTGACGACTAAAGAACTTCCTACTTCTGTTGGCGCCAGTTTACTTGATATCAACCGTACAAGTATTTATTACAAAGGATTTCCAGTATCCGATGATGAACTGGCATGTAAAGAGATCATAGATCATCTCCATACGGATAATCCAACCTGGGGTGCAAGACAGATGTCTGCACAATTAAAAACCAGAGGATATAGAGTCGGTCGTCGGAAAGCCAGACGATATATGAATGAAATGGACATTCATCCAATCTATCCTAAGATGAATCTGTCTAAGCGTATGCAACAGGCAAAAGTCTGCCCTTATCTACTCCGCAACGCTGTCATCGATAAGCCAAATCAGGCATGGTCCATTGACATTACATATATCCCGATCAAACATGGATTTCTATATCTGACTGCAGTGATCGACTGGTACAGCCGCTGTATCGTCGGATGGGAAATAGATGATACTCTTGATACCCGAATGGTGCTCAATGCATTAAATAAAGCATTTAAGATAGCCAAACCTCAGATCTTGAACTCAGATCAGGGATGTCAGTTTACCAGCCAGCAATATATCGATTTTGTAAAAGAAAATGGTATCCGTCAGAGCATGGATGGAAAAAGT
>CABIYF010000003.1 GCA_902362875.1 Eubacteriaceae bacterium | reverse complement strand
GATAGATGAAAAGGAAAATCAATAAAAACATAGCGACTATGCGACTTTTAGTCGCTAACACGACGAAGTCGTGAATAATTAAGGGTTATTATTCTAAATTTCATGGAGGTTTTTGTTTATGCTTGATAAGTCTCTTGTTTATAAAGATATTGTGATGTGTCTGCCTTTTGAGGAGTTAAAAACTCTTAAGGTTCCTGTTTTGCCTGATGGTTATTCTTATAAGATGTTTGAGCCTGGGGACGAGGTTGCTTGGGCGAATCTTGAGGTGTTGGTTGGGGAGTTTGATTGTTTTGAGGATGCTTCTGCTTATTTTGCTAAGACTTTTTTAGCTCATGAGGAACTTTTGGCTGACAGGGTTTGTTTTATTGTGAATCCTGAGGGAGAGATTGTTGCTACTACGAGTGCTTGGTTTAAAATGGCTGGGGATGTTCGGTTTCCTTTGATTCATTGGGTGTCTGCTTCTCCTAAAGAACAGGGGAAGGGGCTTGGGAAAGCGATTGTTTTGTTTGCTTTGTCTCGTTTTCTTGTTGTGGAACCTGATGCTGATTTTATTTTTCTTCATACACATACTTGGGCTTATAAGGCAGTTGGGATGTATCAGAAAATGGGCTTCCGAATTACCAAAAAAGCCCTGCCGACTAGCAGGACTGATTTTTCTTGTATGGATGTTTTGAAGGATGTACTTCCTGATTCAATTATTTCTCATCTTCTAGAGGAAGATTAAGATGCTGTCTGGAATCGCAGCCTTCTTCTTTGAATTTTGAATTTAGGAAGTCGATTTCTGTAGGTATTACTTTGATCAGATTCATTGGGTGTGGCATTTTTTCGATAGCTGTTCTTGGGATTTTCTTGTATTCTAATACTTTATTGTATTCCTCACTGAATGGCTCTATGATCTGTGTCTTACCCATGATCTGCATTCCTGCTAGTTCTCCGAAATTTTGTACCTATAACTTAGTACGCTAAAATCTATCAATCCTAATAACCGCATAATATTTCCCTACCATTTCATTCTTAATCTCTTCCTTAATATCCTTCACAATTCTCTCCGGATCATACTCTTTCCCATAAGGCACCACAAGATCAAAGATAACATTCGTATGTGTCGGACCTTTCACCATTCGAAAATCGTGTACTGATAATGTCTTATCATATTTTTCAACAATCTCCAAAACTTCTTTTCTCGTCTCATTTACTTCCGCATCATCTGTCACAACTGGGTCCATATGAATCGTTGCTTCGCAGTGATATTCTTCCATCAGACGCATCTCAATATGATCCATCAGATCATGCACTTCCATCATATCTTTGTTGTACGGAACTTCTGCATGTAAGGAAACAATTCTTCTTCCAGGACCATAATCATGTACTACAATATCATGAACTCCAATAACCATCTTATGATTTAAGACAGTTTCTGTGATCTTTGCGATCAGTTCTGGATCTGGCGATTCTCCTAATAATGGATTTAAAGTATCTTTGATAGATTCATAACCGCCCCATAATACAAAACATGCCACAAAAATTCCTACAATTCCATCAATATTTAGATGAAAATAATGAAAAACTAACATTCCGCCGACAACTGCTGCGGTTGATATACAGTCATTTAAGCTGTCTGCTGCGGTTGCTTTCATTGTCTCTGAATGAATTCTCCATCCGATTCCTTTATTAAATAAATACATCCAAAACTTTAATGCAATTGAAATCGCTAAAATTACATAAGAAATCCATTGTTCCGTAATTACTTCTGGGTGAATCACTTTCTCTACAGATGTTTTAAATAATTCAAATCCCATCATCAGGATCAAAATAGATACCACTAGTCCTGATACATATTCCATCCTTCCATGTCCAAATGGATGATCTTCGTCAGCTGGTTTTCCTGCAATATCAAACCCTACCAATGTAATGATAGAGGATGCTGCATCGGATAAGTTGTTAAATGCATCTGCTGTGATTGAGATCGCACCTGTGATGATCCCTGCAAAAAATTTCGTTGCAAACAGGAAGATATTACAGCAGATTCCTACGATTCCTGCCATCTTTCCATATGCATTTCTTACTTTGCTGTCCTTTATATTTTCTTTGTCTTTAATAAATAGTGATATTAATAAGTTTGTCATAAAAAACTCCATATATAGTGCAAATGGGAGTCCTAAGGACCCCCAATGTGTTTTTTCTTTATGTCTATGAGGATCTTTTACCCCATATATTCCTTTATGCTTCTACGATCTTACCTGCGATTGCAGATGCTGCTGCTGTTTTTGGAGATCCTAAGTAGATTTCTACTTTAGATGTTCCCATTCTTCCTAAGAAGTTACGGTTATTTGTTGCAAGAACACGTTCACCATCTGTCATGATTCCTCCTGCACGTCCGCAGCATAATCCACATCCTGGATGTGTAATGATTGCTCCAGCTTCGGCTAAGATCTTCATATATCCAGCATCGACTGCCTGTTTGTAGATCTTACGACTGGCTGGTGTTACGATCAGTTTTACATAGTCAGCAACTTTCTTTCCTTTTAAGATCTCTGCTGCTACCTTCAGATCTTCTAATCTTCCATTTGTACAAGATCCGATAAATACCTGGTCAAGTTTGGTTCCTTCAACTTCTTTGACCGCTCTGATCTTGTCTACCTGTGATGGACATGCTACCACTGGTACTAAATCTTCTGCTTTGTATGTGATCGTCTGGCAATACTCGGCATCTTCGTCTCCGTATAACCAGTCAACATCTGCTAAATCTACCTGAGAATATTCAGCTGTTTTCTCATCTGGTGCAAAAAGTGCTGCTTTGGCTCCGGCTTCGATTGCCATATTTGACATTGTCATTCTTGCTGCAACGCTCATCTCATCAACGGTACTTCCTGAGAATTCTAGTGCTTTGTATGTAGCTCCTGCTGCAGTTAAATCTCCGATCAGTCGTAAGATGATGTCTTTGGAACTTACATTTTCAGGAAGTTTACCATCGATAACAACTTTGATCGTCTCTGGGACACGTACCCACATTTCACCTGTTCCAAGGATCGCTGCCATCTCTGTGTAACCGATTCCTGAAGAGAAACATCCAACACAACCATAAGTTGTTGTATGAGAGTCTGTTCCGAATACAATATTTCCTGGTTTCGCGTATCCGCATTCTGTCATTAACTGGTGGCAGATTCCGTCACTTCTATGAACGTGTGTCATACCATATTTCTTAGCAAATGCATCACCGATCTTAAAATGTCTGATATCATCTGTTGTACTTGCTGGTACCATGTGATCATAGATCAGTACAACTTTGTCTGGATCCCATAACTTTGTAAATCCCATTTCTTCGAATTTCTCTGCTACGAATGGAATAAAGATATCATGGATCATAACACGATCCACATTAACTGTCTGGATCTGTCCTGGTTTTACACTGTCAACACCAACGTTTCTGCTGATGATCTTTTCAATCATTGTCTGTCCCATATCTTTATTTCACCCCGTTTCTTTTCTTCATGGCTTCTACTAATCCGCCTGCATTGATGATCTCCATTAAGTTATCTGGAAGAGAATGGATTTCATAATCTGTACCGTTATGTGTGATCTTCTCTCCTAAAGTAACTTCGATCTCGTCACCTTCTTTGACTGCATCCTGAATCTTGTCATTCTCGATCAACAGTAATCCGTTGTTGATGGAGTTACGGAAGAAAATACGTGCAAATGATTTGGCAATGACGCATTTTACTTTTAATGCTTTAATGATCTCTGGTGCCTGTTCTCTGGAAGAACCGCATCCAAAGTTGCTTCCTGCTACGATAATATCTCCTTCCCCAATCTGTCCTGCTAATTCTGGACGAAGTGGAGAAAATCCGTACTGTTTCATATCTTCTACGGTTGGAAGTGCCAGATATTCTGTTGGGATGATGATATCTGTATCGATATCGTCTCCAAGCACCCAAACCTTACCTTTAAACTGTTCCATATCTATTCTATCCTTCTCTCTTAAATCTCATCTGCTGTTGTGATCTTACCTGCGATTGCGGATGCAGTAACTGTTGCCGCGGATCCTAAATATACATAAGAATCTGGATGTCCTGCACGTCCTTTGAAGTTTCTTGTTCCTGTGGAAATTAAAACTTCATCTTTACCGATGACACCCTGGCAGCTTCCCCAGCAAACGCTGCAGTTGCAGTTCATAACCATTGCTCCGGATTCCATGAAAATGTCGATCAGCCCTTCATCTAATGCCTGCATATAAACTTCATTGGAAGCTGGTGCGATTAAGAATCTTACGCTGTCACTGACTTTCTTTCCTTTTAAGATTTCGGCTGCAACTCTTAATTCTTCGATACGTCCGTTGTTGCATGATCCTAAGAATGCTTCATCAATCTTCACATCATTAACTTCTTTGGCATCTACCACATCATCGATCTGATGAGGTCTTGCAACAACTGGTTTGATCTCGTCTAAGTTAATATCGTATACTTTCTCAAATACGGCATCGTCATCACTCTTGAATAAGTTCTCTGCTTTTCTTCCGCGGCTTTCTACATATTCTACGACTTTCTCATCTGGTTCAACAATTCCTGTCTTAGCTCCTGCTTCGACTGCAAGGTTACAAAGAACTAAACGCTCGTCGATATCAAGGTTATGAGCACCTTCTCCAGCAAATTCCATGATCTTGTAGTTACATCCATTTGCTCCAACCATTCCAATGATAGAAAGCATTAAATCTCTGGCGTATACACCTTCTCTTAATTTACCATGCAGGTTAAAACGAATCGTATCTGGTACTAATACCCAAGACTGTCCTGTTACCATAGCATATAAGAAATCAGTACATCCGATTCCTGTACCGAATGCTCCTAATGCTCCGTATGTACATGTATGAGAGTCTGCACCCATGATAAATTCTCCTGGGCATACATGATTTTCTACCATGATCTGATGACAGACACCTTTTCCTTCATATAATTTGATCTGATGTTCTTTTGCGAAATTACGCATCTTTCTGTGTGCTACTGCTGTCTTTGGATTCTCTGCAGGCACGTTGTGGTCCATGATAAATACCAGTTTGTCCTTGTCTGCGATCTTTGGATGTTTTAACTGGTTATGGTACATATCAATTGTCAAATGTGTTGTTCCGTCATTACTCATTAAGCGGTCAACTTCGATTGTATGGATCTCTCCTGCTTTTACCTGATCTACTTTCGCAGCTCTTGCGATAATCTTTTCTCCGATGGTCATTCCCATGTTACTATTCCTCCCCTTCATTTAAGAAATTGATCAATCCGCCGTGATCCAGAATATTCTGCATATATGGTGGCAGTTTGGTACATGGAAGGGTTTCGTTTTCTGTTTTGATCCATCCTTCAGACAGGTTGATATCAATGTCAGCTCCGTCTTCCACTTTATCGTATAAGTCTTTGCTGATGATCACTGGTAATCCAATGTTGATTGAGTTTCTATAGAAGATTCTTGCAAATGATTTGGCTACCACTGCTTTGACACCTAGGGCTTTTAATACGCTTGGTGCCTGCTCTCTGGATGATCCGCATCCAAAGTTCTCTCCTGCTACAACAATATCTCCTTCTTTTACCTTCTTGGCAAAGTCTTTATCGATTGATTCAAAAGTATATACTTTCATCTCTTCAATATTTGGTAATAACAAATATTGTGACGCGATGATCTGATCTGTATCTACGTCATTATGGAATTTAAATACACGTCCCATTGATCTTCCTCCTGTTTTGTATCTTTTACTTTTAAGGATACTATAAAATGAGAAAAAAATCTATGTCTGATAACAAAAAAGAATGGTAATAAGGAAAATATTACCACCCTTTATCCTCGTATTCTATATAATTTCATCAACACTCTTCGAAATGGAATCAAATGCAGCCAGATATGTTCAAAAAACTCCCACCAGAAATCTCCCGGTGCGATCCATTTTCCTTTTCTCTGTACTTTGATGACGACTGCGAAAACTTGTTCCTTATCAATCGGGCCTTCCATGTCTGTCTGTGCATCTCCAATGATAAATAACTTTCCGTCTTTGTCGATATGATGAATCCGATGCATCACATACGCTCCGTCTTTTCTCTGAAAAAATACCATATCTCCTGGTTTTAATTCTTCTTCCGGTCTCTTCATCAAAATATAATCCCTGTGATGGATCAAAAATGGGTTCATGCTGCTCCCGCTGATCATCATACTGACTTCTTTGCCCTCTTCCACCAGTTCTTTTAATACCGGAATATAAACATCATTTGCTATCTGTCTCATTCGTCTAATACCAATCCACGCTCGTACAGGGCACTTACAAATCCTATGACATCTCTCGTTGCAGTTTCCCTGTCTACTTCAAATTCATCCATAATCTTATCAACTAATATCTCACTTGATTCCGATTCATCTAAATTCTTCCAGATAAATGCTGCCACTTCATTCAATGTGATCATTCCATTAAACTGCTGGGTTGCAGCTCCTGTTGGCACAAGAATTACTTCGCCTGCAATATCACGAAGCATAAAATCTGTATTACGTTTCATATGCTCCTCCATTCCATTTCCTTTTTTATTATTCTTATTTTATTATATAACGAAAGAAAAAGAAAGGTTTGTCTCATAAATTACCGATAAATAAGAAAAAAGGCCATTAGCTGCGGCCTTTTCTCTTGTTTTTCTTTAATTTCATTTCTTTCCATGTGTATGGATTGATCAATAATAACATTGGGAATAATTCCAGTCTTCCTGCCAGCATATCGAAGATCATCACAATCTTTGACAGATCTGAATACATAGAAAAGTTTCCTGTCGGACCGACGATATTAAGTCCTGGTCCAATATTATTCAATGTAGCTACAACTGCCGTGAAGTTACTTGTAAAATCAAAATTATCTATTGAAACGATCAACACTGAGAACATTAAAATAAATGCATATGCGATCATATAAACATTGATTCCACGAATAACTTCGTGCTCTACTACTCGTCCATTAAATTTAACTTTGCGTACAGTTCTTGGATGTAAATAAGAAAGTAATTCTTTCTTAACTGTCTTTAACATAATGACAAGTCTTGATACTTTCATACCTCCACCAGTACTTCCGGCACATGCTCCTGAAAACATCAGCATTACCAGAATAAATTTTGAAAATTCCGGCCACTGGTTAAAGTCTGTGGATGCATATCCTGTTGTTGTGATCACTGTTCCAACCTGGAATAATGCATGGCGGAATGCCTGCTCGATCGTTGGAAATAAGCTGTGGATGTTATAAGTGATCATTGCCACAGATGCACCGATAAATAATAAATAATATTTTAATTCTTCATAATGAATTGCATCTTTAAATTTCTTGATCAATATAAAATAATATACGTTAAAATTGACTCCAAATAAGATCATAAAGATGGCGATCAGATATTGTATGTATGGTGAGTAAGATGCACATCCTGAATTCAATACAGAAAATCCACCAGTTCCCGCTGTACCAAATGCTAGTAATAAGGAGTCAAACAGTGGAAGTCTTCCAAGAAGTAATAATCCTACCATAACAATCGTCATAAAAATATAAATCTTATATAAGATCATGGACGTCTTTCTGATCTTAGGAACCAGTTTCCCAACGGATGGCCCCGGGCTTTCTGCTCTCATCAGATGGATATTCTGTCCACCAACCAATGGCATAACGGCAAGTACGAATATAAACACACCCATACCACCAACCCAATGGGTAAAGCTTCGCCAGAACAGACTGCATCTTGCCAGTGCTTCTACATCTGTCAGAATACTCGATCCTGTTGTTGTAAATCCAGAAACAGTCTCAAACATCGCATCTACAACTGATGGAATATCTCCGTTAATCACAAAAGGAAGTGCTCCAAAAAAACTCATCACGATCCAGCTGATCGCAACGGTTAAAAATCCTTCTTTTGCATAGTATACTGTCTTCTTTGGTTTCTTCATTACTAAAAGAATTCCGATGATCAGACATACAAATAACATGATCCAGAAGGAAAAACCTTTCTTCTCATGATAGATTAATGCAACAATACATGGCAGTGATAAAAATGCACTCTCAAAAAGCATCACCAGCCCTATTACATACCGAATCATTGAAAAATTCATTTATCCTGCCTCCATTACCCTCTCTTTAAGATGTCTTTGACATCGTGTAATCCTTTTTTGGTTGTAACGACAACAACAAGGTCATCTTCTTCCATATGATCCTGCCCATTTGGAATCATTGCTCTTCCATTACGGTAAATACTGCAGACTAACAGATTCTTGATCAATGGAAGATCTTTGATCGGTACTCCAATAACTGGCGAACCTTTCTGAATATGGAATTCCAAGGCTTCTGCTCGTCCATCCATAAGTTTATATAAGTTCTCGATATTACTTCCGATCGAATTCTGTCTTGCTCTTACATACTGGACAATATACTGTGCTGTCAAATACTCTGGATAGATCATGCTTCCAAGATCTAATCGTTCGATCATGGCATCATAATTTAATTTCTGTACCTTTGTTACCAGTTTTGCATCACACTGTCCTTGTGCATATAAAGATAAAAAGATATTCTCTTCATCATGATTCGTCAGTGCGATAAATGCATCAACATCCATTAATCCTTCTTCAATCAGCATATCATGGTCATTTCCATTTCCATGAATGATCATAGCATCTGGGATACTCTCGTTTAATTTCTCACATTGTTTCTTATCTTTGTCGATCAGCTTGACCCCGATTCCACTGGATACCAGTAATTTGGATAAATAAAATCCAATCTTGCTGCCTCCAACGATCATTGCTTCATGAACCTGATTCTCCTTCTCCCCAATCTTTCTAAAAAACTGCATTGCACAGTTCGGTCTCCCTACAAAAGAAATAATATCCTTTTCCTTAAGCTGGAAAGAACCATTTGGAATGATTAGCTCTTTCTTACGTTCTACTGCACAGATCAGAATCTCGCAGTTTAACTGATTGCTGACATCAATCAGTGACATTCCATCTAATCTGGAATTGTGAGGGATACGATATTTTAACATTTCAATACGTCCCTGTGAAAATTTATTTACTTCCATTGCAGAAGGAAATCTTAGTAATCTCGCAATCTCATATGCAGCACCTAATTCCGGATTCAGTACAACAGAAATTCCCATCTCTTCTTTAATAAAGCTGATCTCATCATAGTAAACAGGATTTCTGACTCTCGCAACAGTCTCACATTTTCCTGTTTTCTTTGCGATCAGGCAACATAAGAGATTTAATTCGTCTGAGTTTGTGACTGCAATAATAATATCTGCTGTCTCAACCCCTGCTTCAGACAAAATATTGTAACTTGCTCCATTTCCAATGACTCCTAATACATCATGTGTCTCTGCAAGTTTCTGTACAACATCTGCCTTCTCATCAATAATGGAAATGTCATGGTTCTCTCCACTTAATTCCTCAACAAGTGTAGAACCAATTCTACCACACCCAACAATGATAATATTCATTTTTTTACCCTCAATTCATTAACACTTTCTTAACAAATTTTTATACTTTTTTTAATACTTGTCCTATTCTATCACAGACAATCGAAAATTCCAATGATAATTTATGAAATCAAACTTAACAATATCGTCCCTGCAACAATCAATCCAAGTCCGATCAGTGATTTTTTATTTAACCTCTCTCCAAATACGATCCTTGAAAATATAATAGTAACAAGAATACTAAGTTTATCGATCGGCACAACGACACTTGCTAATCCATCCTGTAATAACATAACCATGAAGCTCCTGTTGCCACGTCTGAATCTGTCTTCTTGATCCCACATTTTGCAAGAATCGCTGTGATACCTGCAAAAAATGACGAACCTGCCGCGTATAGTATCCACATATTTTTTTATCTCCTTTTGTTTCATTATAGCACAACAAAAATATCCTGCATTATCAACTGTCATTTCTCTGATAATACAGGATATTTTTTCTGTTACATCTTCTTATCTTCTATTAATAGTGTTTCACTTCTCTGTTTGTTTGCAATCCGATCCCTGATTCCCTGCATTCTCTCATCTAATGCCGCACTTTGTCTCGCACAATCATATAATTCTTCCTGAAGAATTTCCACTTCTTCACTGGATAATTCTTTTTTGTAACGCATCTTGTGATCAAGACTTGCCCAGAAATCCATGGCAATGGTTCGAAACTGTACTTCTACATACACCATTTTCTTTTCATTTTGTAAAAAGATCGGTACTTGTACGATCAGATGCAGGCTTCGGTATCCGCTTGGTTTTGGATTCTTAATATAGTCTTTCTTCTCGATCAGTACGATATCATCTTGTCTCAAGAAACTTTCTGCCAGTGCATAAATATCATCTGGAAATGAACAGATGACTCTGACTCCTGCGATATCACGGATATTTTCTTCAATTGATTCTAAACTGACTGGAATATCTTTTCTGCGAATCTTCTTCATGATGCTGTCATAGGATTTGACTCTTGTTTTGATGCTTTCGATTGGATTTCCATCGTATTCTAAGGATAGTTCATGATTTAGTACTCTGAACTTTGTCTCGATCTCCATGATCGCGCATTCATAATAAGACATCAAAAGATCAAATGGTTTCTTATTTTTCTGTACCATATCTAAAAATTCATCGGATAAAAGATTTTGTTTGACAAAATTATCTCTTCTCGCATCAAGTAATGCTTTTCCTTGTTTCTTCAACTCTTCGATCACGACTAAATTTTTCTTCATCACAAATTATCTTCCTTCCATTGTAAGTATTGTTATGCGAACATAGAAAATCCTAATACTACAAGCCCTAAGATCACAAGGATCACTCCTGTTGCACGGTTTAATGTCTCCGGAGTTGCCTTATTGGCGAATCGTGCTGCGATCCTTGCCCACATCAGTGTAAATACAACGCACAGAATAAATACCGTCCAGTCTGGTGCCCCGCCGATCATAAAGTGTGATGCTGCTCCTGTAAATGCAGTGAATGCCATAATAAATACACTGGTTCCTACCGCTGTCTTTAACTCATAACCTAAGACACTTGTTAAAATCAGCAGCATCATCATTCCACCACCTGCACCTACAAATCCACAGATCAATCCGATGATCACTCCACAGACAATGGACTGGATCACACGTTTCTTTGCAGAAACTCCCTGCATGGCTTCTTTCGTTGTCATGACTGGTCTTACGATAAACTTTATTCCTAACATGAACGTCATAAATACAGAAAAACTTCCCATCGTTGCAGATGGCAGCAAGCTTGCAATATAACTTCCTACTACTGTAAATGTTAGCACACTTATCATCATGATGATACCATTTTTTATATCAAGGTTCTTATTTTTTCCATAAATATAAGCGGAAACTGCACTCGCCAGTACATCTGATGATAATGCGATTCCAACTGCCATATATGGTTCCATCCCAAGAAATGTAATCAGCATTGGACTGATCACGGCCGCTGCACTCATCCCTGCAAATCCCGTTCCAAGTCCTGCTCCCATTCCTGCAAAAAATGTTACGATGATCGTTAATAATAATTTCATCTTATTGTCCACCTTTCAAAATATAATTGAGATTTTTATCCATTGTTTCCATCACTTTGATAAAAACCTGTTTTTCTTCCTGACTTGTATTGGCAAAAATCTGGTCTACAAAATCTTTCTGCAATTTCTGTCCTTGTTTGATCACTGGCTGTGCCTGTTTTGTACAGATCAGTTTGGTCTTCCTTCGGTCTCCTTTGACTTCCTCTCTTATGAGATAACCTTCCTGCACCAATCTGTCTACATTGATCGATACCAGATTCGCCTTGATATTTCTGATCTTCACAATATCTCTGGCCGTCTGATACTGTGGGTTATTTGCTAAAAACATCAGAATATCGAAAGCCGTTTGTGGAAGTTTTAATTCTTTACACAATGGTTTACATACGTCATTGTATACTTCTAATAATTTCCTTGGAAATTCTATGTTGATCTTCATTGTTTGTCCTTTCTTTTTATTTTAGTTCATATTTGAACTATTCATTTTTGATGTATTATAGCAGTTTTGTTCTTAAAAAGCAAATTTTTATATATGAAAAAGACGAGTTTGAATTTATTGTCATTCAAACCCGTCTTTTTTGTTAACGTTTTAATTGGATTGTTCATTTCCCACCTGATTCTTCTATTTTAAAATCTCATAATATTGCTTTTATCATATGTTATCGATTCCTTATTTTTTGTGCTGTTGGCAGGATACTTTCATTTAACATCATTTGAAATACTGCTTTTATATGCATTTTTTGCTCTTCTGTCATAATTGTATTTTCGTATGCTGTCATTGGTATTTCATCAATCATAGCATTTATTTTATGAATATCAATTTTATCTGCAAATCTTAAAACAGCCTGATTGCAATCTTCATTTTGTATGCTTTCGATATACTGAAACGGATGAATGTGTTTTTCATTTTCTTGGGTAAAAAATGAAACTCCTGTTCCTAGTGCATCCTGTCTGATATCATTTTCATTTAAAATTCTTCGTTCTGCAACCGATGGATTTCTTTTATTAAATAAACAGTTTCCATTATCATAGACAGGTGCTATCTTCCCTGTACCATCTGCATTGATAAAGATTCCCCAGTTTCCATTGTTGCGGTCATTATTTCTAATAAATGCATCTGTCACAAACATATCCCAGAATCTTTCCAACAGTCCTTCTGTATTTTGAAAAACCGGTGCTGTCTTGATAACAGTTAGTGCATCACTCAACGCCTCTCCTTGCTGGTTAGAAGAACTGCTTTCAAGCATTGCATCTGATTCTGTCAATGAGTTTTTGATCTGTCCATATTCTACTAAGTTATGCATTGGATCGAAATCTTTGCATGCGACAACAATTTTTCCATCTCGATATCATAACATTGTTTCATGGACCGGAATTCCTAAGAGTTCATACACATGAGAGCCTATATATTCACTTAATGGGCTCATTGTATAAGATGGAATATGAGCATTTTCTTTTTTTCTTTCTGGAAAATTTTTTGTATTTTCTGGAAACTTTATCATCCATCGCTGTCCATCTATGATAATTGCATATTTTGATCCACTTTTCCCACCATAATATGTTGTTAAATCTCTTTGATAATGGTCAAGGTTCTTTATTTCCATGCACTTTTCTCCTACTCTTACAAATAATTGCTATTTCACTTCCATTTTGTTAAAATCTATTTTATATGAATTTTTATCAAATAACAAGGAGTTACCTTACAAATGAAACGTAAAGCTTTAAAAGCTGCTTTCCCGCAAACAATCCCCATCTTTACCGGTTTTTGTTTTCTTGGGCTGGCCTATGGAATTTATATGAATGCATCTGGATTCTCTTTTGTGTATCCGATGTTTATGAGTCTGCTGATCTTCGGCGGTTCTTTGGAATGTGTGATGAGAGTTTTTCTATTAACTGCTCCGCAGAAATTCTTGAAGATGTGGATAAGGGTTGGTTTATGTTTTTTGTTACATTATTAAACCAGTTTTACTGGGTTGCAAGTGCAACGATCGGATTATGTGTCTTAGGAACTATGGCAACGAGATTTCTTCCATTCCTGATCTTTCGAGAAGATAAAGAAACACCTGCTTTTGTTCAATATCTTGGAAAGTATCTTGCTGCTTCTGTGTTTGAAATGCTTGTGATCTATTGTCTGCGTAATGTATCTTTCCTTCATGGAAATCATGGGATTCCAGAGATGATTGCAATTGTTGTAACTTGCAGGCTTCACTTATGAAAACGACAGATGCTTGTTTCGATTGCCGGCAGGACGGCTTGTTATATGTTATTGTTACACTTTGTTTTTATCTAAAAAATATATCCAATATAATTTACATATCAAACAGGATGGTTCATTGATACCTCCTGTTTTTCTTATTTTCATCCAATCCTCACATTTCTTTTTTGTATACATACCATGATAATATAAAAAGAAAAGGAGAATATCGATGGATCGATGTTGTTGTAATCAGCCATCTGGAATGAGAAATCATGGGCACCGGCATGGCGGCGTAGATTCCATGCCGGTTGCGATGCAGTATGTTCCGTGGCAGCATTGGAATCAGATTTATAATCCAGAAGAAGGTTTAAAATGTGGAACGATCTTTCCAGAGTTAAATAAACCATTTTATGGGAAAGGGGCGTGCAAATAATGAATCAGTATGATAAGAAAAAGCTATTAAATTATATCGATGCTGTCAGTTTTGCCCTGATCGATACGACCTTGTATCTGGATACTCATCCAAATGACCAGAAAGCGATTGACCATTTTAATCAGTATCAGAAAGCAAGAAAACAGGCCTTGAAAGAATATGCCAGAAATTTTGAACCATTAACGATCGACAGTGCTGATATTGACGATCGCTTTACATGGGCAACAGATTCCTGGCCATGGATGAAGAAGGGAGGATGCTAGTATGTGGAACTATGAGAAACGACTGGAATTCCCAGTTAATATTAAACGAACTGATCCTGCTATGGCACAATTGATCATCACACAATACGGAGGTCCAGATGGAGAACTCGGAGCCTCTATGAGATATCTTTCCCAGAGATTTGCTATGCCGTATAAGAATGTATGTGGTGTGCTGACTGATATCGGAACCGAGGAATTGGCTCATTTGGAGATGATCTGTACTATTGTGCATCAGCTGACAAGGGATTTAACACCTGAACAGGTAAAGAAGTCAGGATTCGGAGCTTACTATGTAGACCACACCGCCGGCGTATGGCCACAGGCCGCAAGCGGAGTACCATTTAGCGCTGCAACCTTCCAGTCAGTTGGTGATCCGATCACAGATTTAAGCGAAAACCTCGCTGCGGAACAGAAGGCACGAACAACTTATGATAACCTGTTAAGAATCATTGATGATCCTGATGTGAGAGAACCGTTGAAATTTTTAAGAGCTAGGGAGATTGTGCATTTCCAGAGATTTGGTGAGGCTTTGAGGATTGTGCAGGATCACTTGGATAGTAAGAACTTCTATGCAATAAACCCTGCTTTTGATTGTAAAAAATTTTGATTTTGTGAGATTGGCCAACTGAAGTCTTTCTGTATATGATAAAAAATACTAGCCAATACCGTATAACATACACACTTGTAGTGATTTGAATAGCCGTCTGTGTATATGAGAAAAACGAAATAATAATATAAAGGATCCAGAACCATTGAAATTTTGCCGTCGTTTTGAACGGTTCGCAGCTAGCTTGGTGCGTTGTTTGAGCGTAGCGAGTTACGCAAGGAAAGCTAGCGAATCAGCGACCGTTCAAAACGGCGAGCATAAATTTCTGGTCTGGATCCTTTATATTATTATTTCGTTTTTCTCATATACACAATGAACGACTATCCAAATTACAATTTTAATCATTTAATTGCTGAGCTTTTTCAAATTCTTCCATCATAACATCGCTAGGTTCTTCCGTACATAAACTAACTACAACGATCAAAACAGAAGACACAATAAATGCTGGCAATAAGCAGTAGATTTCAAAAATACCACCTAATTTAGCTAATGTAAATGGCCATACAAGTGCAATGATACCACCACTTAACATTCCAGCGATTGCTCCTTTTAGGTTTGTTCTCTTCCAGAATAATGCAAACAGTGTTAATGGACCAAAGGCTCCACCGAATCCTGCCCATGCATTCTCTACTAATCCGAATACGGAGCTGTTCTCGTCCATCGCAATGAAAATACCGATCAGTGCGATCACGATTGTTGTGATTCTTGAGATCAGTAAGACCTTTTCTTCGGACATCTCTTTCTTAAATAATCCTTGGAATAGGTTCTTAGATACACAAGATGATGCAATTAACAGCTGTGAATCTGATGTACTCATTGTTGCTGCAAGAATTCCTGATAAAATGATTCCTGCCATAAATAATGGGATCAGTCCTTTAAATAAATGTGTTGTCATGTAAATAAAGATTCTCTGGTTTCCATTTCCTGCTAATTCTGCTACATTTGGATATAATGCTGCTCCTGTAAATCCGATACATACGGCTACGCTTAAGGAAATCAGTACCCAGATCATAGCGATATTTCTTGATTTCTTTACTTCCTGTGGATCACGGATCGCCATGAATCTTACAAGAATATGCGGCATGCCGAAATATCCAAGTCCCCATGCAAGTCCGGATAAGATTGGAATCACACCCTGTGATACGGCTCCTCCTGTTGCTGGATCATGGTATTTCATAACATCAAAGAACCCTTCTAGTGCCTGTCCATGTGCAACAACGTTCGCTACTCCTCCTGCGTTGACAACTCCAACGATCAGTACGATCACGATCGCAAATGACATTAACAGTCCCTGAATCAGGTCTGTTGTACTTGCTGCTAAGAATCCACCCATGGATGTATATAATACGATAACGATCGCACAGACGATCATACTCTTCTGATAGTTTAATCCGAATACAGAGTTAAATAATGTACCACATGCGGCAAATCCTGATGCTGTATATACTGTAAAGAAAATAAGGATCATGATCGCTGAAATACTGCTTAAGATCTTCTTATCATCTTTGAAACGGTTACTGAAAAAGTCTGGTACTGTGATCGCATTATCTGCTACTTCTGTATAATGACGTAATCTCTTTGCCACGATCTTCCAGTTTAAGTATGTACCAAGGATCAGTCCGATAGCTGTCCATCCTGCCTGACTGAATCCTGTTGCGTATGCAAGTCCGGGTAATCCCATTAACAGCCAGCTGCTCATATCAGATGCTTCTGCACTCATTGCGGTAACCCATGGTCCAAGTCCTCGTCCTCCAAGGAAGTAATCTTCGGATGTCTTTGTCTTTCTGCTGTAGAAGACACCAATCCAGACAACCATTGCCATATAGAGGACCATTGCGATCAGTATTGGTAATTTCATATGAATTCTCCTCTTCTTTATGTGTATTTATCTTCATGATTTAAGCCTTTTTACGGCTCATTTTTTGACATGATTGTCTATTTTATCACATTCTTTTGATTGGTTCAAGAAAAAGACAATTACTCGACACGCTCAGGCATGACAACGGCTGCCACAATATATAATAACAATCCTGTTCCCGTCGTACATAATGCTGCCGTAAGGATGCGTACTAATGTTGGATCTACATCAAAATATTCTGCCAATCCTCCACATACGCCGAATAAAAAACGATCTTTTCTTGATTTATATAATGTTTTCTTCATTTCCTGTCCCTCCAGTTATATTTCTAATTCATCTATTCCTGTTATATTTTTAATTCATCTATAATGTTTGATCATCAAAATCTATCGTAAGATCTCCACTTCCACAGTCTATATTGATCCATTTTGATGCATTGGTATTATGTTTCTTGACATCATCTTCGAAAAGCACATCTCCAATCTTTACATCTCCACTTCCAATATCCAGATCATAGTTATAATCTTTTTCACTGCCTGACATTGTCAATGTGACGTCTCCCGAACCTAAGTCAATCTCCGTCTTTGATGCTGTGATCGTTGACAGATTAATATCCCCGCTTCCACAGTCTATGTCAAATTCATCTGTGATATTCAAAGAATCTGACACAATGTCTCCATTGCCACAATCCATGGAAACTTCCTCAAAGGTAACTCCTTTGGGCAGAATTACTGTGATCTCATCGGTTGATTGAAACCAGAACAGTTGAAAATGTCTGCTTTTTTGTTTAATTTTAATTTCTCCATCTGACTTTAATGTCACTGGATCCCAACTTCCTTTTTTCTTTATGATCAGTTGATCCTGATCACCATTTTGAATCTTAACATTTGCACTTCCAATATCAATGTCTAATTTTCGAATCTCGTCTGCCCTGATATCTAGTTTCTGTGTCTGTAATCTGCCGCTTGTCTTTTCTGCTGCATGATTTCTGATCTGCCTTGGGTCTGCACCTAATACAAATGCTGCTATGATACATCCGATTCCTGCAACAGCTGTCAACGATACTAATATCCTACATATTTTATTAAATTTCTTCATGTTTATTCACACCCTCTTCCAAAATTCCTACTCCAGATTTCACGAATCTTCGTAATGATCCATGGAATTGCTTTGGCACAGATCCAGACAAGAAGCCATAACAGCAAAATTCCGCCTGCAATCATCAAAAAGCCGCCGCCTAACATCAATAGTCCATATGGCACTGTTGTAAACATCTTATAAATACCAGCTCCTGTCAGTGCAAGTCCTCCAAAAAGCATTCCAACACATGAGCCAAACACGCCTCCGATAATCCCTATCGTAATTCCAAAGATTCCCGGAATCAGCCAGCTTCCAACAAAGACAAGAATGACGATCATTAAGATAATATTGCGTGTCCTGTTTCCTTTCATATGCCATCCGCTGTATTGCTTCTTTTCTTGCTGATCTTTTTTTGTTTCCTTTTTGCTCATCTGCTTGTAATCTTCGTAAGCTTCCTGCCTGTATCCTTCTTCTGTATACTCTCCCTGCTGAGCATTTCCCTGTACGGAATCACGGATCATCTTTGCGATCTTCTCTGGTGATCCAAGTTCCCTGATCACTTGTTCTTCTTTGTCTTCCCCTGCTTCCTCAAAATAATCTTCATAATAAGCGATTGCATCTTCAATCTCTTCTTCTGGAAGGTCTTTTAATAAAAAAGACAGTCTTTTTAAATATTCCTCCCGGTTCATACTTGTTCTCCTCCTTCAAAAATTCCCGATATTCTCTGGGAATACTGCTTCCATTCTTCTTTGTACAACGAAAGCTGTGCAACACCTAATGATGTAATCTTATAATATCTTCTGTTCCTGCCACCGTACTGCTTGTCATAGACTTCCAGACAACCATCTTTCTTAAGTCTCCTTAACACCGGATATAACGTGGATTCAGACACATCCAAAACTTCTCTTACGTCCTGTGTGATCTTATATCCATAGGTTCCTTCACTTTCTCTTGAAACGACAGCCAGAACTACAGCATCTAAGAGTGCAGCTCCTGTATTAAAAACCATCGGCATCCTCCTTATTTATATTATCTTTGTTCTAATATTATACGTCATATAATATTATATTTTCTGTGTTATGTCAACTACGCATTCTACTATATGATATAAAGTTGTATCAATATACACGATCTTCTTCTAGCACAATATCTTTTTGTAAAAAATCGCAGAAAAAAAGACCACCACATATTTCTATGTAATGATCTTTCTATGATTCTAACTACAAAAATCTTATTTTAAGACTTTCTTTAACTGACTTACAGCTTTTGAACTTGCTTTACTGTGCAGATCCTGATAGTCAAAGAATGCAAATCCATCGACATTCTTTTTCCTTGCGTACTCTACCTGTTTTCTTAAAACCTTTGTATCGCTCTTCCATTCTTTTCTCTCTGCACGGTTCTGTCCTGTATTGTGTCCTGCGCGATAAACCGCAATACCAATATATAGTTTTACTTTTTTACTCTTGCAGGCTTTTACCCAGCGGTCTGTGACTTTGTTAAATTTCGCTGTTGGATGTTTAAATCCCCAGTAAATCTGTGGGCAGATATAATCAACATACTGCGTAGATTTCGTCCACTTGTAAATATCTACATAATAAGAATATTTGCTTGTCAGGTTGTCAATGTTACCAGCCGGACTGATTCCATATGTGACATTTGGATTGATCTTCTTGATTGCTTTTTTCATGTCACGAACCAGAGTGCTTACCTGTGCACGGCGGTATATATAGATACTTTTCTTTTTCTTCTTATAAGATGACTTTTTGTATTCTTTCGCATCAAATGCAGTTTTTACATTTTTCTTTGTAAATTCTGGATAGAAATAATCATCCATATGAATTCCATCTACTTTGTAGTTGCGAACGATTTCTTTTACTCCATTGATGATCAGGGTACGAACTGCTTTCTTGGATGGATTATAATATAAGCTTCCTCCATAAGATAAAACATTTCTTCGTGTTGATTTCTTTGCATGCCACTTTCTTGCCTGATTATTCTTGGCAAGTTTCTTATAGTTTGTTGATCCTGTTGTGACACGATATGGATTTACCCATGCTTCAATTTTCATTCCATTCTTGTGTGCAACATCTACCATAATCTTTAATGGATCATATCCTGGACTTCTTCCCTGTTTGCCTGAAATGTATTTTGACCATGGAAAATATTTTGATTTGTAAACAGCATCTCCAAATGGTCTGACCTGAACGATCACACGGTTCATTCCTGCACTCTTCTCATTCTTGACTACCTTTGTAAAATACTGACGGAATGTTGTTGCATTTCTCTTTTTGTTTTTTGCACGGTATTCATCATAGTCATAATATGAAAACCAGAATGCTTTGTATTCTTCTTTTGCTGTTGTCTTATTCTGTGCAGTCGTTGTTGTACTCTGTGTTGCTGTAGTTGTCTGCTCATTAGTCTGTCCTGTTTCGGATGCTGCCAGTACCATATGACTGCAGAGATTAGCAAACATTGCGCTCACAACTAATAATGCGATCCACTGTATCTTTCCTAATTTTAAATGTTTCATAATATTTTTTGTTTTCTCCTTCCAGTAGACTTATATCCACTTAAAATGTTCGCATGCCTTTTTGATTCCATCATTGACATTCGTATCTGTGACATAACTTGCGATATCTTTTAAATCCTGGCATCCATTTCCCATAGCGATAGAGAACCAGTCTTTGCAGAACATATCCATATCGTTGTAATCATCACCAAATACAACGACATCTTTGATATCCGCTCCAAGATGTTCCATCATCTTGATGATTCCTCCGCGTTTATTATCTGGCTGGAACATCAGATATTCTGGTTCAAATCTAAGATGACCGATCAGTTCTTTCTTTGTAAGTTTATCTTCTTCCTCTTTCGGTATTGCAACGTAAATCTTATAGATTGCTTCTACTCCATCAATGTCTAACATATCGTCAATGATATATCTGGTTGGTTCTTTTCTCTTTCCAACCTGTCTTAAAAACTTGTCATCTGTCATGTAGACATCTTTCGTATCATCTAAAGCTACACACCATCCATAGCCTAATTCTTCTGCCTGATGAATGATCTGTAAACATCCTTCTTTGTCAAGCGGAATATTCTCCACTAATTCATTGTTGATCACACAGCCGTTTCCACCGCAGCATACCATATTTTTAAATCCATTGGATTCGGTAAATTTACGTGCTTTATAATGGGCTCTTCCTGTTGCGATCGCAACAAAATGCCCGTTTTCTTCCAGTCTGTTCAAAGCTTCTCTTGCACTTGGCACGATCTCTCCTGTTGAACGGTCTGTTAAGGTTCCATCAATATCAAAAAAGAAATATTTCTTTTCCATACGAATTCAAACTTCCTTTCAAAATCTATTGTAATGAATTTAACTGCTCATAAAATGTTGGATATGATACATCCACGCATTCTGAATCTTCGATCACGGTCTCTCCTTCTGCATTGATTCCTGCAATTGAAAATGTCATAGCGATTCTGTGATCGTATTTGCAGTTGATGCTTGCTCCATGAAGAGGATTTCCTCCATTGATGATCATTCCATCATCGGTTGCTGTTGCATCGACACCCATTTTCACAAGATTATCGACTGTTAATGCGATTCGGTCTGATTCTTTTACTTTCAGTTCTTGTGCATCTTTGATCACAGTCTCACCTTCCGCAAATGCTGCTAACAGTGCGATAACCGGGATCTCATCGATCAGTGTTGGAATCACTTCTCCACCGATCACTGTTCCTTTTAACTTGCTTGTCTTCACAACGATATCGGCAGTTGGCTCTCCGCCATTGTCAATTACATTCTCCAGTGTAACATCTGCTCCCATATCTTTGCATACACGTAAGATTCCATCTCTTGTTGGATTGATTCCTACGTTCTTTAAGCGGATGCATGAATTTGGTGTGATCAGACCTGCGACGATAAAGAAGGTTGCAGAAGAAATATCTCCTGGAACTACGATATCGGTTGCGATCATCTCTTCTGGCGGTGTGATCGTTGCTGTCGTGTCATGTGACTCAACTTCCACTCCGAAAGAACGAAGCATTAATTCTGTATGATTTCTTGATAATGCTGGTTCTGTCACGCTTGTCTTTCCATCTGCATAAAGACCTGCCAGTAATACACAGGATTTTACCTGTGCAGATGCTACTGGGGAATCATAGTGTGTTGCTTTTAATTTTGTTCCTTCAATCTTAAGCGGTGCACAGCCATTGCCATTCACACTTGTGATCTTTGCTCCCATCTGCTCTAATGGTTTGATGATTCTTCCCATTGGGCGCTTATTTAAGGATGCATCTCCGGATAATACAGTTTCAAAATCCTGACCTGCAAGGATTCCTGAGATCAGTCTTGTTGTTGTTCCACTGTTTCCTACATCTAAAGTTTCACTTGGTGCTTTCAACCCGTACAGCCCATTTCCATGAACTGTGACATTCGTTCCGTCCTGTTCAATCTCTACTCCCATCTTGCGGAAACAGTCGATCGTTGAAAGGCAGTCAGCTCCTGATAAGAAATTGCTGATATGTGTTGTTCCTTTGGCTAATGATCCAAACATGACCGCTCTGTGGCTGATCGATTTGTCTCCTGGAATAGAAAGTTCTCCATTAAGTCCTGCACTTTTTGTTAATTTCATGTTTATTTCCTCTCGTATACTGTGTAGTTTTTATCTCTTAAGATTTTTGTCGCCTTCTTTGCTGATTCATCATCATATAACATGATCTTTAAAACACCTTCTTCGAACTCACGGTTGTGAATGATACCGATGTTCTTGATACTTACATTGTTAAGCGCTAACAATGTCGTTGTTGTTGCGATCGTTCCTGGTTCATCTGGAATATCGATAAAGATCTCGTAAGATTTCTGGATCAGTCCAACGGCGCTGTCTGGTACAGAATCCCTGTATTCTCCTGCCTGTTTAAAATAATTATTCAGGTATTCGCGATCTTCCATATCAAGTGCTGCGATCACATATCCTAAATGATTCTGTGCTTTTTGTAATAATTCTTTGATATTCTTCTTATTAGAAAGGGAAATCTGTTCCCATACAACTGGGGAAGATGAGGCGATTCTTGTGATATCTTTAAATCCACCTGCTGCCAGCTGTTTTAACATACCGTCATCCGTATCCATATTACTTACAATATGTACTAATTCTGCCGCAATGATATGTGGCACATGACTGATCGCTGCTGTATATGCATCATGCTGCTTATAATCCAAAATGATCGTAAGTGCTCCAAGTTCTTCGATAAAGTTTGTAAAATCTTTAACTCTCTGCTCACTGACTTTCTTCGTTGGTGTAATGAAATAGTATGCATTCTCCACTAATCTGTCAGAACTGAAGGAAAATCCAGCTTTCTCAGATCCTACCATCGGATGTCCTCCGATAAAGTATTCTTCCATTCCAAGTTCTTCAATCTTTAAATGAATCTCTTCCTTTACACTTCCTACGTCAGTTAAAATACAGTCTTTGTTAATTGATCCTTTCAGATCTTTTAAATACATTACATTATATTGAACCGGCGCACATAAAAATACATAGTTACAGTCCGCAAAATCTGTTTTGCAGTCTGTTGCGATGGAATCAATGATTCCTTCATCCAATGCACTTTTTATCGTATCCGGATTTTCATCCATTCCAATGAGTGTGTAGTTTGGGAACACTCGTCTGATTCCCTTTGCAATAGATCCACCGATCAGACCAAGACCGATAAATCCGATAGTAAAGTTACTCTCTGTCATTGTTTTACTCTCCTTTTTTTCCTTTTCTTATTGTAACTTCACACATATAAAAAGTCAACACTCACTTACTTTAAAGTGGCAGAGTGTTTTATCAAAAAATGACCCCTGCTTTACAGATAAGTATTCGATTTCATACTTGAATACTAAAAAAAAATGCTTTATGATAATCTTAACAATTATTTTACACTAACTATTTTTATCAAAGGAGTTTTCCAATGTTTGAAAAAGCCGTTATTTTCGCAACAAATGCCCACAACGGTCAGACAAGAAAAGGTACCAATCTTCCTTTTATCATCCACCCTATGGAAGTTGCTGCCATTGTTGCCGCTATGACCCTTGATGAGGACATGCTTTGTGCAGCCGTTCTCCATGATGTTGTGGAAGACTGTGATGATGTCTCGATTGAAGATATCAGACGTGAATTTGGTGATGTCGTTTCTTCTTATGTTTATCAGGAGAGTGAAGATAAGAGCAAGACATGGGTTGAGAGAAAAGGTCATACGATCGATTTCTTAAAAAACCGCGCACCACGAAACGCTAAGATCATCGCTCTTGGTGACAAGCTTGCCAATATCCGTGCCCTTTATCGTGATTACAAGATTCTCGGAGAAGAATTATGGCAGCGCTTTAATATGAAAGACAAGAAGATGCAGGGATGGTATTATCGTGGAATGATCGAAGGATTTGCTGATCTTTCAGAATTTCATGAATATGAAGAGTACTGCCAGCTTGTAAATGAAGTCTTTCCAGAAGAATAATTGATTGGATTTCGTAGTCTTTGTAGTATGTAAGAAAAAGAAAAATGGAACTTCGGTCACAACACGCATTAAGTTCCATTTTTCTTTTTCTTACATACACGAAGGTTATTGAAATAACTAAGTGAATATTCTTTGGATGCTTCTTATTTAATTTTTTCGATATAATCATTTAATTCTGACATATTTAAGATAACATCGTCTGCTCCTGCTTCTAAGAAAGAGGTTCTTACTTTCTTACAAAGACTTTCTTTTTCTTCCTGTGAAAGTGCTTCGTATTCTTCTTCAGATAATCCTAATTCGGAGCTTCCTTCGATAACTCCAATAGATAAAACTCCAGCGTTTTTACCTTCTTTGATATCTGAGATCGTATCTCCGACTTTTAATACATTTGCAACGGATGATACTTCTAATTCCTGCATATTTTTAAATACCATGTATGGATATGGTCTTCCTTTTAATCCAACAGAATCCGGACTGAACCATGCATCTGGCTTGTAACCGTTTTCTTCTGCGCATTTTGTGACAATTGCCATCATTTTGTCTGTGTAACCTGTCGTAGAACCGATCTTAATCCCTTTTTCTCTTAATTCTTTGATTGCTTCTAATACGTGTGGTTTTGGATCTGCATACTGATCTAGAACACTTAACAGTTTTGATTCGTAGACTGCGTACATTTTCTGGACATCTTCTTCATTTGATGGACGGTTATATACTTCCTGCCAGCATTTCTGAATTCTTTCCATACCAAGCATTGTGCGGATATGATCGATCTTTAGCATTCCCATTGGCTTTCTGACTTCTTCCATTGTTGGTGTGACACCAAATTCTTTGAACACTTCGGTAAATGCCTGTACAGGTGCAAAACATCCATAGTCTACGGTTGTTCCTGCCCAGTCAAAAATAACTGCTTCAATTTTTCTGCTCATCTTATTTTGCCTCCAGAAATTCTTTTACAATGCTGCATAATTTTTCTACATCTTCTTTATAGATCTCTCCGATATTTCCGATACGGAATGTAGCTGCCTCAGTTACTTTTCCAGGATAGATCGCATATCCACGATCTTTGATGTATTCGTACATTTCTTCAAATGTGTAATTGCAATCCTGTGGGAATAAGAAGGTTGTGATGATTGGTCCCTGATGTTCTTCATCAATGTATGTCTCAAATCCCATTTCTTTGAATCGTTTAATGATCTCTCTGTTATTGTCATAATAACGTTTGCTTCTTGCTGGGATTCCGCCTTCTTCTTCTAATTCTTTCATCGCCTGTGCAAATGCGAGAACTACGTGTGTTGGGGATGTAAATCTCCATTTTCCGTCTTTGTTCATTGTCTCCCACTGATCATAAAGGTCAAGAGAAAGACTTCTTGCCTGTCCTTTTGTCTTCATCAGTGCTTCTTTCTTTGCGAGGATAAATGAAAATCCTGGAACACCCTGAATACATTTGTTTGCACTGCTGATCAGAAAATCAATTCCTAAATCTCCAACTGGGATATCAACACCTGCAAAACTGCTCATTGCATCAACGATCATTGTTCTTCCCTGCGCTTTGACAACTTTTGTGACACTTGCGATATCATTTAAGATTCCGGAAGTTGTCTCGCTGTGTACCATAGATACATGTGTGATCGTCTGGTCTTCTTCTAAGATTTTTTCAATCACTTTGGCATCTGGAACTTTATCATAATCCTGATGATAGATTTCATAGGCGATACCTGCGTGTTTTGCGATATCTTCCATACGTTCTCCATAAGCTCCGTTTGCTGCGATCAGAAGTTTATCTTTCTTTCCTACGGAACTTGTCAGCACAGATTCTACTCCAAATGTTCCGCTTCCCTGCATTAAGATTGCTGTGTATATATCTTCATCGACATGTGCAAGTTTTAATAAACCTGCACGAATGTCCTGTGTGATCTGTTTGTAATCATTGTCCCATGTACAATGATCAAACATCATTTCTTTTTTGACACTTTCTGTTGTTGTTAAAGGTCCTGGTGTTAATAATTTATATTGTTTCATTTTCTTATTCTCCCATTGCATTTTCTGATAACTGCTGATGTTTCTTTAACAGATCTAAAGTAAGTTTTTCTTTGTATGTTTTTGGATTCCCTGATTTCTGGTCCTTATCTTCTTTTTCTCCATTGTAAAGAGGTACTGGATAGTTTTTGATCAGCTCAGATCTTCCTTTTTTGATGATGCATTCTGCCATCTTCATTGCTAAAGCGCTGTTATCATCTTTTCCTTTATCTAAGACTGCAACAGATTCTGTTAATGTAAAGTTTCCTTCTTTTGGATCTACATAATCAATTGGAAGTCCATTTTTCTTGTCTGCAACTGCCTGCTGTCTTAATCCAAATCCGATTGCTACTTCTCCTGCTCTTACCTTTTTGATTGGTCCAGAACCTGAATCTTCGATATGGTCTCCTGCATTTTTGTAGATGTCTTTTAAGATATTCTGTGCTTCTTTTTCTCCATATTCAGATACTAATCCCTGAATTAATAACCATGCTGTTGATGATGCTTTGACATCTGTTACAGAAATGTATCCTTTGTATACTGGTTTTGCAAGATCTTTGATAGATGTTGGTGTTGGAAGTTTTTTCTCTTTCATTACTTTTGTATTTAAGATCAGTGTTCCTTCCTGCGCTGTGATCGGTGATTCATATTTTTCAAAATCACTTTCTTTCATCAGATTGCGGTCGAATGTCAGATTTTTAAACATCTTGTTCTTTGCCTGAGCACTTTCTACATAGAATGTACTCATTGTGATCATATCAGCTTCTAATTTATTTCCTTCTGCGATCAGTTTTCCACCAAGTTCAGATGTTCCAAATGTCTGGAATGTATATTTTCCTTTATATCCATTGTTATCTAACGTCTTCTTCATCGCATCGACTGCTTCATCATCTGCGTTGGAATAAATAACAACCTTGTCATTTTTTGCGCTCTTCTTTGAGCTGCATCCTGTTGCCATAAGACCTGTAGCTGCCATCAGACCCGCCATCATAAGCACAGTCGCTTTTTTCATAAACTTTCTCATTTTAATTTTTCTCCTTTTTATTGTTTGATTTTTTATTTGATTTTCTATTTGCTAACCATCCAAAGACATATTTTGCAATGATATTGGTAACAAGGATTAAAACGGATAAGACAAATACTTCATTAAATTTGTTGTAATACTGAAGTTCTTTGATCTTTGTCGTGATCACCATCGTATGTGCTCCTGCAAGGAAGATGATCGCACTGATCGTTACCATCGCATTGACAAAATAATAACTGAATACTTCTAAGATCGTACTCATTGCATTCGGTGTAACAACTCTTATGATCGTCTTGATCCAGCTGTCTCCCATCAGCATTGCTGTTGTCTCCCAGGAGGCATTCATTTTGGATAATGAATTTTTTACCATCAGGTATGGTGTAGAAAAATAATGAACCACATCACAGATGATCAGTATAATAAATGTACTTTGAAGGCTTGTTCCTGTAAAAGTTAACATAAATGCAATACCAAGAACCATTCCAGGAATCGTATTGATCACCAGTGCGATTGCCCCCACAACACTTTTTAATTTTGCATTTAAGGTACTTCTTGCGGTTACTAATGCCGCACCATAGCTTAATAAAACTCCGATAATCGCTGTCATTGCAGCTACAAAGAGTGAGTTTGTATATACTCCTAAAAGATCTGGATCACTTAGAACACTCTTTACATGTTCCAGACTGAAACTTATCTGATATGGCCATTCCTGTACAAATGGAATGACAAAAATAACTGCAAAGATTGATAACATTCCAAGCATGATCACAGCAGTCACCACACCGAAGATCGTGTCTCTCACTGGATTTTTCTGAAGTTCCACTGCGGAAATCTTGTTGTATCTGATGTTGTATTTTTCAAGGTATTTCAAAATCGCGATACTGATGATCGAAGGCATCAGCATTGCGATTGCAACAACTGCTCCTCGGTTAAAGTCTGGAATACTTCCAAGCATTTCTTCATAAAGAAGTCCTGCAATGGTATTGACTCTTCCACCAACAGAAGCTGGAATACCAAAGTCTGTAAAGCTTAAGAAAAATGACTGGATCATGGATGTTGCCAGTGTTCCCCATAATGGTCTTAGCACAGAAATATTAAAGTTTGATAAGGCGTTATCTCCCATCAGTTTTGATACAAGTCCAAACTTCTTATCAATGTATCCCATCGTGTTATAAATCAGCATAAATGCTGTTGGTATCGTATAGATGACATATCCAAGTGTCAGTCCCGGATATCCATACATGTAGATCTCATGGCCAAACAGTCTTGTTAACAATCCCTGTTTTCCAAAAGAATAAATGATTGCGAATCCATATGTAATGGTTGGAAGCAGCATTGGAAGCAATGCCACAAAGTTTACTGTCTTCTTCCAGATTCCCGGAAGTCTTGTATAATAAATCGTATATGCAAGGATAAAAGCCAGTACCGTTGTGATCAAAGCACTGGTAATTGATACAAGGAGACTGTTTTTCAGTGCTTTGATAAATTTGGCTCCTGACATGACATCCTGAAAATAGGATAGTGTAAAACTTCCATCTCCTAAAAATGCCTGCTGCAGAAGTTTGATAAACGGTACGATCAAAAATACAAGAAATACTGCTAAAACGATTGCATATATGATCTTGATCTCATAATTTTTTCTTTTCATTTCTATTTTCCTGCCAGCACCAGCCAGATGACTGGTTTCTTTGTTTCTGTCCTTTTGGTTTAAGAAACTTTGATTTCCTTTCTTACTTCTTCTTTTTCATCTCCAAATAAAGTAAAGATATTGTTTCTCTTGATTCGAAGCTGATTTAAGATGAATTTCTCTACAAATGCATCACTTGGTGTGTTGATGATCTCTTCTGGCTGACCAAACTGAGCGATCTTTCCCTGATTTACGATCATGACACGATCAGATAATGTTAATGCTTCTTCTGGGTCATGTGTTACGATGATCGTTGTCAGATGATATTCTTTTGCGATTGTTTTGATACGATCTTTGATGGATTCTTTGATCACACCATCTAAGGCACTTAAAGGCTCATCTAATAGAAGGATTTTCGGTTTCATAACCATTGTTCTTGCAAGTGCAACTCTCTGTTTTTGTCCTCCGGATAACTGTTCGATCTTCTTTGTCAGATGTTCTCTTAATCCAAGCAGATCGATCAGATCTTCGACTTCTTCTTTTGTTGAGATATTTGGTTTATTCTTTAATCCGTAAGTGATGTTCTGGTAAACATTTAAATTTGGAAATAATGCATAATCCTGAAATACAATGTTAAATCCTCGTTTTTCCATCGGACAGCCTGTCAGGTCTTCTCCATTATAGATGATCTTTCCGCTGTCGATATCTGTGATTCCTAAGATCAGATTTAATAATGTGGTCTTTCCACAACCAGATGGTCCGAGGATTGATACAATCTCACCATCTTCGATTTCTAAATTAATTCCATCTAAAACGGTTGTTCCGTCATAAGATTTTTTTACATTTTCAAGTTTTAACATATAACAAACTCCTTTTTTGTTTCTTAATCTATTCAATCCATTTGTTTTCGCTGCAAGTGTTTGTTCGTTGTTCTTGCTCTCAACACCGCCAATTATAGCAGTGCTATTTTTTACAAACTATCATGATAAATTAAAAACCATGTAAAGTCTTTGTTAAACTTCACATGGTTTTTACATTGCAAACTTGTTGTAAAATTACATAATTTATTCCTGATAGGCTTTATCCTTGATCACTTTCGCACTCTTATCCAAACATTTTGCATACCTGTCATAGTCGGATGTGATCAGCCCCATATAGATCATATCCACAAGCACGATCTGGGAAGCTCTTGAAAATATCGCATCGCCATAAAACTGCTGGTTCTGGCTGGTACAGATCAAGAGATCTGCGTATTTACTGATCACTGCATCCTTAAAATTGGTGACCGCGATCGTTGTTGCGCCGCTTTTCTTTGCTGATTTCATTGCTTTAACCGTATCTTCAGAACATCCTGAATACGAAATACCAATTGCCACATCCTCGCTTGTCAGATTGCTTGCTGCGATTCTTTGATGATAAGTATCATCCATATGCCTGCAGGAAAATCCCAAATATAAAAGCTTCGTCAACAGGTCTTTCGCTATTACATTTGAATTTTCCACACTGTAAATATCGATCATTCTTGCATCTTTGATCGCTTTGATGACCTTTTCATATGTTCTGATCGATATGTTTTTTAGATTTTCTTCCAGAATCTTTGATGTTGTCGTCACTACTTTTCTTGGAATATCCTCAAGCTTATCTTCTTTATTCAAAGAATATCCATACAATACCGGGCTTTGATGTTCTTCTTTCGTAACAGCAAGCGCTGAGATCACTTCGTTTCTAAAATCTCGAAGCCCCTGATAGCCAAGCGCCTTCACCATACGAAGGACAGTTGGCTCACTGACTTTGCATTCACTTGCAAGTTTCCCAAGCGATATGTCCGGGATCATCTCCATATGTTCCATCACATAATCTGCTGCTTTCTGTTCTGATGCCCTCATATCTGCATATCGTTCTTCTATCTGTAAGATCATTTTATTTTTCATAAATAAATCTCCTGTAGTTTTCCTACATAATCTTGTAACTTTTTTGTTTGGTTTCTTATTCCTTATTGTAACAAATAAAAAAAGACTGATTTCACAAACATTGTTAAATCTTTGTAAAATCAGCCTTTTTGTTAGATTCTGAACTCTTTTGCCATTAAAATCGTTGCAATCGCGAGTAAAATACTGCAAATAAAGATGGAACTTTCCCCTGCACGTCCAGTTAAAAAGCCTCCGATCACTGCCCCGCTGATGAAAAATGTGATAATTCCATAGTAACGTAAACTTTTCTGCTTTAATGTCTTATCTCCAGTTTTAAAATATTGAAATAATGCTTCCGTTCCGCTTCTTAGGTTCCCAGTACACATCGTACTTGCAAATGGATGTCCGTGAACTCTTCGAAATGTCTCTACCTGCATAGAGCATACAAAAGAAATCAGTACATTGGCCACAACATCATATTGTCCTAATGGAATAAATCCAACAATTGTTACTAATACAAGCTCCAATGCCACGATTCTCTGTCTCCAGTGAATCTTATGTTCTTCCTTATAAAAATGCTTTACAATCTCAACAAGAATGACTCCTACCGCAAACGCAAGAATTGGCACAAAATAATAAAGAGCCTGTGTAAATTCTCTTTTTTCAAGATATACACCAAACAACACAATATTTCCTGTCTGAGCATTGGCAAATACATGTCCACGCATCAAATAACTATATGCATCAAGAAATCCTCCTACGATCGCAAGGATTGCCGTCAAAAAGAAGCTTTCTGACATCTGCAAACGCTTCTCTCCCATTAGATCTGCACTTCCTTTCCAATCTCATAAAAAGATCTCATCAGGGTGATCATATCATCCAAATCTTTGCATCCAGCTGTTTCATATGTAGAATGCATGGATAATTGTGGCAGTCCGATATCTGCTGCCTTGATTGACACCTGCCCAGTCAGGATATTTCCAAGTGTAGAACCTCCTAACATATCTGAACGGTTAAAGAATACCTGACAGTTGATCTTCTCTTTTTTGCACAGATATTTTACGAGTGCCGCTGAGTTGGCATCGGTTGTATATTTTTGTGAGGCATTGTATTTTAATACGATTCCTTCATTAATATATGGGCGGTTCGTAGGATCTGTCTTATCCTGATAGTTTGGATGAACTGCATGGGCATTATCTGCGGATAACATAAAGCTGTCTGCCACTGCCATATAATATTCTTCTTCATTTTTTCCACTAAGATAACTGATTCTTTTTAATACTTCTGGGAAAAATGTAGATCCTGCGCCCTGTTTTGTTCCACTTCCAACTTCTTCATTGTCAAAAACCGTACACATTGTGACATAATCTTCGGAAAGTTTGGCATTTAACATTCCTTCGATGGATGAATATGCACATTCAAGATCATCTAATTTTGGTGCTGCAACAAATTCTTCGTTGATTCCAAGTGTAGTTCCTTTCATTCGGTTATATAAAAACAGGTCATAGGATAAGATATCTTCTTTTTTCACTCCTGCTTCTTTCGCGATCATTTCCTCAAATCCATCCTTGGACAGATCACCTCCACATAATGGGAGCAGATCTTTTTGTGGATTTAACGCTTTTGAGTCCTTAGAAGATCTTGACATATGAATCGCAAGATTTGGAATGATCAGAAGATCTCTGTCTACATCGAATAACTGATCCTTGATCTGACCACTTTCTTCTATTATAATGCGTCCCGCAACAGACAATGGACGATCAAACCATGTTTCTGGGATCATTCCTCCGTATCGCTCAATATTTAACTTCGTATAATGTTTCTCTACATGAATCTCTGGCTGTTCTTTGATTCGGTAAGTTGGAGAATCACTGTGGCTTGCCACGATGTGAAAACCTTTAAAATCTTTCTTTGGCAGATGAAATGCTATGATAGAGCTTCCATTTCTCGTAACAAAGTAACTCTTTCCTTCCTCAAGCTTCCAATATTCTTTTTCTTTTAACTCTGTAAAACCATGTTCCATAAACTGTTTTCTTGCATTATCGATCACATGAAAGCAGCTTGGACTATGATCAATAAATTCCATTAAATTTTTGACACTGTTTTTCATTGTTTTTCCTCCAAAAATTTTCTAACGATTATTCTAGCACATTTATATAGGAAAGGAAAGAAATGAGGTTATGTCAGTTTGATATATCTGTAATATGATATTTCTTCTCAATTCATTTTGTTGTAAAAACAACAGACTTTTTCTTATATTTAGGATATACTAAATACAGATTTATGAAATTATCATCGTTAGAAAAGGAGATTTTATTATGAACGCATATCCATATGTTAAAAATATCGAACACGAGAAAGTATTAAAGATCGCAGACCAGGTAAACGTAGAGGCTGGACAGGTAGTCAGCAAAACATTGGCTCAGAACGACTTCGTAAGCGTTACACTGTTTGCATTTGCCAAAGGTGAAGAAATCGGAACACATGACTCTATCGGAGATGCCATGGTGACTGTTATGGAAGGAACAGGAAAATTTGTTGTTGACGGCAAAGAATATATCTTAAATCAGGGCGAAACACTTGTTATGCCAGCAAAGAAACCACACTCTGTACACGCAGTGGAAGCTTTTAAGATGATGTTAGTTGTCATCTTCCCATTAGAGCAGGATTAATCGCATGGCTGGTTTATTGTCCTTAAGAGATGAGTTAATTGGATGTACGATCGGACTCTCCCGTGTCTGCTCCATGCACAAAAAAAGTGCCCGCACAGATCTTCTGATCCTGCAGGCACTTCTTGACAGTGCAGATACTTCCTTATCCGATGGTACGATTTCAAGTACTTTATCTCTTATCAAAGCTGAGAAATCAAAAATTGCCCCAATGTGCGAGTCATGCGCTGCACGTTGCGGCAATTCTGATGATTATGATATGAGCAGGCTTTATAATGCATCTGATGAGATCCGTGAATTAAAACTTGCACTCTTGCACAAGATTCAGAGGATGGCCGCTGATGCAATCATAAAGCTGCGCCGTGGTAATCTTGATGATCAGACTCTGATTTATTTTTATAAAGCGCTTTTTGCAATTTCTGAAGACTGGGATGAACACCAGCTTTTGGATGTTATAGAAGAAACTGATCAGAGAACTTCCATATGAAGTTTCTCTATCATTTCTCTTATTCCTGCTTCATATATTCTTCAACATTGATCACATAATCGATCTCATCGGCACCTTTTTCAATCGCATCTTTTCTTTACAGCGTACGGTCTGTGCCGGATTAATTGCTACCATCTTAAAATGATATTTTTTCGCCTCATCACATAATTTCGTAAACGCCGGATCATCCGCAAATGCTTTCAGATTTGTATGGTCTATCATATTTGCTAACTGTTCTACTGTTAGCATATATACCTCCATTCTGTCTGATTTATTTTGTATTCTATATAAACTATTTTACATTATTTTTGCGGATTTATCGACTTATTTTAGTATTTTTATACCTTCAATTATATGATGCTAATTAAGCAAGTACTTTTCCTTCTGGAAATGCAGCTCTAAATACAAAGCGAGATAGAGGCCCCGCAACGATCAGCTGATAAGGAAGTGCCATTACAAAGTTCTTAGGAATATTTGTCACCCACATCATCAGTAAGTTTGAGAAATTCCCCATCTCGATACTTACTTCCACTGCTCCATAAAGTGACATAATAATAACCATAGGTACAACCATGCAGCAAGATACGCTGATTGCTGTTCTTAACATAGAGCTGTCTGGTTTTACAAGGAATCTAAAAGCAAATCCTTTTGCGATCTTAGATACAAAAAACCAGTCACAGCACATTGCAAAAATATATGCGATTGGGAATCCTAACCATCCCTGTTTCACTGCTTCCATGGATACTCCACCCATATGTAATGATACGTTGTATATGCTCATCCAAAATACCATGATAAAACACATGATGAATGTATAGATAAGACTTTCTCTTTTATTCTGTGGCATTTTTCTCTCTCCTTCTTCTTAAAAAATTCATTGTTTGTTTCTTATTCCAAAAATAAGCTCAAAAAAACAGCGGAGATCTGAACAAAACTCGTTACCAATCTCCACTGTCGTGTGCAATCTTTCACTGCGTTTTTTACCTGCTTATTTCTTACCAGTTGTTTATTATACATACTTTTGATGCTTCGTATAAGTACTTTTTTAAATTTCGGCATATCATTCAATATACGTATTTGTTTATTACTATTTTTATGCACTTTTTACAATGTTTTTTCAACTAATTTCGATATTCTTAAGTCTTTGTGAAGATTTTCAAAAAAAGATATCTTTTTGAAACTATATGATACAATAGAATTAAATGTAACATTCTCATATATTTTCAATAAGTTTAAGGAGGGATTTGGACATGAGAAAAACATTTACCAAAATCGCTGGTTGTGCTGCATTAGGTCTGCTGATGTGTTTCAATGCTCCAGCAATTACAAAAGCCGCTGTCAAAACAATTCCAGCGAAAAAAGGAACTTATAATGCAAAGGTTGATATGAATGGAGATGGAAAAGCTGATACCATCAAGATCACAACAAGCAAAGATAAGAACGATTATATCAACAAGATCAAAGTTACGATGAATAAAAAAACGGTTTATTCCAAGTCTTTGAAAGACAGCTCTTTTTACACCATTAATGTAATTTATGCGAATATGTCAAAAAGTCGTGAGTTTCTTCAGTTTGTAGGACGTGGTGATAATGACTACGTTACATTCAATCAGATTTATGCTTATAACAAGAAAACCCAAAAGTTAAACTGCATTAATTCTTTTAATTCCAATGGATCTTATCAAAATGAGATCGTTGCTGCCGATAAGAATTATGTGACGATCAGTAATACTGATCAGCCTGCAGAAGTCGGCTGGATTTCATGGAACATTCCTTATAAGTACAGCAAAGGAAAACTTGTCGCTTCCACAACTTCTACAACAACCGTAAAAAGTCTGATCGCCAATAACAGAAAAGATAAATATTCCAAATATTTTGCCAAGAATCAGTTTGTGACTGCAAAAAAACTTACTTTCTATAATGGTTCTAAAGTCGCTTATACTGTTCCAAAAGGTAAAGTTGTGACTCTGACAAAATTATCATTATCAAAGAATGTCATTTACTTACAATTTAAATATGGGAAAAAGACTGGATGGGCACATGTGAACGGTGCAAAATATGACTTTACAAAACCTTGGTTTCAGGGTGTAAATGCAAGATTAGCTGGATAATCTGAGTCTTTTGTATCAATATCATTACTTAATAGAAATTATTTAATAAAAAAGAAAGCTGAAATCAACTCTTAAATTTCAGCTTTCTTTTTATATTTATATGTAATAAGGTCTTACTTCTTTAATGTCTTGACCCACTCATCCATCTCGGCTCTATCAGCCATGGCTGCTAATGCACCTTCTTTTGTTGTTGTATTGGCTGCATAAGCATTTGCAAAGTCAAGATAGCTTCTTAATGTATCATCATCCACACTGTCTAAGTCTTCCACGTTATCATTTAACAGACAATATAAGAATGCTCCGATAAATGAATCTCCGGCTCCTGTTGTATCACGTACTTCTACGCGGTATCCGCCTGCTTCAACGCATCCACGTCTTGTGTAAATTTCTGCTCCGTCTGCTCCTTTTGTGTAGATGATGTATTTTGCACGATTTGCAAATAAGCCGTCTAAGGCATCTTTGATATCTGTATGTCCTGTGATAAATTCCAGTTCTTCATCTGAAATCTTGATGATGTCTGCGTATTTTAAGAAATCATTGACTGTTTCTTTTAATTTATCAAGATCATCCCATAATGAAAATCTTAAGTTTGGATCAAAAGAAACTTTCACTCCTTGCTCGATTGCCATATCGATCAGTTTCTTATGTGCTTCTTTCATTGGGGATTCCACAAGGTCTACGCTGCAAAAATGGATCATTCCACAATCGTCTAAGATATCTGCTGGGATATCTTCTACACTGTAACGCAGGTCTGCACTGTTTTTTCTGTAAAATTTGAAGTCACGGTTTCCATCGGATGCAAGGGATACGAATGCTAAAGCTGTCTCCCCTTCTTTGTCTCTTGCGATATTGGATGTATCGATTCCTGCATTGTCTAACACTTCTACGATATAATCTCCAAATGGATCATCTCCAAGTTTTGTTAAAAATTTGGATGGAATTCCAAGCTTTGTGACTGCTCCGACTACATTTGCAGGGGCTCCTCCTGCGACTCTCTTAAATGAAGGTACATCTTTTAGTCTCTGTCCTTTTACCTCTGGGATAAAATCAATTAATGCTTCTCCGATTCCACATAATTTATTCTTCATGTCTTCCTCCTTCAATTTCGAATGATTTTAATGGATATACTGTCATTATACCAGAACATTCTCCATTTACCAGTATTCTTCCATGAAGATTATATATTCTTGTTGTAAAAACCTCTTCTCCATGGTTAACAAAGATTTCAAGAGAAGATGTATCCGCAAAAATCTGAAGATGCTCTAATTTTTCTAATTTTACTTTTCTTGTTGTTCTTCCGCTTCCATAGACACCAAGATTTAATGTCAGAATGTTGTCTTTGTAAGAAAGAGTGATTCCTTCTCTTAATGTCATTGTCATCTCTCTGCATCGTTTGAAGTCTACAACAGCTTCATATATGGAGTTTTGCATGATGATCGCCTGTCCATAACTAAATGTGCAGACTGCTTTATCATCACTTCGAAGCTGTTTTAATTCTTCGATCGGTTCCTGAATTAATTTTCCTTCTCTTACAGATAACTGTCTTGGGATTGTGAGGGCATGCTGCCATCCTGCTTCTTCGGTTGGATTTGTATAGTCTGCATCCGGAATTCCCATCCATCCGATCAGAATTCTTCTTCCACTTTCATCCACAAAACTTTGTGGTGCATAGAAGTCAAATCCACGGTCAAACAGTTTGATATCTGTGATCTCATATTCATCGGTATCAAAGTCATAGTCTAATTTCATTGCTGTCACCTGATGAACATTTTCATAATCGATTCCCCGAGTCTCTACTCCCTGTGGGCAGCAGATGATGTAGAGCTGTCCATCGATTTCAAATAGATCCGGGCATTCCCACATATATCCGAACTTCTGTGGGGTTGTAATACGGTTTTTGTATGTCCAATTCTTAAGATCTGCGGATTCATAAAGAAGGATCATTCCGATACCTTCTTTATCTCTTGCTCCGAGAACCATGTAATATTTATCATTTTTCTTAAAGATTTTTGGATCACGCACATGGTTGCTCATATCCGCTGGATAATCGTTGGTTGTCATTAATAATTCTTTTGGAGTAAATTTGTGTCCGTCTTTACTTGTAAATGTGATCGTATTACTTCCACGTCCACTGTTAATATAGTCATAATCATCTCTGTCAAAATATTTTAGATTTCCTGTGTAGAAATAGTGGATCGTATCGTCTTCAATAAATGCAGATCCGGAATAGACACCATGGGCATCCATGTCTTCATCCGGGAATACCACTGGTCCAAAATCTTCGTAGTGAATAAAATCTTTTGTCGTGTAATGTCCCCATGTCTTTAACTCACCAGTTGGTTCAAATGGAGTGTACTGGTAGTAAATATGATATGTCCCGTTAAACTGGCATAAACCGTTTGGATCATTTAACCATCCTGTCTTTGGCATTAAATGAAATTTTAATCGGTCAGGATCTGCCGCTACACGTTCTCTGTAAGCTTCATTTTCTTTATACCATTTTTCATAGTCTGCCTTGTAGACTTTCTTGTATTTTTCAAACATATGCCCTGGTTTCCTTTCCTTCTTCGAATCATAATTATTTTAATTTGATGATCTTAGTGTCATTGTCTGCATCCGCTGCTTCAACAACTTCTACTTCTTTTCCTTTCGCATCTGCTACTAAGAACATTGTCTGTGTCTTGTATCCTTTTTCTTTGACAAGATCCATATCAAAAGATAATAATTTATCACCTTTCTTTACTTTGGCTCCTGTCTCTACAAATGTTTCAAAACCTTCGCCTTCCATCTTGACTGTGTCAATTCCTGCATGGATCAAAAGTTCTACACCTGAATTTAATGTGATTCCCATTGCATGTTTTGTTGGGAAGATCAGGCTGATCGTTCCATCAGCTGGTGCGTATACAATTCCTTCGCTTGGGTTGATCGCAACTCCTTCTCCCATTGCTTTGCTTGCAAATGCTGGATCTGCGGATTTGGATACATCTAAGACTTCACCTTTCATTGGTGCGCATAATTCATTTGTTTCTTCTGCTGCATCTACTGCTGTTTCGATTTCTTTTACTTCTTCTGTCTTTGTTTCTTTTGCTGGAGTTTTTACTGCTGTGTCTTCTCCTTCGATGTTAAACTTCTTCCAGAAGATCGCTGTTAATACTGCAGATACTCCCATAGATAAGATCAGTCCGATTGCGAAGTTTAAGTAATCTTTTGGAAGCATGGATAAGAATCCTGGAAGTCCGGCTGCTCCTAATGCCTGAGCTAAAACTCCTGTTGCTGCACAATATGCATTTCCTACGGCTGAACCGATGATGGCTGCGTAGAATGGATATTTTAATTTTAATGTGACACCAAACATTGCTGGTTCTGTGATTCCAAGTAGTGCTGAAACACCAGATGCAGAACAGATAGATTTCATTTTTTCATTCTTTGTTAAGAATAAGACTGCTAATACGGCTGCTCCCTGTGCTATGTTGTTCATACTTGCTGTTGTGAAGATAAAACTTCCACCGGTTGTTGCTTTGGCTGCGATCAGCTGTGTCTCGATCGCGATGAAACTGTGGTGCATTCCTGTTAAACAGATTGGTGCATATGCAAGTCCGAATAATCCACCACCGACAAATCCAAGTGTATTGTATACCCATGTGATTCCGTCTGCTAATAAGTTGCCTGCTTCTCTTAATACTGGTCCAACAAAGATGAATGTTAAAAATGATGTTACCATGATAGAGATCAATGGTGTTGTCAGGTTATCTAACCATGTTGGGGTTACTTTATGTAACTTCTTCTCGATCGTTGCTAAGATAAATGCAACTGCTAATACTGGAAGTACTGTTCCCTGATATCCGATTGCTGCAACCTTAAATCCTAAGATATTCCATACTGGAGGTTCTGCGATTCCAATGCTGTATGCACTTAACAGGTCTGGATGAACCATGATCATACCCATGGCTGCTCCAAGATATGGGTTACCGCCAAATTTCTTTGTCGCACTAAATCCGATCAGTACTGGTAAGAATGCAAATGGTGCGCTTGCGAACATGTTGATGGCTGTTGCAAGACCCTTCCACTGTGGGTAAAGATCGATGACTGATTTTCCACTAAACATTGCTGCTGTTAAGATGTTATTTAATCCCATGAGCAGACCACCGGCTACGATTGCTGGGATGATTGGTACGAAAATGTCACTTAACAGTTTTACTAATCTCTGAAGAACATTTCCTTTCTTCTCTTCTTTCTCATCATCTGCTGGTGCATCGACTGCCATTCCTAACTGTTTCTGTACTTCATCACAGACTAAATTTACAAGTCCTGATCCGAAAATAATCTGGAACTGGGACTGTGTTAAGAAGACTCCTTTGACTCCTTCAATGTCACTAACTGCTTCTTCGTTGCGAAGGTCATTGTTCTTAAGCTGTAATCGAAGTCTTGTTGCACAATGCTGTACTGATTTGATGTTTTGTTTGCCGCCGACGTTTTCAATAACCTGGCTGGCGATTTTTGCGTAATCCATATCTTCTCTCCTTTTTTGATTGTGAAACTTATTATGGTATCGGTTCCATATTTGTATATTATTACTTTCTTTTGTGTTTGTCAATAGTTTTTGTGGAATCGGTACCATGTTTTTCAAAAATAAAAAATAGCCGTTCTACTGCTCCCTGAAAAGTGTAGAATAGCTATTTTTCTTAAAATATCAATATAAATTTATTACCTGACACTTCCGCCTTCAATAAATTCATATCCAACAATCTGTTTTTTCGATACCAGCTCCCCTGCGATCATCTTAAGGATCGTCTCTGCTCCAAGATATCCCATACCATAAGAATCAAACTTTAAAGTTGTAAGCTCTGGCGTTAATAATGCACTCTCATCATATCCACCAAACGCCGCAACCGATACTTCCTGTGGAATCTCTTTCTTATATTCGTGCAAAATCTTATATGCACCAAAGGCAAGCCTGTCAGTCGCACAGATGATCGCATCTAAATCAGGTTCTTTCTCAAGTAATTCTCTTGCAACTGTCTGTCCTCCAAGGAAGCTGTAATCACTCTTTCCTGTCACAGGCGTGATCCCATATTCTTTCAGTCCGTCTAACACGCCATTTCTTCTCTCAGTTCCAACCGCTTTATCTGTCTCGTAGACACCAATATATCCAACCTTTTTGTGTCCTTTCTTCCCAATATGCTCTCCCATCATTTTTCCTGCATGGTAATCGTCATAAATGATGGAAATGCCGTCTTCATAATCCTGTGTTAAGACAACTACTGGTATTCCTGCTTTCTTTAACAGTTCTTTGTGGTCTTTCGTGATCGCTATGGAACTGATCAGGATTCCATCGACATTTAACTGGATCAGACGCTGAATATTCTGTAGTTCCTGATCGATATCGTGATCTGAATTCTGAATGAGTGTTGTATATCCCTTCTCTCTTAGATACCGGTCAATGCTTGTGATCACGCGGCTTGTGATCTTGGAATTAAGTGTCGGCACAACCACACCGACCACGTTGCTTTGTTTGGCATTTAATCTTGCAAATGCATTCGGTGTGTAATTATATTCTTCAATGACCTTCTGAATCTTCGCTCTTGTCTCATCTTTTATATATCCTCCGTTAAAATAACGGGATACTGTACTTTTCCCGACTCCTGATAAATTTGCGATATCTGCCATGGTCATCTTCTTTGCCATCTGTTTTAATCTCCTTTTGTTACTTTCTCTTTGTATATCTTAGCACAGAAAAAACTATAAGGAAATAAGGTGATATAAAATTTCATTCTGATCCAATACATGAAGTATTTCTTTTCTACCTGTAAATAAAAAAATCTGCCTGTTTGTTTTCTGATTAAGATAAGCAAGGGTCTGTCTTAGCCTCTCATCATCATAGTTGCCAAATACATCATCCAAAAATAATGGAAATTCATCATCTTCATATAACAGATCCGCAGATGCCAGACGTAATGCAAAATATAATTGTTCTATCGTTGCATTGCTTAAATACTTCATATCGATATAATCGAACCCATCGTATACCATCATCTGCAAGCTGTCATCCATAATAACTTTTGTATATCTTCCACTTGTTATATCAGCAAATATCTTCGATATCTTTTCATTTAATTCCTGTCCAAATGTCTTCTGAATCGATCTTCCTGCCTGTTCAATGGCTTTGATCGCCTGTTCGATCTCATGGATTTCCCGCTCGGCTGCTTTCTTCTTTTCGAGAGCCTGCTGGTATTTATATTCATTATCTTCTGCTTTTTGTTTCTGCGCCTGAAGCTGTGTTTTCTCAATCTCTATGATCTCAAGACGATGTTTTAATTCCATCTTTCTGATCTTCTCTTTATCATTTCCTAACAGTTTTTGAATCCAGCAGATCAGTTTCTGCCAGAATGTCAAATGCCTTTTTTGCTGTAATTGTCTTTTGATCTCCCTTTCTTCCTGTTCATAACGTCTCAGCTGCTCAGCATCATATCTGCATTCATTTTTTTGTTTCCTCAAAATGTCCGTTTGGGCAAATGCAGGGTCCTTTCGCTTCTGTCTTCTCTTGATCTTTAAATAATCCACTGCTTTTCGAAGATCGATCCCTGCATTTTTGCTGCTTCTTAAATTCGCCATGGAATTTTGCAGAACCTCTTTCATCTCTTTTCCTGTACGGATATCTGCCTGTGTCATCGATACTGTATTTTCAAATGCCGTCTTGTCGCTTTCAAATAAAATATTTTGCAAAGTTGTGGCAGGTAATTCGATTTCTTCCATCGTATCTTCATAAAACATCCGCAGACTTTTTGGTCCTTGGGTAAAATTTCTTGTGATCCGGTAAGAAGTCTTTCCTTTTCTGATCGTAACAGAGCCCCCATAATTTCCTCCATTTACCGGCATGTATCTTGTGAAATCGTCATTTCCAGCAGCGGCTCCTCTTGCTTTTTCCAGTCCAAAGAGCATTGAGATCATAAATTTTCTTATCGTTGTCTTTCCTGCCTCATTCTTTCCATAAAACACCTGAATCTTATCTGTTGTCTGTGCTTTGTATTTATGAAATTTGCCAAATCCGTCTATATTTATTTTCTGAATCTCCATCTCTTATCTCTCCCTGGCATAAGATAGTGCTTCCATCGCAAATGACAGTGCCTGTGGTTCATCTTTTAATATCTCTGCCACTTTCTGAATCATAAAATCATTTTCTTCTGATAACTGATCATAGTCCCAGCGGCTTTTTGTTTCATAAATAATATCTGAGATCAGATAATCCTCTTTCATATTCTCAAAGTCTAATTCTATCTCTGGATCAATGCTTCCTGTTATAATGACTTCATAGATATTTTCTCTGCCTCGGTAAGAAAGTTCTGTTTCTACGCGGTCTTTAATTTCAAATGCAGACATCTCTTCTGTGATCGTAACTTCCACTTGTATATACTTTCTTTTTGCAAATGGAACAAATTCGATCTGCTGTTTTTCTTCGCTGATCTCGCCTTCGATAAATCCATGATTTCCCGTTTCCGTGTGATCCAATGGCTCTAAAGATCCTGCATACGCCATCAGATCTTCAAAAATAATCTCTGGTTTATGGATGTGTCCAAGTGCAATATAGTCAAATCCTGACCATTTTAACAGATCTTTGTTGATCGGAATATGACTTTCGTCTCCACCATGTGCTAAAAGGATAGAAAATCCGCTCTCACTTTGTGGTGCCATCTTATCGTAGACTGGTTCCATAATCTGATTTGTCCAATAACTGATTCCGTAAATTGTTGTATCCAAATCTTTAAAATAGATGTGATCTTTGTCTCTTCCATCGAGCATATAAACTTCACTGTTCCACTGATAATGAGAAAATTCATCCTGCTGCGAAAGATGATCGTGATTTCCTGCGATCAGCACAGTCTTTGTGTTCAGCAGCCCGGATAATATATAATCCACTTCTCTTAATTCCTGTTTTGTCGGCTGTTTATCGAAGAAATCACCTGCGATCAGTAAGACATCTGTTTGGTGCTGATTCGCATATTCTATGACTTTTTGAAATGTTTCCTTGATCTCATTTTCCCTGATCATTCCAAATGATCGATTCTTCTCTGGTTTTGCTCCCCAATGCACATCCGCTATATGGATAAATTTCAAAAAATCACCTGCTTTCTTATTTTTATTATTCCAGATATTGTTATATTTCTTCCAGCAGCTTATGAATCTGCTCTTTTGTAATATTGTCAATATGCACTCCGCCGGTACATACAACCGTTCTTCCGGTTTCCCTGCAGCGTTTCTCTGCCAGCCTTCTGCATAAGAATTCGTCTTTATGACCTGTCATATTTAACACAGAGGAAGTCACACTTGTACTTCCGTCCTCTGTAAGTGAAGGACGTGGAACTGACTGTACAACGCATCCGATATGAGGTTTATCTCCTCCTGCAAGCATTAATACAATGTCTTCTCCGATCCTTGTCTCACGGATCTCTATCTCAATTCCTGCAATTTGTTTTCTTATTACACATTCTTCCATGTCATTTCATCCATCAGGATCTCTTCTTCGCTCTCACAGCCTCATTCCTGATCTTTCTTCTCCTTTTTCCATAGGTTGTATGATTGGTTTTGTATTATTTTAACGCATTTATATATATGATTGCAACAAAAAAGGCAGTCTGGAATCATCCCGACTGCCCTTTGTTATTACTGCTGTTATTATACGATTGTCCTAAGCCCATAAATCTGCTGGATAAACACCGTCTTTGATCAGACCTTCAAATGCTTTCTGTACAGATTCTTTATCTTCTTTGTATGTTACACCGAACCAACGGTCCTGTGTCTCTAATACTTTAACGTTTGCACGTCCTTCTTTTAATAACTCGTCTACAATGTTTGGAAGCAGATATTCTTTCTTGATATCTCCTTCTTCAATATTAGATAAGAAGTTCTTGAAATCTTCTGCAAGATATTCTAAGAATTCTGGATATGCTGCCCACATATTCATAGATACTTTATCATCTGGGCTGATCCACTTCTGTACTTCTTCATTATCGCAAACGATCTTACCTTCTTCGTTCATCTCAATTCCTGTTGTCTCATGAACCTGGCTTAACAGACCTTTCTCGTCTACAACGCTGACTCCTCTTGTTACAGCTCCGTTATCACTTAATGTATTCTTCAGGATAAATCCTGCCATTCCCATTGTGAACTCTCTTCCAAGATCTTCTCCTGATACTAAGAAATCATGAAGTTTCACAAATGCTTCTTTTCCGTAGTAGTCATCTGCGTTAATGATCACAAATGGTTCTTTCACCACATCTTTACAGCAAAGAACTGCCTGTCCTGTTCCCCAAGGCTTTGTACGTCCTGTTGGAACTTCAAATCCTTCTGGAAGATCATCTAATTCCTGGAAAACATATTCTACATCAATCTGTTCTTTGATGCGGTTACCGATTACTTCTTCAAATTCTTCAAAAATATCCTTGCGGATAATAAATACAACTTTATTAAATCCTGCTTCTTTTGCATCACGGATAGAATAGTCCATGATGATCTCTCCATTCGGTCCCATCTTTGCCAGCTGTTTGATTCCTCCACCAAATCTTGATCCAATTCCGGCGGCCATAATAATCAATGTAGTGTTCATAAATCTCCCCTTCGGTTATTCACCTGTTTCTTATTTTGTTACCTGTTTTTTCTTTTGTGAAATCTCTCTCTATTTCGTTCCACATATAAATTTTATTATAGATAATATTTCATATAAAGTCAACTATTCAACTGCTTGTTCCTGATTTTGGCCAATAATTTTCTATCCTTTTCTCAAGACTTCTGCGATTATGGCTTTTTTGATTGACAGGACTTTCCTATGAAATAAAAAACCTGCTGCCACATGACTGTAACAACAGGTCTTAAATTCATATTGTAAGATTATTTTCTTAATCCTAATTTTTCGATTAATGCACGATATCTTTCAACATCTTTGCTCTTTAAGTAAGCTAATAAGTTACGTCTCTTACCAACCATCTTAAGAAGCCCTCTTCTTGAATGATGATCTTTAGGATGCTGATTGAAATGGTCCTGAAGTTCGTTGATTCTAGCTGTTAAGATTGCTACCTGAACCTCTGGTGAACCTGTGTCTTTTGCGTCTTTACCGTATTTAGCTACGATTTCTGCTTTCTTTTCTGATGAAATCATTGTGTTTTCCTCCTTGAATTCTATTGATCGCCAGATACCAGGAAAGGGTTGGAGTGCCCAAATCTGAGTATCGGTTAACTAACTTCTATATACTATCATAACTTTATCAGCTTTGTAAAGTACTTTTTTATTTTTCTTTCTTTTTTGGTTTGCCAAGCTCATGATTTTTCTTTGCTGCTGCGTTGACTGCTTCGATCACGGCACTTCTTAATCCTTTTTTCTCAAGAGTATTTACTGCCTCGATCGTTGTTCCAGCTGGTGAGCATACTGCATCTTTTAATTCTCCCGGATGCTGTCCTGTCTCTAATACCATTTTGGCACTTCCAAGTAATGTCTGTGCTGCAAATGTGTATGCCTGTTTTCTTGGAAGTCCCTGAGCAACTCCTGCATCTGCCATTGCTTCAATGAACATATAAACATAGGCTGGTCCGCTTCCACTGACTCCGACAACTGCATCCATCAGATTTTCTGTGATCTTTTCTGCTTTTCCAAAACTTTCAAAGATATGATGGACTTTATCAAATTCTTCTTCTGTCACATATTCATTACAGCATAATCCAGACATTCCTTCTCCAACAAGTGCTGGTGTATTTGGCATTACACGCACGATCTTCATTTCTTTTCCAAACTGACGCTCTGTTGCTTCCATGGATACGCCTGCTGCGATCGTTACGATGATCTGCTCTGTTGATACTTCGTCTCTGATCTCTTTGATCACAGCCGGATATACCTGTGGTTTTACAGACAATACAAGAATATCGGATTCTTTTGCTGCCTTTTTATTATCTGTTGTTGTTAAAATTCCAAATTGTTCTTTTAATTTTGCTGTTTTTTCTTCATGTGGATTGGATACGATCAGATCCTCCGGACTTACAACATTCTGTGTGAGAATCCCTGTGATCATTGCCTGTGCCATGTTTCCACATCCGATAAATCCAAGTTTCATTGTGCCTTCTCCTCCTGTCATTGATCTAATTTCTTCAGCAGTTTTTCAAAATACTCTGGAAGCGGTACTTCAAACTCCATATATTCCCCTGTTCTTGGATGTACAAATCCCAAAACCTTGGCATGGAGACACTGTCCTTCCAGTGTATATTTTGACTTCTTTGGCCCGTACACATCATCTCCGAGTAATGGATGCTTGATCGATGCCATATGGACACGGATCTGATGGGTTCTTCCTGTTTCAAGCTGGCACTCTATGTAGGTAAATCCTTTCTTCAGTCTTTTTAAAACTTTATAGTGTGTCACTGCATGTTTTCCATCCATCACAATTCCCATCTTCTTGCGGTCTTTTAAGCTTCGGCCGATCGGAGCGTTTACGGTTCCTTCTTCTTCTTTTATATTTCCATAAACGATCGCATGATATTTTCTTGTGATCGAGTGATCATATAATTGCTTGGCAATGCTTTGGTGTGCCATATCATTCTTACATACGATCAAAATTCCTGTCGTATCCTTATCAATACGGTGAACGATTCCCGGGCGCAAGACTCCATTGATCCCTGACAGATCATCTTTGCAATGTGCCATCAATCCATTTACCAGAGTTCCTGTGTAATGTCCTGCCGCCGGATGTACGACCATGTCTTTTGGTTTATTCACCAGTATCACATCCTGATCCTCATAGACAATATCAAGATCCATTTCTTCTGGAAGGATTTCCAATTCTTCCGGCTCTGGCACCACAAGTGTGATCACATCTCCTTCTTTGCATTTTTTATTGCCTTTGGAAATCTTGTCATTTAACTTTGCACGTTCTTCCTTACATAATTTATTGATATAACTTCTTGTAAGGCTCTCACACTGCTGTGCTAATATAACATCCAGCCGGTTTCCAGCCATCTCACTTGTCACTTTAATTTCAATCGTTTCGTCCATGTTTTCCTTTCCTGCTCAAAAATTCAAGGTCTTCCTCTTTGTAATAAAACAAGATCAGTCCCATCAGTAATACCATTGTAACTGTAACATAAATATCTGCCACATTAAAAATCGGAAAATCGATCAGTTTAAAATAAAAGAAATCTACAACATAGCCTCTGAAAGCTCGATCGATCATATTGCCAAATGCACCTGCCATCAGTAATACATAGCAGATTCTTAATGGTATATATTTTTTGTCATCTGGTATTCTTGCATAAATATATGTTAACAATACGGCTGCCAGCACTGTGATCAGCAAAAATAAAACCTGGTGGTTCTGAAGTATCCCAAAAGCGGCTCCACGGTTCTCAAGATACTGCAGTTCAAAAATACCTGTTATCACAGAAATTCCTTCACTGCCTCTTAACTCTGCCAATGCCCACAGCTTGGTCAGCTGATCTGCAAGGATTAATATGATAATAAGACTAAATATCTGAATATGTTTCTTCATTCTTTTTCCCTGTTATTTCGTTAATGCCTTTGCCATCTCTTCGTCTGTTACACTCATATCAATATATGCTTCCCCGACAGAATGCAGCAGCACAAATTTAATTTTGTCTCCAACCATTTTCTTGTCTGATTTGGTTGTCCTTATAATATCTTCTACTGAAAGCTCACTGACATCTTCACTCATATCAAACTGTGCAAATAATTCTTTGATATCTTTGACTTCTTCTTCTGTAAGATTTCCTTTCATCTGGGATATTTTCGCTGCCAGACAGCATCCTGCTGCCACACATTCTCCATGAAGCCATGAAAAATCTTTTAATTTCTCGATCGCATGTCCGAGTGTATGTCCAAAGTTTAGCAGAGCTCTCTCTCCTTTTTCTTTTGGATCACGCTCTACAACACCGCCTTTGATCAGACAGCTTTGATAGATCATCTCTCTTACAGCTTCGTGTTCTCTTTCTTTGATCGCTTTGATGTTATCCTTGATCCAGTTATAATACTGTACATCTTTGATCAGTCCATGTTTGATAACTTCTCCCATTCCGGAAAAATATTCTCTCTCTGGCAAAGATTTGAGTGTTGATGTATTGATATATACAAGCTTTGGCTGATGGAATGCACCAACCATATTCTTATACTGAAGGAAATCGACTCCTGTCTTTCCTCCAATGCTGCTGTCTACCTGTGATAATAAGGTTGTTGGAACCTGTACAAAGTCAATTCCTCGAAGATATGTCGCTGCTGCATATCCTGTCATATCACCAACAACACCACCGCCCAAAGCAATCAGAAGATCCTGGCGGTCAAAATGATTGATGATCAATTCTTCATACAATGCCTCGATCGTCTTTAACTGCTTGTGTTTCTCTCCAGCCTCGAAACTGAATGTGATCGTCTTGGAAGCTTTTGAATCAATCAGATCATACATCTTGCTTAAATAAAATGGAGCTACATTGCTTTCTGTCACAATACATACTTTCTTATGCTCAATCTCAAGAAATTCCATCTGATTTAGTAAATCATCAAACGAATCTCTTAAAATAATATCATAGGATTTTCTGCCGTCTGTTCGAATCTCAATCTTACTGTTCTTTTCCAAATTGTTCATGATCCTTATCCTGCTCCTCCTCTTTTTTCTCTCCTGCGATCTGAAATTCCATCTCATATACAGGGTTATTTAAAATATCCATCTGGCCATTGATAAACTGTTTCATTCTTGCTTTATAGCTTTGATAATCACTTTCTAACTTTCGGATCAGCTCCTGATAGTTCTTGATCATCTGTTCATGCTTTTCTTTTTCTTCTTTGAAATCTTCCTTGGCACTTGTTCTGATCTTATCTGCTTCTGCCTGTGCCTGTGAAACAAGCTCTTTTGCATTTCTTGATGCTTCGGCTTCTAATGTCTGGGCTTTCTGTGTTGCATTCTCAATTGTCTCTTTGGATGTTTCTTCTGCAAGAACTAATGCTCTTTTTAATGATTCTTCAATCGTTCGGTAGTGGGCTAAATTCTCTGTCAGTGCAGATACTTTCTCCCTCAGTTCATTGTTTTCTTTATAAATCTTTTCGTAATCTTTCGCAAGATCTTCTAAAAATTCATCTACCTCAACTGCTTTATAACCAAATCCTCTTCTTAGTTCTTTTCCTAACACTTCAACTGGTGTAATCATATATTCCTCCTATTGAAAGATCGCCAGTGTAAGAAACTGCCGGCCTTTTTTTGATGTTTTGCCCAGATCTTCTACCAGAAACTTTCCATATCCTCTGACAGATATGATATCGCCCTGTTTGATCTTCTGTCCTGCTGATATGCAGAGTCTTCCATTATGAAATACTTTCTGGGCTTTTAACAGCTTATCACTTGATGTTCTTGAAAGTCCATATGCCTGTGACACCAGAACATCCAGCCGCATAGATGCCACAAATCCTTCTTTTTTCTTATACTTTTGGACGTATCCTGTTTCTTCCCATACGACATCTTCCACTGATACTCTTGTATGCCTGACCTGTCCTAACTGTTCTTTCAGTAAATCCATGATGTGCGGCATACAAAAAATATAAGCACATTTCTCATCCACAAGGATATCTCCGATCAGATGACGCTCAATCCCAAGGTTCATCAATGCCCCAAGATAATCTCTGTGGCTTAATGTTTCTGCGAATTTATCAAAAACAGGTGAGATCCTGGCACATGCCAATGGAATCTCACCCTCATAACCAAATAAATCTCTCGAACCAAACATTACCACAGCTCTGGTAAAATGCTCATGGCCTCCGACAAGCTGTGGATGAGCATAATCAAGTTCTTTCTTCATATCCTGATAGATGCTCTGCTCGTATTCATTTAAAAAATGTGTATGTGTGTAAACATTCTGGCTGTATGATTTGTCTGCCAGTTCCAAAAGTCGTTTCTTTAATAATTCTTCTTCCTTCATGTTTACTTCAACTGTGGTGAGATCGTATTCTCATTCATGATCTCACTCTTCAGGTCTCCACTGACTTCAATACTGTCTGGTGCTGCGATAAAAATATTGTTGGATACTGCCTGCAGGGAACCATTGATCGCATAAGTCGCCCCTCCGATAAAATCGATGCTTCTTTGTGCAACCGTAAGTTCTACACCTTCTAAATTGATCACAACAGTTCTTCCTTTCTTCAAGAGATCTGCTGCTGTCTGTGCTTCTGCAAAATCCTGTGGTTTGATAACGTAGACTTCTACTCCTCGTCCATTCATGGATATCACCTTGCTTCCGGTACTTGTAAATCTTCTCTTCTTCTCTTCTCTGCTTAATGCATGATCAAAAGGCTGGCTTACTTCTTCTTCAGATTCTTCCACCGGTTCCTTTTCTTTTTTCTTAAAGAATGAAAAACCTACTTTCTCTGGCTCTTCCTCTTCTTCATCGTCTTCGTATTCTTCATACTCTTCTTCGTATTCTTCGTCTTCTGTCAGCTTCATAAAGTTCAGTAATTTGTCAACTGTACCTTTCATCAATCTTCCTCCGCTATATGTTATAATTACGCTCTCCAAATATTGCTGTACCTACTCTGACCATTGTCGCGCCCTCTTCTACCGCGATCTCGTAGTCATTCGTCATACCCATGGAAAGTATACTCATATCTACATTATCAAAGTTTTTGTTCTTGATGTCAACAGATAATTGCTTCATCGCACGAAAATACTGGCGGTTATCCTCTGGATCATCGACAAATGGTGCGATCTGCATGAGTCCCTTGATCTTTACATGCTCAAGTTTTGAAACCTCTTTGATCACATCTTCTACATCTTTTGGATCAAGACCAAACTTTGTATCTTCATGTGCAAAATTAACCTGAATCAGAATTGGAACTTCTTTGACATCATGTTTTGCTGCTTCTTTATCAATGGCCTGTGCCAGTTTTACAGAATCCACAGAATGGATCAGCGCCACTTTATCTACAATGTATTTGATCTTGTTTGTCTGCAGATGTCCGATCAGATGCCATCTTACCGGCCAGCTGATATTAGCATATTTGTCTCTGATCTCCTGTACTTTATTTTCTCCAAAATCCAGTACTTTTTCTTTTCTTAATTCTTCTACCATCTCTAATGGCTTTGTTTTACTGACGGCAATGACTGTAACCTCTCTCGGATCACGTCCTGCACGTTCACAGGCTTCTTTGACATGTTCCTTCACTTCATTATAACGTTCTATCAGCATATTTCTTCCTTCTTTCTGTTGATTGATTTGTAATGTCATTTAGTAAATAATCTGATTCTCCTTGATCGTCGATCCATCCAGTACGATAAAGTCATACGCACTGATGCCCTGACTCGTATCATTGGCTATGATCGAGTAATCATCTTTCTGTGTCAGAATATCGATTGGTTTAAAGTCTGCATAACCACGGTTCGTACAATATACACCCTGCAGTGTCTTTTTCTTCTCGATCAGAAATGTCTGATTGGAATCCATCGCCTGCAGCACAATATTCTCTCCTACTTCATCAGGATCGAGATAACAGTATCTTTCACTTCTGCCGTAAATGGTGTAAGTTTTTTGTTCCACTGTTACTTCTCCATTCTTATCAGTACTTCGCACTGCGAACTGTTCCGTCATGCTGTTATCCCCTTTTGTGAGGTATTTGACGGGAACCTGATAAAATTTCTTCTTAACGATCGCTGTATTTGGAATCTTAAGTCCTTTATAGGAGTCTAATGTCACATCAATTTCAAGGAAACGTTCACTCAAATAGCGTACTGCATAATCATTGAATTTTAAATAGCCAAAATAATTCTTGCCTTTTTTGACTGTTTCTACAGAAGCTGTCGCTTTATTCTGATCCTGCAGGAAACGAACTGATACTTCTGTCTTATCTTTGAGCATCTTATACTGTTCTTCTTTGAGCGGTATCACAATCTGCCATTTCTCGCTCTTGTTGATCCTTGCAACAACTTTATTCTTCTTAACTTTATCCGCTGTGTTATATTTTTTCTTTCGGTATGTTGTCTGGTCAAAATCAGATGCCTTGATCTCATCTGCCTTCTTCCCGTCAAAATTATCTGAATAGAATTCTACCACACCGCTTGACGTGCTTTTTTGTGTCTGAAAACTTTCTGTTCCCATACTGTCCTGCACTGCCGCAATGACCTTCTTCATCGCATCTTCGTTGACATTTAAAATTGCATTCTTAAGGTCGTATTTGAGATCATACACTTCTGAGAAATTATGATCACTGTATACTGACTGATACTCATTAATCTTGCGGGAAACTTCGTCATCATCCATCACATCTGACTTCTTCTGAAGTTCTTCCACCTTCTCTGCAAATGTCTCCTGAACTTTCTTGTCTTTGTCGACTGTAAAAACAGTCCCGTCTTTCTTGATTCGTTTTCCTTCTTCTACATAATATGTAATATAGCCGGACTGGGATGTTTCAAGCAATTGTTCATCCCTGACTGCGATTCCTGTAAAGGATAATGTGTTTGTGATCTTATCCTCGGTAACTTTATATACACTCAGTTTCTTCTTGCCCATAAATATAATGACGTTGATCACGATATAAACAAAAATTACCGCAAATATGATCATTCCTATATTCCAGCGTATTTTTCGTTGTCGTTTTTTTGCCATTTAACAAATCCTCCATCGCCTGAGTGCTGCCCCGTTTTGATAATCTGCCTTACATCCCTGCGTAAGATTCCTCTCTTCCATCATTGCATCAAACTGGTCTTTTAACTTCCACCAGCTGATCCCCCAGTTTGAAAATGATGCATCTTCTTTTGGTACACGGCTGAACAATCGTTCAATCACCATGTCACTCCTTACATAACTGATAAACGCCACAAGTCTTTCCAGATATTCCTGGGAAGAACACATTGTTACCGTTCCTTCCTCAAATTCTTTGTACAGTCTTGATCCTTTTGGTACATACAAAGAATGTAATTTTACGATCTGTACCGGAAGCACTGACAGGATCTTTGCTGTTTCTATGACATCTCTCATATCATCTCCTGGAAGATTCAGAATGATATGTGTGCAGATTTCAAATCCGTATGAAGCTGTCATCAATACTGCTTCCAGATATTCTGCCAGCGTATGTCCTCTGTTAATTCTCTCCAGTGTCTTATAATTCACTGTCTGCAGTCCGTATTCTATGGATATCTTAACTCCATAAGTATCTGAAATCTTCTTCATGCAGTCAAGATATTCCCTTGTGATACAATCTGGTCTTGTAGATATTGAAATTCCAACAATATCTTCAGTCTCTGCTGCTTCCGTCATATATTGCTCTAATTGTTTTACTGGAAGAAATGTATTCGTGTAATTCTGGAAATAAGCAATAAATTTCTTTGCTTTGTAACGTTTCGCTATCTTTTCCTTTGTCGTTAATAGCTGTTCACTTACAGAGGTCTCGCAATTCATTGCTTCAAATCCTGTTCCGACTCCTCCACAAAAACTGCACCCGTCTCCATCCATACGGTTCGGACAAGTCACCGGAAGATTCACTGGTAACTTGTATACTTTCTCTCCATATAATTCTTTTAAGTGTCCACTGTAAGTTTTATATCGTTCCATGTTAGTTTTCCTTTGATAAAATATCTGTCATTGTGTGGTACAGTGCTGACTTTGTTACACCTTTTAATACCACAGAGATAAATTCTTCTCCGTCTTTATTCTTTGTAAGCAGGATCAGACAGGAACCTGCCTGTGTTGTTGTACCTGTTTTTCCACCGATCATATATACATTGCTTGGTAATGTATAAGTACCTGCAATATACTGATTGGTAGATGCCATATCATAAATCTTTAATTGACCTTTTGATCCTGTATATTCAATCCTGCTGCTTGGTTTTCCTGCAATATTGAAAAATTCATTATGTTTTGCTACTTCCTTAAAGATCAGATACAGGTCATAGGCTGTAGAATAATGATTTGCCAAATGTAATCCATTCGGATTTGCAAAATGTGTATTCGTTGCCCCCAATTCTTTCGCACGTTTATTCATTAATTTCACAAACTTTGGCAGACTTCCAGAAACTTCTTCTCCCAAGGCTACAGCTGCATCATTAGCTGACATAATGATCAGTGCATTAAGCAGGGCTTCCACTGTGATCTTATCTCCTTTTTTGAGATGCACTGCTACGGCTGCTCCGTCTGGAAATGTGATGTCGTGCTTGATCATAACAACTTTGCTTAATTTTAAATTCTCCAATGTTAACAATGCTGTCATGATCTTTGTTGTACTTGCCGGATATGCCTGGTCAAATACTTTCTGGCTTACCAGTACTTTATTCTTTGTGTTATTAACTAACAGCACTTCTTTGGCATCAAGATATTCTTCATTATCTGCTTTCTGTTTTGATACAACTGCAACCTTGGAACCTTTTGATTCCCAGTTATCAGACAGTGCAGATTCTTTGAGTGCTGTTCCTGTTGTCTTATAATGTTGTTCATAATCGAGTGATGATGCGGCTTTTGCTGTCTGGCATCCAGACATCGCTACCATCATGACCGACATAATTATACAAATTAATTTCTTCATCTTCTTATTCTTTGTAAAAAAAGACCGTCACCTGACAGTCTATTTATACATATTCCTCCAATCCAAATCTCCTCGATCCAGTGCAAGGATCAATACTTCCGCTGTTGGAAGATTGGTAGCACATGGAATATTATACTGGTCACACAGATTCAATACATTGTAAAAATCCGGTGTTCTCTTCTTGTTTGACGGATCCTGTAAAAAAATCAAGAGGTCTATTTCATTGTTGGATATCTTGCCTCCCATCTGCTGCATTCCGCCAAAATGCCCTGCAAGAAGCTTATGAATCTTTAAATTGGCAACATCTTCGATCATCTGTCCAGTCGTGCTTGTTGCATATAATTTATGTTTTTTTAAAATGTCCTGATATGCAATACATAAATTCTGCATCAGGTTCTTTTTCCCATCATGGGCAACTAATCCTACATTCATAAATAGAACCTCCTAATGTCTTTTTCTTTGTAAATATATATTCAGTACCATTCCGATCGCGATCGATGCGGACATCAATGAACTTAATCCATAACTGATAAATGGCAGCGGCTGTCCTGTATTTGGCATGGTTCCTGTCGCAACTGCAATATTGATAAACGACTGGAATCCCATATAACATGCAACTCCTACCGCAACATAAGTGCCGATCAGATTTCCTGATTTCTTCGCCACATTCATGCACTGGTATACAAGACATGCAAAAATGACGATCAGGATCACGCATCCAACAAACCCGAATTCTTCTCCAATAACCGAAAAGATAAAGTCTGTCTGATTCTCGGATACCAGATTCACGTCACTGGCTGATACATTGGATATCGTATTGCTTCCGAAACCTTTTCCAAACAAGCCGCCCGAACCAATTGCCATAATTGAATTGCTTGTCTGAAGTGCAGTCGAATCTGCATAGTTCTCTGGATGTAAAAATGACATGATTCTGGCCACCTGATGCGGCTCTAACAAAATCTGTCCCGGTGTCTGCACATACCATAAAAAGATTGCTAAAAGCGGTACTCCAATGATCAGAACGCGAACGATCAGCTTGGAGGACAATCCTGCCATAAAGATCATTCCCAGAATGATAAAGCAAATATCAAGTGTTGAGGAAAGACTTGGCTGTTTCAAGATCAAAAACAGCGGCACAGCACATATCAGTGCCAGCTTTCCAAGAATCTTTGGTTCATTAAGATCATCCTGATGTTTCGCAAGGAATGCTGCGATCACAATGATCATAATCACTTTACTAAGTTCTGATGGCTGAAATGTTCCTAACGGTCCAAGAGAAAACCATCTTTTGGCTCCGTTTACATCTTTTCCAAATAATTTAACGCCAATCAGCATGACTACATTAAAAATATACAATAATTCTGCATTTCTTGTAAATACCTGAAAATCAATCAGTGATACGACAAATATGATTCCCAGTCCCATCGTAATACCAAGTGCCTGCTTTACAACAAAGGAAGGGTTCGCACTATGAATAAATACAAGTCCCATTGCCATCAGTACAAGCACATTAAATACGAGTTTGAAATTGTAATTTTGCAGTCGGTAATTTCGCAGCATGTTCTTTCTCCAATATTATTTTCTAAGCTCACGAATCGGAATGTTGGCATATAATGCCGGTCCTTCGGATTCTTCGCTGTTTTGTGTAATCTGAATATCCAATCCGTCCGGGTCGATCTCCATATATTTGGAGATTACCTTTATGATGTCATTTTTGATCAGTTCCATCGTCTCAGGAGAACAGTTTGATCTGTCTGAAACAAGCAGCAGTTTCAAACGGTCTTTTGCCACTTCGCCTGAACTCTTTTTCTTAAAAAAATTATCAAAAAAACCCATCTCTTATCTCCCCTCTACTTTTTAAATACATGTGCAAGTCTCTGGAAGAATGTTGGTCCTGTAATCTCCATAAATGGAACTTCTTTTCCCATCACACGGTCACAAATGTTCTGGTAAGCTTTTCCAGCTGGTGTATTGCTTCCAACCAGCGGCTCTCCCTGGTTTGTAGAAATAACGATGTTTTCATCATCTGGAACGATTCCGATCAGATCTACTGCAAGAATATCAAGCACGTCATCTTTTGAAAGCATGTCTCCTCTTTCTACCATATCCATACGGATTCTGTTGATGACCAGATCGATCTTATGTATGTCATTCGCCTCTAATAAACCAATAATGCGGTCTGCATCACGGATTGCTGAAACTTCTGGTGTTGTAACGATCAGCGCTCTGTCTGCTGCTGCAATCGCATTCTTAAATCCCTGTTCAATTCCAGCTGGGCAGTCAAGAATGATATAATCAAATTCATCTTTTAATTCTTCTACAAGTTTTGACATCTGTTCTGGAGTTACGGATGTCTTATCTCTTGTCTGTGCTGATGGTAATAAGAAAAGATTTGGATATTTCTTATCTTTGATCATTGCCTGTTTGATTCTGCAGTTTCCTTCCACAACATCTACCAGATTATAAACGATTCTGTTTTCAAGCCCCATGACAACATCCAGATTACGAAGTCCGATGTCTGTATCGATCAGTACGACTTTCTTTCCTTCCTTCGCTAATCCTGTTCCCACATTGGCAGTGGTTGTTGTCTTTCCAACGCCACCCTTTCCAGATGTGATTACGATAACTTCACTCATTTTAATTTCCTCCATTCACTATACTATGATTTCATTTAAGAGCGCTTTTGATATGGGCTCGATATAAATATTTTCATCTTCAACAAATGCAATCTGTGCTTCCATCGGCTGGTTATCATTGTTTTTTGATCTTCCAAAGAATTTTTTCTTCTTCTCTGGCTCTCCGTCTGCACTTCTTGCTATATGGTTTCCGATACGGATCTGCATCGGCTGCATGTCCAGTGCCGCAACAAATGCATGGTCATCCCCGCCGTTTCCTGCGCTTAAATATCCTTTGGCACATCCAAGGACAACCACATTTCCTTTGGCACTTACAGATGCTCCCGGGTTCACATCTCCAACGACAACAACACTGCCGTCAGATTCAAGACTCTGTCCGGATCTAAGAGTTCCCCGGTAAAACTGTCCGTCTCCTTTTCTCCTCTCATCGATCAAAGAATCTGAACGTTTCTGTTCTTTCTCCTCAAGTTTCCTTAATGCCTCTTTGAATGATGTCTCCATGATCTTATCGTCTTCTATGACATATGCGATCGTCAATGTTGTTTCTTCAGCAATAATTCCTAAAACTTCTTCAAGCTGTGGCGAAGTAAGTTTCCTGCCTTCGATCTTCAATGCGATCTGAGTCTGTCCGTTAAAGAAATCTTTTGCCTGTGTAAACTTCTCACAAATAGCAGCTTTGAGCTGTTCAAACTTCATCTCTGGATCCAGCACCATGGTAAGCCCGATGCTGTTTCCTTTTAGCAATACCGGATGATTCATACGATTCCTCTCTTCTTTTCTTAGTCTCCCGCAGTACCTACATTGGTTTCTGTGACTGATTTATTATTCTTCTCCAACTTCTTCTTCGTCTTATCATTTGCAAAATAATATTCATAGATATCCTTTGCCGTAGATGCGGCATTGGATGAAGTATAACCAAACGGAATAACAACCGTTGTCGTGATCTCCGGTTTCTCATATGGTCCGTAAGAAATGAACAATGCGTGGTTTGGACGTTTCTTATTCTCCTGTGCTGTACCAGTCTTTCCTGCGATCTTTACTTTCAATCCTTTGAAAATACTGCTTACAGAACTGTCCTTTCCGTTAACTACGCCTCTCATTCCTGTCTGTACTGCATCCCAGTACTTCGTATCATAATGAACCTGTCTGACCTTCTTCACACCATATTTCTTGATTGTCTTTCCATTGTCATCTGTGATCTTATCCATGATACTAAGATCATATACAGTACCTCTGTTTGATAAGGTTGTCACATAATTCGATATCTGGCTTGGTGTAAAACTGTTACGTCCCTGTCCAATGGCTGAACGTACAGAAGTCTCATCAGAAACCTGTGGTGATGACTCGTCAAGTTCAATTCCAGACTTCTTGTTCAGTCCTAGAGCTGTCGCATATTTTTCCAGATATTTCAATCCTTCCTTACTACTGTAAGAACCTGATTTGTCTCCTAATCTATATCCTACTTCATAAAAGAAATAATTACAAGATGCTTCGATCGCTGTGGATACTTTTCTTGCTCCATGGCGGTCTGGATACTTCCAGCATTTGGCTGGAGGAGTGATCTTGTCGTATAATCCTGTACAATTGATGACTGTACTTGTTGTAATAACCTTCTCATTCAGACCCGCCAATGCTGATAATGGCTTAAATGTAGATCCTGGCGCTGTCTTATGTTTTAATGCCTGATCATATAATGGTGTTGATGCGGAATTGGCAAGCTGTCTGTAATATCCGGAATCTGTTCCATTTGACAGACGATTGCTGTCATATCCGGGGTAACTTACAAGTGCTTTTACTTTTCCAGTCTTTGAATCCGTGATAACAACAGAACCTGAACATGGGTCCATTCCGATCTGTGCCGGTGTGATCTGTAAACTTTTTAATTTCTTGCGGATAAAATCGTAGCTGTTTAAAGATCCTGATTTCAATGCAGAATAATCACTGTCGCCTTTCTTCTTAAGGATTCCCTGTTCGTAAAGCAGAAGACATACTTCCCTGCCGCTTAATTTACCTTTCATGATACTCTGCTCGCAGACTGTCATATCAAAATCATCTGCATCAACCAGTGCATCCTCAACGTAAACTGCCAATGCCTTCATGATCTCTTCTGTATCATTATACTTGCTGCTGATGTTTAAGGAAGAAATATCAATCCATTCCTTATTCACCGCATATCTTAAAAATTCACTTAAACTGATCTTCTCGTCTTTCCAGCGCTGATATGTCTTATCTGTCGTATCAATGGAACTGCTTAAGAGAACCTTCTTGCTTGACAGCAGACTGTATACATAGGATGAATATGCCTGTTTCTCATCACTTTCATCCTTATAAGCTTTCTTTCCATTCAACACCAGATTCTTTGATGTCTGAATCGCTGCATCTTCAAGGCGCTGAATCTTTCTGTACATCTTCTTCTCATACGATGTTGCCTTGTTACCGTTGAGATTCTCAAGGTCGATGACGCTGTTTCCGATGAATGAGTAATAGACCTTCTTGATCGGTATCATGATATTCTCACGGTCATTTCCTGCACTGTCTGAACTTGTAAGCTTGGATAATACGATTCCTGCGATCTTCTTCTCCAGAAGATTGTATACATACTCCTGAAGCTCACTGTCGATCGATAATGTAATATTGTTTCCTGTTCCGGATTTGACCGTCTTTGTCGTCTCTACGATCTTTCCTACATTATTAACCACTAATGTCTTGCTTCCACTGTCTCCGTGGAGATATTTCTCAAACTGTTTCTCCACACCAGCCTTTCCGACTGTCTCATCACTGGAATAGTAGTCTTTATCTTCTTCTTTCTTTCCTTTGTTATAAGTCTCCAGTTCGTCTGTATTGACCGTTCCTGTATATCCTATAATATGAGACATAGCCTCGCTTTTATTATATACACGAATAGACTTTGTATCAATATCAATTCCCGGAAGTTCTGAACTTCTTTCCTTGATCTCTGCAATACTTTTGCTGTTGATCTCATTCGCGATCGTAACCTTCATATACTGTGAATATCTGCTCAAAAATGCACTGTATCTCACAGACATGATCTTTAACGCATCTTCCTTGGAATATTTCTTGTCGATATCAAACATCTTTCCAGTACCAGATGATCCCATCGTTCCATCTCTTAAATACTGAAAAACCTCTTCTGCTGTCGCATTGAGCTGTTTGTTTCGTAATTCCTTCTCGGACTGTGAAAGATCAGAAGTGTCGCTTCCGATTCCAAAAACATCTCTCTTAAATTTCTTAAGTCTTGATCCTGTCTCTGTAAATCTTAACTTTCCGCTTCCTGTATATTCGATTGGAATATCATTGATAAATGAATCTCCATTATGTTCGAGAATCTTGATCACTTTATAGATCACTTCATTCTTCTCATAATTCTCTGATGTCCCATTCTGCTTGGCAAGTGTCTGGAATGCACTATCATTCTGAAAATTTACTGTGTAAACCAGTTTATTGTATGCCAGCAGTTTTCCATTCACATCGTAGATATTTCCTCTTGTACCAGATGTCTTGACCGTCTTTTGTACTTTGTATGTAAAATCCTGCTTATGAGACTGTCCTTCCACGATCTGAAGCACAAAAACTCTTCCGATCAATACGCAGTAAAGGACTGCGATCAGTACGATCAACGCAATCAGACGGTTTGCTAATAATTTATCTGCTTTCTCGTAAATTTTTCGTAACACTAGAACATACTCCTTTTTTCACCATATCTGATCCTGATATCAATCTCTAACAATATCTTATAAATGATCAATGCTGCGATTCCTGTATAAACTGCTTCCGGAATCATAACCTTAAATAAATAAGAAAAGAACTGAAGTCTTCCTCTTAATGCAAAGAAAAAGAAAAAGATCACAAAACTGTACACAAGTGAATTCGCTGTCAGCAGACCAATTGGAAGTAAAATATCATCCTCATAAAAATATGCATGAAACCAGCCATTCACATATCCAAACATAATGTATACAAATGCATACTGTCCAAGCACACTTCCAGAGAATATATCAATCAGCAGGCCACACACAAAACCTACAACGATCCCTGCTTTCTTTCCTCTGATAAAGGCCATCGTAACTGTCAGGATCAATAAGATATTAGGCATAACATCTGCAAGTTTTAAAAAATTAAACACCGAGGTCTGTAAAAGGAAGCAGACCAGCACAGATATTACATAAAATAAAACTCTCTTAATCTTCATATCTCCACCTGTTATTCCTTTGTTCCTGTATCAAGGTTCTCTGTTTTCTTAAGATCTGTAATAACCAGAACTTCTTTTAAATGCTTAAAATCAACGATCGGTGTGACTTTTGCCGTCTTCGTAAGCTTGGTAGAATCAAGTTTGATATCTGATACCTTACCGATCGTAATACCTTCGTTAAACTTTGAACTTACATATGATGTTACCAGCTCGTCTCCATTCTTAACTTTCGCATCTTTGCTGATATATACAACTTCCAGATATCCATCTTCCATTGTATCAAGACTTCCATTTACGATGCATGAATCATTGGTCTTTAAGAACATGGCACTGACCATGCTTGTATCATTGATGATCGTTCGTACTTTTGCTGTATGTGCGGATACGTCGTAGACGATTCCTACCAGACCATTTCCTGCGATCACGTTCATATCTTTCTTAAGTCCATCTTTGCTTCCTTTATCGATCAGAAAAATGTCAAACCAGTTTTCTGATCCTTTACTGATGACTCTGGCTCCGACTGTATGATATTTCTTATATTTTTTCTTCAATTTCAGCAGATCCTGCAGACGTTCAAGTTCTACCTGATTCTGCTCCAGCACACGGTTCTGCATCTTTAATGCGTCCACCTTCTCCTGAAGCTTCTCATTCTCTGCTTTCAGTGCCTGTTTGCTTTTTGCATTCTCATTCCAGGAAAAAACAGAATTCCCGATTGAGTTGATGCCTTTCTGCATCGGGGATAACACTGTAAAAAATACATTCTTTACCGGTGTCAGCACTCCACCTGCAAAAACACTGATCCCTGCTAATAATCCACATACTACGATAAAGATCACCAGCAGATGATTTGAATTAAATTTTTTCTTTTGCAATTTCATACATCTGTCCTCATTTCATCATTTACTTTGTTTTAAATATGACTGCATTCCTAAAATTACATGATCCTGTGGTTCTGGCTTGATATGAACTGTCACTTTCAGTTCTTCCCTAATCCACTCCTCTGTCTTTGAAAATCCGCATGCTCCGCCAGATACATAAATCCCCTCATTCACGATATCTGTTGCCAGTTCTGGTGTCACAACTTCCAGCACCGCTTTGGCCTGCATACAGATCTCACGAATCTGATCTCTTGCTTTCTCCTCTACGATCATCGTAGGAATCTTTACTTCTTTTGGAAGTCCACTTACGATATCTCTTCCTTTGATTGAAATCTCTTCCTCTGTCTCATCCTGTGCATATGCCATCTTTAAACGTCTGGCATTCTTCATACCGATCTCTAATTTGTAATTCTTCTTTACATAATCTTTGATCCATTCATCAATCTGATCTCCTCCATACGGCAGTAATCTGCTTTCCACAATGCCTCCTAAGGAGATCACGGAAATCTCTGTTGTTCCTGCACCAATATCAATGATCATATTGCCACATGGGGCATCTACATTGATTCCACTTCCAATTGCTGCAAGAATCGGTTTCTCGATCAGGCTGATCTCCTTTACCTTTCCTGCTGCTTCCCACGCAAGATCATCAAATGCACGTTTCTCTACATTCGTAATATCTACTGGAACCGCAATCCACAGCTTTGGCTTATGGACCCGTTTAAAATACTGGTCAAGCACTGTTCCAAGTAAATATCTCATATTCGTGTAATCTGAAATCGCTCCATGTTCCATAGGTTTTATGACTCTTACACTATATGGCTGTTTCTCGTACATATCAAATGCTTCATCACCGATCGCTTTGACTTTATCATCTTCATCAAAAGCGATCATGTTCTTAATCTTTAAAAATTCTTCTTTATTTGGTGCAGTAACTCTTAAGTGTCTGCTTCCTAGTTCAATTCCTAACTGTGTCGTTTTCATTCTTATGCTCCTTATATCATGTGTTCTTCCCGAAAACTTATATACGTCCTGTCTCCAATGATAATATGATCACAAAGTGGTATCCCAAGAAATTCTCCCGCTTCTTTCATCCGTTTGGTTGTCAGGATATCCTGCCTGCTCGGTGTCGGATCTCCTGACGGATGATTGTGAATCATGAGAACGGATACCGCCTCACACCGCAATGCCTCAAGAAATAATTCTCTCGGAGATGCCACTGTCTGATTCACTGTTCCAACAGAAACTTTAAGTTCTTTGATAACTTTATTCTTCCCATTAAAGAAAATTAAAATCATCTCTTCTCTGTTTAAATGCCGCATCTGTTCCATATAATAATCTGCAATAGATGACGGATCATGAAAACTTATCTTATCTTCTACTTTCGACTGGGCTAACCGTTTGGACAGTTCCGCAATGCAAAGAATCTGCATTGCCTTTACCTTCCCGATCCCCGGTATCTTTTGTAATTCCTCTTTGGAAGTGTGACAGATTCCAAGAATTCCTTCGTAAAAAGGATGTATCGCCAGAATCCTCTTTGAAAGATCAACTGCCGTCAGATCCTTCGTCCCACTTCTTAAGACCATTGCCAGCAATTCTGCATCTGACAAAGCCTCTGCTCCACTTTTTTCAAACTTTTCATAAGGTCTTTCCGAAACCGGTAATTCCTTTAATGTCTGATGTTTTTTCTCCATATCTGATCCTTTCCGGCGAAAAAAATCTCTGGAATCAAAAACATTTCCCATCTATAAAGTTTATCATAACTTTTCTTTTATGTATAGAAATCAAACCGTTGTTTTCCTTAAATTTTTCTTATTTTCTTATGCCTCTGGAATTTCAACCAATCCTTTTTCTGCCATTCTCTGAAGTGACATGATAATTCCATATTTTGCATGAGGATAAGTAAGTCCTCCCTGGAAATAGACTGCATATGGTTCTTTCATTGGTCCATCTGCACTTAACTCAATGGATGCACCAGATACAAAAGTTCCTGCTGCCATGATCACCTGACTGTCATATCCCGGCATGTCCCATGGAATCGGTGTTACATGACTGTCAATCGGAGATGCCTTCTGGATTCCCTCACAAAATGCGATCAGTTTCTCCGGATCATGGAATTCCACTGCCTGAATGATGTCATGACGGTCTTCTTTGCCGTCTGGAATAACTTTAAATCCTAATTTTTCATAAAGGTTTGCTGCAAAGATTGCTCCTTTGACTGCCGCATTGACAACCGTTGGTGCCATAAAGAATCCTTGGATAAACTGACGGTTAACTCCCAGACTTGCCCCTACTTCTTTTCCAAGTCCCGGTGTTGTAAGTCTGTATGCACACTGTTCGATCAGATCACTTCTTCCGCAGATATAACCACCGATCGGTGCAAGACCTCCACCTGGATTCTTGATCAGGGAACCTACGATCATATCAGCTCCAACTTCAGATGGCTCTTTTTCCTCGACAAATTCGCCATAACAGTTATCAACCATCACGATCAGATCTTTGTTGATCTCTTTGACAAATGCGATCGCTTCCCCGATCACATCGACGGATAAGGTTGGTCTTGTCGCATATCCTTTGGATCTCTGGATATGAATGAGTTTTGTCTTATCATTGATCGCATTTTTGATGCCTTCAAAATCAAAACTTCCATCTTCTAACAGATCAACCTGTGCGTATGTGATCCCATATTCTTTCAGAGAACCTTTGGATTCGCGGATTCCGATCACTTCTTCTAAGGTATCATATGGTTTTCCTGAAATTGCAAGAATCTCATCTCCTGGACGAAGATTGGCTGATAATGCAAGTCCCAATGCGTGGGTTCCACATGTGATCTGTGGTCTTACGAGTGCATCTTCTGTTCCAAAAACGTCTGCATACAACGCTTCTACAGCTTCTCTTCCGGAATCATTGTATCCATACCCTGTTGTACCACCTAAATGCATCTCCGCGATCTGGTGTTTCTGCATGGCATTTAACACTTTGATCTGGTTTAACTGTGCGATAGCATCTAATTTTTCAAAACGGTCTTTTAACCCTTTTTCCACTTCCTGTGCGTAGTCGAAGACTTTCTCATCGACTCCCATTTCTTTATAATAGTTCTTTAACTGATCCATCGTAGATCCCCTTTTCTTTTAATATTGTAAGCATGTATGTTAAAATTTCATCTTCTGATCCAAATTTTGACTTGTCGACCATAACAACTTCTTTTTCTCTTCCAAACCAAGTCAGCTGGCGCTTTGCAAAATGTCTGGTGTCTTTCTTAATCTGTTCGATCGTATCTTCCAGTGACATATTCCCTTCTAAATATTCAAACACCTGACGATACCCGATTCCCTGCATGGAAACCATATCTTTCTCATAGCCTTCTTCTTTTAATCGTTTGACCTCATCGATCAGGCCTTGTTCAGCCATGATATCAACGCGGCGATTGATTCTGTCATATAGGATTTCTCTCTTGTGATTTAATACAAAATAAGCGAAATTATATGGGGAAGTCTTGGCTGCTTCCTTCTCATTGTGTTCTGAAATCGGATATCCATTTAATTTATAAAATTCTAATGCACGGATCACTCGTTTGACATTATTTTTATGAATCTTTTCTGTAGATTTTGGATCGACCTGCTTTAACATCTCGTATAAACTGTCGTTTCCCTCTGTTTTTGCTTTTTCTTCTAATTGTTTTCTGTATTCCTGATCTCCGTCTTCTTTTGTAAAATCAATGTCATAAAGAAGACTCTGGATATAGAATCCTGTTCCACCAACGATCAGTGGAATCTTGCCTTTTGCATAGATTTCCTTCAGGGCATCCTTTGCCATCTGCTGAAATCTCGCCACATGGAACTCTTCTCTCGGGTCGAGTTCATCTACAAGATAATGTTTGACTCCTTCCATCTCTTCCGGCATGATCTTGGCAGTTCCAATATCCATTTTCTTATAAACCTGCATAGAGTCCGCAGAAATGATTTCTGCATCTAAGATCTTTGCTAATCGGATCGACAACTCTGTTTTTCCAACCGCTGTCGGTCCTGTTAAAATTACCATTGGTTTCATCTATTTAAAATCCTTTCGGCATAAGTTCTGATAATCGATATGTTTCAAATCCATCAGGGCTTTGACAGATCACTTTGAGTTCTGGATTAAATTCATGTAGAAACTGTCGGCAGATTCCGCATGGATAAACGGTTTCTTTATCGCTTCCATTGGATGCGATCGCGATCACTTCAAAATCATGGTATCCTTCACTGACTGCCTTGACTGCTGCTGTTCTTTCTGCACAGATGGCTGCTCCATAAGAAGAATTCTCCACATTGCATCCTGTAAATACTTTTCCTTCTTTTGTAAGGATTGCTGCCCCTACCTGAAATCTGGAATATGGTGCATATGCTTTTTGTTTTGCTTTATCTGCTAAATTTAATAATTCCTGATCTGTCATCGTCGCGCCTCCTTTTCTGACTTCCCTACACAATTCTCTTAAACTTCTTATCTATCTCATATTTGCTCATCTTGATGATCGTTGGTCTTCCGTGTGGGCATTGGTATGGATTCTCAAGTTCCATCAGTTCATCTAAGAGATGTTCCACTTCCATCAACGATACTTTCTGGTTTCCTTTGATTGACATCTTACATGCCATTGTCGCAATCTTACTTGCGATCACTTCGGTATCCAAAGTTCCATTTTCCTGACTGACTGCATCTAGAAGTTCCATAAATAAGTCTCTTTCCCCGATTCCATAGAGATTGGCTGGAACTTCACGGATACAATATTCATTTCCGCCAAAAGATTCGATCGTAAATCCTAACCCTGCAAATGCATCTTTGTATCTTGTTAATGCCTCTGCTTCCATCATGGAAACCGTCACAACCATTGGCGGTTCTAATCTCTGGCTGTAGATTTCTTTTTCTTTGAAATTCTTCATCAGCCTTTCATAATTGACCTTCTCATGTGCTGCATGCTGGTCCATGATAAATAACTGGTCTTCGTATTCAATCAGCCAGTATGTCTTAAAGAGCTGTCCTAAGATCTTGCGGTCAGGTCTTGCCTGTACGGAAAAGACTGGGTCTTCTCTTAATGTCATCTGGTTACTGCTTAATTCATCGGTCTTGTATTGTGGAAATTCTTTTTTCTGGGTGTTGTAATTTAAACCTGCGTAGGTTGGTTTCTTTACGGTTTGGGATGATTCGCTGATTGTCTGTGTTTTCTTCACAGTGTGTGGCTGTTGTCCTGGCTTAATTTCTTTTTCTACATCTGTAGTTCCTTTTGCAGCCTCTTTGATCGCATCCTTTCCTGTCGTTTCCTTCTTTAACTGATCTTGTTTCATACCCTCAGGTGCTACTCTATATTCTACTGCCTTTGCTGCAGCTGACGGCTTTTCAATCTGCTGCACACCTTGCCCTTGCTGATTCGTCTGATTTTGCTGAACTTGTGCAAAATTCTTCATCGTCTGATCCATCTTCTGAACCTCTTCTTTCCTTCGGTTCACCTCAAATGGCTCTGGCTTTTTCACTTCTTTTGTCCTCGGCAGTTCTTTCTTCTTCGGTGTCTCTCTTAATACATCCTGCACCAGATCTTTCTGAAGCAATGCTGCTCTGACTGTATCCACAACCAGTTCATAAATCTCTCTTCCATTTCGGAAACGAATCTCCATCTTCGTCGGATGGACATTGACATCCAGTAATTCCTGATTGATTTTAAAATCAAGGCACACAAAAGGATATCTATGCTTCATCGTAAAAGTACGGTATCCTTCCTCAATCGCCTTGTAAATGATCGAACTCTTAATATATCTTCCATTGATAAAATAGCTCTCATAGTTTCTGTTTCCTCTGGAAACATATGGTTTTGCTACAAATCCTGTGACTTTGACATCTTCATTTTGTGCTTCTACAGGAATCAACGCTCCTGCCACGTCTCTTCCATAGATATGATAAATGATATCTTTGACTTTTCCATTTCCAGAAGTATAAATCTTATTTTTATTATTATGAATAAATTTAAAGGAGATTTCCGGATGGCTTAAGGCAATGTGTACCATCATCTGTTCCACATATCCTGCTTCGGTTGTCGCACTCTTTAAGAACTTTCTTCTTGCTGGTGTATTATAAAACAGGTTCTTTACCAGAAATGTCGTTCCATCAGGTGCTCCAATATCATCAAAAGCTTCTTCTTCGCCTCCATAGATCTTATAGGATACTCCGCTGAAACTTTCTGCAGTCTTCGTTACCAGTTCAACCTGTGCAACGGCGCTGATACTTGATAATGCCTCTCCTCGGAAACCTAAAGAAGATACACTTAAAAGATCTTCAACCGAACGGATCTTGCTTGTTGCATGGCGCAAAAATGCAGTCTTTATCTGATCTTTTGGGATTCCAATTCCATTATCGGTTACCCTGATCAATGTCATTCCGCCGTCTTTGATCTCAACTGTGATCGCATTTGCATTGGCATCGACCGCATTTTCCACAAGTTCTTTTACAACAGAAGCCGGCCGTTCAATAACCTCTCCTGCTGCGATATTATCGATTGTCTTTTGATCCAGTAATTGTATCTTCGCCATAAATTACTCCTCGTTCTTTAACTTTTCCTGTAATACATACAGGTAATTTAATGCTTCCAGTGGTGTCATGTCGGAAAGATCTTTTTCCCTTAATTCTGCCATAAATGGATGTTCCATCGTCGGCTCATCGCTTTCCCTGAAAAAACTTAACTGTTCGGCTTCTCCATATGGCTGAATATCTTTTGCACCTGATGTCAGGTCATGTTCTTCTAATTCTCTCGCGATCTCTTTTGCACGATTGATGACCGCATCTGGAACACCTGCAAGTTTTGCTACCTGAACTCCATAACTCTTGTCTGCACCGCCCTTAACGATCTTACGCAGGAACACAATATCATCTCCCTGTTCTTTGACCGCGATACAGTAGTTATGTACACTGTCGATTTTGCCTTCTAATTCTGTCAGTTCATGATAATGCGTTGCAAACAATGTTTTTGCACCGAGAAGCTTGGAATTACTGATATATTCCACAACTGCCCATGCAATGGATAACCCGTCAAATGTACTTGTTCCACGTCCGATCTCATCTAAGATCAGCAAGCTGTTTTTTGTTGCATTTCTTAAAATATTGGCAACTTCACTCATCTCAACCATAAATGTACTCTGTCCGGAAGCAAGGTCATCAGAAGCTCCGACTCTTGTAAAGATACGGTCTACAATACCGATATTTGCTTTCGCAGCTGGTACAAAGGAACCGATCTGTGCCATTAATACGATCAGGGCAACCTGTCTCATATAGGTTGATTTACCTGCCATGTTTGGTCCCGTGATGATCGCTACACGATTCTTCTTGTTATCAAGATATGTATCATTAGAGATAAACATATCATTTGGAATCACCTGTTCTACAACCGGGTGTCTTCCATCTTTGATATCAATTGTACCTCTGACATTTAATTTTGGACGTACAAAATGATTGCGTTCTGCGACATAGGCAAGAGATGCCATTGCATCAATCTGCGCGATCACATTCGCTGTTCTTGAGATTCGCTCCATCTCTCCTGCTAATGTTTCACGAATCGTAACATAAGTTTCATATTCTAACGCATACAGACGGTCTTCGGAACCTAGGATCGTATCTGCCAGCTGGTTTAATTCTTCGGTTGTGTAACGCTCGGAATTCGCCAGTGTCTGCTTGCGGATATAATAATCCGGCACCATATCTTTGTAGGAGTTTGTGACATCCAAATAGTAGCCAAATACTTTATTAAACTTAATCTTTAAGTTCTTGATTCCAGTTTTCTCTCGTTCCCTTTCCTCAAGTTCCATCAACCACTGTTTTCCTTCTGTTTTGGCACGTTTTAATTTATCAATATCATCTTTGAATCCTTCTTTGATGATTCCGCCTTCTTTGATGGCAAGCGGTGGTTCTTCAATGATAGAATCTTCTAACAGGTCATGAATATCTTCCAGCGGATCTAAATCTTCTCTTAACCCTGATAATAATGGATCTTTGCATTCTTCAAGGATTGTTTTGATCGCTGGTAACAGTTCGAGCGACGTTTTAAATGCGATCATATCTCTTGGGTTTGCTGTCTTGTAACTTACTTTTGTCATCAGACGTTCCAGATCGTAAATCGGATTTAAGTATTCTCTTAATTCTTCTCTCACGATCGTCTGATTCGTAAGTGTTGTGATCGCATCGTATCTTTCTTCGATCTTTTTCTTGTCAACCAGTGGCTGCTCTACCATATTTCTTAACATTCTGGCACCCATGGCTGTCTTTGTCTTATCTAAGACCCATAAGAGAGAACCTTTTTTCTGTTTATCACGTAATGTCTCACAAAGTTCTAAGTTTCTGCGGCTGGAACTGTCAATGATCATAAATTCACTTGTCTCATAGGCTTCAATATGCATCAGATGATCCAGGGAACTCTTCTGTGTCTCGTGAAGATATCCAAGCAATGCACCAGTTGCGATCACACCCATTGGATAATCCACAAGTCCAAGTCCTTCCAAATTTCCTACTTTAAACTGTCGCTTGATCCGCTCCTGAGCCTGTTCTTCATCAAAATGGTATGGCTCAATACTTGAGATCACGATGGACATCTTGTCTTTTAAGTAATCAAAATCCATGCCGCTGATCAAAAATGCATCATTGCAAATGATCTCTGCCGGCTCAAATTTAAAGATCTCATCCCTGACTTTCGCTAAACTGTCCATGGATGTAGTTCTGAAATCCCCTGTTGTAACATCCACGAATGAGATTCCGTAACTTCCATCATTTGCAAAGATACACATCAGATAGTTATTCTTCTCATCGTCAAGGCTCTGCTGTGAAATGTTCGTTCCTGGTGTTACGATACGCACGATCTCTCGTTTGACGATTCCTTTTGCCTGACTTGGATTTTCCACTTGTTCACAGATTCCAACTTTGTATCCTTTTTCTACTAGTTTGTTTAAATAAGAATCCACAGCGTGATAAGGAACGCCACACATTGGTGCGCGCTCCTCAAGTCCACAGTTCTTTCCTGTTAATGTAATCTCTAATTCTTTGGATGCTGTCAGTGCATCATCAAAGAACATCTCGTAGAAATCCCCGAGACGATAGAATAAGATACAGTCCTTATTCTCTTCTTTGATCTGCATATACTGCTGCATCATCGGTGTAAGTTTTCCTTTTTTAGCCATGGATCTGCTCTCCCATATAATAGAAACCTTTTTCCTCAACTAATTTGACATCAGCCATTGTACCGATCTGTTCTTTGCATCCCTTGAAATGAACTAACAGGTTATTTTCCAGTCTTCCTGTTAACATTCCTTCTTCATGTGTATTTTCCTCTTCGATCAGAACTCTCTCGATATCTCCAACTTTCTTCTTACAATTCTTTGCAGATGTCTCTTTTAGTAAGGCAAGAAGTCTGTCAAAGCGGTCTTTGATGACATCTTTATCAATCTGGTCATCCATGCTTGCTGCTGGTGTTCCGGAACGTTTGGAATATACATAGGTGTATGCACTGTCAAATCCAACTTCTCTAACAACATCTAATGTCTCTTCAAAATCTTCCTCTGTCTCTCCAGGGAATCCTACAATGATATCTGTTGTAAATGACACTCCAGGAATTCTCTCCTGAATCTTCTTGGCAAGTGCCACATACTGTTCTTTTGTATAATGACGGTTCATTAATTTTAACAGACGGCTGCTTCCTGACTGCATTGGAAGATGCATATGTTTGCAGACCTTCTTACTTGTTGCCATCACTTCGATCAGATCATCGGATAAATCCTTTGGATGTGGTGTCATAAAACGGATTCTTTCTAATCCTTCAACCTTCTCTACTTCTCTTAATAACTGGGCAAATGACATTGGTTCTTCTAATGTCTTTCCGTAAGAGTTTACATTCTGCCCAAGAAGCATAACCTCTTTGACACCTTCTGATACCACCTGTTTTACTTCTTTTACGATATCTTCCGGCTTACGGCTTCTCTCTCTTCCTCTTACATATGGCACGATACAGTAACTGCAGAAGTTATTGCATCCATACATGATATTCACTCCACATTTAAAAGAGAATTTACGATCACTTGGAAGATCTTCCACGATCTGGTCTGTATCTTTCCAGATATCAACGATCATTCCTTTGGAATCAACTCTTGCCTTTAATAATTCTGCTAATTTAAAGATATTATGTGTTCCAAAAATAATATCTACAAATTTGTAACTTGTACGAATCTTCTCAATCACATGCTCTTCCTGCATCATACATCCACATAACCCGATCATCATCTGTGGATTTCTCTCTTTCATCTTCTTAACCTGTCCTAAATGTCCGTATAACTTTGTATTGGCATTCTCACGAACTGTACATGTATTAAAGATCAGAAAATCTGCTTCTTCTGTTTCTACTTCTTCATATCCGATCGTTTCTAAGATTCCTAGTAATTTTTCTGAGTCCTTCTCATTCATCTGACAGCCAAATGTGGTTACATGGCATGTTAATTTTCTTCCTAATTCTTCAGACTTCTTCTGAACCCATTTTTTCATTTCTTCCATATATTCGTACTGTCTTGACGACTCGTTCTTTAACTGTTCCATTCTATTGTTTCTCCTACTTTGTGTAATTCATCTCTATTTTTACAGTATCTTTGATTATAACAAATTTGAATGAGTCGTGCAATGTTGTAAGAGATAGAAATAAGCTAAGAACAAATATTTATCCTATCTCGGTGGCAACACGCAGATTTTAAGAGCGTTTTTTACAAATCGCGAATCAGCGACCATTCAAAACAGCGAGTGAAATTTCATGGTCTGGATCTTCTATGTGATTATTTCGTTTTTCTCATATACAGTCCCAACGACTACCTTTCAAACTACAAATCAAAATTTTTCTTGTCAGCATGTCCTATATAAAGTAAAATAAAAGTAAAGTTTGTGTTAAGTTATTGTTAAAAAGGAGAAACGTCGTATGGACTATACTATCATACTTGCTCTGATGGGAGGCCTTGGCCTCTTTCTTTATGGAATGAAACTGATGAGCGATGGACTTGAGAAAGCTGCAGGTGCTAAGCTTCGCCGGATTCTTGAAATATTTACTACAAACCGTTTGACCGGTATGTTAGTCGGAATCTTTTTTACAGCTATTATCCAGTCTTCTAGTGCTGCTACCGTTATGGTAGTAAGCTTTGTAAATGCAGGACTTATGAACCTGTCTCAGGCTGCTGGAGTTATTCTTGGTGCCAATATTGGTACTACTGTTACTTCCCAGCTTGTATCTTTTAACCTTTCTGAGGTTGCACCTGTCTTTTTGATGGCTGGTGTTATCATGGTATTATTTATGAATAATCCTACCGTTCAGAAAGTTGGAGAAGTTGTTCTTGGATTTGGTGTTTTATTTATGGGTTTAACTTCCATGTCAAGTGCTATGTCTGTGTTAAGGGATTCACCTTTGATCACCTCTTATCTTCAGACATTAGATAACCATTTCCTTGGAGTATTGTTTGGATTTATCATGACTGCGATCTTGCAGAGTTCTTCTGTTACTGTAAGTATCGTTCTTTTGATGGCATCTCAGGGATTGTTAAGCCTTCCAATCTGCTTTTTTATTATCCTTGGATGTAATATGGGATCTTGTGTATCTGCACTGCTTGCTAGCTTAAGTGGTAACAAAGGTGCAAAACGTGCTGCGATGATCCATTTCTTATTTAATGTATTTGGAAGTATCATTATTTTCACAGGTCTTAGTATCGCACTAACTCCGATCACAAACTTCTTCTTAAGTATTTCTGGTGGAAATCTTGGACGAAGTGTTGCGAATGCGCATACAACTTTTAAGATCATTGAAGTATTATTCATGTTCCCATGCACGCCTTTGGTTGTTAAATTAACCGAGAAGATCATTCCTGGAGAAGACGTGAAGGTACATCATAATGAATTACAGTACATCACAGAGATTTCCTTAAAATCTCCTGCTGCCATGATTCCTCAGGCTAAAAATGAGTTAAAACGTATGGCAGATATGGCACAGGAAAATTTAGATCGCTCCATCAAAGGATTTTTAAATCAGTCTGATGAATATCTTGACAAGATTTATCACAGAGAAGAAGACATCAACAATGTCAGTCATGCAATCACAGATTATCTGGTAAAATCAAACCAGTTGTCTTTACCTTTAGCTGACCAGAAGATCTTAGGTTCTATGTTCTATGTAGTCAATGATATCGAACGAATTGGCGATCATGCTGAGAACTTTGCAGACTATACAAAGACAGAATTAAAACACAACACTGGTCTTACTGGTGATGCAAAAGAAGAGATCAAAAAAATGTATGATGCTGTCTCTAAACTGTTAAAACTTTCTTTAGAAACTTTTATCGCACAGGATGGTGTCAATACACAGGAAGATAAACTTGCTGAGATTGCTGCTTTAGAAGCTTCCATCGATAAGATGGAACGCCGTTACCAGAAGCACCATATCAAGCGCCTTGCCAAAGGTGACTGTGAGCCAAGAGCTGGTTTATTATTCTCTGATATGCTTTCTGAATTAGAGCGTATCGCTGATCATAGTGTGAATATCGCATACTCTATGAGTGACGAAGATGAAGATGAAATGCTTGCTGCTGAGAATGAGGCCCTCGCTGCGAATAATTAATTTCAATCGAATCTAAAAATATATAAATGATAAAAAAGAATCCGCAAACCAAAGATACATAAAGTATCGAAAGGTTTGCGGATTCTTTTTAGTAGCTGTACACCCAATCCGAATGTATATCACATAATAATAACAAGATTGGCAGTGCAAGATACTTAATTCCCTCTTTATATTCCTGTTTCCTTTTCTCTGCATCTTCTTCACACATTGCGATCACTGCAATCTGTGCCAGAAACAAAATTGCCGCTAGTGTGAAATATGCAAAACGTGGAAGGAAAATATTGCCTTTAAATTTTCCTCCGACCAAAATCAGCACAAACAAAATTGTTCCTACAATTTTCCAATGATGTTTTGTATAAAGTTCTGACTGATATAACTTCTTCATAAGGCATTCTTCTTCCTGTCCGTCCTTATTTTTGTTTCAAATCCTATCCCTTAATTCCTTATTGTCTTATATCGTTTTCATTCAAATCCTTTTCATTCCCATCCCAAGAAACAATATCACTACCGGTGCTACAAACATCTCGATTCCAGTGAGATATTCGTCTTTCCTCTTTTGCCTGTCTTTCTCGCAGATCCTGATCAGCAGCATCTGTGCAATCCATAGAAAAACCGCTGCTCCAATATAAAAAATGTAATATCTTGAAAACATATCTATGCCTTCGGCTGCTACACCTGCACAGACAATGATAAGCATCAGAATATCTGCGATATACCAATGAAATTTCCTGTAAAATGCTGATTGATACAATTCATTCATTCCATCCCTCCTTCCTTTTTATAATTCTCTTTATGATCCTTCTTATTGTTTTATTTTTTATTATCCAGATATGTGAACATAAAAACTTTTACTTTCGTCTTATATCTGTTTTCTACAAATACCCTGTAATTTCCTGCCTTCTGAATCTTAATCGAACAATCAATGTCCATGGAATTCATTGCATACCATTCTTTTCCCTGATCATCAATGATCCCTGAAACAAATTTTGAATCGTTCTTGGTATTCTCATCCTTGGAATTTGCATTCCCTATCTCTACTGTCTCTCCTTTTTTTTAATAGACAGAGTTCGATTCCATTCTTGTCCCGGCTTTTAATTTCTGTTCAAATATAAGATCTTTTTCTCTGGTGATTCTTTCTTTCATTGGTACAACTGGAAGTTTCTTTGCGAGTCTGATTTCATCATGTACTTCCAGTTTCTCAACATCCGTAACTTCTGCGATTGGCTCTGTGTCCATATATTTTTCCCTGAGATCTCCGACTGTTATGACCGTTCTCATGTAAATATCATGATATCCTCTTGTAATAAATATCACAGCAAACATAGAGGTCACACACAATAACGTCCCCATGCAAAGCCCTGCAAAAATCTTTATTATATTAATACTTTCAATTGCCTTAATCCTGTATATCCTTGTCTTCAGCTGATTCTTGTCTTCATATAGTGCTGCACAAAGATACGCCCCTTTTTCAAATGGTTTGATTCCGAGCCTGCATACGGTTGTAAAATATTCTTTCTTATCCTTTAGAACTTTCGTAACCGCATGATCACAATAGCTTTCATTCCAGCTGTCTACATCAAAGACAATTCTTTGAATCAATGGATTCCACCAGAACACAATGCGGCTGAATGCACAAAGCTGTTTCCATAGGATATCCTTATGGCGGCAATGCATTAGTTCGTGTGCAAAAATGACATCCAGTTCTTCCTTGGAATAATCTTTTACCGGCAGCAAGATCACTGGTTTTATGATGCCGCATATGATTGGTGTTGCGATCGTATAGGTCTGTTTTACCATTACATTCTGGTGAATCCTAAGTTTCTTCTGCCACTCATCCTTTACCTCTATCACATCTTTTTCACATAAACATGCTGTATTGATCAGATATTTTAACCTCTTGTGAATCTGAACACTGTGAACAAAGGCTTTGCCCCAGCCAACTGCCCAGATCAGCAAAAAGCATCCAAACACATAAGGCAATGGATAATCGATTGAAAATGTCACATTATCATCGTACACACGAAATAATAAAACGAATACAACGGGTATCAAAAACGATAAGATCACAACTCTCAGCAATCTGACACTCATCTTTATCAAGCCCATTTTCTCAAGCGGCTTTTCTAATAACTTAAAACAGATAAATATGCAGCTTCCTGTCAATGCATTTAACAAGATCAAACTCATTATATAAATAATGACCTGCTTGATCGTGTAAACTATATTAATCCAAATCATCTATTAAATCCTGTAATTCTTCTTTCTCCTCTGGTGTGATCGTCTTTGTCAGTGTCTGAAACATTTCCTTGACCGAACCATCGTGCCAGAAGTCTTTCATCTTTCTCATCTGCTCCTCACGGTATTCTTCCTCAGAAATGATCGCTGTAATATAACTGTAATTTCCTCTTACTTCTGTGTTTAGAAAACCTTTGTCTTTTAGTTTTGCTACATAAGTCTTTACTGTGCTTCTTGCATAATCACGGTCATAATGTTCTTTTAAATATTCAATAATATCATATGCCGTGATGTCATCACCTAATTTCCAGATGCTTTTCATTATCAAAATCTCTACTTCTGATAATTCTTTTAATTTCATTCTTTTATCACTCTCCTTTATTAACTATCTTTGTAACTGATTATAACTATAATCAGTATGGTTGTAAAGCATTTTCTCAAATTATTTCTTTTTCTCTGTTGTGCATAATTTTATCATTTGTTTTTCGTTAAAATGCATAAAAAGAAATGGCTGCTTCTCTTTGAAACCGCCATTTCCTTTTGTCTTACTACAGTTTAGTTTTAATATATTTTATTACAGCTCTATGATTTTGTAATCCATTGGTGCTGCCTTTGTCTTGATCACAGTCTTTGTTAAATTCTTTAACAACAACTGTAACTCACTCTCACTTACGCCTTCTCTGGCTTTCGCAAGATCGATCTCAATCTCTTTTTCCATTTGTGTTGGATTGATAAGAAGCAGCAATGCTTTATTCTCACATGCCTCTCCAAAAACATCTTTTTTGCTGCTGATAAAACGCAGGATGGCTAGTACATCATCGTCTGCTGCCATATACAATGCATGTCCTGTCTGCAATACCTTTTCCTGATTTCTCATATTAGTAAGTTTCAGAACATCCTGATATGTTTCTTTATCATTTTCAAAAAATGTTCCCCTGTTAAATGGATCCATCAATCCATGCATTCCATATTCATCTCCATAATAAATACATGGCATTCCAGGAACAAAGAACTGAATTGCCATTGCCAGTCTTGCAAGTGTCTTGCCTTTCTGGTCCATCTTTGATGTTATGACATATTCTGCCTGCTTCTCTCTTGATGGAAGGTTCTCGTTCATTCCTGTCGCTAGTGTCGTTCGGATTCTTGGAATATCATGTGAGGATAACAGGTTCATCAGTGCATAATAAAGTGGTTTTGGATAATTGCACTGCTGAGACAGCAGGAACGTTCTCATATCTTTGGCACTTTGATTACCTAATAAGTAATCTGTGACATTGACTTTCAGTGGATAATTCATCGCACTATCTAAGCCTTTTCCCAAAGCGTATTTTCGCTTGGTTCCATAACTTTCTTTCGTTGTGACATCTTCCCATACTTCACCGATCAGTGCATAATTTTTAAATTTCTTCTTTAATTCGCTTCGCAGCTTAAAGATAAATTCATCGGGAAGTTCATCTGCAACATCAAGGCGGAATCCTGATGCACCAAGTTTCAGCCAGTGCTTGATCACAGAATCTTCTCCTGTGATAATGTAATCGACAAACTTCTCATTCAGCTCATTAACTTCCGGCAAGGTTTCAAATCCCCACCAGCTCTTATAAGTTCCATCTTCGTTAAAGTCATACCAGTCATAGTACTCTGATTCTTTTCCTTGATATGCCCCCGGTTCGCTATAGTTTCCCTTCTTATTAAAATAGACACTGTCATCTCCCGTATGAGAGTATACTCCATCTAAGATCACATGAATTCTCCGCTCTTTGGCAAGCTGGCATAACCGCTTGAAATCTTCATTCGTCCCAAGAAACGGATCCACTTTCTTATAGTCTGACGTATTATAACGATGGTTCGATGCTGCTTCTCCGATTGGATTCAGGTAAATGCAGCTGACTCCTAATCGTTTGATATCATCAAGTTTCGATATGATTCCCTCGATATCTCCTCCAAAATAATCACATGGATCATAAAATTCTTTTCCAGGAAGTGGTCCAAAGATTGGGCGTTCTTCCCATTCATCGTGAAGATACACATCTCTTCCCATACTCTCATGGTATGCTTTTCCACGTTCCATATTCTTTTTATTTCCCTGACAGAAACGGTCTGGAAAAATCTGATACATGATTCCTTTAGACATCCATCTTGGTGTGTCAAAGTCTTTTTCATAGACTGTGATCTGGAAACTTTGTGGAGTGTCATCATAGATCATCCCTTCTCCCTGTGTCTGCCCATGCTTTGCTCCATAAAAATAACATCTGCCATGTTCCCAGATTCGAAAATAATACCACACGATCCCTGCTTCATTTGTAATCTTTAAGTGCTCTTCCATGCAGTCTTTTTTTCGTTTCATCTCGTATTCCCGATGGAAGGTCTCGGAATACATAATAACCTCTGCTTTGCTGACCGACTCCCCTGTTTCATAAAGCCTTATGGTCATCTCACTTCCGCAGGTGACTGCTCCCACGGGAGTTCTGTATTTTTCTATTGACGCGTTATGAATCATAATATTAATCTCATCTTCTTGTAACTCTTATTTTACTGGTTTCAGGTTCCAGATTTTTTCGTTATATTGTTCAATCGTTCGGTCTGATGAAAAATATCCGGATTTTGCTGTATTGATCACTGTTTTTTTGATCCATTCCTCTTTGTTGTCTGCATACAGCCGGTACATTGTTTCATATGTTTCGATGTAGGATGGAAAATCTGCCAGTACATAGTATGGGTCTGCTTCTCCATATTCCCCAAATAACAGTGACTGGTAAATCTCTGAATATTTCTTTCCATATCGGAGCAGATTCCCCTCGATCAGGCAATTGCATACATCACGAATTCCCGGATTATTCTCAAATATGATTCCTGGATTGTAAGTATGATACATCTTTTTATTATAATTACCCTCTGCACTGTCACCAAAAATAAAGATATTCTCTCTGCCGACTCTTTCGGCGATCTCTATATTCGCTCCATCCATGGTACCGATCGTTAATGCTCCATTCATCATAAATTTCATATTTCCGGTTCCGGAAGCTTCCATTCCTGCGGTTGATATCTGTTCACTGATATCTGCTGCCGGAATCAACATTTCTGCGACAGATACACAATAATCTTCCACAAAAACAACCTGAATCTTTCCTTTCATATCCTGATCATTGTTAACCATCTCTGCCACAGAATGAATCAGCCTTATGATCTCTTTTGCTTTTGTATATCCAGGTGCCGCCTTTGCTGCAAAAATAAATGTGATCGGTGTCGTAATACATTCCGGATCTTTTTTGATTCTCTGATAAACATAAATGATATGCAGACATTTCATTAACTGCCGTTTATATTCATGCAGACGTTTACAATGTACATCAAAGATGGAATCTGAATTAATTTCAATTCCTTGTTTTTCTTTGATATATTTCGCAAATCGAATCTTATTATTCTCTTTTACTTCGCTGTATTTCTTTAAGAATTCTTCATCATTTTTATATAGAAGAAACTGTTCAAACAGATGATAATCTTTAAGAATATCTCCCTTTATATATTCTTTCGCCAAATGATAAAGTCCCTGATTTGCAAGCCCAAACCAACGTCTGTGTGTGATCCCATTTGTGATCGCAAGATATTTCTGTGGAAAGATACGATACGAACTATTAAATATCTTCTCTTTCAGAATATCCCCATGAAGGTTTGATACTCCGTTCACTCTTCTGCATACTGCTACACATAAATTTGCCATGCGGATCTCATTGTTTCCGATAATCGCCATACTTCGCACTTTTTCTTCATCATGGCTGTAATATGCCATAATCTTATTACAGTATTTTTCATTGAACGCACAGACGATCTGATAAATTCTTGGAAGCAAAAAACGAAACATATTTTCATCCCAGCATTCCATGGCTTCTGTCATGATCGTATGGTTTGTATAATGGAACATTTTCTTTACAATCTGATAAGCTTCGTCCCATCCAAATCCTTCTTCATCCATCAAAATCCTCATTAATTCTGGAATCGCAAGCGCTGGATGTGTCTCATTGATCTGAATCACAACATGTTCTGGCAATGTATGCAGATCGTCAAATATCTGCTTATGCCGCTTGATCATTGACTGCATCGTTGCAGATGCAAGAAAATAAAACTGTTTTAATCTTAACTGTTTTCCCTGCATATGATCATCCGATGGATATAATACTTTTGATATTGCTTCTGCAAATGTCTGATCTGCCATTGCTTTATCATAGATTCCTTCATTAAAAGAATGGAAATCAAATCTTTGTTTACTTCTTGCACTCCACAATCGCAGAGTCACCGGACTTTTTGTTTGATATCCAATGACCGGCACATCGTATGGAACTGCAAGAACGGTATTGTAATCTTTATGTTCGATCTCTAATCCATTTGCCGTCCAGTTTTCCTGAATCGTTCCATTAAAATGGACTTCCACACTTAATTCCGGCCGCTCAATCTCCCATATATTCCCGTCTCTTAACCAGTCATCTTCCATCTCAATCTGTGTTCCATCTACGATCTTCTGGCGAAACATTCCGTATTCATAGCGGATTCCACATCCAACCGCTGGAAGTTCCATCGTCGACAAGGAATCCAAGAAACATGCCGCAAGTCTTCCAAGGCCTCCATTTCCAAGGCCTGCATCATTTTCTTCATCTGTGATCGCATCGAAATCAATCCCCATCTCCCAGAATGCTGCCTTATATGTCTCATACAGGCCAAGATTGATCAGATTGTTCGAAAACGCTCTTCCCATCAGAAATTCTGCTGACATGTAATAAAGCTTTTTGGCACCTTGTTCCTGAACTCTTTTCCTGCTGTCTGCCCATGATGTCATGATATCTTCTCTGATACATTCTGCTGCCGCCTTATAAATCTCATCATTTGTCGCCTCACCGATCGTTGTCCCAAGAGCATGGATCAGTTTGTTCTCGATCCGTTGTACGATCTGTTTGCTGTCTGTCTGGTTCATCTATGCCTCCTTTCCAAGTCTTCTATCTGTAAATACAATATTCTTAAATATCATCTCTATGAAAAAACAGGGCATCTTATATAAGATGCCCCTTGTTTTTTCTGAAATTTATAATACGCTCTTATACATGTCCAGATAAATTTTTGCAGATTTTGCAAAACTGTTATCGGATTCCATAGCTCTTCTGATCAGTCCATGTTTTCTCTTTGGACTCTGCAGAGTCTGTAATGCATAACGGATTGCTCCAAGCATCTCGTGTGCATTGTAGTTTGCAAATGAGAATCCATTTCCTGTATCTTCGTATTCATTGTAGCTTTGTACCGTATCACGCAGTCCACCTGTCTCACGTACGATTGGAAGTGTTCCATATCGAAGTGCGATCATCTGGGAAATTCCACATGGTTCAAATTTGGATGGCATTAAGAACAGATCACTCGCTGCATAAATCTGGTGTGCGATTGCATTATCATATGCGATGTATGAACATACTCTTCCTTTGTATTTATTTTCCATATAACGGAAGAATTCTTCATATTCATAATCACCCGTTCCAAGAATTACAAATGCAACATTCTCTGTACACATGATCTCATCTAACATGTATTTTACAAGATCCAGACCTTTCTGCTCTGTTAATCTTGTAACCATACCGATGATCGGAACTCCTGGTGTGATGGATAATCCAAGATTCTTAATCAGTTCGATCTTATCCTTTTTCTTTCCAGATAGATCATCTTTGTTAAAATGATATGGAATAAGCGGATCTGTCTCTGGATTAAATTCTTCCTGGTTCATTCCGTTTAAGATTCCCCATGTATCTCCTGCTCTTGCATTCAAAATTCCTTCCTGACGATATGCGAATGCAGGATCACGGATCTCCTGTGCGTAAGTTGGACTTACTGTACTCAAGCGATCTGCAAATACGAGGGCTGCTTTCATAAAGCTTGCACACTCATAATTATGCATAAATTCTGGTGTATCATATTTTGGATCGATTCCTAACCAATGTTCGAACTGATCAAATCCAAACTCTCCCTGATACATCATGTTGTGAATCGTAAAGATCGTTTTCGCATTTCCAATATCCCAATGTCCGTACTGTGTACGAAGTAAGATTGGGATCAGCCCTGTCTGCCAGTCATTACAGTGAATCACATCTGGAATAAATCCAATACGGCTTGCTGCCTCGATCACGGCACGGCAGAAGAAAGCATACTGCTCTCCTTCTGCAAGTCCACCGCGGTATACAGCATCTCCAAAGAAGCCTTCATTATCGATCAGATAATATGTAACATCATTGTAAAATAGTTCTTCTACACCGACATATGTTTCTCCACCAGCAAAGTTGATGTTGAAATCTGCCCGATGTTTTGTCTGGGCGCCATACTTGCCTTTCATCTGACTATGAAAAGGCATGATCACACGAGCATCAGCACCAATCTGATTTAATTCTTTTGGAAGCGTTCCCATAACATCGGCCAACCCTCCAAGTTTCACAAATGGTGCACATTCAGCTCCTGCTAACAGCACTTTCAGTGAATTATTTTTACTCATTAACACTTGCTCCTTTCGGAATGAATACTGGATGGTTTGAAGATCCTGATAAGTGTGCCTTTGAATAAACTTTTACATGTCGGTCTAAGATTGTATGATTGATCTCTGCTTCTGGTGCGATAAATCCTTCTGCCATAACTACAGAATTCTTGATCACTGCACCTTCTGCAATCTGTGATCCACGGAAGATGATGGAATTCTCAACTGTACCATCTACTTCACATCCACTACAGATCAAACTATTGCTGACTTTCGCATTTGATCCATATTTTGCTGGTGCTCCATCGGCAGATTTTGTATAAATTCTTCTTCTTCCAAGGAATAACTCATTGTAAACTTCTGGTTTTAACATATCCATATTAACATTATAGTATGCTTCCAAAGATGTGATACATCCAACATATCCTTTGTATTCATATCCCTGAATAGCCAGTCGGTCAAAGTTTGGAACAATAACATCAAAGAAGAAGTGTTTCTTATTATGTGCGATCGCTGTTTCGATAAAATCGATCAACAATGTTGTTTTCATAATATAAACATCCATACTCTTCTTATTAGAGCGATGTTTTCCTTCTGAATAGCACATATCAAGAACTTTGTCATCTTCATCTGTCTTTAAATAAACTCCTTCATAATCGCAGTTTGTTGCATCATCGCTGTTATCAAAATACATCAGTGAGATATCTGCTCCAGATTTGATATGTTTATCTAACATATCCTGAAAATCTGCATTAAAGATCACATAAGAACGTCCTAATAATACATATTTTTCTTTTGCTTTCTTTAAGAATCCAAGTGTTCCACGAAGTCCGTCCATAACACTTGCGTATTCTCCAGATGGAGATGCATCATTGATATATGGTGGGAAAATATATAATCCACCACGTTTTTTATTTAATCCCCAGTCTTTACCTGAGCTTACATGGCTTAATAAGGAATCATAGTTTCTTCTTGTTAATAATCCAACATTTTTAATTCCTGCATTTACCATGTTACTTAACATAAAGTCTACTGTACGATAACGTCCACCAACAGGAAGTGCTGATAAACTTCTGGATCGTACAAGGTCTTTTAACTTTCTATTTTCTTCTCCTGCATTGATAATACCTAACATCTGTTTATCCATATCTTCAATCCTCCTAGTGTAAGATGGTATCTGGGTAGATCATTGCTCCGTCTTCAACAGTTGCATTTTCTAATGCTACACAATGATATCCGATTACAGTTACATTATTTCCTTCTCCAACCTTGCAACCCTGTTCGATAACAACTTCTTCATCGATCAGTGCTTTGTCAATCTGGCAGCCTGTTCTTATCACAGTATCTTTCATGATCACACTGTTTTTAACAACACTGCCTTTTCCAATCTTAACACCAGAATGGATGACACAGTTTTCTACTTCTCCTTCAATGATACATCCATCGGCAAGAATAGAATTCTTAACAGATGCACCTGGTGCTACAAAATGAGGTGGTAATGAGAAGTTTCTTGTGTAGATTCTCATCTTATCATCATTTAAGTCAATCTGAGGATTTTTATCTAGAAGTTCCATATTAGCTTCCCATAAGCTGTCGATCGTTCCTACATCTCTCCAGTATCCATCAAATGAGTAAGCATACATCTTTTTTCCATCTTCCAACATTCTTGGAATGATATTCTTACCAAAGTCATGTTCTGATTCTGGATCATTTCCATCATCGACCAGATACTGACGGATCAGTTTCCATTTAAAGATATAAATACCCATAGAAGCTTTTGTACTCTTTGGTTCTGCTGGTTTTTCTTCGAATTCATAAATACGTTCATCTTCATCTGTATTCATGATTCCAAAACGTTTTGCTTCTTCATATGTAACATTCAGAACAGAGATTGTACAATCTGCATCTTTTTCTTTATGATACTGAAGCATTTTTGCATAATCCATTGTACAGATCTGGTCTCCAGATAATACGATGATATGGTCTGGATCATAATTATCAATAAAGTTGATGTTCTGATAAATCGCATCTGCTGTTCCACGATACCAGTTACCTGTTTCCCCACGCATATAAGGAGGTAATACATATGCTCCACCATTTAGATCATCCAGATCCCAGAATCCTCCAGTACCAATATATGCATTTAACTCTAATGGTTCATACTGTGTTAATACTCCGACAGTATCAATTCCTGAGTTTGCACAGTTTGATAATGGGAAGTCAATGATCTTATATTTTCCACCATATGATACAGCTGGTTTTGCTTTCTTCTGAGTTAATGCGAACAGTCTGCTACCTTGTCCCCCTGCAAGCAGCATCGCAACGATTTCTTTCTTGTTAATCATAACTCTTGTTCCTCCTTTATTTTACACCTTGATTTTTATTCTTATTAGTTCTTCTTGTCTTTCTTGCTTTCTTTTTTGGCTGCTCCTTTTCTTTTGTTACAGTTTCGGTTGTTTCTTTTGTATCTTCCTTCTTTGAAGTCTCACTCTTTGGTGCAGGTTTCTTCTCCTGCACTGCTTTCTTGATAGGTTCTGCCTTCTTTGTCTTAGCTACAACTTTTGTTGTTGATTTTACTGTCTTTGTTTCCTCAGCTTTTGTCTCTTCTACAACTTCTTTTGTTACTTTCTTAGCTGCCTCAGTTTTTTTCGCAGCCGTCTTTCGTGGTTTTTTCTCCACTTCCTCGATCTTATAATATACAACGCTTAATGGTTTTAAGGAAATCTGTGCACACTGCTGATATGTTGCCTTTCCTTCTGATGGTACTTTCACACGTTTTGTTGAAACTTTTGTTTCTGAAACATCACCATCTCCACCAAAATTAAGCTCACTGCTGTCTAAGATCTTCGTAAGTTTTGATTTCTTTGGCAATGGAATCTGATACTTATCCCATTCCATCGGTGTAAAATTGCAGACACAAAGGATCTGTTCCTGTTTTCTTCCTCTGCCTCTCTTACTCTTTCGTATAAATGCTACAACACTATGATCTGCATCACGCTGTAAACACCATTCAAATCCTGCTGGATCCTGATCTAATTCATAAAACGCTGGATGAGCTTTATAAATTTCATTTAATTTTGCTACATATTCATGGAAAGAATCATGCATCTCATACTGGTCAATCAAGAACCAGTCAAGCTGTTCCTTGTCTCTCCACTCGACAAACTGAGCAAATTCTCCACCCATAAATAATAATTTCTTGCCAGGATGTGCGATCGTAAATCCATATAATGTACGCAAAGATGCAAACTTCTCATCATATGCTCCATACATCTTATTGATCATGGAACCTTTGCCATGAACAACCTCATCATGTGAATATGGCAGAATATAGTTCTCACTGTATGCATAATCCATAGAAAAAATGATCGCTCCATGATTATCTTTACGATATAATGGATCAAGTTCCATATAATAAAGGGAATCATGCATATATCCCATATTCCACTTATAAACAAATCCAAGTCCATCTGGATCATCGATATCACTTGTGACTTTTGGATATGCTGTGGATTCTTCTGCGATTGTTAGGAATCCTTCATATGTTGTACGAAGTGCTTCATTTAGATTATGAAGGAAATCAACCGCTTCATAGTTGATATTCGTTCCATCTTCGTTCGGCACATATTCACCTTCCTGTTTTCCAAAATCAAGATAAAGCATTGCTGATACAGCATCAATACGGATTCCATCAACATGATAAATATCTGCGAAGAACATCGCACTTGAGATCAGGAAGCTTTGTACTTCCGGTTTCCCATAGTTAAATAATAATGTTCCCCAGTCTGGCTGGCTTCCTTTTCTAGGATCTTCATGATCATAAATATGTGTTCCATCAAACATCGCCAATCCATGTTCATCTCTTGGGAAATGAGCTGGTACCCAGTCAAGGATCACGCTGATTCCTGCTTTATGCAATTCATTGATCATATAATTGAAATCTTCTGGTGTTCCATATCTTGATGTTACCCCATAATATCCTGTTACCTGATATCCCCAGGAAAGATCGTATGGATATTCTGTGATCGGCATTAATTCGACATGTGTATATCCCATCTTTTGAAGATAAGGGATCAGCATATCAGCAATCTCTCTGTAATTATAAAACTCTCTCTCTTCTTCCTGTGGCATACGCCATGTTCCAAGATGCAATTCATAAATGGACATTGGTTGATCTATTGCCTGACGTTTCTTTCTCTGATTGATAAAACGTTTGTCAGACCATTTGAAATCGTCAAAATCCCAGACTTTTGATGCTGTATCAGGTCTGCACTCTGCATAGAACGCAAATGGATCACTCTTATAACGACAGATTCCATCGTATCCTTCTACATAATACTTGTACAGATCACCTTTCTTAAGTCCTTCAATCTCTATCGTATAGATTCCATCTTTGTCACCCTTCATCGGGTGTGCGAGTGGATTCCAAAAGTTGAAATCTCCTACGACACTTACTGATTTTGCATTTGGAGCCCAAACAGTAAATCTGTGAGTCTTTGTCTTCTTCTGGTAATGGCATCCAAACGTTAAATACGCCTGCCTCGCCTTTCCTGTCTGAAACAAATACAAATCCTCACGATTGATAGTTTCATTCATAGTATAACTCCTCCTTAAAACTTCCAAAACAAAGAATCCATCAAAATGAATTCCCCACTTGCGTAAAATAAAAAAGCGTAAAAAAGCGTAAACAACCATGAACAATCTTCTTGTAAATGGCTTATTTACGCTTATTAGTCATATCTTTAATTTCTATATGTATAGCAAAGAATGTGACACGCTGTCATCTTACAAGATATTTCATATTCAAAGAACAATGTACTGTAAATATCTTTCGTTTCCTGTCCACTTTCTGGTCGTTTATCTGCTGTTCAAAAAGTGTTTGTTTCACTAACTTTATTATACCAAAAATTAAAGTATATTTCAACAAATTGTACAATATTTAATGCACTAATTATGCCCATATTGTGAAATTCATCCAACCAATTAATATACGGATTTAGAATTTCTGATTTTTGGATCATATCCGGCTTTTTTCAGTGCTTTAATGATCTTATTTTTGTGTTCTGTACCGAATGCTTCCATTGTAATTGTAAGTTCTACGGCATTGTTTCTGTTGATACTTACGAACTGGTTATGTTCAAGCTCAACGATATTACCCTGTGCTTCGGCGATCACCTGGGATACTCTTGTTAATTCTCCCGGTTTGTCTGGAAGGAATACAGATACTGTAAAGATTCGATCTCTTGTGATCAGTCCATGCTGTACTAAAGATGCAATTGTGATCACGTCCATATTTCCACCACTGATGATAGATACGACTTTCTTATTCTTTACATCCAGATGTTTTAATGCTGCGATCGTTAATAATCCAGAGTTTTCTGCTAACATCTTATGATTCTCTAATAGATCTAAGAAACATGGGATCAGTTCTTCATCTTCTACTGTAATGATATCATCAAGATTCTCCTGAACATATGGGAAAATGATCTTTCCTGGTGTCTGTACTGCAGTACCATCTGCAATTGTGCTGACATGTTCACAGGATACAACTTTTCCTGCTTCTAAGGAAGCTTTCATACATGCAGCTCCTGCTGGTTCAACTCCGATGACTTTGATCTTTGGATTTAATAACTTAGCAAGTGTTGAAACACCTGTTGCAAGTCCGCCTCCACCGATTGGTACAAGGATGTAATCTACTGTTGGAAGTTCTTTAAAGATATCCATAGCAATTGTTCCCTGTCCTGTTGCAACCGTTGGATCATCAAATGGATGAACAAATGTATATCCATGTTCTGCTGCAAGATCTAAAGCATGTGCACAAGCTTCATCATACACATCTCCGTGAAGGATCACTTCTGCCCCAAGATCCTTTGTTCTGTTTACTTTTAACAGTGGAGTTGTTGTTGGCATAACGATCGTTGCCTTTACTCCCTGTCTTGCTGCTGCTAATGCAACACCCTGTGCATGGTTTCCAGCTGATGCTGTGATCAGTCCTTTTGCTTTTTCTTCTTCAGATAATGTACTGATCTTGTAATATGCACCACGAATCTTATAAGCTCCTGTAAGCTGCATGTTCTCTGGCTTTAAATAAACATCATTTCCTGTCTGGTTGGAAAAATACTCACTTTTGATCAGCTTTGTAGGAAGGACAACCTCCTGCACTTTATTATATGCTGCTTCAAAATCTTTTAGTTCTAACATTTTAATTTTCTTCTCCTTTTTCAAATAGTGCATTAACGAACATATCCGGATCGAATCTCTGAAGATCATCTACCTGTTCCCCAATACCAATATATTTTACCGGTATTCCTAATTCTGACTGGATTGCGATCGCAATACCACCTTTTGCTGTTCCATCTAATTTCGTTAAAATAATACCGGAAATATCTGTTGCTTCTTTGAACTGTTTTGCCTGTGCCATGGCGTTTTGTCCTGTTGTTCCATCTAGCACAATGAGTGTCTCAAGGTAAGCTTCGCTGTATTCTTTCTGAATAATGCGGTTGATCTTGCTTAACTCATTCATCAGATTCTTCTTGTTATGAAGGCGTCCTGCTGTATCACATAATAATACATCGACATCTCTTGCTTTCGCTGCTGCTACTGCATCATATACAACCGCTGCCGGGTCTGCACCTTCTGCCTGACTGATGATATCAACTCCTGCACGGTTTGACCATTCTTTTAACTGCTCAATCGCTCCTGCACGGAATGTATCAGCTGCTGCAAGCAATACTTTCTTTCCCTGTCCTTTTAAACTTGCTGCAAGTTTTCCAACAGATGTTGTCTTACCTACACCATTTACTCCAATGACAAGCACAACACTTTTTTTATCAATAAAATCATAAGCTGTTTCATCAAGACGCATCTGGTCTTTAATGGAATCAATCAGAAGCTGTCTGCATTCTTCCGGCTCTTTGATCTTATTTTCTTTTACTTTCTTCTTCAGATCTTCAATGATATTCATGGTTGTATCGATTCCCATGTCACTCATGATCAGAATCTCTTCCAGTTCTTCATAGAAGTCTTCATCGATTCCAGAAAATCCACTGAAAATAGAATCAAAACTTGAGGCAATATTGTCTCTTGTCTTCGTTAACCCCTGGGCAAGTCGTTTAAAAAAACCTTTTTTCTCTGACATAGCTGTTCTCCTTTTATTCATCTAAATCATTCTCGATTAAATTAACAGAAACCTGAGTGGATATACCTTTCTCCTGCATCGTGATTCCATATAAGACATCTGCTGCCATCATCGTTCCTCTTCGATGTGTGATCACGATAAACTGTGTATCCTTTGTAAGTTTATGAAGATACTTCGCAAATCTTGTAACATTCGAATCATCCAATGCTGCCTCTATCTCATCCAGAAGACAGAATGGGGATGGTTTCAGATTCTGAATCGCAAATAATAATGAGATCGCTGTTAATGCTTTTTCTCCACCGGAAAGCTGCATCATATTCTGAAGTTTCTTACCTGGCGGCTGTGCAATGATCCTTATTCCTGATTCTAACACATCATCATCGGTAAGTTCCAGTCTTGCTTCTCCTCCACCGAACAATTCCACAAAAACTTCCTGAAATACTCTCTGGATGTCTTTGAATTTTTCATTAAACTGACGTCTCATAGCTTCTTCAAGTTCTTCCATCAGCCCTGCTAAATGCGCCTCTGCTGTCACAATATCTTCATGCTGTTTCTGCATAAATTCGTAACGCTCAGAAACTTCTTTATAATCTTCGATCGCATTGATATTAACTGGTCCCAGATCTTTGATCTGATTCTTTAATTCACCGATCGTTTCTTTGATCTTTGAAAGACTTTCTGTCTCATCAAGATCAATCCTTTGTTTTGCCTGATGATAAGTGATCTCATAATTCTCCCACATGTAATCAAGCAGTTCTTTTTTCTTTTGTTTTCTTCCGTCTCTCTGGCTTTCGAGACGATAGATTTCTTTGTCATATCCACTGACACGCTCCATCATCTCTTCGCGTTCTTTGAGAATATCTTTGTAGAGTACTTCCTTTGTCTTCACTTCTTCCTGCATCTTTTGATGTCTCGTCTGATCTGTTATGATCTTTTGTTCCATCTCTTTGCATGAATCCTTGAAATCTTCGATCTGCTGTTTCAATGCCTTTACATTGTCGTTGACATCCCCGGCATCTTTCTGATTCTCTTTAAATTCTTCATTCAGATGCTCGATCTCTGATCTTACTCGTTCCTGATTATTCTCCTGAAACTCTAGTTTCTGTGATTCCTGACTTAAGCGCATGTGAACTTTCGATACTTCCATCGCATGCTTTTCTGCACACTTTCTAAGATATTCCAGTTTCTGGTCAATCTCTTTGATTCGTTCTTCATCCTGTTCATTCGCACTTTCAAGATCTGTCTGCTCATCCTGCAGTCTGTCTGCATCTTCTTTTGCAGTCCCTAACTCTTCTATCAGCTTATCTCTCTGTAAAACCAGCTGTTCCTGTCTCTTTGCAAGTTCTTCTTGTCTGCTCTCGATCGCAGATTGTGACATCTGCTGTGTATTTAACTCTAAAGAGATCTCTTGAATCTCCTTCTCTAAGTCTACCATATTTTGCTGGTATTCTTTGAGTTTTTTTTCATTTTCATTATATTTTTCTTCATCTTTTCCGATCGCTTTTGTCCATTTGTCAAGCCGGCCTTTTAATTCTTCAACTTCTCTGGCTCTTCCAAGCAGATTGCTCTTATTCTTAAAGGCACCTCCAGACATTGAACCGCCGCGGTTTAAGGAATCCCCTTCAAGCGTTACGATCCTTATGCTATGATGATATTTATTGGCAATACGGATTCCAGCATCCATATCCTCTACGACAAGGATCTGTCCAAGCAGAGATGCAAACAGGTCTTTGTAAGCTTCGTCATATTCCGCAAGTTGATTGGCTGCCCCGATCACTCCTGACTCCGAAAGAATTTCCTCTCTTGTAAATTCTTTTCCTTTTACCGCATCCAATGGAAGAAATGTAACTCTTCCATAACGGTTCTTCTTAAGGTATCCAATCATCTTCTTCGCAGTTTCCTGTGTATCCGTCACAATATTCTGGATACTTCCGCCAAGTGCTGTCTCGATCGCTGTCTCGTATTTTGCTTCCACCTTGATGATATCCGCAACCGCACCAATGATTCCTGGCGTTACTGCCTGCTGCTCCATAACTTTCTTGATTCCAAATCCATATCCATCGTAACGCTCTGCCATATTGCGCATAGTCTCATAATTTGAACGGATTCTGTGGTATTTTTCTCTTTTCTGATCCATCTCCACCTGAATCTGGCGGCGTTCGGATAACAATGTTTCTTCTATTCTTTTTGCGTTGCGGCGTTGGATCTCTAACTGATCCTTCTTATCTTTGATCTCCTTGATCTTCTCAATGGAAAAGTCTTTTTTATCCTGATGTTGTTTGATCTGCTGCTGCAATTCTTCCATCTGATGCTCAAGACCACTGATCCGGACATTCAACTGTTCTTTCACAGTCTGTGAACGTTCAATTGCTCCTGCAACCCGCATGCGGCCTTCTCTGACAGCATTTACACGGATCTGAATCTCTTCCTGTTCTCTCTCCAAATCCTGAATCTGTTTCTGATACAGCGCAACTTCACTTTCTTTTTGAATCTTTTGTTCCATGACAGATTCATATTCTTTACGAATTTCTTCTGTCTCTGCCTCAAACCTCTTTAGCTGTGCTTTCTTCTCATTTAATTCTTTAAACAGCTTATCTTTCGATTCCAGATACATATTCTCTCTCATACGTTCTGTATTGATCTGTTCTTTCAGAACCTGTATCTGTCCCTCTTTTTGCTGTTTTGTAATCTTCATCTCTGAAATCTCTGCTGCGATCGTTTCAATCTCCTGCTTTAGATTATCCAGAAATTCTTCTTGTTTTCCATATTTTTCTTTTGCTTTTGAAAGTGCCTGATCTGCCTGTTCCATCTCTCGTTGCGCAATTTCAATCTTTTCATTCAGATCTTTTAGTTCCTGTTCAAGATTTCGGTTTTCAAATAAAAACTGCTTCACATCTTCATCTTTTAACTGATCTCTTAAAAGCAGATATTCTCTTGCACGTTCAGACTGCTTCTTAAGCGGACCGACCTGGCGTTCCAGTTCTGCTAAAATATCCGTTACACGCACCAGATTCTCACGTTCAATCTCTAATGATTTCTGTGTCTCCAGTTTGTTTTTCTTATATTTTACGATTCCTGCTGCTTCATCAAAGAGTTCTCTTCGATCTTCCGGCTTTCCACTTAAAATTTGTTCAATCTGTCCCTGACCGATGATTGAATATCCTTCTTTCCCAATTCCTGTATCAAAAAAGAGTTCTACGATATCTTTTCTTCTACAGGCACTTCCATTGATCAAATATTCACTTTCACCAGAACGATATACTCTTCTCGCAACCGTTACCTCTTCAAATTGAATTGGAAGGCTGTGATCACTGTTATCCAATGTGATCGCAACATATGCCGATCCCATTGGTTTCCTTAGTTCCGTTCCAGCGAAAATAACATCTTCCATCTTCGATCCACGAAGCTGTTTTGCTCTTTGTTCTCCCAGCACCCAGCGTACTGCATCAGCAACGTTACTTTTCCCGCTTCCGTTCGGACCTACAATTCCTGTGATTCCATGTTCAAACTTAAAAATCATCTTATGGGCAAAAGATTTAAAACCATTGACTTCAATACTTTTTAAATACATGTCCACCTCTGTTTCATGTTATTTTTTGTGACGTTTGATCGCCTCAAAAGCAGCATGCTGTTCCGCTGCTTTTTTGCTGTGTCCTGCTCCTGTTCCGATCACAACTTCTCCAAGACGCGCCTCCACAGTAAATATTTTGGCATGATCTGGTCCTTCTTCTTTGATAAGAACATATTTTAATCTGCCTTTTCCTTCTCCCTGAACAATCTCCTGAAGATTTGTCTTCGCATCAAAGAATAAAACTTTATTTTCTACATCTTTAAATAAATAAGTTTCAATAAATTTTGTTGCTATCTCAATTCCCTGATCTAAATAGATCGCACCGATCACCGCTTCAAATGCATCAGAAAGAATAGAATCTCTCGATCTTCCACCTGTCATATCTTCTCCTTTGCTTAAGAGAACATATTTGCCTAGATTGATATCTCTTGCACATCCTGCAAGTGTTGGCTCACACACAAGACTGGCTCTGATCTTACTTAATTTACCTTCTGACTCTTTTACATAAGTTCTGTAAAGATAATTGCTTGTCACAAGTTCTAATACCGCATCGCCTAAAAATTCCAGGCGTTCGTTATTCTTATCTTTGCTCATTCTTCGTTCATTCGCATAGGAACTATGAATAAAAGCATTCCAAAGAAGGGATGGCTCATGAAATTTAATTCCTATCTGTTCTTGAAATTCTTCCACACTTTTTGCATCCATTTCTGTTTTATCCTTTCACAATCTGGTCTTTTACTTTCTGTGTAATATCTTCTTCCGCAAATGCAATACACTGAACGATCGCATTCTTCATTTCTTTTGCTGTTGCTGATCCATGGGCTTTTACAACCAGTCCATTCAGTCCAAGAAGTGGTGCTCCACCATACTCTGAAGCATCAAATTTCTTTAATGTTTTCTTCAGTGCTGGCTTGGCCAGTAATGCACCGATCTTACTCTTCAGTGTTGACATCATTCCTTCTTTGATCTGGCTTACTAATACCGCTGATAAACCTTCTTCCAGTTTCAGAACGATATTTCCCGCAAATGCATCACATACAACAACATCTGCTGCACCATATGGGATTTCTCTTGCTTCGATACTTCCAATATAATTGATATTCTCACATTCTTTTAATAATGGTCCTGTTTCTTTTACCAGCTGGTTTCCTTTTGCTTCTTCCACACCAACATTCACAAGTCCGACTCTTGGATTTTTAATTCCAAGAACATCTTCCATATAAATAGATCCCATCTGTGCAAACTGAAGAAGATATTCAGCTTTTGCATCCATATTGGCTCCTGCATCAACTAGCAGCATTGGCCCTTTTGCAGTTGGCATAACCGCTCCAAGTGGGGCTCTTTTGATTCCTTTGATACGTCCGACAACAAACTGCCCTCCAACAAGGATCGCCCCTGAACTTCCAGCTGATACAAATGCATCTGCAGTCTTATCCTTTACCATTTTCAGTGCAACCACCATGGAAGAATCTTTCTTCTTACGAATTGCTTCTACTGGCGATTCGTCACAAGAAATTTCTTCTTCTGCATTCACTACCTCTACCTGTTCACTCTTATACTGATATTTGCTTAATTCTTCATGGATTCTTGAGGATTTTCCTACTAAGAATACTTTTAGATTGTTTCTTTCGTTCACAGCATCAACCGCACCTTTTACGATTTCTCCCGGTGCGTTGTCTCCACCCATGGCATCAACAGCCACTTTGACTAATTTCTCCATATGACCTGTTCTCCTTTTCTTTTAAAATAGGAAATGCCATACGCCTAAACCTTCTTAAAAAGTCTAAACGTATGGCATTTTTCTTTGATTTACCATTATTCAGCGTGTGCTGAAACAATTTCCTTTTTATTGTAAGATCCGCAGGCTTTACATACTCTGTGAGGCATCATAAGAGCACCACATTTGCTGCATTTTACAAGTGTTGGAGCAGTCATCTTCCAGTTTGCTCTACGTCTGTTTCTTCTTCCTTTGGATGATTTATTCTTTGGACAAATTGACATTGGTTTACACCTCCTTAAAATTCTTAAAAATATCCTGAATCGCTGCCATACGAGGGTCTGCCACCGTACGATCGCAGCCACACTCTTTTTCATTCAGATTCGTTCCGCATACCGGGCAAAGTCCTTTGCAATCTTCCTTGCATAAAACCTTAGATGGCAGTTTCGGAACGACTTCATCGAAGATCAGTATATCAAGATCAAGTTCCTTGTCCTCGATATATGAGGAATCTTCCTCATCAAGATCCGAAAAATCTAATTCTTTCATCACCTTGACGGAAACCGGATAACTCACTTCTTCAAGGCATCGGCTGCATGGAATTCCAAGCGTAACTTCTGTCTCAAACGAAAATGATATCTTATCCTTTCCAATATTACGGAAAACGATCGAAAAATCATCTTTCTCACGAATAGGATAAGACACACCTGTAAGCTTAATCTCATTCAGATCGATTGACGCTTCGACGGTTTCTTCATATTTAGGTACTGAAATAAATTTTGATAATTGAATCTTCATACGATCTCCTAAATTTTCATACTGTACTATTATACGAATGTGCTCCTGGTTTGTCAAGTAATTTTCCTTACTTTTATAAAAACAATCCAGAAGCACATTTTAACAAGTTCTATTTTTTAATGAAATAATTATTTTACAAGGGCTACTGTGTCTCTTGCGATCATTAATTCTTCATTTGTTGGTACACAAAGCAGTGTAACTTTAGAATCATCTGTAGAGATGATCGCTGTTTCTCCGTGAACATCATTCTTCACTTCGTCAAGTTCTGTTCCTAAATATCCAAGATATTCACAGATTGCTTTACGTGTAATATCATCGTTCTCACCAAGTCCTGCTGTAAATGCGATCGCATCTACACCATTCATAGCTGCTGTGTAAGCTCCGATGTATTTTGCTACACGGTATGCATATGCATCTAATGCTGCAGCTGCAACTTTATTTCCTTCAGCTCTTGCTGCTTTAACATCTCTAAAGTCAGAAGATACTCCGGATAATCCGTAAACTCCTGATTCTTTGTTTAAGATGTTTAATACTTCAGATGCTGTTTTGTTTTCTTTATTGGCAATGAATTCGATGATCGCTGGATCAAGATCTCCAGAACGTGTTCCCATGATCAGTCCTTCAAGTGGTGTTAATCCCATAGATGTATCTACAGATTTTCCACCTTTAACAGCTGTAACGCTGGCACCATTTCCTAAATGACATACGATGATCTTTAAGTCTTTGATATCTTTTCCTAATACTTTGGCTGTTTCTAAAGATACGAACTGATGAGATGTTCCGTGGAATCCATAACGGCGGATACCATCTTCATCATAGTATTTTCTAGGAATACCATATAAGAATGCTTTCTCTGGCATTGTCTGATGGAAAGCTGTATCAAATACTGCTACCATTGGAAGTCCTGGCATTAATTCCTGACATGCACGAACTCCGATCAATCCAGCTGGGTTATGAAGTGGTGCGAATACGCTGCATTCTTCAACTTCTTTGATAACCTCATCTGTGATCAGGCAGGATTTTGTAAATTTCTCTCCACCATGAACGATACGATGTCCAACAGCACCGATCTCATCAAGGCTTTCTACAACTCCGTTTTCTTTATCTGTCAGCTGATCGATAACGATTCCGATCGCTGTCTTATGATCTGGCATAGCAGGTGTAGATTTGATCTTGTCTTTTCCTGCTGGCTGATGTGTTAATGCTCCATCGATTCCGATTCTTTCGCATAATCCTTTTGCTAAAACACTTTCTGTTTCTGAATCGATTAACTGATATTTTAATGATGAGCTTCCGCAGTTGATAACTAAAACTTTCATGAAATATGATTCTCCTTAAATTTATTCTTATTTATCTGCTTCCAGTGCTGCTGCCTGTACACATGTGATCGCTACTGCACCAACGATATCTGATGCTACGCATCCACGTGATAAGTCATTGACTGGTTTTGCAATTCCCTGTGTGATAGGTCCGAATGCCTGTGCTCCGCCTAATCTCTGTACTAATTTGTATCCAATGTTACCAGCATCTAAGTCTGGGAATACTAATACGTTTGCTTTACCAGCAACTTCGCTTCTTGGAGCTTTGCTTGCTGCAACTTCTGGTACGATCGCTGCGTCAAGCTGTAATTCTCCACAGATTAAGTACTGAGGATATTTTTCTTTAGCGATATTTGTTGCTTCTACAACCTTTGTTACATCGTCATGTTTTGCACTTCCGCATGTAGAATGGGATAACATTGCAACTCTAGGTGTTGCTCCGATCAGCTGTTCAAATGTCTTTGCAGAACTTGAAGCGATCGCTGCTAACTGTTCTGGGTTTGGATTCTGGTTCAGTCCACAGTCAGCGAATACGAAACATCCGTTTTCTCCCATATCTTTTGCCTGTGTATCCATTAACATGAAGGCAGATACGATCTCTGTACCAGGTGCAGTCTTAACAACCTGAAGTGCTGCACGAAGTACGTTTGCAGAAGAGTTGATCGCTCCTGCTACCATTCCGTCTGCATCTCCAACTCTTACCATTGTTGCTCCAAAGAACAGTGGGTTAGATAACAGAATCTCTTTTGCATCTTCTGGAAGCAGTCCTTTGCTCTTTCTTGCTTCGCATAAAGATTCGATATATGTATTTAAATGATCACAGTTTTCTGGATCAACAAAAGAAGCCTTGGCTAAATCTAATCCTTCTGCTGCTGCTTTTGCTTTGATCTCGTCTTCTTTTCCAACTAAAATAATATCAGCGATTCCTTCACTGATAACTTCTGCTGCTGCTGTTAATGTTCTCATGTCTGTAGTTTCAGGCAGTACAACAGTTTTCTTATTTGCTTTTGCCTTGTTTTTAATCTCATCAATAACACTCATTTTTCGCGTTGCTCCTTTCAACTTTCCAAAAAGATGAATTTAATCCTGTTAAATTATACAACATCATTTCTTTGTATACAATAATAGTATTTGTATTTTTCGTTGTACATTTCCAGAAAAATCTATATCTATTCTACATTTTTTTGTTCCCTCTGACAAGATACTTGTTGTCCATTTTTTGTTTTTTGTGCAATTTTACTTTTTTTGCTCTGTGATTTATAATACATTTACTATATGAGAGATTCTATTTTGGAATTCTGAAAGGACATTTTATGAAAACTGCAGCTATCATTTGTGAATATAATCCGTTTCACAATGGACATGAATATCATATCAAAGAAACTAAGAAAAAAACCGGTGCCCAGTGTGTCATTGCACTGATGAGCGGAAACTATGTACAGCGCGGAACTCCGGCGGTTATGGATAAGAAAATACGTGCCCAGGCTGCCTTGCTTTGCGGTGCAGATCTCGTCATTGAACTGCCCCTTTTTGCAGCTGTTGGATCAGCGCCTGATTTTGCCACGGGTGCTGTTGCTTTACTTGATCAACTCGGGATCGTCGATTATCTTTCTTTCGGAAGTGAATGTCAAGAGATTAACAAACTTAAGTCCATTGCATCCTTTCTTATTATAAATGAAGATGATATTGAGGCTGGTGTAAAGAAGCTTATGAGCCTTGGTCATTCTTATCCAAAAGCAAAAGAACTGTATCTGACAGATCATCTTGATGATCCTTCCCTGATTGAAATTCTTAAACAGCCAAACAACATTCTCGGGATTGAATACTTAAAAGCTCTGGTCCGTCTTGACAGTTCTATCACTCCCGTCTGTGTAGAACGTATCGCAAACAGCCACCACAGTACGGATCTGACTCCGTCAATTTCTTCTGCAACATCGATCCGTGCTTTTCTGGAAAAAGACGAGATTGAACCATTATTTTCAAGAGTCCCTGATTGTTTACACGCTCTTTACGAACAGCATTATCAGCAGGATTTTCCAATATGTGCAGATGATTTTTCTCTCCTTTTACAGGCTGGCATCCATTCTTTCGATGACCTGACCCAAATCGGCGGAATTTCTAGCGATTTCAGCGATCGTCTTATGAAAAAGCTTCGTCCTGACCTGTCCTTTGAGCAGCTGGTCGATGCATGTAAAAGCAAAAATATCACATGGAGCCGGACAAGCCGAAACCTTCTTCATATTATGCTTGGCATGTCAGATTCAAACCTTCTTCTGGCAAGAAAATATCAGATGGCTCCTTATTATCAAATTCTTGGTTTCCGCAGGGATTCTTCTTTCCTGATCGGTTCTTTAAAAAAGAAGGCCAGACTTCCTATGGTGCGTCATCTCCGCCCGCTTGATGATCCACTCAACTACGAACAACAGATTTTATTATCGAATGAGCAATATGCCAATCATCTGTATCAAACAGTGATCGGACAAAAATTCCATACAATTTTAAAAGATGAACAGATTATCGTCTAGTTTCTTCTCCCGTTTCATACACTGTAAAAAAGGAACGGGAGATTTTTTATGCGTAACTGTTTTATTCAATTTTCTCTCATTTTTTGTGCTGTTTCCTTGTTATTTTTTCCACAAACTTCAATCAATGGAGCTAAAAATGGACTGCTTTTGTGGTCTGCCACGATCACTCCAACTCTTCTTCCATTTTTACTTCTCTCTGGTTTTATGCAATATTACCAAACGTTCCATTTTATTTCCCGGCTGTTTTTCCCTCTAAAAAAACTTTTTCCAGACATCAATGAGGATTTTTTTTACACTTGTATTCTTGGTTTTTTCTGTGGCTGCCCACTTGGTGCAAAAATCGTTAATGACTTTGTCTGCTCCGGTTCTTACACGAAAAGGGAAGGCCAGGCGCTTCTTTATGTATGCAACCAGATCAGCCCAATGTTTACTATTGGATATACCTTAACCCTAATCCTTCACAGCCGCATAAATATGCTGCGATTCTTTTTTTGTCTGTATTTTCCTGTATTTTGCTGTCTGATCTATCTGTTTTATCGCTTTTTTACAAGTGACTTTCTTCACACACATTCCTATTCCTTGCCGGTTTCCGAAAAAAAATCTGTCGATCAGATTATTTTTGACAGTCTCCATTCCATTTTTATGATCGGTATCTGTATTATGATCTTTTCTATCGGTGCTTCTCTGGTCTTTATTGTGCCTTTTCCTTTTTATATAAAACAGGGACTGATTGCTGTATTTGAGATTACCAATGCAATTTCTCATTTTGGAGCGATGCAGATTTCTTCTTATCAGAAAGTGATCCTTCTTTGTATGATCACTTCTTTTGGCGGTCTGTGTGCTGCCGCCCAGACTATGAGTGTATGCAAAAAGAGCAGACTTTCCTTTGGGAAATATCTGCTCGTTAAGTTCATATTCAGTTTATTCAGTGGTCTTCTTGCTGCCCTACTCTTCGTCTGAGATAAAGTCTTCCACAGTTCTTGTTCTTGTCTGCGGCATGCTGACTCCTGAAAGCTGTTCTTCGATTTCTTTTGCATTTGTCTTGATAGACTCAAGGTCAGAGTCAAGTGCAGACAGCAGCTGGTCAAATATGCTTTGCTGTGCTTCCTTCACACTCACAACATACCCCTGAACATCTTCCATGATCTCATTTACATAACGAAGTGCTCCTGCCCGAATCTGATCTGCTTCTTCATTCGCATTATGCATTACACTTCTTGCTGTCTCTTTTGCGTGAGTCTCGATCTCATCTGCTCTCATCTTCGCCATCTCTACGATCTCATTGTGTTCGATCAGTTCCCCTGCATCTTTCGCTGCCTGATCGATCATCTGCTGTGATTTCACTCTCGCATCTTCCAGAATCGCATCTTTGTTCAGAATGATCTTATGGCTTCGTTCAATTTCACCAGGAATCTGCTTTCTTAATTCCTCGATCACTGTCATCAAAACATCTTTCTCAATCGTAATCTTTCCCGGGCTGAATCTTGCCGGTTTTGCCTCATCAATCAGGACCTCAATATCATCGATCATCTCATGTAAATATTTTTCACTCATTTTATTTCGCCTCCTGTGCTTTAAATTTCTTCTCAAGACATTCTTGTACGTAAGGCGGTACCATCTCGGAAATATCTCCATGATAAGAAGCTATTTCTTTCACGATCGTGGAACTTACATAAGAATACTCAATGCTGGTTGTAAAAAACATTGTATCTAAATCTTTATTCAGTTTCGCATTCGTTTGTGCAATCTGAATCTCATACTCAAAATCTGTTACTGCGCGCAGTCCTCTTACGGATACACTGGCACCTTGTTCTTTTGCGAAATCTACCAGTAATCCTGAAAATGACACTACTTCCACATTATCAAGGTGGCTTGTGACATTTCGTATCATATCAACTTTCTCCTGCGTCGTAAATAATGGTTTCTTGGCGCTGTTAACCAGTACCGCAACGATCAGCTTGTCAAAGACTTTGGCTGAACGCTCAATAATATCAATATGTCCATAGGTAACCGGATCAAAACTTCCCGGATATACTGCAATACTCACTTTCTAATCCTCCTGAGTCTTCCTCAAAAATGTATGTTTGTTTGTCTTATATTTCTTGACTCTTGACACTTTCAATTCCTCAAAGTCTGAAATCTCTGTCTCGAGCGATGATTCTACGATCACCACGGTGTCTGGTGTGCAGATTGTTGAATCATTCAGTACTGCCAACACATCATCTTCAAATCCTTTGTTATATGGAGGATCCATAAAAATATAATCAAATGTTACCTTCTTTGCTTCCAGCTGTCTGATCGCTGTGACGACATCCACTGCCATGACCTGTGCCTTATCATCAAGCTTTGTATATCTTAAATTCTCACGGATACATCGAAGGGCCGGTTTTGCTTTCTCTACAAAATAAGCCTCTCTTGCACCCCTGCTTAATGCTTCAATTCCAATCCCTCCGCTTCCGGAAAAAAGATCGAGAAATGTGCATCCAGCAATATCATACTGTATCATATTAAATAATGTTTCTTTGATACGATCCTGCGTTGGTCTTGTCTCCATACCATCGATCGTCTTTAATTTTAAACTCTTCGCACTTCCTGCTACGACTCTCATAATCTATGTACATTCCTTATCTGTAATTTTATTACTTCCTATTATCCTGCTTCTGCATCATGTGCTATCTCATTTTAGCAGACTAGCATTTCTTTTATTTTATTATATCTACAGATTTTGTCAACCGACAATGAAAAAGAAGCAGTCAAAGATTGTGCTTTCACTGCTTCTTTCTACATTTATTTCTCTTTTTTCATTTGTATTTTAACTTTACTAGCGAGACATTTCTTCTTCCTGTCTGCGGATCATCTTACGGACCATTTCTCCTCCGACAGATCCTGCCTGTGCAGTTGTCAGATGTCCATTGTATCCTTCTTTTAAGTCTACACCGATTTCATTTGCTACTTCAAACTTAAATCTGTCTAAGGCTCCTCTTGCCTCTGGTACCTCGACTCTGTTTGTTCCTTTGCTTCTTGCTGAAGTTCGTTCTTCCATTTTGAAAGACCTCCATTTCTTTTGTTTGTTGTTTGTTACGTTCATAGTATATGCGAACATTCAAAAGATACACTAGAAGCTTTTACATGTTGTGGAATTTTTTTGTAACTGTTTTTATCATGAATTATTTTTAATAGCGCACATGAAATCCCTTTTCTTTTTCCTCATATGGACGTTCTTCCATTTCAATGTCATCGACTCTTACAAAATGGTTTCCTGTCTGTGTCAATTCTAAAAATTGTTTGATCTGAAGTCTTGTTCCCTGCACTTCTGCGGTAACTGATCCATCCGGCATATTTTTTACCCAGCCTGTCAAATGACATTTTTCTGCATTCATCGCTGCGAAAAAGCGGAATCCTACACCTTGAACTCTCCCTGTAAATCTAAGATAAAAACGTACCATAACTTATCCTCCTATATATTCCTTGCAAGTCCGATCTGTTTTTCTAATCTGCTGTTTTTTAAACTTGAAAAATCAAATCCTGTTTCTTCTAGTTCTTTCACTGCATCTGCCGCCTGCTTCATAATATCTGCGTTGGTATAAATATCTGCCAGAACAAAATCCATCATTCCACTTTGTCTGACTCCAAAGAAGTCCCCTGGACCTCTTAATTTCAGATCTTCATTTGCAATATAAAATCCGTCATTTGATTTGTTCAGTACCTCTAAGCGCTGCATCGTCTCTTTTTTCTTGGAGCTTGTCATAAATATACAGTATGACTGGTATCCTCCACGTCCGACACGTCCTCTTAACTGATGAAGCTGTGCAAGTCCAAAACGTTCTGCATTCTCTACCATCATGACCGTTGCATTTGGTACATTGACCCCGACTTCCACAACCGTCGTTGATACAAGCACATCAATCAGGCCGTCCGAAAAATCATCCATCACTTTTTGTTTATCTGCTGCCTTCATCTTTCCATGAAGATAGCTGATCCTTACCGATGGTGCAAACTGGCTTCTTAACATCTGTGCATACTGAATGACATTTTCCCCTTCCATCGTCTCACTCTCTTCGACCATCGGACAAATGACATACACCTGTCTTCCCTGGCTTACCTGTTTCTCGATAAAACGATATGCGGTCGGACGGTAACTTGTATTTACTACACAGTTTTTGATCGGCAGTCTCTCTGCCGGCAGCTCATCAATGATCGACACATCCAGATCTCCATATAAAATGATCGCCAATGTTCTTGGAATCGGTGTTGCACTCATAACCAGAACATGTGGTTTCTCTCCTTTTAATGATAAACTTTCTCTCTGCCTTACTCCGAATCTATGCTGTTCATCCGTAATTACCAGTGCCAATTTGTGATATTCTACCTTATCCTGAATCACAGCATGTGTTCCGATCACGATATCAATCTCTCCGTCTTTGATCTTCTGGTATGTCTCTCTTTTTTCCTTCGCCTTCGTTGATCCTGTCAATAATGCGATTCTGATTCCATATGGGCTTAAAAGTTCCATAAATGATTCATAATGCTGTGTTGCAAGAACTTCTGTCGGTGCCATCAAAACGCCTTGATATCCGGCTTTGGCACACATTAAAAGGAGAACAACCGCAAGGATCGTCTTTCCTGATCCAACATCCCCCTGCACCAGACGGTTCATAACTTTCCCAGATGCCATATCTTTCGCCATCTCATTTAATGCACGTTTCTGTGCCCCTGTTAATTCATATGGAAGATTGGCTATCAGATCTTTTGCTTCCTTGCAGACACCGATCTTATATCCTTCTTCCTTTATATCTTCTCCCGATGTGATCATATGCATCGCTGAGATAAAAATAAAGAATTCATCAAAGATCAAACGTTTTTTTGCCTCGATCAGTTCCTCCTTCGACTCCGGAAAATGAATGTTCCAGATTGCTTTGTTATATTCCATCGGATGATACTGGTCCAGAATGCTCTGTGGCAGATATTCTGGAATCTGGAAAATATAATCTTTTGTCTGAAACATTGCCTTTGATACCAGTTTATTCGTCAGTCCGCTTGTCAGCGGGTAAACCGGCTGCAAGGTTTCCTGTTTTGCTTCATAATCTTCTGGTGTAAAGATCTCTGGATGTTCCATTGTGATCCTTCCATTTTTGTAAATCGGTGTCCCTGTAAATATATAGTCTCTTCCCTGATGTAATTGTTTCTTTAAATAGGGCATATTATACCATACAAGCATGATCGTTCCTGTATGGTCTTTTGCAGTACAGGTAACGATCTTCATTCTTCTTGCATACTGGATATGAACTTCTGAATTGATGCGCACTGCAATCGAAACTCTCTGTCCGATTTCTAATTCATGGATGTCTTTTGGGTCTTCATAAGTGAGATAATATTTTGGATACATCGTGATAAGACTGTCAATATCCCGGATTCCAAGTCTTCCAAATGCCGTTGCCGTCTTCTCCCCGATTCCTTTTAATTCTATGATATTTGTCGTTCCATCCATAGGTCTCTCCTTAAATAGTTCCTCTAAAAAGCAAAGAAACCCCGCCTTCAAGCGGAATTTCTCTGTATTGTCTTATTCTACTGATAATAAGAAATAATAAATCGGCTGTCCGCCATATTCTAACTGCACGTCACAGTCGCCATATGTTTCTTCTACTTTCTCAAGTAACGCTTCTGCCTGTTCTTTTGTTGTATCTGCTCCATAGTAAATGCTGATCAGTTCGCTGTCTTCATCTACCATCTCTTCTAATAATTCTAATGTGACTTTCTCAACATCCTGTCCGACTTTCTTGATTCCATCATCATCAATTCCCATGATATCATCAATCTTGATCGTAATTCCATTGATCGATGTGTCTCTGACTGCGTAAGTTACTTCTCCAGTCTTCACACACTCAATGATATCTTTCATGCTTTCTTCATTCTCCTCGGCATCTGCTTCCGGATCAAATCCAATAATTGCAGAAATTCCCTGTGGAACTGTTGTTGTCGGAATGATCACAACATTCTTATCTTCCACTAAAGACTGTGCCTGTGTTGCTGCAAGAATGATATTCTTGTTATTCGGCAGGATAAATACTGTCTCTGCATTAACCTGTTCGATCGCATTGAGCATATCTTCTGTACTAGGGTTCATTGTCTGTCCACCTTCGATCAGATAATCCACACCTAATTCACGGAAAATATCGTTCATACCCTGTCCAATAGAAACTGCCACGAATCCATAATCTTTTCTAGGTTCTTCTGGTTTCGCAGGCTGTTCTTCTACCTGTGCCTCTGCCTGTGTGAGATTTAAACGTTCTCTGTGTTCTTCTCTCATATTGTCGATCTTCATGTTTGTAAGCTCTCCATATGTGAGACCTTTCTCGATCGCTTTTCCAGGATGATTTGTATGCACATGAACTTTGATGATATCTTCGTCTGCAACAACTACGATAGAATCTCCGATTCCCATCAAGAAATCTTTGAACTTCTGCTCTTCTTCCATGGAAATCTCTTCTTTGGTCATAACGATAAATTCTGTACAATAACCAAACTTGATATCTTTCTCTTCTAATGGTGCTTCTGTCTGTGCAGCTGCTGGTTTCTTCGCAGTTCTTTCTACACCGCTTAGATCAACTTCTTTTCCTGACAGTACATCCACTGCACCTTGAAGGAATTCTACAAGTCCCTGTCCACCAGAGTCTACAACACCTGCTTCTTTCAGTACTGGCAACATCTCTGGTGTCTTCTTAAGGATAGCATTCGCTTCCTTAACAACAACCTCTGCAAACTCGTTAAAATCTTCTGTATCTCTTGCACATTCTACAGCTTTCTCCGCTGTCACTTTCGCTACCGTAAGGATTGTTCCTTCTTTTGGTTTCATAACAGCTTTGTATGCTGTATCTACCGCATTCTTAAATCCTGCTGCTGCAGTCTGTGTTGTCAGAACTTCCTCACTCTTGACACCTTTATAAAATCCTCTGAACAGCTGGGATAAGATAACTCCAGAGTTACCTCTTGCACCTCTTAAAGAACCGCTTGATAATGCTCTTGTAACTTCTTTCACTGTTACTTCTGGTGCGTTCCCTACTTCTTTGGCTGCTGCAAGAGCAGTCATTGTCATATTCGTTCCTGTATCGCCATCTGGTACAGGGAATACATTCAGTTCATTAATATATTCTTTATTCGCCTCTAATCTCTTGGCTCCGCCAATCAACATCTTCTGCAGCAATGCCGCATCTATCTGTTTCATCTTAATCTTTGCCTCCATCATCTATTATCCTATATCCTTTACGCCTTCAACGTAAATATTGATCCGTTCTACTTCAAGGCTTGTAAATTCTTCCACACGGTACTTTACAGATTCCATAAGGTTGCTTGCCACTGTAGAAATAGAAACTCCATAAGATACAATAATATGGAAGTCTATCGTGATCTTATTATTATTTACTGAAACAAATACACCTTTTCTGATATTATCTCTTGTCAGCAGTTTGGCAATTCCATCTTTCATATTGACCATTGCCATTCCCACAATACCAAAACATCCAAGAGCACAGATCCCGGCATATTTCGCAATTACCTGATTTTCAATGGAGATTTCTCCATTCTTTGTATTCACATGTCCTTTCATAAATTATACCTCCAAACGAGAATTTATATATCTCGATTATACATTATGAAACCCTCTAAGTCTAGTGTTTCAAAAAATGATTTAAAATAAAAGCAAATTTATTCTTGATTTTTATAAATCAATCTGTTAGAATGAAATAGTTGTCGAGCCTGGAATGAAACAGGAATAGAGATTGGAATAAGGAGGTGCTAACATGGCAAAATGTGCTATTTGTGGCAAAGGTGCTCATTTTGGAAACGCAGTGAGCCATTCACATAGAAGATCAAACAAAATGTGGAAATCAAACATCAAATCCGTAAGAGTTAAAGTTAACGGAGCAGCTAAGAAAATGTACGTTTGTACTTCTTGCTTAAGATCTGGTAAGGTTGAACGTGCTTAATCTTGATTGATTGATTATATAAGAAACCACTAAGAGTTGGAATTTGTTCCAACTCTTTTTATTTTACTTTTCTTTAAGGTGTTTGTTATTTGAAGAATAAGCAATATGCTGTGATGTCGCATCCGATGCAGATAACTATTTTCATTGGGTCGTGTGTGATCCAGCAGCCCGTGAAAAGACCTAGTGAGAAAAAGAAAAAGGCGATAGCCCAGACTCGTTTCATGAATTTTGATTCCTTTTTGATATATATTATTCTTGAAAATAATGTTTCATGTATGAGAAATTTTGATTTTGTGAGATTGGCCAACTGAAGTCTTTCTGTATATGATAAAAAATAAATAATGGTCTGGAAAAGCAGCTAGAGAATTTTACACGTGTTTTTGACAAGTCGCTTATCCGCTCAATTTCCTGCGAAAACTCGCCTTGAAGGATATTCAAACCAATCGTCTTTGAGGCTCAAACATTCGCCCAATTGAGCTGCGAACTTTTCAAAAACACGGCAAAATTCTAATGCTGCTTTTCCAGACCATTATTTATTTTTTATCATATACCTGAAGGTTATAGTGCTGAACCCACAATATGGTGGAAATTCGAAAGGAGTGTGTATGGAGAACGGTATTGGCTGATGATTTTTGTATTCGTGAACGGAAGATGAAAGGAATTTATGAACACCGATTTGTCGAGATGTTTGGAGAAGTTTAAAAACAGCAATTTACTAAATTCTCAAATCCTCCGTCTAAAAATACCAAAATTGACAGCCAACACCGTTCCCCATACACACCCGTAGTGATTTGAATAGCCGTCCGTGTATATGAGAAAAACGAAATAATAACATAGAGGATCCAGAACCATTGAAATTTTGCCGTTGTTTTGAACGGTTCGCAGCGAACTTGGTCGATTGTTTGAGCGTCAAAGACTACTGGTTTCAGTACCTTGAAACGCGAGTTATCGAAGGAAAGTTCGCGTATCAGCGACCGTTCAAAACGGCGAGCAAAATTTCTGGTCTGGATCCTCTATGTTATTATTTCGTTTTTCTCATATACAATTGCACGACTACGTCAAATTAAAATTTACTTTTCAAGATCGTCAACAATATCTTCCAATGATTCATTCTTACCAGCAAACCTGTCAATCACATCAGGTACCATATCAAGCAGTTTCACGATCGTCTCCTGATTCTTAATATTCACAAGCTTTGTCTGTCCATCTTTGATCACAAGAACTGCACTTGGAGTCATCTTTCCTCCGATTCCTCCTCCACTTTTATCTTTCTTGTCTCCAGAAAAAGCTCCTGCACCCATTCCGAAGGAGACATCAACTAATGGTAAGATGATCGTATCTTTAATATAGATTGGTTCCCCTACGACTGTTTTTGATGTTAAGAATCCTTCCATGCCGTCAAATAGTGAACCCATGGTATCTTTTAAATTTTCTTTGCTCATTTTAGTTGCCTCCTATCATTCTTAGTGCTCGGTCTTTTTGTTTTATTAGTTCGTCTTTGTCTTTGTAGACTTTCCATAACAGATGTAAGATCTTATATCTTCGCAGACTTCCTTTGATCTTTAGATGTCCTTTTAAGGTTCTTTTTTCGAAATCTGGTGTGATATCCAGATGATCTCCGTAAATTGGTATCAATGCTGCTGTCCATCCTAAAGCTTTTCCTGTGTGGTATGGGTCTTCAAAACCAAATGTGATCTGTACATTTAGCTTCTGTGGGAGTAACAGTTTGACTGCGCTTATTCCATATCCCTTGATTCTCTTTACTGCATCGATGATCTCTTCGTCTTCAAAGATATCTCCGATCGTTTCCATCTTATTTGTGATCTTACTGATCTTTGTTATGAGATTCTTGCATTTATTATAACACTTTTTGAGAAGATTCACGATTTTTTTGCCGAAAAACTCTTTGTCTTTCTTTGTTGATTCTTCTGACGCTGGTTCTGGTATCGTATCTTCTGATCTCTTGTTTATTTTTCGTGTGGTTGGTGATGCAGTTTTTTCTTCTTTTTCATCCCAGGTAAGATCAAACACATCCTGTTTCTTGTGGTTGGTTTCTTTTTTTGATTTCTTTTTAGATGTTGGTTTTTTCTTATCTTTTTTCTTACGTTTCTTCTTGCCTTTTTTCTTATCTTTCTCTGGATGTTCCCCTAATACGGACCAATGATCCTTCCTTGAATCATATACTGGAATTCCAAAGATACGGATTGCAAAATTAAGTTCTTCTTCATAAAAAGCTTTTGCCCGCAAAAATATGACTGCCCATGATACTTTCGCCTGTGCTTTCGGTGTCTTACCGTCAAAATCTCCTTCGATCTGGTAACAGATTGGAAAGACCAGAAGGATCAAAAGTAACACGATCGGTATCAGGATCAGGATTCCTATGATCTTTAATATTAAAAATAGTATGCTCATTTATCTTCCCCACAGAAATATGTTGTGATGTCTTTTAGTTTCCCTTTATGATACAGATCATCGATCATACGTCTTAACATAACGACTGCATCATCTTTTCCTGCTGCCATCCCTACGATCGTAATATCTTTTCCTTCGTGAATATCTGATAATAATTCATTATAAGGATATATTTCCAGAAACGCACTGTTCCAGAGCGGCAGTGTGATACAGTATAGTCTTGAAATTGATTTATCTTCCTGTATTTTGCGAAGTAACCGCTTCTTTTGTATTTTTAATATCTCTGATATGTATACATGTTCTGAAACTTTCACTCGAATTTCCTCCTGAAAAATATCCCCTCTTATTTTCTTAAAAATTCTTAATAAATATTCTTAATAAAACTTTCTTGATAAATTTCCTGATAAAAGAAAAAGGGATGTATTGCTACATCCCCATTCTATCATAAATTCGTGTCGATTACTCGCCAAATTCACCGATTTTTACTACTTTTAACATGTTTGTGACACCTTTTCCACGGTGGTTAGCTGGTCCTCCACCTGTTAAGACTAAGATATCATCTTTCTCAGCAAGTCCTGCTTCTAATACGATATCTGTTGCTTCATCTAACAGGTCTTTTGTTGTCTCAGCTTTGTGAGATTTGAAAGGACGTACTCCCCAGTAGATCTGCATCTGACGTACGATTGCATCATCTGGTGACAGACCGATGATCTGTGCATCTGGTTTGAATTTAGATACGATTCTTGTTGTAAATCCAGACATACTAGATGCTAAGATACATTTTGCATTTACATTGTGTGCTGTCTGTACTGCAGAGTAAGCAACTGCTGCGGAAATTCCACGGTTTACATATTTAGATTTGTAATCTTTTACTTTTGTGCTTAAGTGGATCTCTGTTGAGATTGCAATCTGGTTCATCATCTTAACAGCTTCTACAGGATATTTACCTTTTGCTGTTTCTCCAGATAACATGATCGCATCTGTTCCATCATAGATTGCGTTCGCAACGTCTGTAACCTCAGCTCTTGTTGGACGTGGGTTACGGATCATGGAATCTAACATCTGTGTAGCTGTAACAACTGGTTTGAATGCATTGTTACATTTCTTGATGATCTCTTTCTGTAAGAATGGTACTTCTTCAGCAGGGATTTCTACACCAAGGTCTCCACGAGCTACCATGATACCAGCGGAAGATTCGATGATCGCATCGATGTTTTCAACACCTTCCATGTTTTCGATCTTAGAAATAACACCAACGTGCATGTTGTGTGCTCCAATGATCTCTTTAATCTCTTCTACTGCTTCTGCATTACGGATGAATGAAGCTGCAATGAAGTCGATTCCATTCTCAAGACCGAATTCGATATCTGCTTTATCTTTTTCTGTGATAGATGGTAAATTAACTCTTACGTTTGGTACGTTAACACCTTTACGGCTTCCTAAAAGTCCTCCGTTGATAACGTCACATACGATATCTGTTCCATCTTTGATCTCTTTAACTTTTAACTCAATTAATCCATCATCGATAAGGATTGTATTGCCAGCTTCTACATCCTGTGGAAGTTCCGCATATGTAATGCTGGTAATTTCGTTATTTCCTTTGATGTCTCTTGTTGTCAGTGTGTATTCCTGACCTGTTACTAATTCAACATCATCATCTGTTTCTAATAATCCTGTACGGATTTCTGGTCCTTTTGTATCAAGTAAGATCGCGATAGGTAAATTCAGTTCTTCTCTGAACTTTTTGATTCTCTTGATACGTCCTAACTGTTCCTCATGATCTCCATGAGAGAAGTTTAAACGAGCAATGTCCATTCCTGAACGCATCAGGTCTTTTAATACCTCATCGTCGTCTGTTGCAGGTCCCATTGTACAAATGATTTTTGTCTTTTTGGTTAGCATAATTTTTCTCCTTTGGTTTCAAAATATATTTAAATAATAAACAACTCACCTTTTCACATGCTTATGGGTGAATAAATGATCCTGACAATATTCATAATTCCCATCGCATTTTGAACAATAACGAAATTCCAGTTCTGGATCGTCAAGTTCTGTTCTGTGGCACACTGCGCATTCATGCATCGCACCATTTTTCTTCTTCGGCGTGATCGTCTTTGCCTTGTATGCTCTTGCCTTCTTCTTATGTACAGCTCTCGCTTTGAAATTTGCTCCCATCTTCTTGATCTTCTTCATGGAGAAGAAAAATAGTAGAAAATTTAACAAAGCTGCTACTATGGATACTTTAACCGAAATTCCGGCAACTGTAAAGCCTGAACTGAAAAAAATGTACGCAAGATACAATCCATCCAGATATCCAAGCCATTTTACCTTGATCGGAAGGATCATATACAGATACACTTCCATCTCCGGAAACATTGCTGCATATGCTAAAAACAATGTCATGTTCAGATAAAATGTGTCCATGTTCACGAAAGCTCCATACGCTTCCCCATATGCAAATGTAAGAATCGCATATGTTAAGAACGCTCCAACGATCGTTCCCAAAACTCCGATCAAATAATACATATTAAACCGGAATGTCCCCCATACCTGCTCTAATGAGCTTCCGATGGAGTAATAAAATAATAATACAAATATTACAAAGATCAAATTCGTCTCTGGTCCGATCAGCAAAAACGTTACAAGTCTCCAGACTTGTCCGTGAAGGATCAGATACGGATTCAATTCCAGTAAACTATACAATTGTGGTGATACATTCGCGATCACAAATCCGATCGCATATAATAAAACTATGATCTTTGGAAGATTGTTGACTGCATATTTTCCAAACTTCTCTTCCAGTTTATTAAGCCACATAAAAAACCTTTCTTAAAAACAAATGATTAAAACATATTCTTCTTTCCAAGGATATATCCTCCAAAAATCGTGAGGATCAGGGATACGACCACAAGGATCAAAAATCCATATGGTGAATGTGCCAGCGGTACTGGAACGTTCATTCCCCAAAAACTTGCGATCATCGTTGGGATCGACATTACGATCGTGATGATTGCCAAAACTTTCATTACGATGTTCAGGTTATTCGAGATAACTGATGCATATGCATCCATTGTTCCACTTAAGATATTACTGTAAATATCCGCCATCTCGATCGCCTGTTTATTCTCAATGATAACATCATCCAGTAATTCCTCGTCTTCCGGGTACTGTTTGATCTTATCAATCTTTAACATCTTCTCAAGCACCAGTTCGTTTGATCTTAGGGATGTAGAAAAGTAAACCAAACTCTTCTCCAACTCTAAAAGTTCAATCAATTCCTGATTCTTCGTTGAAATGTGAAGCTGTTTCTCGACAGAATCACTCTTCTTGTCAATAATTCGCAGATATTGAAGATATAATGATGCATTCCTGTAAAGTATCTGCAAGATAAATCTTGTACGTTTAAATGTCCAGAAATTTCTGACTCTTCCATTCTTAAAATCTGCAAGAACAGAAGTGTCTTCAAGACATACTGTAATGATCACTTTCTCTGTCAGGATAATACCACATGGGATTGTCAGGAAATATTCTTTCTCCTTACGCTCCTCTGTTGTTGGCACGTCTACGATAAATAATGTATAACCTTCTTCTACCTCGATATGAGAACGTTCTTCTTCATCCAGAGGTGCTCTTAAGTCATCAATATCAATCTTGTATTCTGCTGCGATCTTTGCAAGTTCTGCTGCTGTGGGATGAATTAACGATATCCAAGTGCCTTCCATAGGTTCACTGATTTCATGAATCTGATGATCCATCGTGCGATAATACTTGATCATTGTACGCTCCTTTCCATGGAAGTGCCTTGTCCATAAGTTTCCCACAAAACAGGAAACTGTATTCTCACAGATCCTGCTTTTTGGAATATCTAAAATTCCAAACTTTTACCTATTTCATTATAATGAACTCATTTTGCTTTGTCAATTAACAGTACTGTACCAACTGGCAGTGTCATTTCCCTTATTTTTTTGTTACTTTTTGCTAAATTTTCGACTGTAGTTTTGTGCATGTTAGCTATACCAAGGATTGTTTCTCCTTTTTTTACAATATGTGGAATGTATGCACCTTCTACCACACTAGTAAATCCTGGAACACATAACTCATCACCAATCTGCAGATTATACACATTGACAAAAGGATTCTCTCTCATGATATCTTTTACACGGACTCCATATGCTTTTGCGATCTGATACAAGCTGTCTTTTTCCTTTACAACATAAACAGTTCCTTTGCATGTATTTGTTTGACTCATTTTTAAGAATTCCTTCGCTTTTTTATAGAATATGCAGCAGCATTTCCTTGTTTCCACTATTTTCCCCTGATTTTTTAGATAATATTCCTATTTGCAATTATTTTAAAAATGATTATAATAGATATAATGTCCATGTATATTGGACTTGTATGTTTTTTAACATTATTTTAACGCTTGAAATTATAGTATTTTATAGAAAGCAGGTATACGAGAAGATGAAACGATTAGGAATTGATATTGGCTCAACGACAGTCAAGGTCGCTGTCATCGACGAACAACATAATATACTTTTCTCTGATTATCAGAGACATTTTGCTAAGATTCAGGAAACATTATCTTCCTTATTAAAAAAAGCAAAAGACCAGATTGGAGAAATGACGTTTGCTCCAACCGTTACCGGTTCCGGAGGACTTTCCATTTCTTCTTACTTAGACATCCCATTCTGTCAGGAAGTTGTCTGTGTATCCAGTGCATTACAGGATTACGCTCCTCAGACAGATGTTGCCATCGAACTTGGTGGTGAGGATGCAAAGATCATTTATTTCACACATGGAATCGATCAGCGTATGAATGGTGTCTGTGCCGGTGGTACAGGATCATTTATCGACCAGATGGCTTCTTTATTACAGACAGATGCCGGTGGATTAAACGAATATGCGAAAGATTATGACACAATCTATCCGATCGCAGCCCGCTGTGGTGTATTCGCAAAGACTGATATCCAGCCTCTGATCAACGAAGGTGCAACAAAACCAAACCTTGCTGCCTCTATTTTCCAGGCAGTTGTAAACCAGACGATCAGTGGTCTTGCATGTGGTAAACCAATCCGTGGAAACGTTGCTTTCCTTGGAGGTCCTCTTCATTTCCTTACAGAATTAAAAGAGGCATTTATCCGTACTTTGAACTTAAAAGATGATGAGATCATCGCTCCAACTCACTCTCATTTATTCGCAGCTGTCGGTGCTGCCTTAAATGCAAAAGAGGAAGTTACAACTGATTTTGAACATCTTTTAAAACAGTTTGAGAAAAAGATCGAACTTCAGCAGGAAGTTGACCGATTAGAACCTTTATTTAAGAATGATCAGGAATATAAAAGTTTCGTAAAAGATCATAACCGCCATGTCGTAAAACGCGGTGACCTTACTACATATAAAGGAAATTGTTACTTAGGAATCGATGCTGGTTCCACAACAACGAAAGTTGCCCTGGCTGGTGAAGACGGAGAACTTCTCTACAGCTACTATAACAATAATAACGGAAGTCCGCTTCACGCTGTTGTGGAAGCACTTCATGAAATCGACGAACAGATGCCAAAGACTGCTAAGATCGTATCTTCCTGTTCCACTGGATATGGAGAACATCTTGTAAAAGCTGCATTAAATCTTGACTTTGGTGAAGTTGAGACGATCGCACATTACTATGCAGCCGCATTCTTTGATCCTGACGTTGACTGTATCCTTGATATCGGTGGACAGGATATGAAATGTATCCGTATCAAAAATGGTGTCGTTGACGATGTTCAGTTAAATGAAGCCTGTTCTTCAGGATGTGGATCATTTATTGAAACTTTCGCAAAATCCTTAAATCATTCTGTACAGGAATTTGCAAAAGTTGCCTTAACAGCACAGAATCCGATCGATCTTGGATCACGTTGTACAGTGTTTATGAACTCTAAAGTAAAACAGGCACAGAAAGAAGGAGCAAGTGTTGGAGATATCTCTGCCGGTCTTGCTTATTCCGTTATCAAGAATGCTTTATACAAAGTTATCAAGTTAACAGACCCATCTGACCTTGGAAAACATATCGTTGTACAGGGTGGTACATTTTATAATGATGCGGTTCTTCGAAGCTTTGAACGTATCTCTGGATGCCATGCCGTAAGACCTGATATCGCCGGTATCATGGGAGCTTTTGGTTCTGCACTGATCGCCAGAGAACGTTATGAAGCAGATATGGAAACTTCTATGCTTCCTTTAGAAGAGATCTTTGCTATGAGTGTTGATACATCTATGACACGATGCAAAGGCTGCACAAACCACTGTCTGTTAACGATCAATAAATTCTCTAACGGCCGCCGTTATATCACTGGTAACCGTTGTGAACGTGGTATTGGAAAAGAACCAAATGCGGAAAATATTCCAAACCTTTATGATTACAAACTCCATCGTACCTTTGACTACGAACCTTTATCTGATGAAAAAGCAAGCCGTGGTGTCATTGGTATCCCTAGAGTTTTAAACATTTATGAGAACTATCCATTCTGGTATACATTCTTTACAGATCTTGGATTTAAAGTTATCATATCTCCAGAATCTTCACGTAAGATTTATGAGTTAGGTATCGAATCTATTCCAAGTGAATCAGAATGTTACCCTGCAAAATTAGCCCATGGTCATGTGATGTGGCTGATCAAACAGGGAATCAAGGATATCTTCTACCCTTGTATTCCTTATGAACGTGACGAGATGGAAGGTACAAACAACCATTACAACTGTCCGATCGTTACTTCTTATGCAGAGAATATTAAAAACAACATGGAAGAACTTGCAACAGAGAATATCAACTTTATGAATCCATTCCTGGCACTAGATAATGAAGAAGCCCTGAAATCCCGTTTATTTGAGGAATTAGAAGCTCAGTATCATTTAACGGTAGATGAAGTCAATCATGCGGTTGATAAGGCGTATGCAGAACTTGCACAGGTTCGTACAGACATTCAGAATAAAGGTGAGGAAGTACTTGCTTACCTTGCTGAAACTGGTAGAACTGGTATCGTTTTATGTGGTCGTCCATATCATATCGACCCTGAGATCAACCATGGTATTCCAGAATTGATCAACTCTTATGGAATTGCTGTTTTAACTGAGGATTCTATTTCTCATTTATCAAAGGTTGAACGTCCATTAAACGTACAGGATCAGTGGATGTATCATTCCAGATTATATGCTGCTGCAAACTATGCGAAAGCCAATAAACAGTTAGAAGTCATTCAGTTGAACTCTTTTGGTTGCGGACTGGATGCGGTTACAACAGATACAGTCAAAGATATCTTAACAAAATCCGGACGTATCTACACAGTCTTAAAGATCGATGAGGTAAATAACCTCGGTGCGGCAAGAATCCGTATCCGTTCACTGATCAGTGCTGTTCGTGTCCGTAAAAAACATAAGATTGAACCAAAACCTGTATCTCCTGCAATTAAGCGTGTGGAATTCACAAAAGAGATGCGTAAGAACTATACTCTGTTAGTTCCTCAGATGTCTCCAATTCATTTTGAATTCTTAGAACCAGCCTTACAGGCTTGTGGATACAATGTTGAGGTCTTAAACCAGGGTGGTATGGAAGATGTTAACACAGGTCTTAAGTATGTAAACAATGATGCCTGCTATCCATCTCTGATCGTTATCGGACAGTTAATGAACGCATTGCTTTCTGGTAAATATGATCCTCATAAGATCGCACTTGTCATCTCCCAGACAGGTGGTGGATGCCGTGCGACAAACTATATCAGTTTTATCCGCCGTGCGCTTGAGAAAGCTGGTTACGGTTATGTTCCTGTTGTTGGTTTAAGTGCCCAGGGAATCGAGAAAAACAGTGGATTTAGCTTTACACCTGGTTTATTGAATAAAGCAGTTCAGGCGATCGTCTATGGTGACGTCTTTATGAGAACGGTTTATCATACTCGACCTTATGAAGCTAAACCTGGTTCTGTCAACAAATTACACCGCCAGTGGGCTGCAAAATGTAAACGTGATATTGCAAAAGGAAACTTCTATACATTCCAGAAGAATATCCGTGGAATCATCCGTGACTTCGACCGTATTCCATTAAAGGATATTAAGAAACCTCGTGTCGGAATCGTTGGAGAAATCCTTGTAAAATTCCTTCCAGATGCTAACAACCACTTAGTGGAACTTCTGGAACGTGAAGGTGCCGAAGCTGTTGTACCTGATCTTTTAGACTTCTTTATGTACAGCTTCTATAACAGCAACTTTAAATACCGCTACCTTGGTAAGTCAAAGAAATCTGCGATCGTCAGCAACTCCGCGATCTGGATCGTTGAACGTTACCGTCAGACTCTTCGTAAAGAACTTGCCAAGAGTAACCGTTTTGAGCCGCCTGCATATATCAAAGACCTTGCTGAATACGCAAAACCTTTCGTATCCATCGGTAACCAGACTGGTGAGGGTTGGTTCTTAACAGGTGAGATGGTTGAATTAATTCACAGCGGTGCTCCAAATATCGTATGTACACAGCCATTTGCATGTTTACCAAACCATGTCGTTGGTAAAGGTGTAATTAAAGAAATCCGTCAGGCATTCCCTGATGCGAATATCGTGGCAATCGACTATGATCCGGGTGCCAGCGAGGTTAACCAGATCAACCGTATTAAGCTGATGCTTTCTGCGGCTGAGAAGAATTTGAATAAATAAGATTTTTATTGTTCATGATATAATAAATAAAAAGACCATGTTACAGCATAGATATTTTTCTATGTTTGTAACATGGTTCTTTTTGATTTTAAGCTTATTTGTTTTTAATTTCTTAATAACTTAAAATTTTAATTTATTGATTGGATTATTTTTCCGCTAATTCAGCTAAAATTTCTTCCAGAATTGCTGTTGCATCTTCAATACAGCCTGGACAGGATCTTAGAACTTTTCCTGTTTCAACGCCTTTTAAATCTTTGCATCTAGTTGCTTTATTCTTCTCTTGAAAGCGTTTTACAAGTTCTCCTGAGAGTTTGTAGGTTGCTGCTTTGGAAACTGGTTTCTCGATGTTTCCACAGCTTTTCAGGGCACCGATCACTGCAACAGCCCCCGTGATAGCTCCACATGTTCCTTCCATGCAGCCCATACCTAAACCGTGTCCTTCCATCATCTTGAAGATGATTGTTTCATCGATTTCCATTTCTTCACTAAATGCACAGGCAACTGCTTGGGCACAGTTGTAGCCTTTCTGGTGGTTTTGTGCTGCTTTTTCTGTTTTGATACTCATTTCTTTTCTCCTTTGTTTTTTATTTAGAATACATTACATCATTTTTCGAAAGTAAATACACACAATATTGGTTCATACTAATCCCTTCTCGCTGTGAATGTTCTGCCAATGATCTGTGCAGACTTCGTGGTATTCTTAATTTAAATTGTCCTGAATACTTTTCTAAACTATCTGGTTCATAAATTTCTATTCCCTCTTCTAATGCCGCTCTAATCCACTCTCTTTTGGCATCTTTTGCATTCTGTAGTGCACTCTCTATCGTTTCTCCACATGTAATACACCCTGGTAAATCTGGATAAGATATTACAAATCCGCCTTCATCTTGATCTTCTACAATTTCCATCTTATATGACATACTCATATACTCATTCAGCGTTTTCATTTTCTCTTTCCTCACTTTCTACAACTTTTCTTACCATTAACACATATACTTTTTTGATTGGTTCATGCTTTGGTATTGTAATCGGATTTTTCCCTTGTTTTCTAAATGTATAGTGACTACTTCCACCTCTTGGCGCATCCATCCTGTATCCATAAGTTTCTAATACTTTTTGCAATTCTATAAACCGAAGATCCTTCGATAAATTGCAAATACGTGCGATTAATTTATCCCATTTTGACATTTGTATTTTCCTTTCTTTTATTATATTTGGTGTCGTATTTGGTGTCAATATTTTATTTGTGTAAATATTTGTATTTTATGTAATTAAAACACATTTGCCCGACCCTGTCAATATTTTACAATTATATTATGTAAAAAAAGAAGACTCCCCCACAAAAGAGTCTTCTTTCCTCATCATCAAATTATAATATTCTATCTTCGAACACTTATCCCTCTCTGATCCAAATATTCCTTCAGATCAGATATCTTCAACTCATTAAAATGGAACAGTGAAGCCGCCAATGCTGCATCTGCTTTTCCTTCTGTCAGTGTATCATAGAAATGTTCTTTCTTCCCTGCACCACCGGATGCGATCACTGGAATATCAACATTCTCTGCAATGATTCTTGTCAGTTCATTGTCATATCCTGCTTTCGTTCCGTCGCAGTCCATGCTTGTTAACAGGATTTCTCCTGCCCCGCGGCGGTTTGCTTCCATCGCCCATTCTACGGCATCCAGACCTACGTCGATTCTTCCACCATTCTTGTATACATTCCAGCCGCTTCCATCGGCTCTTCTTTTAGCATCGATCGCTACGACGACGCACTGGCTTCCGAATTTGTCTGCGGCATCGTTGATCAGGTTTGGTGTGTTGATCGCTGAGGAGTTAATGGAAATCTTATCCGCTCCTTCTCGCAGGATTGCCTTAAAATCATCAACGGTACGAATTCCGCCACCTACTGTAAATGGAATAAATACCTTCTCTGCGACTTTTCTTACCATATCGATCATGATATTTCTTGCATCAGATGATGCTGTGATATCTAAGAATACAAGTTCGTCTGCGCCTGCTTTGTCATATGCGGCTGCGATCTCTACCGGGTCTCCGGCATCGATCAGATTGACGAAATTTACACCTTTTACAACGCGTCCTGCTTTGACATCCAAGCATGGGATAATTCTCTTTGTATGCATAGCCAATTCCTCCTATAGTGAAACGAAGTTCTTTAAAATCTGTAGTCCTACGGTGCTGCTCTTTTCCGGATGGAACTGGCAGGCAAAGATATTGTCTTTCTCTACTGCTGCGTGAATCTTCACACCATATTCGGTTGTTGCTGCTACGATATCTTCATCGTCTGCCTGAAGATAGTAAGAATGTACAAAATATACATAAGGATTGTCTGGAAGTCCTTTGAATAATCTGGAACCTTCTTTGACTTTAATATTATTCCATCCCATATGAGGAATCTTTAAATCTCCGCTCTTTGGAATTCTTAAGATCTTTCCTGGTAATAATCCAAGTCCTTTGACTCCCGGACCTTCATCACTGGATTCAAACATTAACTGTAAACCAAGGCAGATTCCTAAAAATGGAATGTTCTTATCCACGACTTCATGAATCGTATCTTCTAATCCATAATGACGGATCTTCTCCATCGCATCTGCAAACGCTCCAACGCCCGGAAGAATGACTTTATCGCTGTTTACAATCTCATCGTGATCCCTTGTGATGATTGCTTCTTCTCCGAGGTAATTCAGTGCCTTTTCAACACTTTTGATATTTCCTGCATCATAATCGATAATCGCTATCATAGGCTGTCTCCTCTATTCGTGTGCTATGTTTAAAAAGTCACGGCTGTCCATCTTGATCCCGATTCCTTTTTCTTTGATCTCTTTTCCGATCTGGTATAGTGAATGATGGACTCTTACGAAAGTTGCTTTCTCATTGTAGAATGCCATCTTCTCGAAAGGCCAGCGGAACAAACTTGGAACTTCAAAACCTTCTCCTAATTCTAATATAAAAAGCTTTTTATTTAAAGTGTTTTGAAGCCATTTTGTGTAACTTGCCCATGAATTTAGGTAAGCTCCTTCGATATAGATAGATTTTGTCTCTTCTGTACGGACATTAAAGATTAATTGTTTGCCACACTTAGGACATTCCAGATGTTCGATCTTTCCTGTTTTCTCATAATAGTCAATTAAATCTCTAAGTCCTAAGTTTGCTGGATAAAGCTGTTCATCACATGGCGCACTGCACTGGAAGAAGTCTCCGTTGCCACATGGTGCTGTGACGTGATCTTTCTTTAAATGAGTATGATATAATAATCCATCATCATTGCTTGTCACTACAAAATATTCTTTTCCTTCTAAGACTTCTTCTAATTCTTTGAACAGATCTGTCTCTTTCATGGATAATAAATATTCTCTCTCATAAACCTTTCTCATCCACTTGGAATCTTCATCATCTTTGCCGATCAGATTCTGGTAGTGTTCATTTGTGACCTCTTTCTTAAAATCGATCACGCGGTCTGCACGTAATTCTCTTCCGATTCCGACTAATACAAGGTCTGCATCCTGAATCTGGTCTTTGTAATCTTTTAACATATTTCTTTCATCCTTTTTTATCCTATTTGCGAAAGGAAATCAGTTTTCACTGATTTCCCCTGCTTACATTCTTTCTATATCATACCACAAGAATCGTTTTCTTGTCTGTATCATTTTTATTCTGTGCATAATTTAAGATCATACAGTTTGTGAATCTGCAGATTCTACTTCAAAATAGAATTCTACGCCGCCCTCTACATTGGCAACTCCATAATCCCTTCCATGAGCTTTCATTGTTGCCTCCACAATAGAAAGACCGATTCCGCTTCCTCCATATTCTCTTGTTCTTGCCTTGTCAACTTTATAGAATTTTACCCACAGCTTATCAATATCTTCCTGTGGAATATGATTTCCTGTATTAAATACTTTTACTCTCAGATTGTTTCCATTCTGACAGTAGCTGACCTTGATGATTCCTCCATCTGTAACATGATTTCTTGCGTTGCTCAAATAGTTATTCACAACCTCTTCGATCATGAATTCATCTGCCCACACATGCATCTCCGGCTCGTCAAAAATAATTGTAACACCTTGCTTTTCCACAAGAATCTTGCTTGACTCTACCATGTTTCGGATCATCTCGGTAATATCAAATCGTTCCATATTCACCTGATTATTTCCGAATTCGATCTGATTTAATGTAAGAAGCTTCTGAACCATGCGGTTCATCTTCTTTGCTTCATCCGCAATGACATCACAATAAAATTCCTTGCTTTCCTCATCATCCAGAATATTGTCTTTTAGTCCTTCTGAGTATCCCTGGATCAGTGCGATCGGTGTCTTTAACTCATGAGATACATGAGATAAGAACTCTTTTCTCATCTCATCGATCTGGACTTTCTGCTCAATATCTTTTTGAAGTTCGTTGTTTGCTGTTTTTAGTTCTGAAATCGTTAATTCAAGCTTTGATGATAACTCATTGATACTGTTTCCAAGTCTTCCAAGTTCATCATCTGATCCCGTTGGTACCTTCATATCAAAATCAAGATGCGACATCTGATTCGCTGCCTTAGCCATATCTTCAATTGGTTTTGTAAACTGGCGGCTGTATAAATACATAGCGATCGCACCACATATGATCAGGATCAGGCCGACATACATCGTAAACTGTCCGGATAATCTTGCACTCGTCTGAATACTCTCCATTGGAGTACTAATGATCACTGTAAAATCACCATCCAGATATCCAATCAGGTTAATACTTGTTCCCATACTCTTGTTGGAATTTGTCATGATCGCATATCCTTGTTTGTTGATCTCATCACTGATCTTATCCAGATTGTTGTTCATAATATTCCACAATCCTTTGTACATTACACTGTTTTGACCTTCAGAACTATATGCACGGCTTCCTGTCGAATTACTGATCATGATTCTGTAGTTGTATTTCTTGGCAATCTCATCAACTTCATTTTCACGAACCGTGTCTTTCTTAAATATTTTCTGAAGATGCACATAGGATTCCTTGATCGTTTTCTTTTCTTTGACTGTATAATACGTCTTTAACATTGTCAGATTCACCAGAACAGACAATGCGATCACGGATGTCATGATAATGATTAGCATCAGTGTCATCTTAACTCTGACCGATTGATTTTTTAGTAATTTCTTTTTCAATTCTCTTCAACCTCGAATTTGTATCCCATTCCCCAGATTGTGTGAATATAGGAACCTTTCTCTCCAAGTTTGCTTCTTAATTTCTTCACATGAGTATCAATCGTTCTTGCATCTCCAAAATAATCGTAATTCCATACCTGATTTAGAATGCTTTCTCTTGTTAATGCTCTTCCCTGATTGGACATGAAATACTGCAGTAACTCAAATTCCTTGTAACTTAAATTGATTCCTTTGCCGTCAATTGATACGTGATGTCCTCCGACATCCATAACAATTCCTCCAGCCTCTAACTGTTCTCCATCTGTCTGGACAGTTCTTCTTAAAATAGCTTCTACTCTGGCTACCAAAATCTTTGGACTAAATGGTTTGGAAATATATTCATCCACTCCAAGTTCAAATCCAAGCAGTTCATCCTGTTCCTGATCTTTTGCTGTCAGCATGATGATCGGAACCTTAGATACCTTTCGAATCTCTTTCACAACTTCCCATCCGTCCATCTTCGGCATCATAACATCCAATACCAGCAGATTGATTCCCTTTGTAGAATAAAAGGTATCAACCGCTTCTTCTCCGTCCTGTGCCTCTAACACCTGATAGCCTGCTCTTGTCAGAAAGTCTTTGACAAGTTTTCGCATTCTGCTTTCATCATCAACAACTAATATCTTTAATTCACTCACCTTATATCTTCCTCCTGCTTTTATTTTCATACTGTTTACTAACAAACACCTTTTTTCATTTTGTTGATATTATTCTATCACAGGATTATGTCAAAACTGTGAATGTTTCTGCTAATTTCTGGCAAAGAAAAAGAAGCACCGCAAATGATTATGCAATACTTCTTCTTTTCATTTTAAATTGTATGATCTCTCATCTTATTCTGAGATTGCTTTGATCTTCTCAAGTCCGAATACGACTGCGATTCCAATGATGAAAAATACTGGATGGAATGTATGAAGTGTCATAGCTGCCTTTATATTTTCCAATGTTGTTGGTCCCATAACGATCGCATATAAAGATCCGATCATCATTCCAAGCACAAAATAGATCATTGCAGAACGATGATTTTCGAGGGCTCGTTTGATCAGTTTAATTACCAGTGCAATTCCTGTTAAAACTCCAAGTCCGAAGATCACAACGACTGGAAAATAAGACAGGTTTAAATGCATTACTTCTTTGACCGCTGTGATCACTGGAACGTATAATCCAAAGATCAGAAGCATCGTTGATCCTGAAATTCCAGGAAGCACCATAGCTGAAATCGCTACCATTGCAACTGCAAAGATATAAATTCCCAGTGTGATATTTAAATGTTCTACACTGACACTGATACCTTTTCCAGATACCGGATTAAAATATGTGATTGCTGCAACAAGAACAACTCCAACGATCATCCATACTGCATTCTGGTACTTTCCTTTTAAGGAATCCTTTTCTTCTTTGCAGATCATTGGGATCGCAAAAATGATAAGTCCTAAGAATAAGGAACTGATCTCATAGATCTTGTCATCAAAAATGCTTGCCAGAACAGAAACTGCGGCTCCCATTCCGATCACCCATCCGATACCAATTCTTATTAAAAATTTAACTGCTTCGATTCTTTCTTCTTTTGTTCCTGACATTAAATGATCGAGTGATGTGATAAACTTATCATAAAAACCTAGTAAAAACGCAACCGTTCCACCAGATACACCCGGAACACTGTCAGCTAATGCCATACAAAATCCTCTGATAAAATTCAGCATTGCTACCTCTTTCTCCTGTTATTTGTTAATATACAACTCATAGTATTGTAACATACCTGTTTTTAAGAAGAAAGTACGAAAAAAAAAACTACATATCTCAAATTGACATGTAGTTTTTCATAAGATTAAATTTGTGACAGAACTTCTTCTAATTTCCTCATATCGATCGGTTTTGATAAATGTCCATTCATCCCACTTTCCAGAGACTGTTTGACATCTTCATCAAATGCATTCGCACTCATTGCAATGATCGGCAGTTCCTGACAGTCTTTGCGAGGCAGTTTTCGAATCTCCCTTGCTGCTTCCTTTCCATCCATAACCGACATCATAATATCCATAAATACCAGATCATAATATCCCGGAGGACTTGCTTTTACCTTGTCTACTGCTTCTTTTCCGTTATATGCTGGTTCCACGATGATCTTATAATCTTCTAACAATGTAGTGATAATTTCCATATTCAGATCATTATCTTCTACAACCAGAATTCTCTTTCCTTCTGTATTCAAAGATTCTTGCTTGGCATTCTTTGTGTTGTATTGTTCCTTTGCAATCTCTAACGTGACATGGAATCCAAATGTGCTTCCCTTTCCTAATTCACTCTCAAGCTCAATCTCTGAATCCATCATATGTACCAAACGATTACTGATCGCAAGTCCAAGTCCTGTTCCCTGTCTTCTTGCCAGATCTGAATTATCCGCCTGTTCAAACCGCTGGAAAATAATCTCCTGTTTGTTCTTTGCAATTCCACATCCATCATCTTTGACTGCAAAATAGAGATCAGAATGTCTGTCATCTTTACAAGTCTCCTTAACGATCAACGTTACACAACCGCCATCATCACAATATTTAACTGCATTGCTCAAAAAGTTTACCAGAATCTGATTGATCCTTAATTCATCACATATAAATGTATGATGAACCAATTCAATCTGTTTTGTAAAATACAAATGTTTCTGGCTCATTTTTGATTCGATCACGGCACTAATATCATCAATTACCCGGTCTAGCTGATGCTCTCCTTTGACTAGCTGCATCTTTCCACTCTCAATCTTGCTCATATCAAGAATGTCATTTAAAATACCAAGCAGGTAAGTCGAAGAACTCTGAATCTTTCGTAGACAGTCTGTTCTTTTTTCTTCTCCCTGATCTTCTCTTAATGCGATTTCTGTCATACCAATGATACCATTCATCGGTGTGCGGATCTCATGTGACATACGAGCCAGAAAATCAGATTTGGCCTGTGCCAGCAAGTCATGTCTCTGAAGATTGATACGATTCTGAATGATCGCACTGATCTCTTCTAACTGTTTTTGCTCTTTCTCACCATAGATGTATTTTCTGTCTACCCCGATAAACACTATACTTCCTGAGTATTCTCCATCGTCAACCATATGGAAGATCATACCATCATATTCCTTCACAAACTCCGCAATGACAGGTTCCTGTCTCTCTTTATATGTGACTGGAAGAATTTTTTGTTTGATGTTTGTCTGGATAAACTGCATATATTGCGTTGCATTACAATGTACAATTCCAGTATTTTGAAGTTTATCTTCGTCTTTCCATTGATAAAAAAGGCTGTTTACCAGATATTCCTTATTAAATGTCGTAATGACAATATTATAAAGGCCGCATACTTCCTGAAGTTTCAACGCAAGCATATCCAGTGTTACCTTCATGTCACCACTTCGGTCAAATAAATTCAGTGCAAGTGAAGACAGACTCATCTCTTTTAACTTCTCAAATGGAGGCCGTTCGTCAATCTTCATATCCTCTGGAATTATCTTCTGTTCTTCGGTAAGATCTTCATAGCACAGATTATTTATCTGTTTCTCCTGTGCACTCTGCAGTGCTTTCTCTGCCTGTTTTACAACCTCCCAGACGTCCTCTGTCTTATCTGTCCGGCTGATCCCTGCCTTAAAATTTAATATCTGATAATCTTTATGCACGATCATTTTAAATGCTTCCCGAATCTCATTTAACAGTGCCTTCATATCTGTTTCATCTCTATTCGGAAGCCATATCAGAACCTTGCCTGCATTTCCTCTGATATAGACTGCATCATAAATATTCCTGTCTATACATTGTCTTCGGATAATCTTGGCAAGTCTCTCAAGAAGCAGGTCGCCAAATACCAGACCGTATTTCTGATTCAGTTTCATAAACTGGTCGATCTCTAATACAGAAAGTACGGAACGATCTTTCATCTCCTGCATGGAAATGATCTCGTTAATTCCATGTTCCAGCCGGTAAAATTTTGTTGTAGAATCCATAATCTGTTTATTTTTCTGTGCTTCTTCCAGCATCTTATGCTGCTGGATATTATGTACACACGCAACTACCCGGTTGTAATCTCCATTCTCATCTTTCATTACACTTCCAGTTAAATTAACCCATTTGTAATCCGCTCCAACAGACTGTCTTAAACGAAATTCGATATCCAGTTTTTTCTCGTCACCTTTAAAACTGTCAAACACCTTTTTCTGGTCATCTGGATGAATGCATTCATTTCTTAAATATTCCGGATGATTCCTGCAATCCCATATGCCGTCAAATCCTTCACTATTTACAATTTCCAGAATCCCGTCTTTCTTTCGATAGGTAAAGAACATATCATTCGAAGTCTCAACTGCGATCTTATATCGTTCTTTCTCTTCCAGTAATCTCTCTTCTGCTTCTTTCTGGGCATCTGTCAGCTTCTCGATCACTCCATGTAATTCATCGATTTCCCTGATGTCAGAAGATCCATATTCATGAATTCCTTTTACTCTCTGTCTGACACTTTCTACCAGTGAATACACTGGTTTTGTCACGTATCGCACCAGAATGTAGAGCAATAACACCGCACATATTGTACTTCCTAAAACCGCCTCAATAATTCTTATATATACCTGGTTTCCAAGACCGTAGATTGAATTTTCTGTTACGAATCCACATAAGACCCATTTTGTATCCTGATATGGTACATTATTGCTGTATAATTTTAACGGCTTCGTGATCGCATAGATTTCCTGCTTTCCAACTGCTGCATCTCTCACTTTGTAAAGTCCCTGCTCTCCCTGCTGCTCAAGTTTCAATGTCCTGCCATTTCTTATTGACGCATCATAAAGGCTTCCTTTTCCACTGATCGTCTCATATTTTCCATTCGAATGTTCCACCGCCAGTGCATATCCTGCATTCCTCGCTGTATCCAGATCATGCACAGAATAATAGCTTCCAAGATAATCCATGGAAATTTCAACACCAAGAACACCATAGATTTCTCCATCATACTCTAATGGAACAGAATACGTGATCATCTTATGATCGTCCAGATAATTATCTTCCAAGACAAATGGTTTTGACCAATATCCAAGATCCTCCATCTTACTATTCTTGTGTTTTAATGCTGCCATATACGGCTGATAATAAAAATCATCTGCTGCACGTTGTCCATTTCCCTCAAAATGAAAGTTCGTTGTCCATGGTGTATCAAGAGAGATATCACAGCTGTGTGAGATTGCCTTATCTCCCTTTTCCATCATAAGATCTGTATTCGATGCCGTCTTTGTCTGCGGATCAAAATCTCTTACGAAAAATCCTTGATAATCAGCCTTTTGTGTAACATCCTTATCATTTGCAAGAATTAAAAATACACCGGATGTCGTATTATACTGGAGTGTGCTTAATAACTGTGGAAATGTCTTCTGAATATATTTTTTCTGCATCTGTTCTGATGACAAAAAATGATTCATATCACTGTTTTGTGTCTGCAGAAACTGCTTTAATTTTGCATTCAGTCCATCACTTTCTTTATAGATAGAACGCCATTTTTCATTCATATCATTTTGTAAGACCACCTGATTCTTCTCTACCATATGTTCATCCATCTGAATCGTATTTTCCTCAAGGCTTGTTTTGATCCCGCTGAAAACAAGCGTTACAAATGGTATGATTCCCTGAATCAATACGATCAGTAACATCGGTATTAACATGATCTGTAATAATGATCTTTTCTTCTTCACGTTCCGTCTCCCTTATGTTGTACTCCTGCAATTATTTTGAATTCTGCGCATTTTTCATTGCCTGACAGAATCCTTTGTACCATTTTTCAAAGCTCTTATCAGATGTATATTTTTTTAATACACTGTCTCTGGATGCTCCTGCCTTGATCTCTTTATCTGCTGCCTCTTTGTCTGCGGCTGCACGATCAGACAGATTATAATCTAAAACTTTACGCATGTTGTATCCATTCTCAAATGTCTTCGTTGTATAGAAATCTGTTTTGTCAAAGTTATCTAACATGCTTTTTAGACAATCGTAAGTTTTACTGTCCATTTTGATTTTCTTTTCTTTGACAACTTTGTCAACACTCTTCATACTGTTCGCTTCTTTCAGGACTGGCATGTAAGAAGACTGGCAGACAAATTCGAGGTTCTGTTCTTTCTTTGAAAACCATTTTAAGAAAACGGTTGCCGCATACTCATGTTCATCATCTGATTTTGTCACGGCCATTCCAGCACCCTGCTGGACTTTATAATTCTTTCCACCTTTCATAACCGGTGCTTCTAACACTTTATAATCAATGGCATGAGAAGTTGTATCGCCTTCTACACTCTGTGGAAAATAAAACGCAGATGATGTTGATCCTGTATATGCCAGAATATTTCCTGTTTTCACGTCATCTGAACGGAACTTGCCATAAGCCGCAAAATATCCACTCACATACGGAACATAATAATTTTCCCATAATCTTTTTAGTAATTTCTTGTCTGTGTTGACGGTTACTTTGCCATCTTTAACTTCAAAGATTTCTTTTCCCATCTGTTTCATTCCGATCACAAAGTAATTTGACATAGAATCTCTTCCATAGAATGCTTTTCCATCATTTGGTGTGTCTGGTGTCTGTGCATCCGTCCATTCATAATATTTCTTGGCAACCGCTGTAATTCCCTCTGTTGTCTTTAATTCACTAAGACTTGTGTGTGTTGCCTTGGCAAATGGCTCCCAGTCTGTTTTGTTTAACAGCATGATTTCACTTGATTTGGCTACTGGTAATAAATACAGCTTTTTATCGTTATTCAGGTATCCTTCTTTGATATAAGAATCCACATATTTTGAAATCTCTTTCTTGGTAAAATATTCGGAAAGATCCGCTAATTTTCCTTTTTTCTGAATAGAATATGCAGTGTCTGCATAGGTTGAGAAAATATCCGGCATATCTTCTGCCCCAACTTCTTCGTTGACCGAACTTGTAATTGCTTTCTCCAGATCTGCTACGGAACCATGTCCGTATCCTTCAACATAGATTCCCTTTTCTTTTCCGACTGTTGAATTGAATTTTTCTAATAGTTTATCAAATGTTGCCTGCTGTGTTCCATTATAGTAATGCCAGATCTTTATTGTCACTAGATTATCTGGATCTAATTTAACTGTTTTGGCTTCATTTGTCTTGGAACTTTTACATGCAGTAAATGATGATACAGCCATCACACATACCATAAGAACTGCCATAAATCTTTTTTTCATATCTTTGTCTCCCTTATCTGGCTCCCATTTCTATATTTTTTCATTATATCATATTTACAGAAAAAAAATAAAAACTGTATAAAAAAAGAAAGTTTTTATACAGTGCATTTCTGTTATGTATAAAAACTTTCTTGTTATTTCAATTCTCTATTCATTTGCCACACGAAGAATCGTAGCTCCTCCTGCAACGATATCTCCATCATAGAATACGACTGCCTGTCCCGGTGTGATCGCTCTCTGCGGTTCATCAAAGACGACTCTTACTTCGTCTTCTCCAGTCATATAAACTCTGCAAGGAACTTCCGGACTGTTATAACGGATCTTCGCCATCAGTTTCATACCGTCTTCAAATTCTGGTACGGACATGCAGTTTACTTTATTTCCATATAAAACATTGGCAAACAGATCCTGCTTGTCTCCAACTACAACTTCATTCGTATCTTTGTCTACTTTGATGACATATCCTGGTTTCTTCAAGGATAATCCAAGACCTCTTCTCTGTCCTACTGTATAGTAAATGATTCCTTTATGCTGTCCTAAGACATTGCCTTCTGGATCTACGAAGTTTCCTTTTGGAATCTTTGTTCCAGTTGTCTCTTCAATAAATTCACCATAGTTATCATCTACAAAGCAGATGTCCTGACTGTCAGGCTTCTTGGCAACTAACAGTCCGATCTCTTCTGCGATCTCTCTGACTTCATCTTTTGTGTATGCCCCGATCGGCATAAGTGTTTTGGAAAGTTGATTCTGAGTCAGATTATATAATGCATAGGTCTGGTCTTTCTTCTGTGTCTTGGAACATTTTAACGCATAACGTCCGTTATCAAGCTTTGTGATCTGTGAATAATGTCCGGTTGCAATGTAGTCTGCTCCGATGTCTAAGCAACGCTTTAATAAGGACTCCCATTTCACATAACGGTTACATGCGATACATGGATTTGGAGTTCTTGCATTTAAATATTCTTCACAGAAATAGTCAATTACTTTATCTTTGAAGTCTTTTCTGAAGTTCATGACATAATGAGGAATTCCGATTGCCTGAGCAACGCGTCTTGCATCATCAACGGCTGATAATCCACAGCATCCGCCATTCTCTTCCTGAACAAACTCATCTTCTTCCTGCCAGATCTGCATTGTCACACCGATCACATCGTATCCTTGTTTCTTTAAGAGATATGCTGCAACGGATGAATCAACGCCTCCTGACATTCCAACCACGACTTTTTCTTTCACAACTGCCTCCTAGTATTCCTCTTCTTCTTCACCTTCACTGATATCTGTTTTAGGTTTTTCTAATCCTTCGATCTTGATACCATTTTTCTCAGCATAATCCCATAATGCTGCGTGAATTGCTTCTTCTGCAAGTAAAGAGCAGTGAACTTTCACTGGTGGAAGTCCGTCTAATGCTTCCATAACGGCTTTGTTTGTTACTTCTAATGCCTGCTGGATGTTCTTTCCTTTTACAAGCTCTGTTGCCATACTGCTTGTTGCAACCGCTGCTCCGCATCCAAATGTCTTAAATTTAACATCCTGGATGATTCCGTTATCATCGATATCTAAGTAGATTCTCATGATATCTCCACATTTTGCGTTACCAACTGTTCCAACACCACTGGCGTTTTCAATTTCTCCTACGTTTCTTGGATTCTGAAAATGATCCATTACTTTCTCACTGTACATTGTGATTCCTCCTGGTTTATCTATAAATTCTGCTGAAATTCTATTATTTGCTGATTTTCTTTATCATTTTCTTTTAGAAAATCTCTTAGTTATTTTTCTTTACGAAATCTTCGTATAAAGGTGACATTGTTCTTAATTTTGTCACGATCTCTTTGATATGATCTACAACATAGTCCATATCTTCTTTTGTTGTTTCTTCTCCGATTGTCATACGAAGTGATCCATGAGCGATCTCATGAGGCAGTCCGATGGCTAACAGTACATGAGATGGATCTAATGATCCAGATGTACATGCAGATCCACTGGATGCACAGATTCCTGCCATATCAAGCATGATCAGTAAAGATTCACCTTCGATGAACTGGAAGCTGATGTTGATGTTGTTTGGCACTCTTCTTGTTGCATCTCCGTTTAAACGGCAGTATGGAACTTCTGCTAAGATTCTCTTGATCGCATAGTCACGAACTTCTGTTTCATGTTTGATTCTCTCATCCATTGTTGCAAATGCAATCTCAACTGCTTTTGCAAGTCCTACGATACCTGTGATATTCTCTGTTCCTGCACGTCTTTTTCTTTCCTGTGCTCCACCATGAACGAATGAACGAAGTTTTAATCCTTTTCTGATATATAAGAATCCGATTCCTTTTGGTCCACCGAATTTGTGTCCGCTGACACTTAACATATCGATATTGCATTCATCTACATTGATTGGAATCTGAGCATATGCCTGAACTGCATCTGTGTGGAATAAGATTCCGTGTTCTTTTGCGATCGCACCGATCTCTTTGATTGGCTGGATTGTTCCGATCTCATTGTTTGCAAACATAACTGAGATTAAGATTGTGTCTGGTCTGATCGCTGCTTTTAAATCGTCTAATTTTAAGATTCCGTTTTCATCAACATCGATGTATGTGATCTCAAATCCTCGTTTTTCAAGGTATTCACATGTATGAAGGATCGCATGATGCTCGATCTTACTTGTGATGATATGTTTTCCTTTATTCTGATAAGCTTCTGCTGTACATTTTAATGCCCAGTTATCAGATTCGGAACCACCTGCTGTGAAGTAGATGTTCTCTGGTGTTGTTCCAAGAGATTTTGCGATCGTATCTCTTGATTCGTCTACAACTTTACGGTTGTTTAACGCTGGTGTATATACACTGGATGGATTCCAGAAGTTTTCTGTAAAATAAGGAAGCATTGCATCTACAACTTCCGGTCTTGTTGCTGTAGTAGCTGCATGATCTAAGTAAATGATTTTCTTTTCCATGATTATGATTCCTGCCTTTCTTCTTGATCATATTTTGAATGTATTTCGATTGATTCTTCCATCAATTCTTTTAAAGTGATCGAATCAACTGCTTGTTGAACGCTGTCATTGATTCGTTTCCAGACTGTTTTGGTTACACAGAACTTCGTCCCGCTGCAAGTCGATGTATCTCCAGTAAATGCCGCACAATCGATCGGTGTTAAATCTCCTTCCAGAGTTCTTAAAATGTCTCCTGCGGAAATGTCCTTGGGATCTTTATCCAGCATATATCCACCTTGTGCTCCGCGAATACTTTTGATGATTCCTGCTTTCTTAAGTTTTGGTAATAACTGCTCTAAGTATCTGACAGAAATATTCTGTCTCTCTGCGATCGCACTGATCGGTACCGGGCCGTCCTGACTGTATACTGCAATGTCTACCATCGCTCTTAATCCATAGCGTCCTTTTGTCGATAATTTCATTCTCTCACCTCAATCCCGACTATATAACTCGGATTTCATTTGTTATATTAACAAAGCGTGTTTCTTATGTCAAATACTATTTTGTAATATCTTGTTTTTTTATTTCATACAATGATTAAAAAGCGGCTGGTATCTCTTATGAAAAAGGCAAGCCCATTTATCTGCGGCACTGTGATCTTAACACTTTCTAACTTTCTTTCAAGACTCATTGGATTCTATAATAGAATATTTCTGGCAGGCGTAATTGGTGCACATCAAATGGGAATTTATCAGCTGATCTTTCCTGTTTATCTTCTTGGCTTTGCTGTCTGTTTTCAGGGATTTCAGATTGCACTTTCTAAGATTACGGCTGAGAAAAAAGCGGCTGGAAACATTGATGCTGCACGCCTTGTGCTTCGGATTACGATCGTTCTTACGCTGTGTCTTTGTATCATTTTCTCCTTTTTTGTATTTTGGTATGCAGAAGAAATCTGTTCTGTATTTCTTCATGAACCTGACTGCGTACCATGCCTTAGACTTGCTGTTCTTGTTCTTCCTTTTGTCGGAGTCAAAAACTGTATTCACGGATATTGTCTTGGAATTGGAAACTCTGGTGTTCCTGCAGTTTCTTTGTGCTTGGAGCAGATTTCAAGAGTATCTTCTATCTTTTTGCTCTCTGTATTTATGATGGAGAAAATGCCGGTTGCAGCATTTCTAGCTGTCTGTGGAATGGCTGTTGGAGAGATTGTTTCATTTTGCTTTACTGTCATCTACTATCTTTTACATAAAAAAGCTGATCTGGCTTGTGTTTCATCTGCTTCTTTCGTGTCAAAACATTCCGTATTTTATGAACTGCTATCCCTTGGAATTCCGCTGACTTTAAACAGTTTATCTGTGACTTTACTTCAGAGTGTTCAAAGTATTCTGATTCCGATGATGTTATATCGTTTTTATGGAAATCGTTATCGTAGTGTTGAAATTTATGGAATTTTAAGCGGGATGGCACTTCCTTTTATTATGTTTCCGTCTACAATTACCAATGCTTTGTCTTTGATGCTTCTGCCTAAGATTTCCGCTGCTAAAGCCGAAAATAATCCTGCTTATCTCAGGCGTTGTGCTATCTTGCCTCTGATCTTTTGTGTAATTCTTGGTGTTGGAGCTTTTTGCGGATTCTTTGTGCTTGGGCCTTGGATTGGAAATTTCTTTTTTCATAATCGGCTTTGTGGGGAATATTTGAGATTGTTGTCTTTTTTGTGTCCGTTTTTGTATTGTTCTTCGATTTTGTCTACGATCTTGAATGGACTTGGGAAGACGAAAGATACACTGCTTCATAATAGTGTGTCACTTGTGATTCAGATTTGTTTTATTTTATTTGTAATTCCATTGTATGGGGTGGCTGGGTATTTGGGAGGATTGATGGTTAGTTCTTTATTTCTTTGTTGGGCGAATTATCGGAAATTGAGAAGTGTGATTTGATGGGTAGTCGTTGGGATTTGGATGGGACAGGAAGAATTTGAGCAGAAATTTTTATTATATTTAGTTGCAACTCCCAGAATTTCCTTTGAAATTCCAGTTTCCTCTGCAAGTTTTCCTTGAAATCTTAATTTATAATTTTTATGTTTAATCTGTTCTGCTGAAAGATAAACAAGATTCACAATCGCCGATAACTCCACCTCGTTATTGTAAGAATAAATTGGCACTTCCGTATCATGTACATATTCAAGAATCTCTTACATTGTATCGGTATCTCCATGAAGTGTTGCCTGTAACATTCTTGCTGATTCTTTCGCAAGTCGATATACATAGCCTAGATTCTGATTTGATAACAATAATTCATCAAACTTTTCCATTAATTCCTTATTTGGAATAAAAACTTTTCCATCTTCATAGGTTAACAATCCATAAACAACCATCGCTGAATATATCTGATCTTTCGTATGCAGCTCATTCGCTGTTGCTGCGTATTGCTGGATTCGTGCTGGTACTTTTTCTCCTGATACCATAAATACAAGATCATTTCTTACATCTGCGATATTTCCTTTAATATATGTGAAAATGGAGTCATAAGTTCCTGAACTTGTCCAGTAGTTTGCCAATTGATTGTCTCTTAATGCACATATTTAATTCTGATCCATCTGAATATTTTGCAATTGGAAGGATTCCTGTCATATAAGCTAGCTCAACATATGGTTTACTTTTTAGCATAGATTTTAAAAATAAGAGATAATTTTGTTTATCCTCTTCTGTGATAAATGACATATGAAAAACTGCATCCCATTCATCCATGATAAATATAAATTTCTGTCCTGTTTCATTATAAATCTTTGACATCAAATCCCATAGCAAATGACTTCATCACAGCTGTCTTCATACTCTTTTGCATACATCCGTTCATCAATCTGTTTGATCGCTGTTTGACAATCTCGCTCCATTGCATCTATTGTCTTTGAATACTTTGCCTCAAATATCATAACTCTTCCCTCTGCAGAGTCATAAACAACTACATCACTTCTGCCTTCTCCATGTTCTTTGTTTGATTCTACCATATATCCAGCTCCTGCAAATATTCCTGCCAGAAATGCATGGTAAAAATCTTCTTTCCTGACTTTTGTTAAATATCCTGTCAGATATAAAATACTCCATAAGTTTCCCTCAGAAGAATGCAGATAGTCATATGTCAGATCTTCTTCTACTCTCTGCAGAATATATCCACCTGATAATAAAATTTCCAAATTGATACCCATCATACCATTTCTTGATATTTTGTGCTTGATTCGTGATATTCGCATCTTCTAAAATTGTTTCAACATCTTTTTGTGTAAAACCAAAATATTCATTTAATCTAGTGGATGATATCGTATCTGAGACAAAATTATTGGTTCCTGTAAAAATGCTTTCTTTCGATATTTTTAAACATCCTGTTATAATTGCAAATTTGAGATTGCTATTATCTTTTAGCGCTGTTGCCATCATTGTTTTGATAATTTCTAACATCTGTTCATTGTAATTGTTTGTACTTGCTTTTGCTAATGGAACGTCATATTCGTCTAACAGCAAAATTACCTGTTTCCCATAATATTTGTTCATGATCTGCAATAATAACTGTAAGGAACGTGAAATCTCAACTTCACTTGCCTGCTGATTCTGTAATTTTCGAAACATCTGTCGTTCATTCTCACTTAGTTGTTCACAATCTGTTAAGTAAGAATGTTCTTCAAACAGACTTCCAATCTCATATACTAACTGATCGTATGCTCTTTGAAAGTTTAATCCATCAATATTTTTAAATGTAAGGAAAATGACAGGATACTGATTCATCCATTCTTTACACACAGCATCTTTTTTTGAAATATCCAGACCATCAAATAATTTACTGGTGTTTTTAAAATTTCACTGATCAGGCCTGATTTATCAACATAATAGTATTCATTTTGGCGAATCTGTGCAAAATCTGAGATTCCTACTGGAATATTTAAATTTGTCATGTTACACCTTCTTTCTTAATAAAAATATCTTATTTCTCAATTCCTAAATACTTCCTTGTACTTTTTAACACTTTGCCGTACTTTTTACTCATAATAACATGCTATTTTATATTTTACAATCCTGCCTCTTTTCTCATTTCATTCTTTTACCGAATTCCCAAAAACGTCTCATAAAGATCAATCTCCCCATATCCCCATTCCCGATTAGGATATATCCTCCCCTGATCTCTTCTAGCTCCCCGGATCAGATAATTCTTAATTCTTGTCGTATTCATCTGCATATCATTTCTCTGTACGATTCCCCATTCCAACATTAATGCTGCAATTCCTGCTGTGATGGCTCCTGAGACACTGGTGCCTGATTTTCTTCCATAGCGGTTCCTTGGAAGCGGTCCTAAGATTTCTACTCCTGGGGCTGTAAAGTCTGGTTTGACTGCATTTCTTGGGAAGCCTCTGCTGCTGTCGATTGCAAGACTTCCTGTGTTAGAATTGTAACTTCCGCAGCACATCAATAATCCTGTATTCGATGGTGCTACGAGTGTATTATATGGCGTGGATTCTAAGAAAAATGTGTCTTCGCTGAGAAAATTTGTGATGGGAAGCCACAGATCAAATTCTCGGTTTCCAACTTCATCATCACTGACATAGATGTTCCAGATTCCGGGAGCTGGATTTTGAAATCTCATAACGATGACAGGAGCTCCTGCAGATGAATCTACGGTAAAGTATTCCACGATCAATCTGGTTCTTTCCAATAAAAATGTTACATCTCTCTGCCCGCTTAATCCGCCTTGTATCCTTCCTGTTTTCTGTCCGGATGGTGATTCGATATCTACATAATAGCGGTTGGGTGCTAATCCCCATAGTTCCATCGTAAATCCATATTCAGATTCTCCGACTTTCACTTCCACTTTCGATGCATTTTGTGAAACCTGACCGCTGTAATGGTGTCTTGCCTGTCCTTCATTGCCGGCACTTGTAACAACTGCTACGCCTCGAAGCATAGCTCTGCCTGACAGATACTGGTCTAATGGTCCTGTTCCAAGATGAGATGCAAGGCTTGTGCCGATCCCTAAGAATATAACGATTGGTCTTTGCAGTTGTTCTGCAATGTAATCGATATAACGGACCGCAAGCATGATATCTGTTTCTGCGTATACCTCGTACTTTGGATCGATGCAGTAATATTCTTTTAAATAGTCTTTTGCTTTTCTTAATTTCACCACGATCAGTCCTGCATTGGGTGCAATTCCTGAAAATCCTGCCTCGTTATCCTCATTTCCGGCAATTAAACCAGCTAAAAAAGTACCATGTCCGGATTCATCCTTCGATGGTACTTTTTCTTGTGGTATCTCACTTCTTAATGCTTCTTCGATCTGTTCTTTGGTATATTCTGTGCCATATCCCAAGAAGGTATCTTCCGGGCTGCCCTCGATTGTCTGATCCCAGAGAGAATAAATCTTGCTGCTGCCGTCTTCGTAACGAAACGCTGGATGTTCATAATCGATTCCTGTATCGATCATTCCGACTAAAACACCATTTCCATAGAGATCTAATGGACTTCTTCTGACTTGGGCTACCCCGACGTCTTCTAGCATCTGTGTGTCCATTAAACCGAAACATCTTGGAATTGTATTGTATGGATAGTTTTGTCCATAGATGGATGTTCTTCCATTCTTCGGTACATAGGCAATTGCAAATCTTTGGTTGATGACTGTAATGCAATCTGTGTTGAATTCTTCTTTTACATAATCGAGAACTCCACTATATTCTCCGATAAATTCAAAATAATTCTCACTTTGAGCAGCATTTTCACATGGCATATAGGATACCTCGGATTTTTTTATAGTATATGCTGTAATTTCTTAATTGGTTATTTTACTGTAACCTTACATTTCATCGTCTTACCATTGCACCTTGCTGTAATATAAGCTGTTCCTTTCTTTCTGGCAATTACTTTTCCATTCATGACTCTTGCTACTGAATTCTTGGAAGTTCTCCAACTTACTGTACCAACTCCCTGTTTTACTTTCAGCTGATATGATTTTTTCGCTTTCAGTTTCAATGATGTCTTATTCAGCTTTGGATCAGCAACTCGCACTTTGCATTTGATCTTCTTTCCATCCATAGATGCTGTGACATAGGTCGTTCCATATTTCTTTGCTTTTACTTCTGCACTTCCCCCGCCTTTTGCAGTGACTGTTGCTACGGATGAATTGCTGATTGACCATGTTGGACGGTCTGTACTCTGTGTGATCAGTAATCTCTTGCTTTTTCCTTTCAGTAAAACCAGATCTGAGCAATTGATCTTTGGAATTGTATTGTAATCAATCTGAAAATTAAAAGTTCCCGTTCCATTCAGACTTCGGAATACAATGTAGTATTCTTCCGTGCTGAATACCCTTTCAAGATAATGTGGATCATTCGGAGCACAAACATAAACATCCGAATCACGTCTTACTAATTTTTTATTAAACATATAGAATTTTGTATATCCATGAATATCATTGGATGTATATGTTACCCTGTAATTTCCTTTTCGATGTATCTTAAATTTGTAATAATATATGTCACCTGGTTTTAACTTCACCTGATAATTTTTTATTAGATCTACCTGCTTTGCATTTGACTTCAGCTCACTTAGTGTCGGACTCCATGCATCAAATTCATTAAAATCATCTGTTGTTGGCATACTTGCCTTAACATAGCTCCCCGGCACAAGAAATGTCACTGACATCACAACTGCTAACAATACTACTAGTACTTTCTGAATACTCTTCTTCATAAAAATTTCCCCCTTTATGAAATTAATTTAAATGCGCTCCGTAATAAGTCCTTTCTGATAAGCCCATAATAACTGTTCAAGATCTGCCACTTTCTCCTGAAGTTCCTTTCCATTATCTGTGTCATAGACACATTTTCGTTTTGTCACTTTGTTGATAACAATGGTGTCTGAATGAATGTCTGTCTCTTCGCGGATTGCTGTATCTCTTGATACAAATGGTTCATGTGCTGCAAGTTTTAAGCCGTAAGAATTCGATACCAATGTATAACCTGCGATTCCTGTTGTCTTCTGGTATGCTTTCGAAAATCCTCCATCGATGACAAAGAGCTTTCCTCCGCATTTGATCGGGCTTTCCCCTTTCTTTACTGCGACTGGCATATGTCCATTGACGATCTTTCCTGTTGCCGGATCTAGCCCAAATTCCTCCAAAATCTGATTGATCACAGTTTCGTTTTCATACCACTGATAGTAGTAGTCTTTCTTTTCTTTCTTAATGTCTGCATCATCTAAGAAATAACGTTCAAAGGTTGCCATCTTTGCTTTTCCATAGACTGGAGAATTCTCGTTTGACCAGATAAACCACATAATATCCTGCCCGTATTTTCTTGCTTCCTTATCTTTTTCTTCGTAATATCCCTGACGTGCTAAATGTTCTAATATATCATACAGTTCTTTTCCAGCGTATTTTCTTCCCTCAAATTCTACCTCTCGGAATGTTCCATCCTCATTGAGTGGAACACAGCCGTGGTATAACAGCATTCCATTAAATACTTTGTATAAATTTCCTTTTGCAAATAAGAATCTCACATGTTCCTGAAGATATGCGCAATACTTAAAAACTGTTACGAGATGTTCCATCACGTATTCTTCTTCTTTCGTCAATTTATATGGATCATTTGGATCGATGGTTGGGAAATTCTTGTCTTTTAATTCGTATTCTTTTCCATCAATTGTGATCGTTCCTTTTTCATAATCGACTTTGTCAAGTAATAATCTGTCATCCATCAGGAAGTCTGGACGTCTCTTGATCAGCTGTCCTTCCACTTTAAACTGCATGATCGCAATTGCTTTATGCATCTTCTTATTTAACTCTTCTTCTCGGATATTACTTTCATCAACCTCTCCAGATGCATGGAATAATTCACATTCATCATCTTTGTAGCATTCGAGTGCAAATCTCGCTAATGGAATTAAATTGATTCCATAACCATTTTCCAAAACATCAAGGTTATTGTATCTTGCACAGATTCTTACTACATTACAAATACATGCTCGATGCCCAGATGCTGCTCCCATCCACAGTATATCATGATTTCCCCACTGAATGTCTACATTCTCTGTCTTCATAATACAATCCATAATTCTGTGAGGTCCTGATCCTCTGTCATAGATATCTCCGATCACATGCAAATGATCGATCGCCAGATCCTGAATCAGATGTGCCATTGCTGCAATAAACTGTCTGACTCTTCCGGTTGTGATGATCGTCTCAAGAATCTGTTCCACATAACGTTTCTTATCAGCTCTTCGATGTTCCACCATCAATTCTTCCATAACATAGGCAAACTCTGGTGACATTGCTTTTCTTACTTTTGATCTCGTATATTTATTACCCACAGATCTTGCGACGTGAACAAGACGTACCATTGTATCATGCTGCCACTCAAGAAGTGCATTCTTTGGTAATTCTTCTTCCATTAAATCCATTTTCTGTTCTGGATAGTAGATCACAGATGCAAGATTTTTCTTTTGTTTTGTTGTTAATGTGTTCCCGAATTCATCTTCAATTCTGCTTCGGATTGCTCCCGATCCATTCCTTATAATATGGCTGAACTTTTCATATTCACCATGGACATCGGAAACGTAATGCTCCGTTCCTTTTGGCAAATGTAAAATTGCCTGAAGATTAATGATCTCCGTTGATGCCGATGCCACATTCGGGTAACGTACGGCCAGTTCCTTTAGATACTTCATCTGATCCATGAGAAGAATCCCCTTTCGTTTACGCTTATTTTATTGTTCTGTAATATTATATCATTATATTTCACACTTTCCCAATAACTTTCTTTCATTTTCCTTAATTATTATACTTTTATGAAAACAAAGCTTTTTCTTATGTTATACTGTAAACAGTCTTTGTTAAATCTATGTAAAATCATCAGGTCTTACATTCTCATTTACAAGGACTGTTTACAATAAGGAGGAGATTATGTTAAAAAAGAACAAAAGCATTGCACTGGTGATGATCTTATCTTTACTTGTCATCACTACATCTTGTGTACCCAAACACACACAGGCCGATTTGGACAAGCCTGTGAAGATCAGCAAATCCTGGGAGCAAAAACTTTCCAGATCCAAACTTGATATCACAAGCTCTTACGGAGACAAACAGGCTTTTCATCCAAAAGTTTTAAATTTCGACAAACCATGGAACGGCTACCGCTACTGGATGGCTTACACTCCATATCCTGGAGCTGACCAGCGCAAAGAAAATCCGCACGTCTGTGTTTCCAATGATAAGATTCACTGGAAACCTTTTGAAGGGGAAGGTAAAGCCGTTGCTCTTGATCCACTCGTTCCATTTGATGACCCTGACAAGCAATATAATTCTGATACGCATCTTGTATACAGAGAAGATATCAATACATTAGAGTGTTACTGGCGCCAGGTTGATAATCGTACACGCATTGACCAGATCATGAAACGAACCACTACCGATGGAATTCACTGGACAGCTGCTAAGATTGTATTAGTCTCCGATGCTAAGGTGGATGGCATTTTAAGTCCTGCGATCCTATATGAGGATGGCAGATATAAAATGTGGACAGTAAACTATAAACAGAAATTTCCTGTTTTATACCGTGAAAGCGAAGATGGATACCATTGGAGCAAGCCATCAAAGATTCAGTTAAAATACCCTTCCGACAAACTTCGCAGCTGGCATCTTGATGTCATTCACACAAAGAAAGGCTATGAAATGCTGGTCGTTGCTTTTATCAATGGCTGCAAACACAGGGAAATGAACCTTTATTATACATCTTCCAAAAATGAACATGATTTTAAAAAGTGTATCACTATCTTAAAACCATCTGGCAAAGAGAAATCATGGGACAACCGAGGTATCTATCGAAGTACATTTTTTGTTGAAAATGGAAACTATTACATATACTACAGCGGAATCGGTTATCCGAAAGGACCAAAGAGTTCGCAGGGTGTTGGATTATCTTTCGGACCATCGGTGAAAAATATTCATGGTTATGATGTATAAAATATCTTGACGATACAAATATTCGGGTGTAAACTGTTACCAATAAGAATTTTTAGCCAACCATCCATAGACTGGCTAATGACTCTATAATTAAGAATAGAAGGAAGTGCATTAATATTATGGAAAAGAAAAATATCGACTGGGCTAACATCGGTTTTGGTTATATGCCAACAGATTATCGTTTTGTTGCTAATTACAAAGATGGAGCATGGGATGAAGGAGCATTAACAACTGATGCCAACATCACAATCTCTGAATGTGCCGGTGTATTACAGTACGCTCAGACATGTTTTGAAGGAATGAAAGCTTACACAACAGAAGATGGACATATCGTTGTATTCCGTCCTGACTTAAATGCAAGCCGTATGGCAGATTCTTGCAGAAGACTTGAGATGCCTGTATTCCCTGAAGATAAATTTGTAGAAGCTATTGAAGAAGTTGTAAAAGCAAATGAAGCATTCGTACCACCTTTCGGTTCTGGTGCTACATTATATATCCGTCCATATATGTTCGGAAGCGATGCCGTTATCGGAGTAAAACCTGCAAACGAATACCAGTTCCGTGTATTCACAACACCTGTAGGACCTTACTTCAAAGAAGGTGCAAAACCAATTACTATTCGTGTCAGTGACTATGACCGTGCAGCACCTCACGGAACAGGACATATCAAAGCTGGATTAAACTATGCAATGAGCCTTTACCCAATCATGGAAGCTCATCGTCAGGGATTTGATGAAAACATGTACCTTGATGCAGCTACAAGAACTAAAGTAGAAGAAACAGGTGGAGCTAACTTCATCTTCATCACAAAAGATGGTAAAGTTGTAACACCTAAATCTAACAGTATCCTTCCATCTATTACACGTCGTTCTCTGATGTATGTAGCAAAAGAATACTTAGGACTTGAAGTTGAAGAACGTGAAGTATACTTCGACGAAGTTAAAGATTTCGCAGAATGTGGATTATGCGGAACTGCTGCAGTTATCTCTCCAGTAGGAAAGATTTATGATCATGGTAATGAAATCTGCTTCCCAAGCGGAATGGAAGAAATGGGACCAGTGATCAAGAAGTTATATGATACTTTAACTGGAATTCAGATGGGACATATTGAGGCTCCTGAAGGATGGATTAAAGTTATTAAATAAGACTTTTGTCAATAGAATATAGAAAATAAAAAGGTAACCAGTTTGAAACCCACTCTCGTTCGACTTGCTACGCAGCTGTACTAAGTTCGTGGCAGGTCGCATGACCTGTCACTCACTAAGTGCAGGCGTGCTCCTACGGTTTCAAACTGGTTACCTTTTTATTTTCTATATTCTCCATACGGAAGTTTATTGAATAACACGACAATACAGACGGAAGTTTGTTGGTTAAACGAAACGTTCCGTCTGCATTTAGTTTATGTGTATGAATATATCAATCTGATTATATTTACTGGTCTCTTAGATGGATTTCTGGATTTCCATGGTTTTCAATATAATCACGTGTAATCGTTACACTTCCAATTGTGTCGTCTTTTGGGATCTCGTACATGATGTCGAGCATGAATTTCTCGATGATCGCGCGTAAGGCTCTGGCTCCTGTTTTTTTCTTCAGGGCTTGTTCTGCGATGGCTTCTAGGGCTCCTTCGTCGAATTCTAGTTTTACTTCGTCTAATTCCAGTAACTTCTGATACTGTTTTAAGATCGCATTCTTTGGTTCTTTTAAGATCTTGACTAACATCTCTTTTGTCAGTCCTTCTAAGGTAAATATCATTGGAAGTCTTCCGATGAATTCTGGGATGAATCCGTATTCTCTTAAGTCTTCGTTTGTTACTTGTGCAATGATATTTTCTTCTTCATCAAATCTGTCTTTTAAATCTGCTCCGAATCCGATGGATGTTTTCTTCATCAAACGTTTTTTGATGATTCCTTCTAAGTTCGGGAAGGCTCCTCCGCAGATGAAGAGGATATTTCTTGTGTTGATCGTTGTCAGTGGCACCATAGCATTCTTGCTTGTGGCTCCGACTGGTACTTCAACTTCTGCTCCTTCTAAGAGTTTTAATAATCCCTGCTGTACGGATTCTCCGCTGACATCACGGCTGTTTGTATTCTGTTTCTTGGCGATCTTGTCAATCTCATCAATGAATACGATTCCGTGTTCTGCACGGTCTACATCGTTGTCTGCTGCCTGTAGAAGCTTTGATAAGACACTTTCTACATCATCACCGATATATCCGGCCTCTGTTAATGATGTTGCGTCTGTGATCGCCAGAGGTACCTTTAACAGTCTTGCCAGTGTTTTGACAAGGTATGTTTTACCGCTTCCTGTTGGTCCGATCATCAGCATGTTGGATTTATCGATTTCAATCTCATCCATCGTGTTTGTTACGACTCGTTTGTAATGATTATATACCGCAACGGACATGACTTTCTTTGCATAATCCTGTCCGATAACGTATTCATCTAACATTCCTTTGATCTGATGTGGTGCCGGAATATCTTTTAATGTAAGTTCCGGTTCTTCTTTCTTCTCTTTCTTTTTCTTCTTCACTTCTGCTTTTGGCTGCATGCTCTGCATATCGTTCATCATCTTTGATATGTCCATGCTGTCAAGATCCATATTTCTTGCATCAATAAATCCAAACTGACCATTGCTCATGGAATTTAATGTTCTCTGCATACAATCTGTACAGATGTAAATATTATTAGGAAGTTCTAACATCTTTCCTGCTGCGGATTCCGGACGTCTGCAAAGATAGCAGTAATGTTCGATATCTTTGTGTTCATCTTCGTTTGTTACTTCCTCAATCTCATTTTGATTTTTCTCTTCTGACATAACTTTGTCCTCCACTTCTTATTTTGAACAGAGTACTTCTCCTATAATTTCAATCCCTCTTATCATATCTTCTTTTTTCATTCTAGTAAACCCTAAAATATATTCTTCCGTCGATGGTTTTCCCTCAATATAGTACCATGAAAGCGGATAGATCATCACACCTCTTTGTCTTAATTCTTTCTGAAATGCTGTTGGATCACTCACAGGAAATCTTACAATGATATGTGCCCCTGCCCCATGTCCATATATTTTAATCTTGGAATTTAACTTTTTAAGTTCTGCAATCAACAGATCATGCTTTTCCTTGTAAATATTTCTCATGCGATTCAGATGCCGCTCAAAATGTCCTTCTGTCAAAAATAACGTCAGCACTTTTTGATCAATTCTTGATACCGCACAGGAAAATGTCTTCCCGATCATCTGATATCTCTTTACAAGTTTCTTAGGCAGCACCATATAACATGCACGAATTGCCGGAGCAATTGCCTTTGAAAATGTACCAGTGTATATCACATTTTCCCCATCATCCAATCCCTGCATTGCCGGAATTGGTTTTCCCTGATAACGGAATTCACTGTCATAATCATCTTCAATAATATAACGGTCTGGATCTTTTTTTGCCCATCTAAGCAGCTGGCTTCTGCGGCCGACCGGCATGATCATACCGGTTGGATATTGATGAGCCGGTGTCACATATGCAAGATTCGCATCGGTTTGTTCCAGCTCTTCCACGCACATTCCAGACTCGTCCATAGCAATCGGATGAATCTTAAAATTCAGTTCCTTTAAGATTGCATATGCATTTTTATATACTGGATTCTCGATTCCGATTGAAACTTTCTCTCCCAGCATCTGATGCAGCAAAAAAAGCAGATTTTCCATTCCTGCTGCTACGATGATCTGACTGGTATGAACATGCACACCTCTTGACTGCCTTAAATAATACATGATTGCTTTGCGCAGTTCCAAGTCTCCCTGAAAATTGCCTTTTTGAAATAATTCACTGTTATCATCGATCATAATCTCTTTCAGTAATTTTCTCCATATATGATATGGAAATTGAGCCATATCGACTCCAACCGGTGAAAAATCATAAGGAACTTCTTCCTGTTTTGTTTCTTCTTCCTCATCTTCAATTTTCACTGGAATATGCAATTCTGCGAGTTCTTCTACCTGACAGACAAAAAAACCTCTCTTGGGTTTGGATTCTATATAACCTTCCGCACATAACTGTGCGTAAGATGTATCTACCGTATTGCGGCTCACATCCAGATGCTTCGCAAGTCTTCTGGCAGAAGGAAGCCTTGCCCCGAAAGGCAAAGCTCCTGTTACAATCTCTTCTTTTATGGAATTATAAATCTGTTCGTATAAAGGTTCTTTTTTGGATGCATCAAGTGCAACGATCAGCATATAACCACCTGTTTTTCCTTTGATTTATTCTGCGTTTGAAACTGTCATTTTCTCGATCACAACTTTTTTCACAGGCTGGCTTTGTTCTCCGCTTCCACTGTCCTGTGTCTCACATGCTGCAATCTTATCTAGCACATCATATCCTTCGATCATCTGTCCAAATACCGTATAGCTTCCTGTTAAAGATGGATATCCACCCTGATCTAAGAATAACTGTTTTTGTTTCTTGGTAAAATCCATCGTTCCTTCTTCCAGACCTTCTTTTGCTGTATCTGCTTTTGCCTGAACGATAAAGAACTGGCTTCCATTTGTATCTGCTCCTGAATTTGCCATACATAAAGCTCCTCTTAATGGAAGAAGTTCATCACATACTTCATTCTTGAACTCTTCTCCCCAGATACTTTCTCCTCCTGTACCTGTTCCTGTCGGATCTCCACCCTGAATCATAAAATCATTGATGACTCTGTGGAAAATCTGTCCGTCAAAATATCCATTTGAAGCAAGCGTTACGAAGTTCTTCACTGCCAAAGGTGCTTTCTTCATGAAGAATTTAAACTTCATCTCTCCGTAACCTTTGACTTTCATCGTAACAATTGTTTCCCCTTTTTGTGCATCTGCAAGCTGGTCTGTTTTCTTCGCTGCTGTGATCTTTGGCACTTTATATTTTGACTGCACTTTCATTTTGGCTTCTGTTGTTGCTGTTGTTGTCTCTTCGCTGCTGTCTTTCTTTGATGAACATCCCACACATAGTGACATTGCCATCACCAGACAACCTGCTGCTATGATCTTTCTCATGTTTTTTGATTTCCCTTCTTATTTCGTCTTACTTTTAAATCTTTTCCTTTTGAAGCTCTTACTTATTTATGATCACTGTTCTCTGATCTTATCTGCTGGAAATACGATTCCTGTCTGTCTTCGTACTTCATCCGTGATATCCATCTCAATCTCAGATGATCTTAAAAATTCATGATCAGCTTTATGTTCTTTGATCAATTCTATAAAATCTTTTGTCTCGTAGATCATTGGATTATCTTTCTTGTCAAATTGTAATTCTTCTTTCTCTCCATTGCGGTAAAGAATCGTGATCTTCTTAATGATCGGGCATTCTTCAATGATCATGCAGCCCTTTTCTCCCTGAATCTGTGTTGGAAGTTTGGAATCTGTGATCTTGGAATAAATGATCTCTGCCTGTTTATCTCCATAAGATGCGATCACACTTCCCGCACCATCGACTCCATTTTCAAGAAAAATGCTGTCTGCAAGGATTTTCTCTGGTTTTCCAAATAAACTTGCAAGAAAATGAATACAGTAAGATCCAATATCCATCAACGCCCCATTTGATAATTTTGGATTAAACGCATTTTCAATAATGCCATTTTTAAATTTGTCATATCTGGAAGAATACTGGCAGTACTGGATGGTTGCTCTTCTTACCGGTCCTATCTTATGAAGATTGTCCATCATTGCATAGAATCCTGGAGAATGAACATTCTTCATTGCCTCCATAAATACAACACCCTGTTCTTTTGCAGCTTTCGTAAGGATATCTAATTCCTCGCGATTTGAACAGACTGGTTTCTCACACAAAACATGTTTTCCATAATTGATCATTGTAATAGAGTGTGCATAGTGCATGTACGTTGGACTTGCCACATAAACCGCATCAATCTCAGGATCTTGTGCCATCGCTTCATAGTTGTCATATACTTTTTCCACACCATATTTTGCCGCAAACTGTTTTCCTTTTTCTAAATTTCTTGAATATACAGCTGTCAACTTAATCTCATCTAATTCCTGAACGCCTTCCATAAGCCAGTCTGTAATAAAATTGGTTCCGATCGTCGCTAATCTTATCATACATTCTCCTTCCTGATCCATTCTTGCATCTCATCTTTGACATCTTCTAACGTTGTCTTTGACAATTCTTCTTCCATTGCCTTTTGTACTTTATCTAATTTGCCGTCCAGCACATGATGTATATTACGCCCTACCGGACACTTCTGATTTGGTTTCTCATGAAAATGAAACAATTCTTCCTGCGGTGTACATTCCACAGCTCTGTAAATGTCCAAAAATGTTATCTCACTAAACGGACGTTTCACTTTTACTCCGCCAGTTCCCCTTAACACTTCGATCAATCCTGCTGCTTTGAGCTGCTGCAGCAGTTTCCTTATGATCACAGGGTTCGTCCCGATACTTGCCGCCATGAAATCACTCGTCATTTTCATATCTTTAAATACATCTATGCACGCAAACATATGAATTGCCATTGTAAATCTGCTTGATATCTGCATCTTATTTCCTCCTGTATATCTTATATTTTATAGTGGTACAGGTGTAATGTCAATGATTACGACTAACGCATAATAATGTATCCGCTATAGCATAAATACATACAGATCATTATAATTCCTTCCGTTCTTGAAATCTCTTTTTTTGTCGCTCCAAAAATCCACACAACAACAGAAAATACGACCAAAACTGCAATATCAATTATATTTTCTCCGATCAGTTTCATGGGGCTGATCGCAGATGCAATACCAAGAACCATCAGGATATTAAAAATATTAGAACCAATCGCATTTCCAACTGCCATATCAACTTCATTTTTTCTTGCGGCTACAATGGATGTTACCAGTTCTGGAAGGGATGTTCCGATGGAAACGATCGTTAAGCCTACAAGATTCTGGCTCATTCCAAAATCGATTGCAATACGGCTTGCTGCATCTACAGTAAGATCACCTCCAAATGCGATAGCTGCGGCTCCCAAAACGATACATAGCAGACTTTTTGGATAGGACATAATGAGCAGCTCCTCATTTTCCATTGTTTCAAGTTGTACGATTTCCTGATCATTTCTGGCTTTCATCGCATGAAAGATCATCAAAAGAATATATCCTGCAAAAATGATCAGGAAGATAATTCCATCCAGATGTCCAAGAATCATATGTGCTTTATCTCCAACTGCAAGATAACCAAGTATCAGAAGCAATGCAGCACACACAAGAGATAATGGAATGTCTCTTGTAATTGTTTCTCTTTTTACACCGATCGTTGCCAGAATGGAACAGACCCCGATCACAAACATCATATTAAAGATATTAGAACCAACTACATTACTGATCGCCAGTGCATTATTATTGGCAAGTGATGCTGTTACACTGACTGCAGTTTCTGGAAGTGATGTTCCCATCGCTACGATCGTCAGACCGATGATAATTGATGGTACTTTTAATCGTTTGGCTACACTTGAACTTCCTTCTACGAAGTAGTCTGCTCCTTTCATTAAAAATGCAAATCCGATGATCAGACAGATGATTACTAAAAATAATGGGGATTGGTTGATGAATTTCTCCATTTGTTTTTCTCCTTTCAGAATTCCTTTTTTTGGTTATATATAAGAAAAACCCATGTATGCATTTCGATTATTTGAAATACATACATGAGTCTCATTCTTTAATATTTGCCAGGTTGACTTGCTTATTCGATATTGCAAGTCATTGCCGAGTCTGTTGACAAATCACGCCTTTCTATGACGCGAACTACTCCCTCATGGAATATAGATTGTTTAATTAGTTTAACAAAGATCAAGTTTGTTGTCAATCTTTATCCACATTTCATTTTATTCTCGTTCATGGTAATTTCTGGAGTAATCCACCATTTTTCGTCGTAAAACTCTAAGCTCATCTAATTGCAAATTCACTCAGAAAATCATATAATATAAATAGCTTTAACACTTTTTATTGAAAACACAAAAGTGAAATAAAGGAGTCGATATTTTGATCAGAAATACCTATAAAACCAATAAAAAAATTTCAAAGCTTTTTTATATTATAATGACTATTATCATAGTCTGGTTTATTGGAATGCAGATCTTTGGCCCTAATGAACATGTTTTTGACCAGTCTGGGCATTCTATTGTTTATCATGGGGCTTTTACCTGGGAAAAATCTGATGGAACGAAACAAAAGATTTCTGTTCCGGGCCGTTATAAAGTACCTGTAAAACAAACGATGGTCATTACCACAACGCTTCCTGATGATTACAATGAGAATATGATCGCGATACGTTCTTCGCTTCAGGATGTACGTTTCTATATTGATGGAGAACTCCGGAGAGAATACAATGCGCGACGTATGCACAAATTTGGTAAGAATTCTGCAAGCCGTTATGTATTCTGTAAAACTTCATCTGATGATGCAGGAAAGAAACTTCGTCTGGAACTGACTACAAATACGACTAATTATTCTGGTGTCGTTAACACGATTTACTGTGGAGATCAGATGCAGATCTGGAGCTATATTTTCAGTCAGAATTCTTCCGAAACAGTGATCGGACTATTTATCTTTTTTACATCCGTTGCCACGATCTTATTTAGTATTGCTCTTAGTATTGTTTACAAAACCAAATTTGATATAGAATATCTTGGATGGTGTATGCTGATGGAATCTGTCTGGATGATCGGAGAATCAAAAGTCCGCCAGCTTCTTGTTCCAAATGCAACCGGGCTTGCGGCTTCATGTTTTATTATGATCATGCTATGTCCGCTGCCGATCTCCTTATATATCAACAGTCTTCAGCAAGGAAGATACAAAAAGATCTTTCACTGGATCTGTTTTGCTGCTTCTTTGAATTTTATCATCAGTACTATCCTTCATATTGCTGGAATTGCTGATTACATTGAAACAATGCCTGTTGCACATGTGATCCTGATCATCACTTTTCTCGCTGTCATCCTTACTTTCCTGATCGAATATTGGAATCATAAGGACCGCAGCGACCGCTTGTTATTCTTTGGATTGGTCATTACAATGCTGGCTGTGATCTTTGAGGCTGCATCGGTATATTATACGGTATCCGTTTGTGGCATATTTATCGGTATTGCCATTTTGATATTATTATTTATCAATATTATCCGTACGATTCATATCATCCGTGATATTATCAAGAAACAACAGCGGGAAGAACTCGATAAACGGAAGAAACATATGGAAGAAATGTCACTCCAGTTAATGAAGATGTTATCCACTACGATTGAAGCGAAAGATGAATACACAAGAGGGCATTCTCATCGTGTCGCCGAATATTCCGTCTTGATCGCACGTGAACTTGGATGGAGTGGAAAGGATCTTGAGAACCTAAAAAATGCTACATATCTTCATGATATCGGCAAAATTGGTATTCCTGATACTATTTTAAATAAACCCACAAAACTTACCGATGAAGAATTTTCTATTATTAAGGAACATACGACGATCGGTGCAAATATCCTAAAGAATATTTCCCTGATCGACCATGTACAGGAAATTGTCCGTAACCATCATGAACGTTATGATGGAAATGGTTATCCAGATGGATTAAAGGGTGAAGAAATTCCAATCCGTGCAAGGATCGTTGCCGTTGCTGACAGTTATGATGCTATGAGTTCCCATAGAATTTACCGAAATCAGCTTCCTCTGGAGAAGATCATCCGAGAACTTGAACATAACAAAGGCACTCAGTTTGATCCTGAGATTGCAGATATCTTTTTGAAATTGTTGAGTGAAGATCGTGTTCATGTTAAAGAAGATTATTTGAGTATGGCGGAGAATGACCAGCTTCCAGAAGCTGAGATCGAGATGAGCAAATTTATTTCTGATATTATGAGTACACTCCGTACACAGAAGAACAGAGAAAATCTTGATTTCTTAACCGGACTGCCAACCAGAAATAAAGGAGAACAGGTCGTTGCACAGCTTATGCAGCGCCACAGTGGATGTCTTGCTTTTATGGATATGGATAATCTAAAGACCGTCAACGACATTTACGGCCATAAAGCGGGAGATCGTGTGTTGAAGCTTCTTGGAACCTTGTTGTTAGAATATACCAGTGAATGTATCGTCTGTCGTCTTGGCGGAGATGAATTTCTGCTCTTTATGCCAGATGCAAATAAAAATGATATTACAGAACTTATGAAAGATATATTTGATAAATTCAATGCACGAAAAGAACAAGACCACGAACTTCATGCCGCATCGATTTCTGCTGGATTATATATGTGTAATATTGGTGAGTCTTTTGAAGAATGTTATAACAAAGCTGATAAAGCCTTATACTTTGTAAAGCAGAACGGCAAAAGCGACTTTTCTTTCTATCAGCAGATATCTGAATCTGCTTGCGAGGATCGTGCAACTGGAAAGGATCTGGCTTTAATCGCAAAAGCTTTGCGTGAAAGCGGTAATTACTCTGGTGCTCTTGACCTGGATTACAGAGAGACAATATGTAATGACCCCCAAGTTTGTAGCATCGTGGATTTACCTGTATACTATGAATTGGAAACACATCAATGGTAACAGGGATTACCGCATACAA
>CABIYF010000002.1 GCA_902362875.1 Eubacteriaceae bacterium | reverse complement strand
TGTATGCGGTAATCCCTGTTACCATTGATGTGTTTCCAATTCATAGTATACAGGTAAATCCACGATGCTACAAACTTGGGGGTCATTACATATTGTCTCCATCCATTGGAAGGTACGTCTGGATAACTTTGATCATGTCTGATCCTAAATATGTAATAATAAATGTCGGAATGAAGGAACAAATAATATGTGAGATCCATGGAAGTCCCATATCAACTGCATATAATTTCTTTAATTTTCCTGATTCCAGACACTTCCATCCATATGCCTGCCAGATCAGGTTCATCGTTGCTGTTCCGTACATTAAAACTGTACCAAGAGTTCCTACTGTTGACCCAAGAGCTGTTGCCATAGATGTAGCTTTGGCTCCTGTAAGTCCCATGTTTGTGATCGCAATGATTGACAGCGGTACCCCAATGTAAGAAATCGCTCTTACATCCGCCGCAACTGCTCCACCTGGTGTGATCAGTGCGATATATACGATCTGGATTGCTGCTCCGGCGATGATTCCGGTTGCAACATCACCCATGATCAGTCCGCAGATCAGACCTCCAACTAATGGACGACCTAATGTATAGTTTCCAACAACAGTTCCACCCATACCAGGCAAAGATGCCAGGCAGGCGAAAATTCCAAATAATGTAGCTTGCCAAATTGAAACGCTCATTTTCTCTCTCCTTTCGTGATCGGTTATCTTTAGAATCCAAATTTACCTCTGAATTTTTCCCATGTTCCGATAGATACCTCTTTTACCAGTGCAAATTCAATCTCAAATCCAGCCTGATACATTCTTTCAAAAGCTTCTGCTTCATCCTGTGTGATGGACTGGTTATTTCCAAGTTTCACTGCTCCTGGACGGTCTGGGCATGGCCCTACGATAACTTTTTTAATCGGTGTAGCAAATTTAAAATCTACTAATAATTCCGCCATATCCACAGAGTTCTTTGTGATTAGGAAATACTGGTCTTTACTTGCTAATACTTTATCTGCGTTTTTCTTAAAATGTTCTTTGTTCCACACGAATGTTTTCTTTGAACTTGCACCTTTAAATGCGGATACTAAAAGTTTATTTCCTGCTGCAGCATCATTGACACCGATCAGCCCTGTGCAAGGATATTCATTTGCCCAGCGTGTAACAGTCTGTCCGTGAATGATTCTGTCATCGATTCGAATAAATGAAATTGCCATATATATTCTCCTTCCTGATCCTTTGATCAGATTTCGTCGTCTTCGTCTGTTTCTAATACAAAGCGTTTTGCCTGTGTATCGGCTAAAACAAGTTCATCAAGTTTATCCAGTGTTGTCGAATCTTTTGTCATAACTACGTTGATCGCTAATGGAAGGTTCATTCCTGTGTAGATCACACAATGTTCTAATATTCCCATATCCCCTAAAACAGCAATCGCATTCGTCAATGGAGAACCTCCTGGCAGATCTGAAAGAATAATGATCTCATCCTTTTGTGGATCGATCACTTCTAATTTCTTCTTGAGATTCTCAACGTATTTATCGGTGTCCATACCATTTTCCAGATTGCAGTACAAAAGGTCTGGTGTGTCGGAAGCAAACATTGTCAATGCATTATGCAATCCTGGTGGAAATTGTCCATGTCCAACCATGAGTAAATACTTCATCTTGTTCCTCCTTCTCATCATGTATAAATTCACTTTGATACCATACATATGACCGGGCCCTGTCATATGTATCAAATGTATGATACATTTCTTTTATGTGTTGAATTATATACACGAGTAATGACTCTTGTCAAGAGTTTTTTGTGCATTTTATATATTTAGTATGCAAAAAAAAGACAGGATTCGTATGATTTTTTGTATTCATACAATCCTGTCTCTGAATTTTTCTTCTATATTAGTCCCGGCGAAAATTGCGCTGGATATTTACTGGATTTTTTCCCGCTGTCTGATTTTTATATAATTCTAATTGAAAGACATTTCGATCGGAACGGCTGGTTGATTCTGTATACTCATAGATCAAACCTGTCTCGGTATGTGAGATTCGTTTGATCCTGAATGCCGGAATATTTTTCTGACATCTTAAAATCTTTCGTTCATCTTCTGTCATATTCACAGCTTCGATCGTCTCTGTCGCATGATATGGTTCTAAACCATAAAGACTATCAAGAATATAGTACAATGAAATGGATGAAAAATCATACGCTTCGATTCCATTACATAGATAATATGGGATATATGTATGCTCCACGAGCATCGGTTCCTTATTTCCACAACGAATTCTGTGAAGATAAAATACTTTTCTCTGTTCTTTTGGAAGCTGAAGTTTCTCTCTGACTTCTTCTGGTATCTCTGATAATACTTCTGCATTCAGGACAACCGAAGATGCCTGTGCTCCAATATCATGCATGCTTTCTGTAAAGTTATATAAATAGTTGATCGGACGTTTCATTCGGTTGTCCGCAACATAGGAACCCTTTCCTCTATATCTTACAAGCAATCCCTCGTCCAGTAACTCTGCCATAGCAAGTCTTACGGTTGATCTGCTGACATTTAGCTCATTACAGATCGTGACTTCCGGGATCATCTGATCTCCCTCTTTCAAGATGCCCATCTGGATCATTCGTTTCAGGTAGTTTGATATCTGCTTATACATTGGCTCAGAACTTGTTGAGTCAAGTTTAAATGTCTTTTTAAAATAATCTAAATCCATGGGTATTTCCTTTCTGCTAATTTATTAGTTTTATTCTATCACACTTCTTCGTCTTTAGTATGCTGAATTTTCTCTTTCTTGTCAATTTTTTGTATGAATTGTATTGAATGTATGATACATTTGTGTTACTATGTACTCAGAAAGAAACAATTTATACAACTATATGCTCTTTATCGAGTACATTTTAAATTTATGGAGGTATCATTATGAATAATCCATCACAGTCAACCCACTGGACACATCGTGCAGCGAGTATTTTCCAGATCATATTTGGCATCGTTGGTTTTATTGCTGCTCTGGTTTTTATTCTTCCAATTGCACGTCCGATCATCACAGTTTTTTTATGTATCTTATGTATTTATGAACTATTGCTTGGTATAATGAATTTATCCTTATTGAATAAAAAATCTTATTCCAGATTTTTAAAACCTTGTGCACAGTTCTTAGATCACTATCAACATTCCGGTTCTTCCAGAAAGAACTAATACCTTGAAAGGAGAGTTATATTCATGAGAAACTTTTTAGAATTTATCCCACAAACAAATGATATCGATCTTTCCCGTATTGATCGTTTCCAGAAGAAAATGTCAAACCGTGTTGCAAGTATCTGTAGTGAACGTGCTGTCTTATACACGGAAAGTTTCAAACAAACAGAAGGTGAACCTTATATTCTTCGCAAAGCGAAGGCTTTCGCTCATACACTGGCTCATATGACTGTTTATATCGAGCCTGACAGCCTGATCTTCGGAAATCAGGCAAGTTCTAACTTTGCTGCCCCTGTCTTTCCTGAATTTTCGATCGACTGGGTCGTCGATGAACTGGATGGAACCAATGGAGCCACTGCTTTTGACAAACGAAGCGGTGATGTCTTCCAGTGTTCTGAACAGGTAAAGAAAGATATTCGCGGAATTGCTCCTTACTGGCATGGCCATACACATCAGGATGAAGTTGCTTCCAACCTTACCGATGAGATCCGTGATGCTTCTACTCAGGGAGTTTTACATCTTGGCGGTATCTCAAGTTCCGGAGATGGACATATCGTTCCAAAGCATGAGCTTGTCCTTGGACGTGGTTTCCGTTCTATCGCTGATGAGGCAAGAGAAAAGATGGCTGATCCTTCTATGAGTGATTCACAGAAAGTATTTTATGAATCTGTTGCAATTTCCTTAGAAGGCGCACTTTATTTCTTCAAACGTTATGCCGATGTTGCACGTAAGATGACTGAATCTGCTGATAACGAAAAACGTAAAGAAGAACTTCTTGCCATGTCTGATATGGCTTCTACCATGATGGAACAGCCTGCACGTTCTTTCTGGGAAGGATGTGAAGTCTGCTACATGGTTCATATGCTGCAGATGATCGAATCTAACGGACATTCTTTCTGCTATGGACGTTTTGACCAGTATATGTATGATCTTTATGAAAAAGATATTGCTTCTGGTAAGATTTCCAAAGAAAAAGCTTTGGAATATATCATTCATATGTTCTTAATGAACAGTACTAATAATAAAGTCCGTGGTTATGGACATACAAAATTCTCTCAGGGATATCCTTTATATTCCAACCTTGTTGTCGGTGGTTATAAAAAGGACGGAACGGATGGAACCAATGATCTTTCTTACCTCTGTGTTGAGGCAATGAACATGACTGCTATGGCAGAACCGAACTTCTCCATGCGTTATAATAAGACAACACCTGTCGATCTTCTTCGTCTGGCTGCACGCCTGATCCGTACTGGATGCGGTATGCCTTCCATGTTTAATGATGAAGTTGCAGTCAAAGGGCTTGTAGATCTTGGAATTCCACGCGAGGACGCTCTTGATTATTGTCCGATCGGCTGTGTGGAAACTGGTGTCCCTGGTATGTATGGACATCGTGCAACTGGTATGACTTATGTCAACTGGGGAAAAGTTCTTGAGATCGTCTTAAATCATGGAAATGATCCAAAAACAGATATCAAACTGATCGACCTTGGTGACAAAGAGTATGCTTCTTACGATGAAGTATGGGCTGCATGGGAAAAAGCCTTAAAATATTATTCTGATCTTGCGGTTGAATCCGATGCGATCTGTGACCGTGCGCTTGTAACTTACGATGCAGATCCATTTGCTTCCTGCTTTATCGATAACTGCATGGCACTTGGCAAGACTTTAAAAGAGGGTGGATGTAAATATGATGTCATCTCCCAGTCCAACATTGGTCCATGTATCGTTGGTAACAGTCTCGCTGTTGTGAAAAAATTAGTATTTGAAGACAAAACTTTAAGCATGGATGAATTAATGAAAGCCATGGCTTCTGACTGGGCAGGTGAAGAAGGTATGCGCATCCACAAGATGGTCATGAACGTTCCAAAATTCGGAAACGATGAAGACTATGTTGATGAAATCGTCGCTGATGTCTTCCATTCTTATTTAAAATTACTGCCAGATTACCATACAGAGAGAACTGGAAAAGGTCCTGAAGTTTCCTGCTATACAATGTCTACAAGTAATATTACATCTTATGTACCAAATGGTTTTGATGTCAATGCAACCCCAGACGGACGTTATGCCGGAACTCCTTTAAATGAAGGATGTTCTCCAACACAGGGAACCGATACTCACGGACCGACTGCTGTTATCAACTCTGTATCCAAACTTCCAAATGATCAGGTTGCTGCCGGACAGCTGTTAAATATGCGTTTTGCTTCCGGAGCACTTGCTGGGGAAGAAAACTTAATGAAATTTGTTGCTTTCTTACAGGCTAGTGTGTTAAAAGGCATTTACCATAACCAGTTTAATGTCCTATCCACAGAGACACTTAGAAAAGCACAAAAAGATCCTGACAATTACCGTGATCTGATCGTTCGTGTTGCCGGTTATTGTGCCCAGTTTGTATCACTGATGCCGGAAGCTCAGGAAGCGATCATTGCACGTACTGAAAATGAATGGAGCTGATCAAAATGAAGGAAGGTTTTATCTCCACCTTACAATCTTATTCTACGAAAGATGGTCCCGGAATCCGCACGACTGTCTTCTGTATCGGATGTAATCTGCGCTGCGCATGGTGCGCAAATCCAGAGCTGATGCTCCCCGGTGAAAAATACATGTATTTTAAACAACGCTGTATCCGTTGCGGTTCCTGCATCAAACACTGCCATGGTGAAATATCCATGGCAGAAGATGGATGCGTGATCGATCGTGCCAGTATAGATATGGACACTCTAAGGCAATGTGAAGACATCTGTCCAAAATCTGCATATGAAAAAGTAGGAACCAGGATCACATCTGCTGACCTTGCCCAAAAGTTACTGCGTGACAAAGAATTTTACACAGTTTCCGGCGGCGGCGTGACCTTCTCAGGTGGAGAAGCCGGACTTCAGGCTGATTTTGTCTATGAAACAGCCAAACTCCTTCGCAAGGAAGGTGTTCCTGTAACTTTAGATACCGCAGGACTACTTAAATGGGACATTTTATCCCATTTGTTAGAAGAAATCGATCTTGTCCTGTACGACATCAAAGCCATCGACGAACAGATTCACCAAAAATGTACCGGTGTCAGCAACCAGCTGATCCTTGAAAATGCACAAAAGATTGCAGATATCTCCAAACCAATGTGGATCCGAATGGTTCTGGTACCAGACTGGAACGATGATCTTGATGATATCAAAAAACGTTTCGAATTTATAAAATCATTAGGTCCTGCCGTGAAACGCGTTGATGTTTTAAGATACCATACGCTTGGTGAAGGAAAATATTACAGCTTAGGGATGGAATATCCAATCGCACCTGGAACTGTATGTTCTGATGAATTTATTGACAAAGTATCTGAGATTGCTAATATGGTCGGTGTTCCAATTAATATTGAGAATTAAAAGAACCTCCTCCTTATCCATTTTGCAATACCAAAAGAAGGATTTTCAAAAGCTTACACAACTTTGAAAACCCTTCTTTTTAATTATTGCTAATATGCTTTTACTGATTTAACTTTTGAATATGTTCCATATACCTTCTTGTTTGTAGAATCATAATAGTAATAGCGAACCTGTACGTAATACTTCTTACCTTTTTTCAGTCCTGTTTTGGTATATGTATTTTTAGCTAATCCTGTTGTTTTATATTTTGCAGCTTTCATCTTTTTATTTGTAGAATAGCGGAATCTAAATCCTCGCTTTTCTCCATATTTATTTGTGTATTTGATAGATTTTGCTACAAATCCTGTTCCTTTTCCAGATTTTCCTTTCAAAGATGACAATTTTGCTGTTTCCACTTTAAGCTTCACAAATTTTGCTGTTAACACTATGTTTTTATCTGAAGCAGGTACTTTGTTAACAACTTTTCCTTTATAAGTCCATCCTGCAAATACATAACCTTTCTTACCAGCAGATTTATATTTTGTTTTGTTCCATCCAGGTAATTTAGTTCCAGCTTTTGTTTTATTTATTGTTGTAACAGTTTTTCCACCATTACCTTTTAATGTTACTGAAATTGTTTTTGGTGTTTCTGTTGGTTTTGTTGGTTCTGTCGGCTTTGTTGGTTCTTCTTTTTTATCTACATATAAATTCTTGAAACTTACTGCACCATCCCATAAACCAAGTCCCATATGTCCAGTTTTGATATTGAAGAATTCTTTATCTGACTCTTTATCTGCATCAAAAATATAATTCAGACATTCTTTGTCATCTACATATACTTTCACTGCATCTGCTTCTTTTTCAATCTTCACATGATGATATTCTCCATCATTGATGCTAGATGGCATCTCTCCTAATGCGATATCCCCATCTTTATACATTCTAAATAGTCTCACATTCTTGCTGTCTGGTGCAAATTGGATACAATATGCTCCATTAGGATCTGTTGATGATGATGCAAAAATTAAATTTACCAATCCATTTGTAAATGCTATGTCTGTTTCTATTGTTGATTTTTCATTAACTATTGCATCTTCAGACATATAAAAGTCATTTGCAGACTGATTAGAATCTGATAAAACTTCTCCATCAATTGCCCAATTACCACTTATATTTACAAATTTCTTAATGTTTGTTTTAAAATTATTTTCTTTTACATTAATTGTAAATATCTTTTTCTTTGATGGATCTAATTTACTTGCCGCAGTAACTGTTGCTTTTCCTGATTTTAATGCTGTTACAACCGCTTTTCCATTTGATTCTTTGATACTTACAACATCTTTTCCTTCTGTAACATCCCATGTTACTGTCTGATCTACAGAAGTTGGAAGTACATATGTACTTAGTTCTACATTATCACCAACATATAATGACTGGCTCTCATTCTGCATAGATCCAACTGATTCTGCATCTGTCACTTCTTCCTTATCTGTCCAGATTGATTTCATTGGATAAATATCAATATCTGCTTTCACAGGATCTCCTTCTACAATAACAGATGCTCCTAAGCTTGTAGGTGTTGGGAATATCTGGTTTGCTCCTGCTGCTGTATAGTCATTACTAAATATTTCTACACTTGCTTTGTCTACATAAATATGTAATTCTACAGAACCATCTTCGTTCTTCTTCACATTTGTCTGCTCATTTATTTTTTTGAATTCCTGACTGATGATCTTTCCTGATTTACTTCTGTCTATAGAAAGCTTTTCATTTTGTAAATCATAAATTACATCTGTGTATTCTGTATCATTTTGATTCTTTCTCAGTCTGAATCCAACTTTCTTTGTTTTCTCTGATGGTGTAAATTTTGCAACAATTTCATAAGTATCTTTTGCAAAATCCTTTAATAAATTATTATCTTCTGAAATTGTAACATCTTTATAAGAAATCTTGTTTTCTGTATCCCTTAAACTTTCATATGCACTAATTGGTGTCTGGGTTAATACATATTTTCCATTTTCCTGTTTCAGTCCTACTTTAAGATTCAGATTATAAGTTCCATTAAAGTTCTGTCCTACAGTATCTGCAACTTTGTTACAATAATCATCCCATGTATTCATCCAATTTCCTTCGATGATCTCTGGAATTGTTGGGTTTTCCTGTGTTCCGAAGTCTTGTACATAATATGTCATTGCTGCATAGGAATCTTTACCAAAGTTCATAACACCATCACTGTCTTTGTAAGCTTCATCTGCAACAAATTTCCATTTTCCATCAACTTGTTTAAAATCACCGACTTTATAAAATCTTCCACCGCGGGAAAGTACCCATTTCACACCATCTTTTGTTTCAATTGGATAAAGGTCAGGGCATTCTGTATGAAGATCTGCATATGTAGATTCACATTTCCAATCTGTCAGATTGTCTGATGAATAAATACGAAGTGGTCCGCCTGCAATTACCATAAACCATTTATTTTCCCATCTAAAAACTTTAGGATCTCGGAAATCTCTATTGTTTAATGGATCTTTTGACCAGTCTGCTGCAATTTTATTTGTTTTTTTCCAAGTTTTTCCTTCATCTGTACTATAGGCAACTTTAATACGTTGTCCATTTCCATCTGCTGTGATCAATGCAACTAATCCACCTTCATTGCCGTCACCAAAAAGTCCTGATGTATTCTTTTCATCCGCTACAATACATCCTGAAAACATAGCTCCATTTGCATCTGGATATAATGCAATTGGCTGTTCTTCCCAATGGATCAAATCTTTACTTGTTGCATGTGCCCAATGCATTGGCCCCCATTTTGTATCATCATAGAACTGATAAAACATGTGATATGTTCCTTTATACTTAACCAATCCATTTAAATCATTTCCCCATCCGTCTTTTACAGAATAATGATACTGATTTCTGTATGCTTCATTATAATAAGTTTTATCTGCTGCTCGGCGATGCACATTTACACGATATGTTAAAGTTGCTGTCTGTCCATTTTCTCCCTGAACTGTGCTCTTTACTGTAATGTAATTCTTACCAACTTTAACTGGAATATTCTTTCCATCGTTATATGTTTTTCCATCATATTCAACCTGTACATCTGCATTTTTATTTTTCTTTTCGATATTCAAGTCTACTGTTTCTGCATTATTCTTTACATACTGAATCATAATTGGTTCTGTGGATGTAAATTGTGCTGCTTTCTCCACATCTCCAGTTGAGGAAGATACCGAGATATTTTTTAACTCTGGTGTGTTTTGATCATTTAATTCTGTATAATAGGTATTTTGGAATGTCATCTCACCATTCCAATTTAATAGACCAAGAGAACCTTCTGTCAAAACAGTACTCTGTCCTTTGTCGTCTTTTTGAAGTGTATAATCACCTGTACTTGCTATCAAAGTATCATTTACATAATAAGAAATCCATGAATCATAAGCCACTACTTTTAAAGTATATTTCTCATCATCCGTTTCTTTTACTTCTTTTTCATCAATCAACTGATAATCACTATTTTCCTGCCATCGCCAAAACTTGCATTTATGCGAACCTCCATCGATATTTACCGCATAGCATTCTTTATTATCAATATTATTATTAAAACGGAAAATTAATGTTGCTGCACCTTGATTCCTCTTAAATGTTACGTCTGTAGAATATACAAAATTCTTAGCTGTTGTTTTACTGAATGCAAAACAGTCTCCTTTATCAACTGCATTGCTGTACAGACCATCTTTTGTTTCTTTCCAATCACCTTTCTTATATTCAAAACCTGTTAAATTCGTTTGATATCCTTGCGCTGCCTCTTTCTCCTGACTATCTGTTGCAGCATTTACAGTAATCGTTTGATATCCTGTTACTGGTGTTATGGAAGTAACTGTAACAGCTCCTGCCATCATTAGTGCCAATAATCTTGGACTTACTTTTCTCATAATTTTTCCTTCTTTCTTTGTACAAAAAAGGACGATCTAACTATAATCGTCCTTTTTCACTCAAAAAACAATAGTTCTATGCTTAGGCTTTCACTAATTGTAATATCTTGTCTACGTTTGCTCTTCCTCGCTTAATACCAAGGCCTATGACAACACAAAGTATCACACTGATGATCGTAATGATCACTCCAACTACACCAAATACTGTAAATGGCATTTTACTTTGGACACCTAGTCCCCAGTACGCAAGTATGATTCCGATAGAGGATAAAATAATGAGATTGCGAATCCATTTTTTGAGGTTATTGAGCATTTGTGTCTGAAATTCAATTTCTTTTAGCTGCTGTGCTCTTGTTTGTGTTGTCATAATATACTTCCTTTCTTAGTATTTTAATCCTGGGTTAAAGAATCCGATCATAACTCCGATAAATGCTACAACTACTAAGATCAACATTGTAACAACTGGAGATACTTTTTTCTTTGACATTAACCACCAACAGAAGATTACAAAAGCTGCTGTTAAGAATCCTGGATATACTCCGTCTAACTGATTCTGAAGATTTAAGAATTCTTTTCCTGCACTGTTTACGAGATGGAATGATGTTTTTACTGATACCCATGTTGCTGCTACAGATCCAACAACCATTGTTCCTAACATAACGACTGCTTCACGGATTGCGGTTGCTTGCTCACCAACCAGAATATCTACGGCTTTTCCACCAAGTTCATATCCTTTGAAGTATAAGAACTTCATTCCAAATGCCATGATCAGGTTCCATGCTACGATATAGAAGATAGGTCCTACGACTGATCCGCCTGTTGATAATCCCAGTGCGATACCAAGTAAGATAGGAATTAATGTACCAACTACTAAGGAATCACCAATACCTGCTAAAGGTCCCATAAGACCAGCACGGATACCATTGATCGCTTCTGCATCGATATCTTCATTTCCATTTGCTTTTGCTTCCTCAAGACCAGCTGTGATACCTACGATGATAGATCCAACCTGTGGTTCTGTGTTGAAGAAAGCTGTATATGTATTCATTGCTTCTTTCTGTTCTTCTTTAGTTTCATATAATTCTTCTACCAGTGGAAGCATTGCACACAGATAACCAAATGTCTGCATATGTTCCTGAGAGAAACATGTTAAGTTTCCATAAGCCCAGTTACGGAATGATTTATTTAACGCTTTTTTAGATAGTTTTTTCTCTGCCATATTAAATATCCTCCTCGTCATCATCATCAAAGGAACCGCCGGAAGCTAAGGCTGCTTCTTTTGCTCTGATTCCTACCATTTTAATGTTGTAGTGAAGAATTGCAAACATTCCTGCTACGACTGTTACTGATACAAGGTTTAATCCCATACTTGCTGCTAATGTAAATCCGAAGAAGAATGGTACAAAGTCAACTGCTTTTGTTACTACCTGTTTTAATAAGATCGCAATACCTACACAAGGAAGTAAGCTACCTACTGTAAACAGTGTTTTCATTGCAATTCCGTCCATTGGTAATGTTGTTTTGATTGTTTCTACTACAGGAACTCCTAATTTACACATTACAACTGCTGGTAAGAAACTGCAGATGATATGAGAGATCCATGGAAGAACCATGTCTACTGTATAAAGTTTCTTGAAATCACCTTTTTCAACGGCTTTCCATCCAATGTGCTGCCATACAAGGTTGATTGTTGCTGTCCCATAGAATAATACTGTACCGATTGTTCCTACCATTGCTCCAAAAGATGTTGCTAATGAGATACCTTTTGCAGATGCAGGATCTAATCCGTAAGAATTTAATGCTAACATTGCCAGTGGAATACCGATATAAGATACGGCACGAACGTCTGCTGATACTGTTCCTCCTGGTGTAACTAATGCGATATATACAACCTGCATTGCTGCACCGACTAAAACACCTGCCTGTACATCTCCAAGTACGATACCGCAGACAAGACCTGCGACTAATGGTCTTCCTAATGTGTAGTTACCAATGGTTGTACCTCCCATACCAGGCATACTGGATAAGCAGGCAAAAATACCTAAAATGATTGCTTGTAACCAACTAATTGTCATAATAGTTTCTCCTCTCTGTTGGGTTCTTAGTTAAATCCAAACTGACCTCTGAATTTATCCCATGTTCCGATGGACGCTTCTTTGATCAGTGCGAATTCGATTTCATAACCAGCTTTGCTGATCGCTTCTAAAGCTTCTGCTTCTTCCTGTGTAATAGATTGGTTATTACCAAGTTTGACAGCTCCTGGTCTGTCATTACATGGTCCCACGATCACTTTCTTTACATCACTTGGAACAAATCCATCATCCACTAAGATCTTCTTCATCTGAATTGGATCTTTTGTGATCAGGAAGTAATTGTCTTTGCTGTCTAATACTTTCTGGTTTTTCTTCTTCCATGCTTCATAAGTCCAAACAAATGTTTTCTTTGTACTGGCACTCTTATATGCCATCTTAAGAGCATCTGTTGTTGCTGCTTTGTCGTTCACTGCGATCAGTCCATCGCATGGATACTCTAGTGACCAACGTGTTACTGTCTGACCATGGATCATACGGTCATCAATTCTTAAAAATGAAACTGACATATTTTTTTCCTCCTTAAAATTTAAATATCGTCTTCTTCATCATCGTTTGCTGGTGTCATAACAAATTCTTTAACTGCATCTTTTGCCTCATTGATCAAGCTGTCTTTTAGCATGTCTGTATCTACGCCGTCTTTCATTAACGTTGCTGTCAATGCCATTGCCAGATTCATTCCACCAAAGATCACTGTCTGACCGATCAGCCCTTTGTTTGATACCTGTTCAATTGCATTTGTAAGAGGTGATCCACCCACAATATCACCAAGAAGAATGATCTCATCGTCTACTGTGATCTTGCTGATCGCATTGCTGAATTTCTCTGCGAATTCATCAGCACTCATTCCATCTTCTAATCCGACGCTGATCACGTCTTCTCTTTCTCCACCAGCTAACATCTTTAATACGCTGTGAAGTCCCGGTGCGAATGTTCCGTGGCTGACTAATACTACATATTTCATCCTCTTCTCCTTTCTTTTTCCTATCTCTTATTTACAAGTTTATTCTAGCAATTACGCAAAAAAAGGACATCTGCAAATTGTCATTACTTTCAATTTACAGATGTCCTTTTTTATGTGACAAATGTCATATTCATGTTTTGTTACTGATTGAGAAGCTTATCAATCTCCTGTTTTAACTTTAAAATATTCGTGTCAAACTGTTCTTCATCCGTAAGAATTCTCGTCATCTCACTATCAATCTGCTGGTATGCTTCATTATATTTTCTGAATTTCGGAATCTCCATGGCATTTTCCATCAACTCATCTAATAAGTTCATTTTTGCACTCATATCTTCTCCAATGCTATTTTCTAACATCTGTTGTGCCTGCTTTGATCTTGTTACAGATTTTAATGGAGAAATCCCCTGACGATATTTAAATATATTTTGCTGTGTTTTTTTCTCGTAACATAACTTCTTTAAAAATTTCCATGCCATCTCACTATTCTTTGTCTGATTGCTGATTCCCATCAACAGATTGTCAACTCTTGTCTTATTGGCACCATCTGGTCCAGAAGGCAGTCTGATACAGTCCCATTTGAAATCAAAATATTTATTGATTTTCCATGGATATGGCTTATATGTTCTGAATTCTGAAAATGTCATTGGGCGGAATGCAATATTCCCTGAATCAAAATCATCCGATGTCAGATTGGTAAATGATGAAATCTTCTGAATTTTTTTTGTAAATAATACCGCATTCTCTATCGCTTTCGATGATAAATTGCATTTTGTTCCACTCGCGTTAAAAATCTTTCCACCATTGCTCAGCGTTGCATCATCCCATTGATAATCATATACTCCAAACTGATCCAGGCGGCCGTCACCATTTGTATCTTTTGTATCTTTTGTATCTTTTGTAACCTTTTGGCAGATCTTATAAAAGTCATCCCATGTCCAGTTATTATCTGGCATCTTGATATGCTCTTTTTTCAGCAATGTTTTATTTACCATCATTAATGTTGGTACACTTTCATATGGAAGTGCGTACTGATGTCCTTTGTATATCCCCGCATTGTAACTTCCTTTATAATAACCATTTTTATCAAAAGAAGTATCGCTGCTGATATAGGAATCTAAATTTTTCAAAACACCTACTGATGAAAATGTGCTGAAGTCTTCTGGAAGTACCATAAAGATATCTGGAAGATCTCCTTTTAGCGATTTCTCTGAAATCCATTCGGAATAATCATCTTTTAAGATTCCGCTTTGATATTTAATCTTTACATTCGGATATTCTTCTTCAAATTCTTTGATTGCCTGATCGATCATCTTATAGCAGTCATCATCTGGTACATTCCATTGGTTTCCTGCGAACATTCCAAATGTCAGAACAATCTGTTTTTGCTTTGGATAAACTACAAATCCAACGGAAACAATACTTATGACAAGTCCTGCAATGATGATGCGTTTCCACCATTTTTCTAGTTTCTGTCTCATCTATCTTCTCCCGTATTTTGCGGAGCCAGACTGAACTTCCCAGATGGCAAGCTGTGTCCGGTCTCTTAAATCGAGTTTACTTAAGATCGTGCTTAGATAATTTCTTACTGTTCCTTCAGAAAGGCTTAATTCTGACGCTATCTCCTTATTGGACATTCCTCTTCCAACTAATTTAATGATATCCCATTCTGCATCTGTGATATCTTCCACGTTTTCTGCATGAATCGTTGTATCATAATTGCTCTGCGCCATTTCTGAAAAGAAATCCACCACTTTCGTTGCTACTTCTGGATTGATCATAGCACCACCGCTGTAAACTGTTTTGATCGCCTTTTCCAGTTCATCCATGGAAATACCTTTAAGAAGATAACCGCTTGCTCCATGTTTTAACGCATTGTATACAAATTCATCATCATCAAATGTTGTCAATATGATGATCTTGATCTCTGGATACTGGCTTTTAATGATCTGTGTACATTGTACTCCATCCATCTCCGGCATACGCACATCCATTAAGATAACATCTGGTTTATCTTTTCTTACTTCCTGAATGACTTCACGCCCGTCTTTGGCTGTTGCGATTACCTCAATACCTTCTTTCATCTCAAGAACAATCTGTAAACTCTGTCTGATCAATTCCTGATCGTCTGCAATCATCACTTTAATCATAGTTTTTCACCCCATCTGATCGGTATTCTGGCTGTGACTGTAAATCCGTCACTTCCATCGTATTCTACAGTTCCTTTTAACATTTTAATTCTCTCTTCAATATGGATCAGACCAAATCCCGTATGAATCTCTTGGCATCCAATTCCATTATCTTTGATAACAAGATTTAACCACTTATCCTCTTTCCATAATGTTACATTAATTTTCTTTGCTTTTCCATGCCGGATCGCATTCGTGATGCTTTCCTGTACCACACGGTAGATCATGTCTTCTTCATCTTGATTAAATTTGAGCACTTCCACCTGACAGTCATAGTTGATCTTCACATCGGAAACCTGCATGGTTTCTTCTATCATTTTCTCTAAAGCTTCCTGTAATCCGCTGTGTTCTAACGCATCTGGTCTTAATTTATTCACGGATCTTCGGATATCCTTGATTCCTTGTCTGGCAACCAGTGATATCTTATTGAGCTGTTCTTTCGTTGCATCTACTGAAAAATCAATCATTGCGATACAAGCGTCGATTCCCGCCGATAATCCTGTCATCGTATGCCCAAGTGTATCGTGAATCTCTCTTGCGATCCTATTTCTCTCTCTTGTCTCCGCCATCTTCTCTGTCATCTGTGCATAATCCTGCAACTGTTCATTCATTTCCTTAAGTCGTATATTGGCTGTCTGTAACTGGATATTTAATAAGGCGATTCTTGCATTTTCCTTCATCTGGTTTCTCATCAAAATGATCATATATGAAATAAATGCAATGACATTCACTGCGACCAGCACATTTCTTGTTCCCTGAATCATCCTACTGACCTTCGATGGATACACATTCAAAAACTGCTGGAAAGATATCATATTTACAAACATCGAAATGATATCATAATCAGAAAACAGATAGATCATTCCCATGATGACAAGGAAAATCGTTCTTGTATGTTTGTCTTTGATATCTGTTACAATGTCTGCGATCACAAGAAGAATCACTCCATTATAATTTGCATATAAAAATTTAATGATGATCAGACACAATAAAATCTCTGCCGCATACAACACGATGGATATCTTTTGTTTATTCCTTTGCTTTTTCCTGACCTCTATAATATAAAGTAACAGGAAAAATGCAATGAACACAAGGATTGTTGATCCAATCGGTTCGGTTGGAAGGTATGTGATATTCTCCAGAAAATTTCTAGCGCCAAAATCATGATTGACCTTATTCAATGTCACAATAAATACTGTCGATAAAAATAATAAAATAACGAAGTTTACAACTCCCATCAGAATCTTTATGTAATATAAATTGTAATTTTTTCTGTCCATGTCATCCCCTCTTTACTGCCATCTGCTGATATCTGTCTGTTCTATATTCTTCTTGGTGATCATATAAGCAGAAATTACTTTTTTCTTTGGTACTTTCTTTCCATCAAAAATCTGATATGCTGCATTGATCGCAGTATCTGCCATCTGTTTTGGTGACTGTGCCGCAGTCCCTGTCATCATACCTTCTTTGATCAGCTTCTTGCCTTCCGGTGCCCCGTCAATTCCATAAACAAGCACACCTTTTCTTGCATCCTTACTATCAAGCGCCGCTAACGCTCCCATTGCTGCCGGATCGTTCAATGCCATAACAACATCAATATTTGAATACTCTTCAATGATCTTATCTACTTTCGGAAGTGATCTCTCTATCTGTCCCTGTGTATCTGCAGATGCCAGAATCTTATAATTTTTATTTCCTTTGATCGTATCTAAGAAACCATTAATACGATCCACCGCTGATTTTGCCGCCTGATGTGTCAGCAAGACGATATTCGCATGTTTCTTCTGCTTCATCATTTCCTTTGCACATAAAACGCCTGCTTTATAATTATCTGACACGATCGTCATCGCCACAAGATCATCACGATAAACCTGAGAATCAATAACGATCACCGGAATCTTCGCCTTCTTTGCAGCTTTCAGCCCCGGCTCCACCTCTTTCCAATCTACTGGGTTTAAAAAGATTGCATCGACTTTGCGTTTGACTAAATATTTGATCTGTTCATTCTGCTTCTTCTGATCCAGAGCCGGATCAAGCGTGATCATCTGATCCCCATTCTTCTCTACTTGTGTACGGATCTGGTTATTTACAACTTTATAGAATTCATTATTCATTGTCATATAGGTTGCACCAAACAACTTCTGCTTTGTATGATGGTCTTTCCAGTAATTTTTAAATACACATACATAAATACCAATAAAAAAAGTAAAGACGGTAATTCCTGCCAGGATGACAATCTTATTGGTTAGATTCTTTTTGGTTTGTTGATTCATATCAGTTCTTTATTCCCTCTTTTTACATTTTCTTTCTGTCATATATATTTATTATAACGAACTCTACTCGTAATTCCAACAAATTTTCCTATAATTAACCTTCAACAAGCTACACTCTCCATCTTCGCCAACAAACTTCCCTGAAATAAATAAAAGCTATCTGGAAACCGTATGAGCTCGTCGGCACTTAATGAGCAGTGATGATTTATCATCGCTGTCGAATTTAGTGTCCGCTACGTGCGAATCGAGCGAGAGCGCGTTTCCAGATAGCTTTTATTTATTTCATCACAGCCAAGCTGTTGGACTTGCATCACTAGGCATTCGTAAATCCCCACGAGGTGATACCGCTACACTACCAACTTTAGGTCCGTCTGGTAAGCAGGAACGTTTAAACTGCTGGCTAAAGAATCTCCAGTAGAATTTATCCAGCCATTTCTTGATCGTTTCATCATCGTATACACCGTCAAATGTCTGTTTTGCCATACGGTATAATTTTGCTTTCGGGAATCCGAAACGTAACATATAGTATAAGAAGAAATCGTGTAATTCATATGGCCCGACTAAATCTTCTGTCTTCTGTGAGATCACCCCATCAACTGGAGGTAATAATTCCGGACTGACTGGTGTGTCTAAGACATCCATCAGTACTTCTGATAATTTCTTATTCTCTGTTGTCTCTGCATAGTAAAGTACAAGATAACGAACTAATGTCTTTGGCACAGAGCAGTTCACTGCATACATGGACATATGGTCTCCATTGTATGTTGCCCATCCAAGTGCTAGTTCTGACATATCTCCAGTTCCGATGACCATACCATTGTACTGGTTTGCCATATCCATCAGAATCTGAGTTCTCTCTCTTGCCTGAGAGTTTTCGTAAGTGACATCGTGATTATTTTCATCATGTCCGATATCTGCAAAATGCTGGCGGACTGCTTTTTCGATTCTTACTTCTTTAAGTGTCGCTCCTAATTCTTTAATCAGGGATACAGCATTCTGGTAAGTTCTGTCTGTTGTTCCAAAACATGGCATTGTAACACAGATCAAGTTTTCCCTTGGAATATCTAATAGGTCAAAAGCTCTTGCTGTAACTAAGACTGCTAATGTAGAATCTAATCCGCCTGAAATTCCTACGACTGCGTGTTTACAGTTTGTATGTTCCAGACGTTTCTTAAGTCCCATGGATTGTAAGGACAGGATTTCATCACATCGTTTATCTCTTTCGTCCTGATTGTCTGGTACGAATGGAGCTTTCGGGAAGGTTCTTGTGATCTTATTTTCTTTGATCTTTAATGAAAATGTCTGCTCTATATAATCCCCGACTTTCCCACCTGGGAAGGAAGTCATTTTTCTACGTTCTGCTGCTAATTTCTGCACATCGATATCTGCATAGATAATTTCATTTGTAAATCTCTTAGCCTCTGCAAGTACAGATCCATTTTCACAGATCAGATGGTGCCCACTGTATACAACATCCTGTGTAGATTCTCCTTCTCCTGCATCTGCATAGATATAAGCTGCTAATAATCTTGCAGACTGATTAGATACAAGACTTCTTCTGTAAGATTCTTTTGTTGTTGTCTCCACACTTGCAGATGGATTGCAGATCACAGTTGCTCCTGCCATTGCATGGTATGTGCTTGGTGGAAGTGGTACCCAAAGATCTTCGCAGATTTCACATGCGATCACAAGTTCTGGAATGTTTTCACATGTAAACACTTGATTCGCACAAACTGTAATATATTCCTCACCGATCATAACCATCTCATCTAACCCTTCTCCAGATGTAAAATGACGCAGTTCATAAAACTCTGAATAGTTTGGCAGATGTGTCTTTGGTACAATTCCCAAAATCTCTCCTTGGTTAATGACAACTGCACAATTATATAATTTCTGATTCACGATGATCGGACATCCTACAACAACCAGCATATCCTTTTTCTTTGTTGCTTTCACAATTCTTAAGAGCTGATTTTTACATTCTGTTAAAAGTGGCTGCTGTAAGAATAAATCACCACATGTATATCCACTGATCGTTAATTCAGAGAATACCAGAATACTTGCTCCTTTTTTCTCTGTCTCGTCGATGATCTTTAAAATCTCTTCTGTATTGTATACAGGATCTGCAACTTTGATCTTTGGTGTTGCAGCTGCAACTTTGATAAATCCATCTTTCATTTTGTATACCTCAATTAAATTATGCAGGGTCAGGCATAATTACCTGACCCCTGATCTTTAAATTATATATTTTATTCTTCTTCCATGTTGCTTAATTTTGCTGCCTGGTCTGCGGCTGTTAAGCTGTCGATCAGTTCATCTAAGTCACCATTCATGATAGAATCTAATTTGTGAAGTGTCAGTTTGATTCTGTGGTCTGTGACACGTCCCTGTGGATAATTGTATGTTCTAATCTTCTCAGAACGGTCTCCGGTTCCGATCTGGCTCTTTCTCTTGGCAGCTTCTTCATCATGTGCTTTCTGCTGCTCTAATTCATACAGACGGGAACGTAATACTTTTAACGCTTTATCCTTATTCTTTAACTGGGATTTCTCATCCTGGCAGGATACAACGATTCCTGTTGGAATATGTGTTAAACGTACCGCAGAGTCTGTTGTATTGACACACTGTCCACCATTTCCTGATGCACGGAATACGTCAAATTTACAATCGTTCATATCGATCTCTACTTCGACATCTTCAACTTCTGGCATGATCGCTACTGTAATTGTAGATGTATGGATTCTTCCACCGGACTCTGTCGCTGGGATTCTCTGTACACGGTGTACACCACTTTCGTACTTGAATCTTGAGTATGCACCCTGTCCGGATACCATGAATACAAGTTCTTTAAATCCACCGATTCCACTTTCATTAAAACTTAATGTATTTACTTTCCAGCGTTTGCTTTCTGCATAACTTCTGTACATACGTGCAACGTCAGCTACGAATAATCCAGCTTCATCTCCACCGGCACCGGCACGCATCTCGACGATGATGTTCTTGTCATCCATTGGATCTTTTGGAATTAAAAGAATCTTTAACTCTTCTTCTAATCTTTCCACATTTGCCTTGGATTCATTCAGTTCTTCCTTGGCAAGTTCTTTCATCTCTTCGTCTGTTTCTTCTTCTAAAAGCATTAAACTATCTTCGATATTTTGTTTCTCTGCTTTGTATTCTTTGTATTTTTCCACGATCGGTGTCAGATCATTCTGCTCTTTCATCAGATCACGAAAACGATTCTGGTTACTTGCTACATCTGGATCATTTAATTCCTGCAGTACCGTATCCAGACGATCTACTAAACCTTCTAACTTATCAAACATCTTATTCTCCTTCTCTTGCAAATCCAAAGACCAGCCGGTCTAATCCTGCTAAATCTTTTTTTATCTCAACACAGGAGAAATCCTGTGCTTCCATCAATCTCTTAACTGCTTCTCCCTGATCATATCCGATCTCAAATGCAAGCATACCATCTGGGTTCAAATAGTTTTTCGCTTCTTTGATGATCTTCTTATAGAAATAAAGTCCATCTTCCTTCCCGTCAAGTGCTAACATCGGTTCGTGGTCCTTCACTTCCGGCATCAGCTTCCCACATTCTTCTGTTGTAATATATGGTGGATTCGAAATGATCAGATCATAGCTTCCTGTGACATTTTCAAAAAGGTCACTTTGAATAAATTTTACCATAGGTGCGAGATTTTCGCCATTAGCTTTTGCGATTTTTAATGCTTTTTTGCTGATATCTGTCCCAATACATACTTCTGGATTTAAAATCAATGCCAAACTGATCGCAATACATCCAGAACCAGTACAGATATCCAGTATCGTATCTGGTTTCTTTGACTGTTTTAGGCGATCAAGCACCTCTTCCAATACTGTTTCTGTATCTGCTCTTGGAATCAGGACATCTGGTGTTACCTGAAATGTATATCCCATGAATTCCTGTGTTCCTAAAATATATTGCAACGGAACATGTTCTTTTCTCTTCTGAATCAGTTCCTTATATCTTTCTTCCGCTTCTTTATCATTGATCTCATCGGTCATTCCAAACAGATAGTCTTCCCTTGTTATATGAAAACATTCGGAAAATAAATACCACGCATCACCCGAAGCATTCTCAATCTGTGCTTCTTCTAATTCTTTTTGTCCATAGAGGACCCATTCTCTTCTATTCATCGTCTTTTTGTTCCCCTTTGTTCAGACTATCCAGATATTCTCTCCAGTCAAACACGCCTTCCACTGATGCGATCGCAACTTCGATCATAGAATGATCTGGTTCTTTTGTTGTCAGTTTCTGAAGTGCCAGTCCCGGTTTTGAGAAAATCTGTACAAGTGGATGGTCACTGCTTCCTGCAAGTCTGATAAATTCATAGGAAACGCCAGCCACCAATGGTAAAAATAATAATCTTAACACGATTCGTAACCAGATAGTATCCACTCTTATAAAGAAGAAAAATACCATACTGATGATCATAACGATAAAAATAAAACTTGTTCCACATCTTTTGTGTAATCTTGAATAGTTATCCACATTTTCAGGGGTTAGTTCCACACCTGCTTCTAAACAGTTGATCGTTTTGTGTTCTGCACCGTGATACATAAATACCCGCTTGATATCTTCCATCTGTGAGATCAGTACAATGTATCCAAGAAAAATCGCAATTCGGATCACTCCTTCCATCAACAGGATTCCATATTCATTGTGAATGAGCTTTCCTGCTGCTTCTGATGCAATATATGGAAGGATCATAAATAATCCGATGGAAATTGCCAATGAAAATACAAGGACTATTCCCATAATGACCTTCTCTGCTTTTTCTCCAAGAAGTTTCTCCAAAAACTGTTCGGTCTTTCCTTCTGTTTGTTCTTCTTCATCTTCATAAAAAGATGCAGAATAATTAAGCGTCTGCATTCCGATCACCATTGATTCTAAAAAATTTACCATTCCACGAAGGATCGGCAATTTAAATAATGGGTGTTTCTCTGCAAAGCTTACGCATTCTTCTACTTTTGTCTCTATCTTGCCATCGGGCTTTCGCACGGATACTGCATAACGATCCATGTTCTTCATCATTACGCCTTCGATCACTGCCTGCCCGCCAATACGAACCGCCATTGTTATCTCCTATATACTTACGCTGGGACTTTCCCATTGCATAAAAAAAAGGTTGAGATTTTGATAACCTCAACCTGATTTCTTACTTTTCTACTTAACACCATATTTACGATTGAACTTATCAATACGTCCACGAGCCTGAGTAGCTTTCTGCTGTCCTGTGTAGAATGAATGACATTTTGAGCAGATTTCTACGTGGATATCTTCCTTTGTAGATCCTGTTACGAATTCGTTACCACAGTTGCATACTACTTTTGCCTGATAATAATTTGGATGGATTCCTTCACGCATGTTCTTTCACCTCTTCTAAAAAATTTGTTGGATTTTGCCAACATTTACATACTTTGACTTTCGTCATTTCTTGTTTAATAAACAGCTTTTTTATTCTATCATAATTCCATTTAAATTGCAAATACTTTTTTATTTTTCTTATTTTCTTAATAAAGATCTTTTGGTAAGTGCTACAAATTCTTTGTTATTCTTTGTGCGTTTGAACAGATCAAGCATCTGTTCCATAAATTCTTCGGAACGATTTCCAGATAATTCTTTGTGAAGTGCTGTGACAACTTCTCTCTCATCTTTTGTGAGTAATAATTCTTCCCTTCTTGTTCCTGACTTCGCGATATCAACGGCTGGGAAGATTCTCTTTTCTGCAAGCTTGCGGTTTAAGACTAATTCCATGTTACCAGTTCCTTTGAATTCTTCAAAGATAACATCATCCATCTTGCTTCCTGTTTCAACAAGTGCTGTTGCAAGAATTGTCAGACTTCCGCCTTCTCTCATATTTCTTGCTGCTCCAAAGAATTTCTTTGGCATGTAAAGAGCTGCCGGATCAAGTCCACCAGTTAATGTTCTTCCGCTTGGCGGTACTGTAAGGTTATAGGCTCTTGCTAGTCTTGTGATACTGTCTAAAAGGATTACGACATCCTCTTTATGTTCTACCAGACGTTTTGCACGTTCTAGCACCATCTCGGATACTCTCTTGTGATGTTCTGGTAATTCATCAAATGTAGAATAGATAACTTCAACGTTCTTTCCTTCGATGGATTCTTTGAAATCTGTGACTTCTTCTGGTCTCTCATCGATCAACAATACGATTAATTTGATATCTTTATAATTCTTGCTGATACTTTGTGCCATCTGTTTTAACAGGGTTGTCTTTCCTGTCTTTGGTGGAGATACGATCATTCCTCTCTGGCCTTTTCCAACTGGGGATAACAGATCCACCATACGCATTGGTATCGAAGACTTCTCTGTTTCCATGCCTAATCTCTCATGTGGAAAGATTGGAGTCAGATCTTCAAAATGTTGTCTTCTTGCTGCCATCTCTGGCTCATATCCGTTAACTGATTCCACAAATAACAACGCACTGAATTTCTCACTCTGTGTTTTGATACGGATCGCACCTGTTAAGATATCTCCTGTTTTTAAATTAAACTTTCGAATCTGTGCAGGGGATACATAAATATCATTCTCTCCCGGAAGATAGTTTTCACAACGGATGAATCCATAGCCATCTGGCATAACTTCCAAGATTCCGTGTGCTTTTTCTCCACTGTCAAGGCTTTTAATATTCTTTGGAAATTCCTTCTGATAATGTTTTCTTCCCTGATGTTCTGTATGATATTCTGTATGATGTTCCTTGTTCTCTGTACGTTCCTGTGGTTCAGGTTTCATTTGTACTTGTTGTTCAGTCTTTTCTTCTTTTTTGTGTTCCTGATCATAATTTTCTAACACTTCGATCAATTCTTTTTTCTTTAATGTTGAAATTCCTTTGATTTTTCTTTCTTTTGCAATTTCACGCAATTCGATTACCGATTTTTTTTCATATGTCATATTGATTCTTTCTCCTTTTACCTGGGAAAATGGATGAACTATCCTTTAACGATCGGTCCAGATTTGTATTGTTTTTTTATTTTAACATATTCTTTCAAAAATTTCCAATCATTTGTCTCTTTAGCTTTTTTAAAATCTTTTTTTCCATTCTTGATACCTGCACCTGTGAAATATGAAATATTCCGGCAATTTCCTGCTGTGTTTTTCCTTCAAAATACCGGTATTCGATCACTTTCCGCTCCTGCTCTTCCAAATGTTTCATTGCTTCATTCAGTAATACATGGTCGATCACTTTCTCTGTTTCGTTTTCCTCTTTCGATATCTTTTCCATTAACAGGATTTCACTTCCATCTTTCTGGTATGCCGGCTGGTGCAGTGATTCTACTTCACTGCTTGCTTCTAAGGAAGTTACAATCTCCTCTCTTGCAATCTGTGTTATGCTGCTGATCTCATCGATCGTTGCTTCTCTTTGATATTTCTGGCAGAACATCTCTCTTGCTTTCATGATCTTATATGCATTTTCTTTTAAGGTTCTGCTCACTTTGATCATTCCGTCATCTCTTATGAATCTTCGGATCTCTCCTGTGATCATCGGAACTGCATAAGTTGAAAATTTCACATCGTATGACAGATCAAATTTGTCAACCGCCTTCATAAGCCCAATACTCCCAATCTGAAAGAGATCTTCCGGTTCGTATCCTCTGTTTGTAAATCGTCTCACGACACTCCATATTAATCCTACATTATCTAAGATAAGTTTCTCTCTTGCTTCTTCATTTCCTTCTTTGGTAAGCCGCAAAAGTTCTCTTATCTTATCCATTCAGATGATTCTTCTCTCCTATTTTCTTTGTCATAACTACTCTGGTTCCTTCGTTTTCTTTTGATCGCACCTGGACCTCGTCCATAAATGCTTCCATAAAGGAAAATCCCATTCCTGTCCGTTCTTCTTCTGGCTTGGTCGTATACATCGGTTCCATTGCCTTTTTTACATCCGGGATTCCAACTCCACGATCTGTGATCTCTATTTTCACAACGTTTTCTTTATCGGAAATATCCATCTCAATCTTCCCATTTTCATCTGAATAGGCATGTACAATACAGTTTGTCACCGCCTCTGAGACTGCTGTTTTGATATCTTCCATTTCTTCCATATCTGGATCAAATCTCATGATATATGCAGATGTGACGACTCTTGCAATCCCTTCATTTTCTGATTCACTATTAAATTCTAAATGCAGCATATAAATCCTCCCATATACTTTTATATTTCTTCTACCAATTGATGCAGTCCTGCCATATGAATGATCTTTCTTACAGATGAACTCATATGGCTTAGTCTTACTGTGCCTCCCATTGCCTGTACCTGACGATATCTTCCTAAGATCACTCCGATTCCTGAACTGTCGATAAATGATGATTTTGCAAAATCAAATTCTATATCTTTGATCGGATATGATTTTAAAATGATGTCACATTGATATTTTATTTTCTTTGCAAGGTGATGATCCAGTTCTCCATCCAAATAGATATATAGATTTCTGTTTTCAATTTTGTATTCTGTTGCCATATTCTCTCCTCCTGACTTTTTTCTTTCTGACTTTGTAGAAAATAAAAAAAGATACAAAAGATAAAAGAAAGAAGTTCAAACATCTTCGTTTGTTCTTCTTTCTCTTATCTTTTGTATCTCAGTCTTTCTTATCGTTGTAATTGTCTACAGACTCTTTGCACTCTTCTTACCCATGGCATCAATTCTTGTCTGTGCTAATCTTGCCTGTGATGTACCTGGGAATTTCTTGATCAGTGTCTCATATGTCTTCTTGGCATTCTTAGTATCTCCAGAAGCTTCATATGCCTGTCCAAGATAGCTGTATGCATAGCTGTTCGTATCTTTTACTTTGATCGCTTTCTTTAAGTAATTAATTGCACTCTTGTAATCTTTTGTCCAGTATGCGTTCTTTCCTTTGCTGTATAATCCTGTTGCAGCGCTTGGATAAACTTTCGCTGTCAGATCATTGTAAATGTTCTTCATGTTCTTTGTTGTCAGCTTCTTGCTGTCAATGTCAAGTAATGCATCTGCTGATCCTGTATAATCACGGTCACTGTATTTCTGTAATGCTTTTAATAAAGAATCATAAATTCCGTCCTTCTTGCTTGTTCCAATATATTCTGCAAGTTCGTCTTCTGCTTTCTTCTGGGCTTTCTGTGCTTCTTTTACTTTCTTCTCGCTTGCTTTTAACTGTGTATCTTTGGCTAAGATCTGTTCTTTATAATCTTCTACCTGTGTGCTGCTCTTGTGGTTAAAGCTTGCTCTGACTGTTGGATAGATCAAAACGGCTGCCACGATCACACCGATCACAATACCTGTTACCATATAAAACATTGGACTCTTTCCTGAGGATTCATTCTCCTGGAAAGATGAAATCTTAAATGGATTCTCTTTCTTCTTTGGTGGCTGCTCTGCCTGTGCTTTTACCTGTTTCTTCTTATCTTTTTTCTTTTCTTTCTTCTCTGGTTCTTTTGCCTGTGGTTCTTCTTCCACAACTTTTGACTCAAATTCCTTGCCATATTCAACAGCAGATTCATTGTCTGGATCAATCTTTAAGATCGTATCAAGAAACTGTCTTGCATCATCGTAATTCTCTTCTTTGATGGATAATAATGCCATCAGAAGATATGCATCTACAAAATTAGGAATTGAGGCTACCACATTCTTTAACTGCAGCATTGCAAGGTCGTCATTTCCCTGTTTTGCATAATTTAATGCCTGATTATATTTCTTGATCATCTGGTTTGCTTTATATAATTCTGTCTTATTCTTCTTGATCTCTTCTAGTTCTTTTCCATAAATATTATCTTCTGCTGATTCAAGATCCGCACATGGCTGGAATCTTTCTAACTCTTCATTATAATTTAACATCTTTCTCCTCCTGATTTATGAAATCTTTGGCCATGCCTGCCAGATAAAATGATCCGACTACAAAGCAGACCGTATCTTTCTCTCTTCGATCTATCATCTGACGAAAAACATCCTGAAATTCTTCTTCACTGATCCTTCTGTGATCGATCGCCACAGTATAAAATGCTTCAATCTGTGGTATCTGTTTCAGAATATTCTTCATGTATTCTTCTTCATTCTTATGAGATGCCGCAAATAATATGCGCTTCTTTCCATGGAAATTCGCTTCTACTGTCTTTACGAAACCTTCCATTCCCTGAATATTGTGTGACACATCAACAATGATTCCCGGTGCGATCTCTTCCATTCTTCCTGGAATCTTTATCTGTGTCAGTGCATCATAAATCTTGTCAGCATCTAACTGCTGGCATATGATCTGTGCTGTCTTAAGTGCAACTGCTAAGTTTGCCCTTTGAAATGTTCCTGCAATATTCGTTCTCACATCTCTTCTCTTATCATACGCACTGGCATTTAAAAAATCAATATATTTTGCTGCTTTTTCTTCAAATTTAAGATTATCTTCAGAAACGTCATAAAATGGTGACATTTTCTGCTTTGCTTCTTCTCTTAAAATATCAGATACTGCCTGTTCCTGCTGCATTGTTACAACTGGGATTCCATTTTTTATGATTCCTGCTTTATGTGAGGCGATCTCTTCGATCGTATGCCCGAGAAATTCCATATGATCCATGCTGATGGATGTGATCACACTGGCCTCTGGAACAATGACGTTCGTTGCATCATATCTCCCGCCCATTCCTGTCTCGATCAGGCAGATATCCGGCTGTTCCTCTTCCATAATGCATAATGCCATCAAAAACAACATCTCAAAAAATGAAGGCTGCTTGATTCCTTGTTCCAACGCTGCTTCCACACATTCTTTCACCCTGCTGCAGGCATCTTTAAATCTCTCATCTGAAATATCCTGTCCATTCAGACGAATTCGTTCATTTACCTTGACAAGGTGTGGTGAAGTAAATGCTGCTGTCGTTTTTCCATGCTCTTTTAAGACTGCTTCCAAAAAAGCACAAACTGATCCTTTACCATTCGTTCCAGCTATGTGTATAAATCTTAGATTCTTCTGTGGATTTCCAAGCTTGTCTAATAAATAGTTTATATCGTCTAAAGAAGATTTTTTGGCGAATCCTGCGATTTTGTATAAATATTTTACGGATTCTTCGTATGTCATGCCAGTTCTCCACGTAATACTGCTTTTAATACCTGTAACACTCCATCTTCTTTATAAGAAGGTGCGATAAAGTTTGCTGCTTCTTTGACTTCTTCTCTTGCATTTTCTACTGCAAAACTATGGCTGGCACGTTTTAACATTTCAATGTCATTGATATTATCCCCAAACGCAAGTGTTTCATCCGGGCTGATCTTATATGCTTCCTGAAAATGCTGCAGTGCTGATCCCTTATTACCACCCTGATTTGTGCAGTCCAGCCAGCACTTTCCTGAAACCGCAATGTTCATTGTCTTGCTCCATTTATCTACAAATTCCTGGCTTACCATGTCTTCTGCGCAGTTGTGGTGGAAAATACTGATCTTACATACATCTTCCAGATAATCTTCGATATTATCAACCAGCTCTCCTCTGTATCCATAATCATCGATCATATAACGATATAATCCAACATTCTCAAAATATGCCATATTATCCTGATTGATCGTAATTTCACATCCTGGGAACGTTCTTGCTTCACGGATATACGCTCTTGCAACATCCTCTGGAATCTTGTTTACAAACTGATAGTCTTTTGAATAAACTGCTGTTCCGTTTTCTGAAATGAAACTTATTTCATCAACGATCGGTGCAAATACCTTTTCGATGCTGGAACGCTGTCTTCCACTGGCTGCGATCACTCGCACTCCTCTGCTTCTTAGTTCTTTAATAACATCGTAATATTCTGGATTAATTTCTAGTGTTCCATCTGCTAATAATGTTCCATCGATGTCTGTTGCGATCAGTTTTATCATTTCTTTCCCTTTCTTGTTTTCTTATAACTTGGTCCTTTTTTCTTCTGCACTTTCACAGACAGGCGTTTCCCATCGGAAGTGACAACGATCGTACCTCTGCTTCCTGTATCGTAAACATCCGCACTTTTCAGTTCATTGAGTGTTTTCTTATGAGGTGCTTTATAGCTGTTTTTATAACCGTTGCTGATAATTGCTGTCTTAGCTTTTACCTTTTTAAATAAATACCGATGATCTGATCTTGCTTTTTTGCTGTCTTTTAAAATATCCTGCATTCCATGATGCGGTACTTTCAAAACCTGTGCCTGTAGATTATAACCTTTTTTCACCAGCTGTTCAATCGTCTCTTTCTGCGCATCTCCTGTAAATAAAAATGAATTCTTTTTATATGTCAGTCTGGTTACTATGGAGTATTTGTTTACCTGACGGTAATTTAAATCTCCTCGTCTTGCATATTTGTATCTGGCATTAATAACGCCATAAAATGTCAGACATGCATTGCCAAGATAAACTTTATCTCCTGCTTTCGGAACGACGTATGTGGTTTCTTTTTGTTTCACTTTCTTTTGAATCTTTGCGATCACCTGCGCATAGATTCCTTCATCATCCCGATATTTGATCAGTTTTGCGGTTGATGCACTCTGTTTGTTTTTATTCTTGCTGCTTTGAAGTACTTTCAGATCAAAATCATTCCCATAGATTGTATCGATCTTAATCTTTGGATCGTCTAAAATCTTGATCATTCCACCAATATGATCCTGATGTGGGTGTGTGAGAAGTACAAATTTTAAATGTGTGATCTTTTGTTTTTTTAAATAGTTTCTTGCTCTGTTTGATGTGTCTACCTTCTTCTTATTCGTCTTAGTATAGTAGACTGGTCCTGCATCGATCATTCCATACTCTGCTTTTGCCCCGCTTCCATACTGGATTAAAATGGAATCTCCACATCCTACATCGATAAAATGTACTTTCAATTTTGTATTTGTCTTTGCCTCTACATTATCTGCAGCAGCGGTACTGCATGCGGCTATCACAAGGCTCATACAAAATGCTATGATTCTGATCCATATTCTTTTCTTATTCTTTTTCATATTGTATTCCCTTATCTATTTATCCCCATTAAATATGTTTGTTATATACAGAAAGGCTGCTGTATCTTTAATCTTACAACAACCTTTTCATTTTATTTTTCTTTTTCAAGATCGTATGGTGTTACCTGATATACATAGTAATTCAGCCAGTTATAATACATTGCATTTGCATGGCATCTCCATGACTTCACTGGTTTCTTCGTCGGATCATTGTCCTTATAATAGTTCTTTGGTATATCTGGATTCAATCCTCGTTTAACATCTCTTACATATTCGTAATGAAGTGACATCACATCGTACTCTGGATGACCTGTTACAAATACCTGGCTTCCTGTGGAATTCAGGATAATGTATGGGCCTGTCTCATCGGATTCTGCCACAACAGTCAGTTCTTTATTCTTGCGGATAGCTTCCCCGTCAACACCTGTATTTCTTGAATGTGGTACATAAAATTTGTCATCAAATCCACGAATGATCGGCAGTTTGTTATGTAATGGATGGTGTTCATAGACACCTGAAATCTTCTTATTAAGAATATGTTTTTTAATTCCATAATGATAATAAAGCCCTGCCTGTGCTGCCCAGCAGATATGAAGTGTTGATGTAACATGTGTCTTTGACCATTCCATGATCTCTGCAACTTCATCCCAGTAATCAACTTCTTCGAATTCCTTTAGTTCTACCGGTGCTCCTGTGATGATCAGTCCGTCAAAACGTTGATCTTTGATCTCTGAAAAATAATTATAAAACTTCTCCATATGTGATTCTGACACATGGGTCGGAACATAAGATTCTGTCTGTAAAAATGTAATATCTAACTGTAATGGTGTATTTGATAAACTTCTAAGCAAATGAAGTTCTGTATCCAGTTTATTTGGCATCAGATTCAAAATTGCAATCTTTAAAGGCCTGATATCCTGTGTGCATGCCCTTTCATTGTCCATCACAAATACATTCTCTTCTTCCAAGATCGCCTTTGCTGGCAGATCGCTGTCTATTCGAATTGGCATTTTATCAAATCTCCTTCTCTCTTTTTTCGATTGCTTTCTAAGCTTACAGTATTTTCCTGTCAGATATCTATTATAAAACTCTTGTCTTTTTTATGCAATCTCTATTTATCGTCCGATCAACTCTAAGAAGTCCTCTTCGCTCAAAATTGGAATCTCTAATTCCATTGCTTTTTTGTTCTTGGAAGACTGAGACATCTTATCGTTGTTGATCAGGTAATCTGTCTTCTTGGACACTGATCCTGTAACTTTGCCACCCATCTGCTCAATCTCTTCTTTTAACTGCTTTCTGTTATCAAAGTGGTTAAGTGATCCTGTGACAACAAATGTTTTTCCTTCTAATATCTGTTCAGTTTCTACTTCTTCTTTCTTCTCGAACTGTACATATTTTAAAAGTTCTTCTAAAATCTTCTCATTATGAGGTGTGTGGAAATAAGATACCATTGCTTCTGCGATCATTGGTCCAATCTGATCAATAGCTGTAAAATCTTCTGCCTTTGCTTCTCTGATGGCTGCAAAGTCTTCTTTAAAATGTTTGCAGATTAATTTTGCGTTAGACAATCCTACATTTGGAATTCCCAAACTGTAAATAAAGTTTGCCAGTGCCGGCTGTTTTGAATCCTCAATCGCTTTTGTCAGATTTTCAAAAGATTTTTCTCCAAATCCTTCCAATTCCAGAATCTCATCTTTATGTTTTTTGAGTGTAAACAGGTCGTAAATCTCATTCAGCAAACCAACATCGATCATCTTCTGTAAAGTTGCTTCGGAAAGTCCATCCACATTCATTGCATCTCTTGATACAAAGTGCGAAAATGACTTAATCTTCTTGGCACTGCAGAATTCATTCGTACAGACTAAAGTCCTGATTCCATTTTCATCCTCGATCTTCGTCTCGCCGCCACATGCCGGACAGGTGTGTGGAATCTCAATCTTTCCACTCTTTGTTTTATTTTCTGCAACCTGTGGAATAATCATATTTGCTTTGTATACAACAATCTCATCCCCAATTCCTAATTCCAGTTCTTCCATCACACTGATATTATGAAGGCTTGCTCTGCTCACTGTTGTTCCTTCCAGCTCTACAGGTTCAAAGATCGCTACTGGGTTGATCAGCCCTGTTCTTGAAGGGCTCCATTCAATCTCAGTCAATGTCGTATCTGCGGTTTCGTCTGCCCATTTAAATGCGATAGAATCTCTTGGGAATTTGGCTGTTCTTCCAAGACTCTTTCCGTATGCGAGATCATCATAGACTAATACCAGTCCATCTGATGGCAGATCAAAATGTTCGATCTTCTTTGAGAATTCTTCAATCTCTCCACGGATCGTATCTTCTGTCACTCTGACGTGTGCTACTACATCAAACCCCAGACTTTCTGCCCAGTCTAATTTTCTTTCAAAAGAATTATCAAAATCCATTCCTTCGATATCGCTTACACTGAATGCATAGAAATGAACATGTCGTTTTGCCGTGATCTCATTATTCAACTGTCTGACAGAACCACTGCATAGATTTCTTGGATTCTTGTACTGGCTGTCAACATCTTCGATTTCTTCATTCATCTTATAGAAATAAGAATATGGAATGATCGCTTCCCCTCGAATCACTAATGTTCCATCATACGAAATGTGTCTTGGGACATTGTCAAATACTCTGGCATTGTTTGTTACAACTTCTCCGACTTCTCCATTTCCACGGGTCACGGCTTTGACAAGCTCTCCATGTTCATAGGTCAGAACGATCGTCAATCCATCAAGTTTCCATGATAAAATCCCATCATGTCCACTAAGCCATGCTGCCAGCTGATCTGGTTCTTTTGTCTTATCAAGAGAAAGCATTGGTGATGGATGTGCTTCTTTCTCTAATGATGTCATCAGTTCATATCCTACATGAATCGTTGGACTGTTGGATAAAACTGTATTGGTCTTTTTCTCCAGTTCTAAAAGTTCATCATACATCTTGTCGTATTCCAGGTTACTCATAACCTCTTTGTTCTGCTGATAATATGCTTTTCCTGCCTCATTCAAGATGTTGATGAGTTCTTTCATTCTATTTAAATCACTCACTTTTAAGCTCCTTTTTTAACTCCCGTAATTCGTCCGGTGTTAATTTTCGATATCTTCCTTCTTTCAGATTGCCAAGTTCAATGTTCATAACTCGGACTCTTTTTAGTTTTGTCACGCGGTATCCAAAGTATTCACACATTCTTCGGATCTGTCGGTTTAATCCCTGTGTCAGAATGATACGGAACTGGTCTGGTCCCTCTTTTGTTACTTTGCATCTTCTCGTCACTGCATTAATCTCATCTAATGGAACCGGATTTCTCATATCGTGAATAAATTCGTTTGTAATTCTCTTGTTTACTGTAACTTCATATTCTTTCTCATGATAGTTCCTTGCTTTCATGATCTGATTGGCTGCTTCTCCGTCATTGGTAAGCAAAATCAGCCCTTGAGAATCTTTATCCAATCGTCCGACTGGATAAATTCTTGTTGGATAATTGATGTAATCAATTATATTATCTTTCTCTTCTTTGCTTGCTGTACATACAATTCCTCTTGGCTTATGAAAAGCCAGAAAGATCAGATCTTCCTGAATCTTTACCGGCTTTCCATCAAATGTCACGCGCTGCCCCGGAAGTACTTTGGTTCCGCTTACTGCAACTTCTCCATCAACTTCTACTCTGCCTTCTTCGACATAAGTATCCGCCTGTCTTCTGGAGCAGATTCCTGCCTGACTTAAATATTTATTTATACGCACTGCATCTTCTGTTTTACGTTTTGTCTCTTTCATTGTTACCTTTCCCACTTGTCACAGAGGGCAATGATCTGATCAGCAAACTTGCCGAGATCTTTGTTGGTGCCGCCCTCGTTATGCTCAATTACAGATTTCAAACGCTCGCTGGCTGTAAGAAGTCTGATATAAGCACTGCTCTGTTTTGGTTTCTTCTGGATGCGTTCTCTTGATCCCCATTCGATCCATTCACCTGAAATAAGATCATACACATCTCCGCTGTATGGTGCTCTCGCTTTGAGTTTATATTCATCTTTTAGACAGGACGTAAATGCTTCGCAGACTGCATCTTCTCCATGAACTACAAATACTTCTTCTGGTTTCTTCTCAAAACTGTTGATCCATTTTAGTAATCCATTCTTGTCTGCGTGGCCGCTTAATCCTTCCAATCGTACGATATCTGCTGCCACTTTGATCGTTTCACCAAAAAGTTTCACTTCCTTGGTTCCTTCAATCAATGACCTTCCTAATGTTCCATAAGCCTGATACCCTACAAATATGATCGTATTTTCCTTTCTCCAAAGGTTATGTTTGAGATGATGTCTGATTCTTCCGGCTTCGCACATACCTGACGCTGATATGATCACCATCGGCTCTGTCTCAAAGTTGATCGCTTTGGATTCTTCTGTCGTAATAGACAAATGAAGATTTGAAAATGTGATTGGATTAATTCCCTGTTCCACCAGTTCCATCGCTTCTTCATCATAAGTTTCATCAATATTCTTATTAAAGATCTTGGTTGCTTCCACAGCTAACGGGCTGTCTACAACAACTTTAAAATCTCCATGATTCTTCACTCTGTCTTCTGCTTTGATCTGACGGATATAATATAATAATTCCTGTGTTCTTCCTACCGCAAATGACGGAATAACAACATTGCCGCCTCTGTCAAATGTTCTCTGGATCACATTAGTAAGCTCTGTTACATAATCCTGATGTTTTCCATGATAGCGGTCTCCATACGTGGATTCCATAATAACATAATCTGCTTCTCTCGTATAGCTTGGATCTTTGATCAGCGGCTGGTCGAAGTTTCCTATGTCTCCGGAAAATACCAGTTTCTTCTCAACATCTTCTTCTCTTAACCAGACTTCAATACTTGATGATCCCAGTAAATGACCGATATCTGTAAATTTGATCGTAATTCCATCTGCCACTTCAATCTGTCTGCCATATGGGCATGGTACAAAATACTGCATAACATTTACTGCATCATCCATAGTGTAAATTGGTACAACTTCTGGTTTTCCAGATCTTCTTGCCTTACGGTTCTTCCATTCTGCTTCAAATTCCTGAATATGGGCACTGTCCTGAAGCATGATCTCGCAAAGATCTGTCGTTGCTCTTGTCGCAAATATCTTTCCTCTGAATCCTTTTGCATACAGCAGCGGAATCAATCCTGAATGATCGATATGTGCATGTGTCAACAAAATAAAATCCAGACTTCCTGCATTCACTGGCAAATCAACATTCTCGTACACATTTAACCCTTGTTCCATTCCATAGTCAACAATAAACCTTTTGCCGCAGGCTTCCACATAGTGGCAGCTTCCGGTCACTTCATGATCTGCTCCGATAAACATTAATTTCATGGCTTATACCTCCTCTGAAATATAGATTGGGCCAGCCGGCACGACATCTTTTAGATACTCATGCTGTTTTAATATCTGTCCTGCATTGTAGTCAAAAAACACCTGTGTCAGCTCGTCGATTGAAATTTCATCTTCCCATTTCTGTGCTTCTGACATTCCTGGTTCTAATGTATCCGCACGTTGAATGGATATCTTATGATTCAGGCATTTGAACTGGTATACACCATTCTGATCCTCGATATATGGATCTTTGACCAAAAGCCTGAATGTAAAATCATTCTTTCCACGCAGGATCGCTCCCCATGCTGTGAGGTCTGTGATCCTTGCCATGATCTTTGGTATTTTTTCTCCCTTTGCTAAATTCCCTTCTGTGATATAAATCTTCTTGTTATGATGGCGGTATTTTATCTCATGGAGCATATTCTCTGGAGTGGTTGAATATGCCCATCTGATATATACTTCATCATCTTCAAAACTCTCTGCGAAAACTCCCTTCAGTTCTTCTCCCTCATAATATGCCATGAGATCTCCATCTCCACTCTGGCTTTCTTTTGAGAGTCTTCTTAAATATTGCTTATCAGGAATCGTATAAATCTGATATGGCTGCATAAATTGTTCTAAAAATGCTGCGATCTGTTCATAATCTTCTTCTGGTATTTTAATAATTCTTCTCTCTTGTGATTTCTTTTCTTGCAGGCTTTGACCTTGCAGGTTCATATCTTGTTGTGATGCTGGAATTATCCTATCTGCACTATTCGATAAGTTGATCTCTGTCTCTTCCCAGTCCATCACAAATGTAAACTGAAATGGTTCGTAATATGCTCTGTCTGCCGGCATCAGATAAGTAAATGGCTGTTTCTTCTGATGCATATCATTCAGGCATTTTTTGAGCATTGCTGCCATGATTCCCTGTCTTCGGTATTCTTTCCATACTGCCACAGCTACGATGTAATTTAATGTGTATGTTTCTTTTCCTGCTCTGATACGGTATGGATTCAAATGTATCATTCCTAAGATCTTCTGGTCTTCCTGTGCAAGTAACACCTCATTGGATGCATAAACTTCTTCAAAATAATATCTGGCAAAATCTTCAGGATCCTCAAAAATCTTCTGATACATCTCATAGACTGGTTCTACTTCTTTCTGTTCCTGATAAATTAGTTCCATGTTATTTCCTCTCGGTCAGCAAGCATATTGCCTGCGCACTGATTCCAAGTCCTTCTCCTGTAAATCCTAAATGTTCTTCTGTTGTCGCTTTGACATTCACCTGATCTGGGTCAACTTTGAGAACTTTACTAATATTTTCTTTCATCATTGGAATATAATTTAACAGCTTTGGTCTCTGTGCAATGACCGTTGCATCAACATTGCCTACTTCATATCCTTTTTCTTCGATCAGTTTCACTACTTCTTCTAATAATTTCATACTGTCTGCATTGTGGTATGCAGGATCTGTATCTGGAAAATGTTTTCCGATATCTCCAAGTGCTGCTGCCCCAAGAATTGCATCTGTGATCGCATGCAGTAAAACATCTGCGTCTGAATGACCTAATAATCCCTTCTCATAAGGTACTTTTACTCCACCTAAGATCAGGTCTCTTCCTTCTACTAATTTGTGAACATCATATCCCATTCCTACACGCATATATAAGCTCTCCTTTTTTGTTTTTATTATAACATGATTAAATTTTTTTATCATCTTTTCGTTGAAGTTTTTGGGGATAGTTTTGAAGAATAGAAAAAAGACATATTCTCAATCGAATATGTCTTAATCAAGTAGCGATGAGCAGATTCGAACTGCTGACACTACGGGTATGAACCGTATGCTCTAGCCAACTGAGCTACATCGCCATATGTTATGAAATTACTCCATGAAGTTCATGGATAGTGGGACCAATAGGACTCGAACCTATGACCCTCTGCTTGTAAGGCAGATGCTCTCCCAGCTGAGCTATGATCCCTTGTGTCTTTCAAGCTCTCTTGCCTGACGACAAATAATAATATACTCTCATTTCAGACAAATGTCAACACTTTTTTTAAAGTTTTTTTGATTTTTTTTGAAAGCCCGCAAAAATGGCTTATTTACGGGCTTTTCTGTGTGTTGTTTTTTTAATTTTATTCCATTTTATTTGGAATTTTTAAAATTTCTTTGAAAAGTTTTTTGAAAAAATATCTTTTTTTCTTTGTAATTTTCATTTAATTGTGATTTTACATACTGTCTTTTTCTTACCAACACTGATCGTAATCTTTGCCGTTCCTTTTTTGACTGCTGTAATCTTTCCTTTTGAATTGATCTTGGCGATCTTTTTGTTGGATGTTTTGTATTTTATTTTTTGTGTGCAGGTGATTGGTTCGATTACTGGTTTTAATTGGTAAGATTTCTTTTTGTTTAATGTCAGTTTCTTAGGAACATTTTTAATAGATGTGCAGGCTACTGCTTTTTTCTGTACTTTAACACCGATCGTCTTTTTCAGGTTTGATTTCATTGTGATCGTGATCTTTGCACTGCCAGTTTTCTTACCTGCCTTGATGATGCATGTTCCATTTGGTTTTCCAGAAACAGTTACGATCTTCTTATTGCTGCTTACCCATGACTTAACGGAATCTCCTTTTGCCATATCAGTTAATGTGAATTTCTGTGTTTTCTGTCCACGTTTTAACTGTAGTTTTGGTGCATTAACCTTTAAGACTGGTTTTAATTTGTCTCCAACAATTCTTGTTTCTTTTTTACCGCAGGCACTGCAGATACGTTCCTGTACAGCTCCGCTGTAGATACTCTGGGCTTTTACAGTCTTCCAGAAACTGAACTTATGTCCAGTCGCTGGAATAGTCTCTGTCTTAGTTTCTTCGCAGTCTTCACAAGTATATGTCTTAGAACCATTCTTTTCACAGGTAGCCTTTTCTTCACTTACCACTTTCCAGTTATGATCCGCTTTTTCTGTCACAGAACCTTTTTTGACCAGCTCTCCGCAGTCGGTGCAGTAAGTATCTCCCGTATAGCCTTCCTCGGTACAGGTTGCTTTCTTCTGGATCTTTCCTTCATCGAAGCTGTGTTCTTTTTTTGGAATTGCTACTGTTTTTGTTTCGCCACAGTTTTTGCAGGTGTAAGTTTTAATTCCAGCTTTCTTACATGTTGCTTCTTCGCTTACTTTTCCGTCATCCCAAGAATGTCCTGTCGTTTTGATCACTGTTCCCTTGCTGATCAGCTGTCCACAATCCTTACAGTAGGTATCTCCGCTGTAACCATCTTCTTCACAGGTTGCTTCTTTTTTATTGCAGACTTCTGTATGCTGATGCCCGGTTGCAGGGATTGTTTCTACCCATGTCTTGTTGCAGCCTTCATCCGTACAATGGTATGTTTTTTCTCCATCTTCTGTACAAGTTGCTTCTTTGCTTACAGTCCCCTGATCCCAGTGGTGAGATATTACTGGAATTGATTCTGTCTTTGTTTCGCCACATGTCTTGCAGGTATAAGTTTTAACACCTTCTTCTGTTTCTGTGGCTTCTTTGGTAATAACTCCCCTATCCCATGCATGATCAAGCTTTTCCAGAACTTCTAAATCCAGTGATTCTCCACAAACTGTACAATCACGGCGTTTTAAACCATATTTTTTACAAGTTGGCTGGGTAATTTCCCATTCCCCAGGAGTATGTTCTTTCTTTGCAATCTTCTGCCCAGATTCTAATAATTTACCGCAGACACTGCAGTAAGTATCTCCGGTATAGCCTTCGGACTTACATGTTGCTTCTTTTTGTTTTCGGAGTTCTGGAGTATGAGCCTTCTTCGCAGTTGGACGTCTCTGTGTTGTTCTTCCACAATTTTTACAGACATAATAGCTCACACCTTGTGATGTACAGGTTGCAGGAGTCACAACATGCTCTTCATCAACATGTGCTACCTTGGCAATGGATTCTGTTTTTGTTTCACCACAGCGAGTACATGTATAAGTTTTTACTCCTTCCTCTGTGCAAGTAGGCTTTGTTGTTACTTCTCCGTTATTCCAAGTATGACCTCCTAAAGACTCTTTTGTTACTTCTTGTTTTGTCTTTTTACAACCACTACGAGTACACGTATAGGTTGTAATTTCTGGCTTATCGCAAGACTGTTCCTGTGTAACTTTTCCACCATCCCACGCATGTCCAAAAGCTGGTTCTGCTTCTATTTCATATTTGTATAAGCAACCAGAATTAGAACATCTATATCTTGTTGTACCGGGTGTCTCACATTGTGCTATTTTTCCTCCAGCCTCATAGAAGTTGTGATTGCCTTTACACACAGAATGTTCCTTCAAGTAATCATCTTTGGATATATTACTATAAGTATCTTCAATCGTAGTATCATCTAGAGTATAAAGAATGAATAGATATTTTTGACCCGGCAGTAGTTCCTTTCCAGGTTCTCCATCTTCTTTAAAATATGCATTCGTTGGATCGGTATAATAATAAGTTCCATCAATCTGAACTAAATTCCATGCATGTCTGACTCTGTTACTTTTTGTTATACCACCATCAAATAAAGCATTTAATCCTACAGCATTTGCCATGTAATAAAAAGTCCCCGCATATCCATCACAGACTGCATATCCATCTAACACGGCTCCTGTCATATCATGAGGATATTTTGTTCCTGGAGTCATAGATGAATTGTCTTTTACTGCATAATAATTATCATATTTTACATTAGAAACGATCCAATAGGTAATTGCTTTAAATTTATCATAATCTGATTTACCATCAAGATCCAATGATTTGATAACTTCATCTAATTTCTGTATTGTCTGATTATATCGATCTGTTTTAGAGCCATAACCAGCACTTCCGTAAACTTTACCAATATAGGCTTTGTCTGCTTCCGAATAAGTCACTTTAAGATGTGTTAGTCCACCACCCATAGCAGCCATCGTGTGTCCACCTTTCGGATCACCTGTTTCTTTATATATTTCTTTTTCTAAATCCTTATCAGCTTTTTGGGTTTCCAGTCTTGTATCTTTCTGATCGGAGCTAATTCTTATTGAAAAATCAAAACTATAATTCGCATATGCATTCTCCTGAATGATTTTTTTTGTGATCTCGGAAAGTTTACTTATCATTTCATCATAGGATGAATATTCTAATGTTTTATCTATAGTACATTGTACGTTCCCATATCCATTCTTTTCGTAATAAAATCCTTCAATTTTAGAATCAGCAACTTTACTATATGTATTTTCATCTTCTACTGCCTGCACAGGAACTTCCGCAACAGGAATCATATTTGTTGTTATCATAGTTGCCGATAACGAAACTGCCATTATTGTAGCTGCTATTCGCATTCTTTTTTTCACTTTACTCATAATCCCCTCCTACGATTTTCCCCATTTTTGTTGTTCAACTGATCTTTAATATTATTATTGTAACATAGTATGTATCTGTTGTAAGGCGTTACAGCCACTTTGTAAAAATAAAACGCAGAAAACGATTTCACAATCTAAAGACATATCATCATTGGTTATTATTTTTTCTTTTTGAAGTAATAGAATACTGCAAAAAGAATCAATGCAAATCCACCGATCAAAGGAAGATACGTCTTAAATCCACCCGTAGATGGTAATTTCAGGTTTGCATCATTTGTAATCTCATACGTTGGATGATAGAAATAATAAGTATCTCCCTGCTTGATGGCATTGGAGGTATCTACATTTCCTTTGTCTACTTCTGCCTGTGTTACAGATAACGGAAGTGTTACGACCAGAGGCTCTTTTAACAGATTCTTGCCGCTGGCTGTTTTTGTTTCCGTGATCGTATAAGTGCCCGGCAGCAGATCATCAAACAGAAGTTCTCCTTTTTCATCCGTTTCTTTGGATGCAACTTCTTTTCCATCGGAATCCTTGATCGTAAACCAGACTCCTTTTAAAGCTTTTCCTGCGGAATCCTTCTTTTTCAGCTTGATACTTCCTTTGATCATCTGGTTTCGGAATGTCGCAGAACCAGTCAGTTTTGCTGTTCCACCGCTGCTTTCTGGTCCAATGTCAAACGTAACGGTTCCGGCTTTCTGGTCCACCGTTCCATTTTCACTCTCTGTTGACAGATGATCCAGCTTAAAGTATTCTTTCATACCGCTTTCACTGCATGTGTATGTTCCATAGTACAGATCATCAAACGTTGTCGAAATGCTGATCATCTTTCCATGGCTTTCTTTTGTGAAGCTTTCCACCTCGTTTTTCGTGAATTTCACATCTTTTTTATAAGTGTGTTTCTTTCCATACACATCTGTTCCTGTCAGGCTGAATGTAAATACAGCATCTCCAACATCCATGTTCAGATTGGATGGATCAAGTTCTTTTGTGATGGTAATACTTCCTCTGCCAGGTGTGTGAGAGTTGGTTGCAACTGTTGTATCCGGATCATCGCTGTTTTCATCGTAAAAAACTTTGTATCCGATCTGCTCATCTCCTGTCACAACACCTTCTTTTACCTCTTCCCATGTATACTCGATCTCATTTCCATTCTCGCATTTTGGAAGGACTTTTGATCTTGCTTTCCAGCCGTTTTCGGAATTTAAGGTTACGGTATCTACTACATCCTTGCCGTTTACTAACAGATTGAATCTTACAGAATCCGGACGGATCTTATCCTGATCATTTTCATCATCCCATGTCTTTCGAATCGTTTTCTGTACCGTCTTTGGAGTGTGGGTATTGGTAATGTCCGTTGTAATGGTTGTGATATCACTGGATGTATCCGTGGATTCTTTGACCTCATATGCAACTTCATAACCTGTCTTTGCATTTCCATTGATCACAGAAGTTGATTCTTCCTTCACTTCATATTCGTAATCTTCTCCAACATCATCCTGTTTTGGAAGATCATTGAATTCAGTGGACCAGTTATTACTGGAATTTAGCACATCTTGATCGATATATTTTCCATTCTGATATAACTTTACCACAACGGAATCCGGACGGATGCCATCACTGTTATTGCTGTCATCCCATGATTTTTTAACAACAATCTTTACATTTCCACCTTTATAATACCTATTTGTATATGATGCTGTATAAGTATCTTTATCCCATGTTCCAGTAGGCTCTTTATCAATTCGCTCATAATTAGGAGCATCACAAACCTCACTAAATGTATAATTTCCTTCTTCTCCACGCTTGATATCTGTCTGTGCCTGCCAGTTGTTTGCTTCATTTAATACATAAGTCTTTACTACATGTGTTGTATTATGTTCTGCCTTGATCGTTACAGATGCAGGTCTGGTCTTCATGGAATTGTTGTCATCGATCCAGTATTTCTTTACCTGCACATACTCAGAATCTTTGTTTACAAACGTATCTGAATCATGCTGATAGGTGCTTTCATCATCGTTCGTGTTTCCTTCGGATGCCACATCATGGATCAGATTCTCGGTTTTATCATTTAAGACTTCGCCACTGAATGTTAAGACTTTGTCTGATTTTTCATATCCAACCGGCGGTGCGATCTCTTCCACGGTATACATCTGTTTTCCAACTCCATCCTTTGCATAGATACCTGTTGGAAGTCCAAAGAATTCGACATAACCAAACTGGTCATCCTGTGAAACAGTGGTTGTGATCGTATCTCCCTTGTTGAAGAGTGTCTTTCCGTTTTTATCAACGATCTCACATGCTGCTTTTAATGCAAATGTTGCACCCGGAAGGAAGTTTCCTTTTTCATCCGTCTTAATGAAATGGATCGTATATTTTTGTAACAGGTCATTACACTCCAGATTGATATCGATGTGCTTATCTGTATCAAGAGATACCTCTTGATCTTCCGGATCGATCACATTAACGGTTGTTTCGATCGGATCATATCCTTTATACTTTCCTGTATCTTTAAAGGAGATCGTCACTTTCTGCTTTCCGGCAGCTTCCGCTGTCTCTGGTGTAAAGGTTACATCATCATCCGTTACATCATTCAGTTCCTGCTGTCCATCATCGTCGTAATTGCTGGAAAAAGTGAAATCATCGGCATGATAGGTATCCCCTTTTGTAAAATCTGTCTTTGCGGCTGCACTGATACCTGTAACCTTGGCATCTTCGTAATCATCGTCTGCCTTTACCATCTGATTCTGTGCATAGGTTGTCTTTAAGTTTGTACATCCATAGAACATCTTTCGTACATCTTCCACGTTTGAGGTATTAAAACTGGAAAGATCGAGTTCTTTTAATGCAGAACAGTTGGCAAACATTTCTGACATGTCTGCGACTTTGGATGTATCAATGTTCTTAAAATTGATTTTTGTCAGACTCTTGCAACCAGAGAACATCTTACTGGAAACTGTGTTCATATAGATAACCTGGTTGGCTTTCTGAGAGGAAACATAATAATCATTTCCATCCTTCCATAAGACGATACTTCCATCTTTATCCTGTGAAACGTCTATGGTATCTGTTCCATCCGGAGCATTTTCCCACGTAAATGTGATACTTTCTGCGTCCTGAATCTCCTGATTCAATGCTTCTCCTGTTTCCAGTACATAAATACCGCTGTTAGGAGATGGTGTATTGTTTCCATGTGGTTCCTCTACATCCGGAACATCCTCGGTATCTCGGATATCGTTCATCTTTCCAGGTTTGGTATCCCAGTTGATCACGACCTCATGTTCTTCCGTATCAATGCAATATCCATTCGGACCGGATATCTCTTTTACATAGTAAGTTCCCTGATAGAAATCCGTGGTATCCTTTCCATCGTCACCTTTTCTGGTAAACTGTACGGACTTATCTTTCAATGTCGTTTTCTGATCGATCAGAGTTCCGGCTTTCCATACAACTGTTCCATCATCTTTTTTGATGTCCTCTTTAGCATATAAGCCATACACAGCTCCGCTGATCTGATCATTTTCATAAACAAAGACGCCATCTTCAAATCCGCTTAAAGTTTCTCCAGTCTTTTTTAATGAAATGGATCCATAAACTGGCTGATCGGTATCTTCATAAGTGTAAGTACCATTTCCATCTTTGTCGTAATCAACGCTTTGCAGATCCAGTGTAAATTCTTTCGCTGTATCATTTTTATTGTAGCCATCCGGTGCTTTCAGCTCTTTGATCTTATAATGGCCAAAAGGCAGCTTGCAGGATGCATATCCGTCTTTCATCGTACCGGAAGTTAATCTTGCAACTTCTTTTCCATCATCATCATAGATCGCATACTCTGCGTCATTTAACAGCTTCTTCGTTTCCTTAGAGCGTTTAACAAGAACAAAATCGATCTCATTCTCCTGATCGGTATAACTGTATTTGATCGTTTTTCCTTTATCTTTTTTTGTTAAAACAATGGACTGATCTTCTAACAGTGTGTGTTTGTTAGAACCGCTTTTTTGATGCAGTGTATACATTCCAAGTGCGATATCACTTGCAACTGCAGTCCCATCTTTTCCTGTTGTCAGTGTTGTTACAACGTTTCCATTCTGATCGAGCAGTTCAAACACAGCTCCTGCTTCTGCCTCTGATCCTGTATCCGATACTTTCTGTTCCTTTTTGATCTGAATGGATGCGGAATCTGAATATACATCTTTGGCAGTAAATTCATAGACTTTCATGCCGTCTGCTTCTTTTGGCTTATGCTCTCTGGAATCATAAACAGGTGCCAGATCATATCCTTCTGCCCCTTTTGTCTGGATCACAACAAAATCGTGATCTGCTTTCAGATCTTCCAGTAAAAGACTTGCAGTTCCTTTGGCATCTGTCGTAAGCTGCCCGATCACAGCATCTTTTGACAGTGAATTGATATAAGCGGTACGGCTTTCTTCACTGCTCATATCTGCATTCTGATATCCATTTGCCTTTGATGCATCCAGTACGGTAAACTCCGCAGATGCTTCTGCTTCTTCCACCTTATTTTTCTCGGTTGTTTTCTGGATCATCAGCTTCTTTCCATTCCACTTGTTTTCAAGACTGTACATATGATTGGTTTTATCTCCGTCTTTTAATGTAACATCGAAATCATCCACAAATGCATGATTATCAGCTCCACTGATCTGGTGTACGGTATAAGTACCAGGGGTTAATTCACCGGATGCGGCATATCCGTTTTCACCCGTTGTCAGTGTTTCAACCACCTGTTTGCTTGACTTATTGATGATCTCAAATTTTGCACCGGCTTCTGGTTTCTTTGTATTCGTTGATGTCTGTGTGTCCGTGATGACCTTTGTTTTAGAAATAGAAATTCCGGCAGCTTCTCTTGGGTTGTTGGCTTCGATCTGATAGGTTTTCATGGAACCATCGATCACTTTTGTCATATCCTGGATCAGAGAGAATCCATCCGTTCCCTTGGTCTGATGTAACCGGTACGAACCATATGGAAGCTCTTTTGTCGTTGCCATTCCGTCGTCGCCGGTTGTGATCGTATCCACTAACTGGTCTTTACTATTATATACTTCAAACACAGCTCCATTTTCTGATTTTTTGTCATGATCATAGGTTTTATGGATCTGCAGCTGTCCTTTGACCGGTGTTTCATATACAGTGATCGTTTTGTTCTGATCAAGGGTTACATCCGTGATACTTTTACTTAATTCAAATCCATCGGGATTCACTTCTTCTTTCACGTAGTAATTTCCCACAGGAAGCCCTTTGGCACATCCATATCCGATCACATCTGTAATGATCGTTGCAACTCTTGTATCTTTTGGATACAGAACCGTTTTATTATCAGATTTCAGAATATCTTCTTTTGCATATACTCCGTATGCTGCATTGGCATAAGTGGCATCTACTCCAAAGTTATCTATGATACTCTTCTTATTGAGTTCCAGATCGACTGTTTTTTCTTCATCATACATTGTACCAAGATCAACCGAAGATGCTTTCCCTGTTGCATTTTTTGTTTTGACAGCACTATTCTTCTCATGTCTTGCATCTGGATCAACCTCTTTGGCTGTCCATGTATGAGTTTTGGACTTTTTATCATTGATGAGCCCCAGCAGTAACTTTGCCACTTCTTTTTCAGCGGCAGCCTTTGCCGTGGCTTTGCTGTCATAGTATCCTTTCTTGGTGTATTGTTCCTGCACATCTTTTGATAACTCTTTCCAGTTTTTCACATACTTCTTTATTACGGTTCTTGTTCCACTGGAAATGGTCTCATTATATGTGAGGCTGGCAACCCCTTTTTCATTTGTTACCGCTGTACCGACAGATTTTCCATCCCGGAAGAACTCAAACTTTACACCGGATAACACAACGCTTGTCTCTTGGTCACGTTTTGTGATCGTTACTTCTGTTTTGTCATTTTCAGAGGTGCTGTTTGAATATGTATAAGAATCGGTCTTAACGGCAGGTAGTGCTTTCGTCATGCTGTATAACATCTGATGTTTATCATGATTCTTTCCTTTTACACAGTGTGTTACGGTATAATAATAGATCGTGCCTTTTGGATCAGTCTGGCTGATCTTCTTACAAAAATCCTTTGCATCACTGTTGGAAAACTTCGAGTCAAGATTTTTTCCTGCCTGATAAACCGTTGTCTGCTTGCTGACACCTGCTCCACATGCCCAGATGTATGCCTGTGTTAAGGCAAACGCTTTTTTATTTTTTGAACTCTTCCAGTAATAATAGGTCAAAGCTTTTGCGATCCCCTGATTCTTATACGTCACAGCATTGTGTGTCTTATATTTTACCTTATCTCCATTGCACATGGATTTCCCGGAGTTTAAACAAAAGGTTCCTTTTCCATTTGCAGTGATCTTCCATAATCCTTCACTTGCCGGCCGGTCTAACGTACTGATCTTATTGCTGCTCATCACCTGACTCATACCAACGGTTGCAGTTCCTTCATTTGCTGAAACATTCACCATTGGTACAGACCTTCCGACCATTTCTCCAAACATAGAAGAAAAAAGCATGACTAAGGATAAGAAGAACGTGCCAATCTTTTTCAGATTTTTTATCAGCTTGTATTTCATAATCTCCTCCTGATCTATTTGATCTTACAAAAATTTTTTGTTTTAACAGCAGAAAGATTTCTCTGTTCTGCTGTTATCTTTATTGATACCGGTCTGTAAAATACCCAGGCTCACTGGCTTTATCAATGTTCGCATATTCAGAGTCCGTATGGGCACTGCTGTATCCGGTACCATTCTGTCCTTCGATCTCAATACCCCCGGTAAACATACTTTCATCATGAATGATGTTTGTTTTGTTGATGCTTCCGTCGTTCTTTTTCCATATCGCATACAGTCTTATGGTCTTTCCAACATCTGCAAGATCAGAAACTTCCGATCCATCCGTATAGTCTGCTTTTACTGTATCCGGCGTTTTTCCCCATCCAAGGAACGTATATCCTTTTCTGGTAAACAGATCAGATGGCAGCTGATAAGATTCTCCTGTCTTTACCAGAGTGATCTTTGCATCTCCTTGGGCTCCATTCGGCTGAAAGCTGATCTTATACTGTCCATTTCCCCACACTGCATATAAGGTGAGGTTCGAAGCTGTCTGATATTTGAACGATTCTTCATCTTCATATGCTGAGACATCTCCGTCTTTTGTCTTACTCCATCCAAGGAACTGATAGCCGTTGTTCGTAAATGTGTTTTTAGGAAGCGTGAATGTACCATCATATGTCACGGTACTGTCATTCATTGTCCCGCTTCCACCATTAGAATCATAATGGATCTTGTACTGATTGGCTTTCCACTGGGCATATAAAGTTAAGTCTTTCTCACACACTGTACTGTTTGTCGTATAAGATGTTCCGCTGCTGTCTGCCGTATTCTTCCATCCGGTAATGGTATATCCGCTTCTTGCAGCTGTTGGAAATGTCAGTTTACTTCCACAGGCAAAACTTTTACTGGAATCTCCAGATGCGATCGTTCCATTGTTCCCTTTGTAAGTCACCTTGTATTGCGTTTTGTTCAGATTAATTGTAACTTTACAGTCATAGTATCTGTAATATTTCTTGTCACTTGGTTTCCTATACGGTGCAACCCCGGTGTCATAGGCACTTAGTCCGATCGTGGTTTCAAAATCTGTTTGTTCTTTCGTGCTGTGATCGGGCGTATTTGTCAGCTTATGGGACTGGCTGTACGGCGTATCATATGTCACACTATTGTATTTTTGATGAGCCGGAACCGTATATTTTACTTTTATGCTGATCCATGAATATGATCCACTATTAGATTTCGTCGTTTTTACAGATGTTGTAGATAACTTTAATTTATACGGATCGGAACTGCTGATAGATACTTTCTTTATATTCAGCGTCCGGCTCGCATTATCAAATGAATAATTCTTATAAGCCGATCCCGAATGGGTTACCTGTAGTTTTAACGTGGAAGTGCCGGATGGTCCTTTCACTTCAACATACGTGTATTTATTGTTGGTTGGAAATGATGAAGTTCCCGCATTGCTTTCCGTGGTATATGCTGCTTGTACCGAATTGTGCCATGCAAGGACTGCAATAAAACTGATCACAACAGCAGGGATCAACACAAAATACCATTTTTTATTTTTCTTCCTGCTAATCTTTTTCACGTCCTTTTCCTCCTTTCCTTTTGTTTGTTTTTATAAGTTGTATTCCAAAAAAGATCAAAATCCCGATTCCAAGATAATGAACCAGTTTTTCCCGTTGAATATCCCACCTGGAAGACTCAAAATAAGTATCATTCATTGTACGGATCTTTTGATCTGAAATTTTCTGTCCCTGATCCCTTATGCAGTAAACCACATATCGGAATTTCCCATGACTTCGATATGGATGGCACGTAAGAAGTGTTATCATATCTTTTCCTTTCTGAATCCGGATCTGATCGGAATCATCGAGCTTTATGATCTTGATCTGTTCTACCCGATATGAAAGTTTTTCCCATGGATTTTGAAGGATCACCTTGTCTCCAATTTCCAGTTTTTCAATCTCCCTGAAATACGGAATCCCCTGATATCCACGATGTGCAGCGATCACACAGTTACTATCTTTCGTACCAAGAGACAGGGATGTTTCTCCCATGACCGCAGCACCTTTTCTCAGGTTTTCTAACGTTGCTCCAAGATATAATGGAAGTTTTACATTCATCTTTTTGATACTGATATATCCAAAGTTGTTTCTGCCATCTTTTAATTGGATCGGTGATGCACGATAACTCCGGACATCCTTTAAGTTTCTCTGCCCTTCCTTATAGATTTCTTGATTATACTGTAAGGATTCCTGATACAAAGGATCTTTTCCTTTTGGAATCTTTTTTTCTTTCTCAAAGGTTTTTATTTCCTGATCAGCATTTTTTTGCTGTTGATACGCAGAAAAATCGGGAGAAAGAAATACAAAGGTTCCGATTCCCATTAAGATTACACCTAATAAATTGATCAGTTTCCTTTTCATTTCCTTCTCCCTTCATTTATGGCATGTTCCGCCTTTTGCCGAAGCTTTTAAAATGTCTTTCCTGCTAAGATCAGCATGACAACAATGATAAGTCCGATGACGATTGCCCTTTTGTAAGTTTCCATCCATTGAGAATCCTGATTTCTTGGGCGTATCGATGCCTGTTGTTTCTTGCTATATTTCGTTCTGACTCCCCGGACCAGCAAACGATGATCGTTCACTCCGTATGGTGTACAAGTCACAAGTGTCACATAGTCTTTTCCTTTTACGATCTGAAGCTTTTCCGTATCTTCCGGTTTAATGACCGATATCTGATCCACTTTATAAGCCAAGATCCGGTCTAACACATGAAGATAGAACAAATCTCCTTTTTTCATCTCCGTCAGATCAGTAAACAGCTTCGCTGAACTTAAGCCCGTATGCCCGGTCAATACACTGTGTGTACTTTTCCCACCGACCGGCATTGAAGATGCTGCAAGGTGGCCGATCCCACGTTCCAGTACTTTAGCATCTGTTCCATGATAAACAGGGAAATTGACAGAGATACATGGAATTTCCAGATATCCCATAATGCCTGTATGATCGATGTTTAAGATGTTGTTATAGATGAATGTTTCACCATTACTTTTTGTAACTTTAAACGGGTCCGTCAATTGTACTGCTGATTTAGCGAGATCTTCATTGTATTCTTTTGCTTCTTCAAATGCTTTCTCCTTTTGTTTCTGATCATAGGTCTTCACCTGCTTTTCGTAGGATTTAATCGTTGATCCAGCACTTTTTTCAAAGATATAGTTGCTGATAAACGGATAAGATAATAAAGCAAAGCCAAACATTATGATGATGCTTGGAATAATTTTTTGTTTCATAATTATTTTTTATAATACCCTGCCAGTTTCCTGACAGGGTGTATGAAAATCATTTTTTATTAAATAGCATCTTACTGAATCTCTTTACGTTTCTGGTTCTTCTTTACGATCATAAATCCGCATCCTGCGATCACAACTCCGGCAATGATCAGTGCATAGCTTCCTGCTCCACCTGTCATTGGCAGTAAGAACTGTTTCTGGTTTGTAACTTCCATGTTGACATAGGCATTATTGGATTCCCCGTGTTTTGTCATTGTTGCTTTTGTTTCGTCGACTGTGGCACTTGCTGCAGTTGTCTGGACTGTGACATCATTCTTTAATGCAGTTCCGTTGACAACACCGTCGTTTGCAGTGGAATCTGTATCTGCTTTGCTCTGGATTCCTGTGATATTTGCCTGTGTTGGAGTGATCGCTGCTTTTGTTGATGTGATGTTTACGATGATCTCTTTCTTAAGCAGTGAGTATCCTGCATCAGAGTGTGTCTCTGTAAATCCGTATTTATCTGCTTCGATACCATTGATCACGAGTTTTCCTGCAGCGGATGGGCTAAACTGTGTTGCTCCTTCTTCTGTGGCTGATTTTCCTGTGATCTGGTAAACTCCGTTGCTTCCTGTGGCAACCAGATAGTAGTTATCAGATTTGTTCTGGATCACGAATTTAACCTTTGTGGCATCTCCCTTGTCATCGGAGAATTTCTTTGTCAGATCGTATCCAAAGCTGTATATGATACATTCATCTTTTAAGATATCGTAATAATCTGTGCTTGTTCTCTTCCATGTCAGGGATACATCATTTGGATTTCCCTTGTCACCGAGTGTTACGCTGTCGTCTGTATTTACGTTGGCTGTATAGTATACAACGATGTATTTGTCGGAGTATTTCTTGTTGATCTCGTTTAACCCCTTCTTTGTCATGGCAACCTGCATGGTGGAGTCGTCTCCGCTTGTTCCGTATGTTACTGCAAAGTTTGGATCATTATCTGTGGATTTCCATACGGCAATGGCACCACTCTTGTCTACGTTGTTTACATTTGTTGTATCTGCAGCGTCTTTGCTGTCATAGACCGCGATCACCGCATCCTTGTTATATGTCATACCTTTGGACATCGTATCGTTAAATGTGTATGTGGAAAGATAGGTTGTGGATGATGTGATATGTGGCAGTTTTGAGATAAACTGGTAATCAAGCTTTTCTGCTTTGGATGCTGTGACAGTACTCTGGTAAGTATATTCCTCTCTTGTCTTTGTAAAGTCAGCAAGTGCGTTCTGCTCTGCTGTTGTTACATTATCCTGATCCGGATTGTTACGGACTCTCTTGTCTAATGTAGGAATCCCTGTCTCATTCTTTGGATAACATACAACATCATAGAACCAGTCATCACCTTCGGCATCTGTGGATGGCAGCTGTACGAACCATGGATTTGTTGTATATGTCACATCTTCCGGTACTTTTGTCTCAACGATCAGATAAAGTCCCAGAGCAAGCTTGTCTTTGCTTGTCACTCCGGATGCATCAGTCTGGCTCATGGCTGTCCCGCTTTTTCCCATGTATTCTTCTAACTTGTCTTTTGTTACCGTGTTATCCTCCAGTGCAGATGCCATCTTGTCGTTGATCTTCTGGCTTGTGAAATAGGTCTTGCTGCCTTCTTTTTTGGCTGCATCGGAATCTGCAAGGTCTAAGATCTTCTGTAGTTCCTCTGGAACTTCGTAGATCATCTGGACTTTTCCATTCTCACTCAGCTGTTCGACATCCCCGACTCTTAAATAGCTGAACTCAACGCCTTTGATGGCATATTTGCTTAAGGCTTCTTCTGCTGCTGTGTTCTTCTTTCCTGTGGATGTAAACTGTTCTACATTGACTCCACCCTTTTTGGCTGCAGTCAGGTCATATTTGTGGATTGTGATTGATCCTGTTTTGCTTGTATCGATTACGTCTGTTGTGGCTGCATGGACTGAAGTTGCAGCATATGCCGTTGTTGCCGCAAACATCATTACACATAATACTCCTGCTGTAATTTTTGTTATCATTTTTTTAATATTCATAATATTTCCTCCTGAAATCTCTAAAAATGAGTATAAAAAAAGCACAGAAAACTTTTACATTCTCTGTACTTCTCATCTCTTACTGTGTAATTTTAAATTATTCAGTTACATTTGTTTTATTAGGTTCAATCGTTACTGTATTCCAAAAAGAACCTTTCACTGCATCTGTCTTAATCTCAGATACTACTTTCTGAAGATCAACATCCGTTGTAAGTTTCTTTGAAACATCCATAACTGTGACTTTATCATTGATCGTCAAAGAACTCACTGTGACAAACTGATCCTTATTCACCAATGTTCCCTTCTTAAGCGGTACAGTCAGGTGATAATTCTTCTGCAAAACTGCTTTGATCTCTGCATACATCTTTGATGTATCTTTAAATTCTTTTTTCGCCTGAATTGTTTTGGCTTTTGTATTGTTTGTCTTCTTTACTTTCTTATCCTTAGAGTAAATCTCCCAGCAAGGACCCCCTGCTGAAGCTGATTTTGTCTGAGCTACTACATCTTTTAATGGGTATTTGTACTGTGTGCGTTCCCTGCTTCCAACATCAGCTACTGTTACCTGATCATTGTCATCGATCGCCACAAGAACAATAAAATGCCCTTTCTTTGTAAAATATCCAGGACCCATAAGTGATACTACCGGATGTTTCTTCTTCAATGCGCTGCGGATCTTATTGATATCTGTTCCAAGTCCATTGCAGGAAAGTTTATATTGTCTGGCTAATGCCGGTACCATCTCGTGACTTGCACCTGCACTTGTATAGTAGCCATGATTATATGCCCATATAGTTGTATCTACAGGCGTAACCCACTTTCCAGTCAGTGAACTGATACAGACTGCCATTGCAGTTGGTCCGCATCCACTGCTGTGAATCTGATACCCATTGTCATTCCATGCTGCATCTGCCTGATTAAAATAAATAAATCCCTCTATGGTTTCTTTTTTTCCTTTCATCTCGATGCTGTGGTCGTTGTAAACCTTTGGAATGATCTGCTTTGTATCTTTCTTCTTGTCTTTTTTGTCTTTCTTTCTCTTATTTGTTGCTTTCTTTTGTTTCTCTGTTGTTTTGCGTTCTTTTTTGCTTGATGTTACTGTCTTCTTATGACTTGTATCTGTTTTGTCTTTCTGTTCTGTCGTTGGCTTAGCTTCTGTCGTCTTCTCTGTTGTTGTCTCCGTTGTTGAAGCTTCTGTCGTCTGGGCAGAATTATCCTTGCTTGTGTCAGTCTGTTCACTTGCCTGTTCCCTTGCAAATGTCTTATCGCCTGCCTGATCTGCGCTGACTACAGACGCTGAACCAAGCATCAAAACCGCATACAGAGCCAGTACAGCCGCTGTTTTACGCGTTTTTCTCATTCTTATATTTCCCCCTAACTATTTAAAACATACTTATTATATCACTTCAAATACCATCGTCAAGGACAAAGAATGACCGAAATTCACTTTTCACATTTTCTTCACATTTTAGGCTTCAAGAACTAGTTTCTCAATTGCATATGCCACACCATCTTCATCATTTGTCTTCGTGACAAAATCTGCAATCTCTTTTAATTCTTCTCGTCCATTTTCCATAACAACACCGATTCCGGCCGCCTTGATCATCATCGTATCATTTCCTGCATCACCACATGCCATCACCTGATCCATTGTTAATCCAAGATGTGCCGCAAGATGTTTCAAACCATCTCCCTTATCACATCCAAACTGATTAAGTTCGATATTATTATTAAGCGCACTTGATACACTCGCAATATTTTTCTCAATCAATTCTTTTGTTGCAGCTGATCTTTCTTCCATGTCATCAAAAAAAGCACTGATCTTTTCAATTCCTGTTGGATTTTCTTTGATATGTTTTTCAAGATCATCCACTGGAAGTCTTGTTTCATTCACAAGTGTCAATAAATGCCCTGATACATTGTAATCTGAAAGATGATCCAAATAGCGCTTCTCCATGTATCCCTGCCCGTTCTGGTAAATATCATGTGTACAATGATATTTTTCAAGAATCTCAAATAATCGCAGTGTTGCATCTGCTGATAAATGGTTCGTGTAGATGATCTTATCTTCATACTGATCATAGACTGTCGCACCATTACAACAAAGCGCATAACGAACTCCTTCGATATTTCTCAAAAACTCTGGAATTGATTTGAAAATACGTCCTGTTGCAGGTACAATATAAACTCCCTGTCTGATCGCTTCTTTTAAAACTTCTATAGTATGTTCTGAAATCTGTTTGTTACTGTCTAATAATGTGTTATCTAAGTCCATTGCTACCAGTTTTATCTTACTCATGTTATTCCTCCGCAAAAAAGTAGTTTTGAATATTGATCTGAAGACTTTTATATCCCTGATATTCATTGATCACAGGATAATATGTACAGGTAATATACTTGCTTGTCCCCATTTTCTCCCGAAACTCTGTTTCATCCTCAAAAATCATACCATCAATTCGTGTTCCCTGACTACTCTTTAACGCTAATTTAATCACATTTTTACTTTTTCCAAACACATTGACTCGTTCGATCTTTAATTTGCGATGTGCAAACAGAGGTTTTTTATTTTCTTTTCCAAACGGCTCTAACACTGATAACTGACGGATCAGATCCATTGTGATATAATCTACCGGCATATCAATATCAATCTGTACCTTCTTTGCAAAATCTTTTTTATCTAGTGTACAGTTTTTATTGATCTTTTCACGAAATGACTCCAGATTCTCCTTCTCAAGAGAACATCCAGCTGCCATCGGATGTCCGCCAAATTTGGTAAACACCTCTTTGACTTTCATCATCTCTTCAAACATAGAATATCCTTCGATCGAACGCCCTGAACCCTTCAATCCATCTTTGGCATCCGTAAGAACAAAAACTGGATGATTCAGCCGGTCTTTGATCCTTCCTGCAATGATACCTGCAATACTTTCATGACAATCCGGCAAATATAAAACAAGTACTTTATCACCTTTTGCTTCATATTCTAATGCCTGCTCCAATGCTGTTTTTACACCATTCTCTGTCATGCTCTTTCTAAGATCATTCAGCTCTTTCAGCTCTTTCGCTGTCTGCAATGCTTTCTCTTCATCGTCCTCAAGAAATAAATTCAATGCTTTCTCTGCTGATTCTAGACGCCCGCTTGCATTAATGCATGGTCCGATAATAAATCCAAGAGCATAAGACTGTATCTGCTTTTCCATGAGGTCGTGTACATCTAATAATGCTCGAAGTCCAACATTCTTCGTCTCCTTCATTCTTTTCAGACCTTCTTTTACAAAAATCCTGTTCTCTCCTGTAAGATCCACAACATCACACACGGTAGCGATCGCAAGCATGGATAATAATTCTTCCAGTCTGCTCTCATCTTCTCCCATATCTTTATACAGTGCTCTCACGAACTGGAATGCTACGCCTGCTCCGCAAAGAAGCGGATATGGATACTGACATTCTTTTTGTTTTGGATTGATGACAACATCTGCCGGCGGAAGGATTTCTTCCTTACTTCCATCGTCATTCATCACAAATGGTACATCGTGGTGGTCTGTAATGATCATTGTAAGGCCATGCTCTTTTCCATAACGGACTGCCTCACCCGCTGCAATTCCGTTATCACATGTAAGGATCGTATCTATCTGATCCTTTGCTGCCTTTTCAATGATATTTTCGTTGATCCCATAACCATCTTTCATACGATCCGGAATCTGAAAATCAATCTTTCCTCCAAGATCATGGATCGCTTTCCATAAAATATAATTCGAAACCACTCCATCTACATCATAATCTGAGATGATACGGATTGTTTTTCCACTTTTTATCTTCTCTCTTATGATATCCACACCCTCTCTGACACCTTTCATCAGAAATGGATCGGATATATCGGAAAGATTCCCATATAAATATTTATGTATTTCTTCATCCCCAGTCACATCTCTGTTTCTGATCAGTCTTGCGATCACGGGATCAATCTGAAATTTCTCACCGATTTTTGTAAAGTCGGCTTTTTTCTTATACAGATACCACTGTTCCATCCTATTTCTCCATCTTCCAGAAAAAGAGCATTCAGTGTCTACTGAATACTCCTTTTCCTTGTCTTATTTTTATTTTCTTTTCTTTTTCTTCTTTTTCTTGCGATTAGGGTTCGCTGTAATCTTCTCTGGCTGTGCAGCAGTTTGTCCATTGCTCTCTTTTACAGCATCAGATCCGATACGAGTCTTCATCATATACCATAATGGTCCTGTTAAGAATACGGAAGAGAAAGCTCCACCGATTACACCAACGATCAATGCCAGTGCAAATTCTCTCAGGGATGATACTCCACAGATAAATAACGCAAGTACCATAACAAATGTTGTTAAACTTGTATTGATCGTACGAACCAGTGTACTTGAAATACTCTGATTTACCAACGCTTTGATGTCATCTCTTGTTCGGATCGTCTGAAGTTTCAGATTCTCACGGATACGGTCAAAGATGACGATCGTTGAGTTGATAGAGTATCCAATGATCGTTAACATACATGCGATAAATGTTCCACCGACAGATAATCTTCCGATAGAATATGCCGCAAATACGACTAACACGTCATTTAACAATGCGATGATCGCACTTGATCCAAACTTCACATCTTTAAATCGGATCGCAATATAGATCAACATACAGATTGCTGAAATCACAACTGAGATAAATGCATCTCTCTGCATCTCATTACTGATCGTTGAACTGATATTCTCTGTTGTTACTGATTTTACTTTATAATCTTTCTTTAAAGTCTTTTCAATCTGTTTTCTCTGTGTAAGATTTAATTCTACACTCTTAACAACCATCTGATTGTTTGCCTTTACTTTCTGGCTCTGTACAGATGATGACTTGCTGACTTTCTCATAAGCTTTCACAACCTGTTTTTCCAGAGAATCATTTACCTTCTGATCATCTTTAAATGTGATCGTAGATGCTGTTCCTCCTGAGAATTCAAGGTCATAATTTAAGATTGTACCAATCTTGCTTCTGTTCATAGGAAGTGCTGCAAGTCCCACTAAAATGATCACACCTGCAACCGCAACATATTTCTTACCTGCACGAACAAAATCTCTTGTCTTGATCGTTCTTGGTTTTCCATACCATTTCTTATCGCGAAGTCCAAAGTGATATGCTGCATATACAAGGAATCTGCTGATCACTAATGCTGTAAACATGGAGATCAGTACACTCATTCCAAGTGTCTGTGCAAATCCTTTGACAGTTCCTGATCCTTTAAACCACAGTACTAAAACTGCGATCAGTGTTGTAACATTACCATCAATAATAGCTGAAGCTGCTTTTCCAAATCCAGACTTGATCGCAGCTCCTGTACTCTTACCTGCTCCGATTTCTTCCTGAATTCTTGCATAAATGATTACATTGGCATCGACCGCCATACCGATACCGAGGATGATACCCGCAAGTCCCGGCAATGTCAACGTTGCATTAAATCCATTCAGTGCAAGTAACATCATTAGCATATAAATTGCAAGTGCTACACATGCAATGATACCTGGCACTGCATAAAATGCGATCATGATCAAGCATACCAAGGCAAATCCGATGATTCCAGCCTTAATCGTTGTCTGGATCGCATTAACTCCTAACTTAGCAGACACTACGTTAGAACGAAGTTCTTTTAATTTGACTGGTAAGGAACCAATTCGAATAGATGAAGCAAGATTCTCGGCTGCTTCATAACTTTCCATACCATCGATCGTACATTCACCTTTTGTGATCGCTTCCTGTACATTTGGTGCACTGATCACCTGGTTATCATAGATGATATAAATTGGTTTCCCGATGTTTGCTTTTGTAGCTTTGGCAAAAGCTTTTGTTCCTTTGGAGTCAAATTCAAGGGCAACTAAATATTCTTTCTTACCAGTTGTCTGATTCTGATTTGTGACAGCTTTTGCTTTCTTAACATTCTGTCCTGTTAAAATGGTATCTAAAGTAGTCTGTGTTGTTGTTTTTCCATTCTGCTTTACTTTTACCTGTTTCTGAACTGCAAAAGAAAGTGTTCCTGGTTTACCAAGTTCATCTAAGATCTTGTTTGCATCTGTTACTCCGGGGATTTCGATGTTGATACGATCTTTTCCTTCCTGATAAACTTCTGCTTCTGTGCTATACCCTTCCACACGTTTCTGAAGTTTATATACGGTATCTTTCATATCACTGTCCGATACATTCTTACCATCAACTTCATATGTGATACTTACTCCACCTGCGAGGTCTAATCCCAGCTCAATATTGCTTGCTCGTCCGATCTTATTCTTGGTGATACCTTTGGTTGTGATAAATACACCAAATACACATAATGCGATCAGTAAAATAAGCCCTGCAATATACTTGCCGCTGCTATTACGCTTCTTCATTCTCCGTCTCCTCTTCTAATGCCAATGCTGCCTTCACCATAAGTGCACATTCAACCCTCTTACGCTCTAATTTACATCCGATCTCATAAGTTCCATCGATCTTTCCATTAAAGTTATAAGAGTTTGCACTGCATCCACCGCTGCAATAGAATCTTGCAAAACATTTTTTACATTCTTCTTTGGAATATACGTTACATGCTTTGAATTCTTTGACGATCTCATCCTTCTTGACTCCTTCATAGACATTACCCATTAAGAAATCTTCCTCACCAACAAACTGATGACATGGATATAAATCTCCCCATGGAGTCACTGCAAGATATTCTGTTCCTGATCCACATCCAGATAAACGTTTTGCAACACATGGACCACCTGTTAAATCGATCATAAAGTGGAAGAATGTAAATCCTTTTCCTTCTTTCTCTCTCTTGATCATCTCTTTGGCAAGAAGATCATATTCATCCATTAAGATTGGAAGATCTTCTTCTGTGATCGCATAATCTGCTGTATCTGGTGCAACTACAGGTTCTACAGAAATCTGTTCAAATCCTGCATCTGCTAAATGCATAACGTCTTTTGAGAAATCCAGATTATGATGTGTAAAAGTTCCTCTTACATAATATTTCTGCTGATTTCTGCTGTCTGCAAATTTCTTGAACTTGTCAATAACAAAATCATAGCTTCCTTTTCCATTTCTAAATGGTCTCATGTAATCGTGAACTTCTTTTCTTCCATCTACACTTAATACAACGTTGTCCATCTCTTTATTGGCAAATTCCATGATATCATCGTTTAATAATACACCATTTGTTGTCAGTGTAAAACGGAACTTCTTATCATGTGTCTGTTCTAAAGAACGTCCATAAGCAACAATTTCTTTTACTACATCAAAGTTCATTAAAGGCTCTCCACCAAAGAAATCAACTTCCAGATTTCTGCGGTTTCCTGAATTCTCTACAAGAAAATCCAAAGCTTTCTTACCAACTTCTGCACTCATTAAAGCACGTCTTCCCTTGTACTCTCCTTCTTCTGCAAAGCAATATCTGCATGCAAGATTACAGTCATGTGCAATATGAAGACAAAGTGCCTTTACAACTGTTGGTCTGTTCTTAAATCCACAAATGTATTCTTCATAACAGTCTTCTGTAAATAATACACCTGCATCTTTCAATTCTGTAACTTCCTCATAAGATTCTTTTACATCTTTTTCATCCCATGATGATAATTCTTTGATGATCTCTTCTAATGTGTGATCCTCGTATAATGCGATCACTTCATAAGTCAGATCATCAACAACATGGACAGAGCCGCTTGCTACATCAAGGACCATGTTGTATCCATTGTTTTTATACTGGTGAACCATTGTTTCCTTCTCCCTTTATCTGTTATTTTCTTTCATCGAAAAAATGAGGCGGCCCACAAGGAACGCCTCAAGCATAAAGTCTTTGTTCGATTTGACTATTTGCTATGTTCGCAGGTCTGGTTACCTACTGTACAAGATGTCTTACATGCTGACTGGCAAGATGTCTGGCATTCACCACATCCACCTTTTTTAACTGTGTTCTGTAATGTTTTATTTGTCAGAGTTTTAATATGTTTCATCTTATCGTCCTCCTGATTCTCATAAAATAACTTGCTATATTGTATCATATCTTTAGTCAAATGGCAAGCATTCCACCTAAAGTTCCTCCTGCAATACATAAGAAAAATGCAGTGATCCGTTCAGTCGAAAAAATAACTATATTTTTCTGAAATACCACGGATATTGAAGTTAAAATTGCAAAATATAATACTCCGACAAGAAATCCCCATAAAAATCTGCGTTTTCCGATTTTTTTCCCAATGATCATCCCTGCAACAATTGATGCAAAAATGTATGTAAGTGTAATGCCAAGACTGGCTGTCTTCATTCCTGCATTACTCTGGTAAACAATAAATGCAAGCAGGCACAGCAGCAGCCCAGTAACAATATAAGCAGCGACCAGACTCTGCACAACATATAAACCTTTCTTTCCCGGCTCCATATCTCATACTCCTTTCTTTCATTTAATATATGTCTGCCGTTTTGCTTCTATGCTTTTTTGTGGTAAACTTACACTAAATACAGGAAAGGAGTTTTTAAATGATCGATCTGCACATACACTCTACATGTTCTGACGGAACTTTCGCTCCGAAAGAAATCACAGATAAAGTAATTGAAAAGAATTTATATGGTTTTTCCCTTACTGACCATGATACGGTTGATGGTATTTCAGAAATTCTTTCCATGAATCTGCCCGAACATCTCAAATTCATTCCTGGAATTGAAATCTCATGTGATGCACTGCATCGTGAAATTCATATTTTAGGTTATGGAATTGACTGTAAAAACCAACAATTAAATAAAACATTAAACGATCTAAGAAAGAAAAGAATGCAACGAAATCTTGATATGATCGATTTATTCCAGAAGGACGGATACCCTGTCACCCTGGAGAAATTACAACATGGTGATCCTGATACCGTCATCACACGAGCACATTTTTCAAGAGTTCTTGTAGAAGAAGGTATCTGTACATCCAGAGATCAGGCATTTTCCAAATATCTAGGTGAGAAATGTAAATATTATATTCCAAAGACTTTTTTTGATCCCAAAGACTGTCTGAAACTCATTCTCGATGCTGGCGGAATTCCGATTCTTGCTCATCCATTTTTATATAAATTCTCAAATAAAGATACAAAACATCTGATTCGTGATCTAAAAGAATATGGTCTGGCTGGAATCGAAGTCTATCATTCTTCCCATCATCAGGGACAAGTCGCGAAATTAAGAGAATGGCAGAAAGAATATGATCTTTTAGCCACTGGCGGTTCTGATTTTCATGGAACAAATAAGCCCGATATTGATATTGGTACTGGCCGCGGACCTCTTTATGTTCCTGATCATCTTCTCGATGAACTGCTGGAATATCAAAAATAAGGCCAGATATTCCAAAATTCCAGATAAGAGAAATTTCTGATAAAAGAATTTTTTCATACTAAAGAATTTTTTCAGAAAAGAAAAAGAATCTGTAAGAAATATGAATTTTATCTTCATACTTCCCAGATTCTTTTTTGATTCATAAATTATCTTACTCGTCGTCAGATGATCCGTTTGCTTTTTCCATTGCCTGAATCGCTGATTTCTCCATTGGGATACGACAATGTTTGTCGTTACCAAATTCAACAATGATTGTAGTTTCATCAACTTTATCTACAACAACTCCGTAAAATCCACTTGTTGTTAACACACTGTCTCCAACTTCCAGAGCTTCCATCATCTGTCTTAACTCTTCATCTTTCTTCTTCTGTGGTCTGATTGTTAAAAAGTACATTAATGCAAAACAAATGACCAGCATCAGAATTGTCATTGTAACCTGATCCATTTTCTTCCTCCATCTTTCTAATAAGATTACTGATTCATCATGCCATCAATCTTACGTTTCTTGTATTCTTTGTAGTTTCCTTCTTCGATTGCCTGACGAATCTCACTCATCATTGTATTATAAAAATACAAGTTATGCAAGACACATAATCTCATTCCAAGCATTTCTTTTGCTTTGAGAAGGTGTCGGATGTAGGCTCTGCTGTAACTTCTGCAGGCTGGGCACTGGCATCCTTCCTCGATTGGGCGATGGTCAAGTTCATATTTTTTATTGAACATATTCAGTTTTCCCTGATTGGTATATACATGTCCATGACGTCCATTTCTTGTTGGATATACGCAGTCAAAGAAATCAATTCCACGGTCTACAGACTCAAGAATATTAATCGGTGTACCTACTCCCATCAGATACGTTGGTTTGTCTTCTGGAAGATAAGGAACTGTTTCCTCGATAATATGATACATCTCATCATGTGTCTCTCCTACTGCCAGACCACCTAAGGCGTATCCGTCGAGATTTAATTTTGATATCTCTTTGGCATGTTCAATACGGATATCTTCGAATGTTCCACCCTGATTGATACCGAATAACATCTGATGTGGATTCACTGTATCTTCTAAAGAATTCAGTCGATCCATCTCCTTCTTGCATCTTACTAACCATCTTGTCGTACGGTCTACAGACTTCTGCATATACTCTCTTGTTGCAGGATGTGGAGGGCACTCATCAAATGCCATCGCGATCGTAGAACCAAGATTGGACTGAATCTGCATACTTTCTTCTGGTCCCATAAAGATCTTTCTTCCATCGATATGAGAAGAGAAAGACACTCCTTCTTCTTTGATCTTACGAAGTTTTGCCAGAGAAAACACCTGAAATCCGCCAGAATCTGTAAGGATCGGACGATCCCAGTTCATAAACTTATGAAGTCCTCCAAATTCTTTGATCAGCTTATCTCCTGTTCTTACATGCAGATGATATGTGTTTGATAACTCTACCTGTGTTCCAATCTCTCTAAGATCATCTGTGCTGACTGCACCTTTGATCGCTGCGACTGTTCCGACATTCATAAATACCGGTGTCTCGATCACTCCATGGACGGTCGTTAACCTTCCTCTTTTTGCTCTTCCGTCTTTTTTAATTAATTCATACATTATTACTCACCATAAATCTTTTTGATATTGTCCATTGTTGCACCCAGATTCTTTAACACACCATCAAGAATCGTAACGGCTGCCATTGATTCTACCACAACTACAGCCCTTGGCACAATCATAGGATCATGACGGCCATGAATTTCAATGTCTACATTATCAAGATCGCGGTTGATCGTCTTCTGTGTTCTCGCGATCGATGGAGTTGGTTTGACCGCCGCACGGAATATGATCGTACTTCCATCACTCATTCCTCCGAGAACTCCACCAGAGTGATTCGTTTCTTTTACTACTTTACCATCAACACAGGCAAAATCATCATTATTCTCTGATCCTCTGAGATTTGCAGCTTCAAATCCATCTCCGATCTCAAATCCTTTGACAGCCCCGATAGACATAATTGCTTTTGAAAGTTCAGCATCCAGCTTGTCAAATACAGTTTCTCCGATACCAACCGGCATTCCTGTGATCTGACACTCTATAATTCCTCCGATGGAATCTTGTTCTTTGATCATCTGATCTGCTTTCTGTGCCACAAGATCTGCTGCTTCTTTATCCGGCATATTAAACGGATTGTTATTCATCTCTTCTAAATCGAATCTGTCCTCTGAAATCTCGATACCTGCGATCGCTTTTGCGTATGCCTTCACAGAAATTCCAAGTTCTTCAAGGACTTTAGCTGCAACCGCACCTGCGGCAACACGTCCGATCGTCTCTCGTCCTGATGATCTTCCACCACCACGATAATCCCTGAAACCATATTTCATATCAAAAGTAAAATCCGCATGTCCCGGACGGTATACATCTTTGATGTTACTGTAATCTTTTGATCTCTGATCCTTATTATATACAACCATGGAAATCGGTGTTCCTGTTGTCTTTCCTTCAAATACTCCAGAAAGAATCTCTACCTGATCTCCTTCCTTTCTCTGTGTTGTATACTTTGACTGTCCTGGTTTTCTGCGGTCCAGATATTTCTGAACATCTTCTCTTTCTAATGATAAACCTGCCGGACACCCATCTACAACGACTCCTACACCAGCACCATGTGTTTCTCCCCATGTTGTGATGCGGAAATTTGTGCCAAAACCTGATCCTGCCATGTGACTTCCTTCCTATAATTTGATATTTGCCAGTAAATCTCCAAGACTTGTTCCAGCAGCATCTTCTGTGTATTCTACTCCAGTTTCTTCTGCTTTCTTGGCTGCTTCTTTGTCATCTTCTAATGCTTTGATACTTAAGCTTACTTTACCATTCGCAACTTTGATGATCTTAACAGTTACCTGTTCTCCTTCTTTCACAACATCCTCTGGAGATTTTACTCTCTTCTGGCTTAACTGTGAAATGTGAACTAATCCGCTGATTCCATCTCCGATATCAACAAACGCTCCATAAGGCATGATATTCTCTACAGTTCCTTCTACAACTGTTCCAACTTTTAATTCGTTAATCTTATTTTCGCGTTCTTTTCTTGCTTTATCCTGCTCTACTGCTTTTGCTGATAATACAAGTCTCTGATCTTCAGGTTCTACTGTAATGATCTTTGCTTCTACATCTTTCTGTAACCAGACATTTAAATCTTCTACATATTTTGTTGATAATAAAGAAGCTGGAATGAAACCACGGATTCCTTCTACATAAACGATAACTCCACCATTGACAACTCCGCCAACAGTCAGTGCAAGAACTTCTCCACTTTCTTTGAGTTCTTCTAAATGATTCCATACTGCATCTTCATTTGTTGCTGCTTTATTTAAAGATTCTTCTAACTGAGTTTCAAACTGTTCCATTGTTTCTTTTACTTCTTCTGCCATAATAATCTTCCTCCGCTTTATTTTCTTAAACATTTATTTCATATTATAACATAGAATGAAAAAGATTCAAGAACGCTCATATTTCCTGTTATTTTGAATGTTTTCTATAAATCAGCCCTGCTGCTGATATAACCAAAATCATACCTGCTGCGATCCATAAAATGACTTCTGTTTTTTCATCTTTTTTATTTACATTTCCCTCCCTTTTCTGATCTTTTTTGACAATCTTCTTTACCGGATCTGGAAGTATTTTTGTCACCTCGAATTTGATTTTTTCCTTTGTTGTATTTCCGGCTGCATCTCTTGCTTCAAGTTTCAGTACATGAACTCCTGGTTCCAGATTTTTTAAAGATATCTTACTTTTCAAATCTGCTATGTTTCTCTTATCCAGTTTTATCTTTGTCCAGTAGTCTTTCTGATTTTCCAAAGAAATAAAAATCGTTGTTCCATAATCACATTCATTCTTTGCATTAAGTCCACGTAACTGTATTACCGGCTGTTTCGTATCATACATAAATGTTATTTTTTTACTTGATACATGCAGTCCATTTGCATCTGTCACATTAAGATTTATACAGTATTTTCCATTCAACGTAACTGGCTGTTTCATATAAACCTTGTCGCCTTTCCATTCATATGGAACTTTCTGTCCATTGACCAAAAATCCTGTTACCTGCACCGGTTCCAGACTTGCAATATGAAATCCCGGCCGGAGATTTTTTTGCGAAACATCTTTTCCTTCCAGTTTTTCCTGCAAAAAATGAATTTGAACTCCTTTTTTGTTGATCGTGAATTTTTTTGTCACAACACTTTGATTCCCTGCGAGATCCTCCGCTTCTACTCTCAACAGATAATACCCATCTTCTTTCAGCTGATCAAAGTTCCATCTCTTTCCATTCAGATAAACTTTCGTTTTCTTCATATTTGAATTCTCATCTTTTACCTGAAGTTTTATACTGACTGGAGTTTTATAAGACTTTCCATTTTGTATCCCGCTAATCTGAATCTCTGGCTTTTTTGTATCAATCTTCAATGTTTTTTCTTCTCTGATCGATATATTCCCTGCCATATCCTCCGCTGTCACAGAAAGATTATGTTGTCCATCGTGGTCAAACACCACTTCACTTTCATAGTATTCTCCAGACCGCGACCACCCTTTGATCTGTTTTCCAGATGTCATGATCTTCATTGACTTTCTTAAAATATTCTGATCTTTGATCCTTATCTTTGCCCTCTGGTATTTGCTGATTTCCTGAATTTTGTTTTTATATTCTATGAAGATCTCTGGCTTCTTTGTATCCACAAAACAAGTCGTATAAAAACTATTTTCAGATCTGTTTCCAGCTTCATCTTTTGTCCACACTTTGAGCTGATATTTTCCATCTTTTTTGATCTTTGGAATCTTGTCTGTCTCTGTCTGTGTCTGCCCTGTCTGAAGCTGTGTTAATCTTGCATAGGTATGTATCACAGGGCCTTCTGTCTGTTCTGATTCATAAGTAAATTCTGGTATCTTCTGATACCATCCATTCCTTGATTTTTCACTGCATGTGATCCTTGACAGATTCGGGTTTCTCTTCCATAAACGACACCAGATTTTTTGTACCTCACTGTACCTCCCTGCATTCGATACAGCTCTTACCAAAACAATATCATCCATATCCTGTTTCATCTCAAGCATACCTTTTTTCATTGATTTCCACTCACTCTCACCTGTCCTATATTCATAATGAGAGATTTTTGAAACAGCCTTCGTACCATAAGCTTCAAGTAAAATATTCTGGCTGGTCCATTTGCCTTCCGAATATGATCCACTCTTAATTTTCGGAACGGATGGATTGTTAAGCTCCACCATGATCTTTCGTGTCTCCTCATATCCATTTTTGTGAACCAGATGAATCTCATAGTTTCCCTCTTCATAAAATGTCATTTTTAAACTTTGTTCATAGTCCCACTCTCCTTCCCATTTCTGCCTGTTGATAAAAATATTAATATCATCTTTTGTGTCTGTTCCCTTCAGATCCAGCTCCATTGTCACACTGCTTCGAAAAAAAGGTTCTGTTCCTGTTCCCTTAAATGTAATATCCCAGACCGCTGTTTCTTCCATCCCTTTTGTATCCGCGGGTATTGCTGCTAAAAGAAGAAACAACACCACTGTTATACTCAACAGTATTTTATATTTTTTTGTCATAATCCTAGTTTCCTCCTCAATGCTTTTGCTCTGTCACTTGTCATTCCTGTCTGTTTTAATCCCTGCAGATAAATATCTTTTGCCTTCTTTCCCTTGTTCTTCTGGCATAAATAAATTCCATATTCAATATATGGTTCCATGACTTTGGGATAATGCCTTATAAAACGCTCATAGTCGTACTCAATATCTACGGATCTTTCCTGAAGATACGAAAGCCTTCTTTCATATATTTCCCATGCATCCTTCCCCTTCAGCTTCTCATGAAACACACGGTCTGTCTCTTGAAAAAAGAGCTTTGTATCTCCCTTTTGAGCCATGATCTCATATAGATTTATCCGTTGTTCTTCTAACATCTTTTTTTGATCTTTGCTAAGCTTTAACTTTTGCATTTTATAAATCAGTTCTCTGGATGTATTTAGAAAGCCCTCTGGAAGTTTTTCCTGCCATAAAATATAATGATCGATGAAAAAATATGCAGACCAGAAATCACAGACATCTTGCTGGCAGATTTTCAATGCAGACACCAGATCCTTTTGTTCTACCTCCTTTTCAGGATCATTTAACAACGATATAAGCAGCAGATAAGCCTCTGTCCTCTTCTTATTCGTACGTTCTTTCTTAAAATACTGCTCTGCCAGCATCAGATCTTTCTCCGTCTTTTCGTTCCCATAAAAATAAATGATTCCTTTTTCATGAATCTCCTGACGCACCTGCACTGACTGAATGTCTGGTTTCGTTTTTTCTCCATTTAGCGAAAAACACAATATCCCTGTCATTCCTGCACAAACCAATAAAACTGCACTTTTTTCTAAGATTCTTTTCCGTAGAATAAATCCAAGATCTCTCCTTATCTTTCCGACATTCTGATAGTTTTCCTTATCATCTTCACAAAGACATTTCTGTATGATCCGTCTGACAGTATCTATCTTATTTTGTTCTGCATTTAACTGCATGATCTTCCCAATACTATAAATATCCATGCCAAACGCAGCCCTTCCGCCTGCTTCTGCCTGACTTTTTGAGGCATACGTTCTCGTTCCATATCCTGTCAGGAGATCACCTTCCATCAAAGATACTCCAAAATCGATCAGGTATATCCTTCCTGATGGATGCAGTATGATATTCTCTGGCTTTAAATCCATATGTACGACGCCTCTTTTATGAATCTTTTCTAATACCTTGCACGTTTTATACATAAACCGGATCAAAGTTTTTTCTGAAATCTTTCCATGCATTACTCTGTAGGTTTTCAAGGACTCTCCTTTGATATATTCCATTACCAGAAAAGGTTCTGCCGCATTTTCTGCAAAAATTAATTCTGGAACGCCTTTCATATTTTTTAATTTTTCCAGTATCTCCTTTTCCCGTTTCCATTGAATTTCATTTTTCAGCACTTTTACTGCAACCTGTTTTCCTGTTTTCAGATCTTTTGCAAGAAAGACTTTGCCCATTCCGCCTTCCCCCAGAAGTTTCTGCTCCAGATAACGATCATGGTACAGCTTTGCTATTTTTCTTTCGGAACTTTGACGATCACACAGGATAGATTGTCCAATTCTCCACGGCTTTTTACTTTTCGAAAACATCTTTCTACCCATTCTTTCATTTGTTCTTTTGATGCTTCCACCTGATAGATTTCTTCTTCCTCCAAAAGTCCATAAAATCCATCCGTACATAATAAAAATTCCATTCCCGGATGAAGCCTTCCTTTGTAGCAGTCTACCCTGATATCTTTTGTGACGCCAACACACTGTACGAGAATATGGCGTCTTGGGTCTTTTCGTGCCTGCTCTTTCGTTAGATGTCCTGCTCGAAGTTCAAGTTCAACTAATGTATGATCTGTCGTCACAAATTTTCTGTCTCTGTCAAACCAGTAGGTTCTTGAATCGCCAACATTCAGCACAAAAAACTCATGGTCTTCCACAAATAATAAAGTCAAAGTACTTCCCATTGATTTGACTTCCTCCATCCTCCTGCTCATCAGCAAAAGATTCTGATTGATCTTGCGGATCAGGTCGATCAGATTCTGCTCGATCATATCAATCCCCATCTCTGATAATCCTTCAAACAAAGTTTCATCAAACCACTGTTTTAATACCTCTACAATGTAACGGCTGGCAATCTCTCCTTTCTTCAGTCCTCCCATTCCATCGCATACTACTGCCAGCAGATAGAGCTTTCCATCCTTTTCCTTCTGCCTCAATAAATAAGCATCCTGATTCGATGGTCTTCCATTTCCAATGTCTGTCATTCCAATCGTATCTATCATATATTCCTCCAAAAAATTCTTAATAATAGAAAAAAGCCTGTAAAGACTAGTCTTTACAAGCTTTCTCCGCTCATTTTGTTTCATTATTCTTCGATGTCTTCTCCATCCTCGAATTCATCGTCTTCTCCTTCGATCTCCTGTTCAAGAATCTCGATATCTCCTCGAAGTTTCTCAATCAGATTGAACAGATCGATATATTCTGCCTGTGGGTAATCCATATGTTCTTCAAAATACTTCTCTCCCACCTGGCGGTACAGATCATTCAGATCTCTCTTCGCCACTCGCAGATCATTGTGTCTCTTCGCAGAATCTGCCACTTCTTTTGCCTTCTGGGCAGCTGCTTTTCCTGTTGTTGAAATAGTTTCTTCCAGACGTCCGAAAAAATCTTTTGCCATATACGCTCACTCCCAACGTTTTTCTTTCATTGTACCTTATAACGCTGCTTTCGTAAAGTCTAAAAGCTCCTTCTTATGCCTAATGTTTCCTCTTTCTGTACAAAATAAAAACTCCTGAAAAAGCTGCTGCCACCATTATAAAAATCCAGCGAAAATCACTCTTATCTCCGGTTGAAACTCCAGAAGAAGTTCCAGTATTTTGTGAATCTTTTCCTGTCTTTTTAGTATATGTCTTATTCTCTACAGTTTTCTGATTCTTTACTTTGATCTCACGAACTGCTGATACTTCTTTTGTATTATCCGCTTTTGCTTTTGCAATATTCTTTACGGTCTGATCTTTCCAGTTTCGGTTGCTTAACTTCACTTGATACAGCACTTTTATTTTCTGATCATCTGCAAGATTTTCTCTCGTTTCAATTCGGAAACTGTTTTGTGCTAAAACAATTCTGCATTTTGAAGTGATATCTGATTCATCTGGTGAAAAAACATGAACACTTCCTTTGATGATCTTCGCATATTTGTGATCGATCTTATCCTCGATCACAACATTCTTTGCGAGTGCATCTTTCACAATCTGTGATACAAAAATCTGATATTCACATACACCACCTGATTTATATACTGTTTTATCACTTTTCTTTGTGATCAAAAGTTCTGGAGTATTTTTCTCCATCGTCACGATAAGATCATCTTTCACTTTATCTGCATCTTCACCATAAGCGTAAGCTGTATTTTTAATATCTCCCTCGATCATTGCAGGAAATGCAGTATCATAGGACACGATCATTTCATCCTGATCACTTAAATCCCTGCCTGTCATGATCTTAAACTTCCTGCCGGAATCATCTTTGCTGATCTCACACTGATTCGTGATATCTTCGCCATTGATCTTTACACGAATCATGCCTATTTCCATTCCTTTCTTCTCAAATGCATCTTCTATGACAACTTTGTGTGCTGTCATCCCTTCATTTTTCTGTGTCACACGAATCTTATAGGCTCCTGTCTGCCCTTCTTTATAAATTTTACGTCCGGATGTTTTCTCGATTTTTAACATCGGCGGCTTTACAACCACTGTATTCTCATCCTTGGCAGCCTCTGTATTATCACTTTGTACAACGGCCGTATTTTTTATTGCACCGTCAATTCTTTTTTCAAACAATACTTTATACAGGATGTCTATAAAATCACTGTCCCCGAGATCTTTTCCTGTTTCTATCTCAAACTGCCCGGCTCCTGCTTCTATTTTGCACTCATCTGTAATATCTTGTTCATTATATAGAACCTGAATCTCTGAAATCTTCATTCCTTCTTTCTCAAATTCATCCGTTACCATGATATTTCTTGCTGTCACTCCTTCCTTTCCCTGTATAATGTGAAGCTTATAGGTTCCTGTCTCTCCGACACTGTAAATCTTTTTATCAGACTGCTTGAGAATCTGAAGTTTTGGTGCTTTGATCTTGATCACTTCCTCTGCCATACCGCTTCCTGATGGAATCTCCGTATCTTCCAGGATCAGTTCCTGATTGCTGTTTCTTGTTGCTGGAACTTTTAACACATTCTTTATGTCTTTCCCTTCCAGACCATCCTGCTCGATCACAGCCTGATAACTGATCTCAATCTTGTCTGTCATCCACAGATTCTTGTAATTTTCATCCCTTTTTCCACATTCTGAAGAATATACTGGAATTTCTCCATTCTTCAATGCGATTGGTGTCTGAATCGTATAAGCACGTTCATTCTTATCAAAATCGACCTGGCATTTTGAAATGATATTTTTTCCATCTGCCATAATTGACAAGGTTCCTGGTATTATTCGGATTCCCTCTGCCTTTATTTCATCTTCAATCTTAACATCTCTCATAAATGTTCCCTGATTTGGATTTGTTATGACTGCTTTGTATGCCACATGATCACCCTTTTTATAAATCTGTGCCGGTGCAGATTTTATAACATCATTCTTTGGCGAATTGATATAGACTTGTGCCTGATCTTTCGTCTCTGGAATTCCTGCTGCCCAGGCAGATGCTTCATTGTCGATCAACTGTCCATTTGCTGCCACTGACGTTTTGACCGTATATACAATTTCTATCTTGTTTTCATATGGCAGAACATAATCATCTTTTGACTTTAAGATCCAGCTGTTTCCTTCCTCCTGCAAGATGTAAGAATCTTCAGGGATTCCAAATACTTTGACATCTTTTAATGAAACTTTCGAAACGCCGGCAAGCGATCTGTCCTGAACCTTAAAATACGCAGTTCCCGCTTTTTCGTTTTCATTTTTCACAGTGACCTTGTATGTGATCTCATCTTTTGCCTGATATTCATACTGTTTTGTTTCCTTTGTGATCATAAGTCCCGGATTATTTTCATCTCTTTTAGGAAGATCAATGTCAATCTTTACTTCATTTGTCATTGCATTTTTTCCATCGATGATCGTCTTTGCTGTGTTCTTTTCTGTCAGAACAGTTTTATTTTCATTGTAATGTCCGTGTTTTTCCCAAAGATTTCTTAATTCAGTCAGCTGCTCTTTTGTTGCATCCTTCATAATATTCATCTTTGTTTTGATCTTAAGAACATAAATTCCCCGCTTATAAAATTGTGGATCACCCGGATTTTTTAATCTGGCTTTCACAAGATTTCCATTTTGTGAGATATCAAATTCATCACTGACATCCTGCTCGTCTCCATACACTTTGATATCAAGGATTTTCTGACATTCTTCCACATTATCTTCAAACGCAAATCCAGTAAAATAATGAGCTTTCGGAATATCACCCGCGATCATCTGGCTTACCTCATATGTCCATGTTTTGGAAAGATCCGGACAGGTATAATGCTCGGTTGATTCTCCCTTGGATGTGATGATCTCTTTTTTTGGACTTGGCGGATCGAATTTTATCATGTTCTGTCCATATCCGACATATTGTTCCTGATTTGTCGGCCCGTCATCTCTGATTCTTCCAAATGTATATTCAAACGTATCGGAAGCAAATGTAAATCCTGCACAGGTAAAATCTTCGCTGTCATAATTTTCTTCGAAATCAGCGTAATAGATACTCATGTTTCCATCTTTCTTATAACTTAATTTTGTATTTTTTGAAACATATTCCCCGTGTATATCATCAGCTTTTACTCCGATATATTGGTGTGTGTCAATATCCTGCAATGTCATATTGCTTTTGATCGTCACCGGAATATTAGTTCCCGCTTTGAAAAACTGGCTTTTCATCGTCATTTCTTCAATTCCGATATAGGAACATCCGCTGAGATCATTTCCAATTGCCACATATCCATCCTTGTTCTTATACTTTTCGATTCCTGTAATCGTCATAACCAGATCAAATGTCTGCCACTTCCCATGATTTCCATCTTTGTCACACTGATAAATCTCCATATTCGTTTTCTTGATCTGTATATTTCCAGAAGTATTTTCTGAAGTGTCAAACCATATATATCGTTTTAAAAATGCCGGCATAGAGATATCCGGAAGCTTCTTTGTCTCTTTTCCTTTGGTGATCGTTGTCTTTGTCTGATTCGTTTCATGCATCTTAAATCCATAAGATGCATCTACACTCAATGCTTTCTGATCATCAAATGATGAAAAAATATGTGTATCATCCGCCCACCTGCTTGTGATTGGTACAGCTTTCTGGCAATTTAACTGCGCCAGCACAGGCTTTTCCTTCATTCTCCCAGTCAGTATTGCCGATAAAGAAAATACTGCAACACCTAATGCCATAAGACTTCTTCTTGTTTTTTTCATGAATACTGCCCTCCTTGTTGTTATCGTCTTTCCCTCATTCTCCAGCAGACAGAATCGTCTCATAGCATCCCAGCTCCCCTCATTCTTATGACAGGCTGCACTCACCTCCATGACCATGCAGAAGTCTCATTATCATATCCTTGTTCGCTCCCTGTCTTCTGCCCGGTATCAAAAGCAGAATCTTGTATTATAAGCTTCTCTCATAAATAGATTACACAGATCATGGCGGGATATGTCCTCTTCGGACCGTACCGGAAAATGGTCTTATTCAGTTGTCAAAACTTCCCTTGGATTCATCATTTGATCATCTTGTCGTGAATGGATTGTCTGATTCGATTGATCGATTATCATTTTGATTTGTTTTTAGAATTTTCTGATATTGTATTCTCTTCCATTTATTCCCTATCTTGGTTTATCATAACATTATCGTACAAAAAAAGCAACCCATTTTCTTTCATGAGTTGCTTTTTTATTTTTATTCATTTAATTATAAGTACTGATCCTGCAAATTAGATTCCAAGAATCTTCTTCACTTCGTCTTCCATAGCTGCTGTCTCGCATACTGTGTCATGGAGAACTGGTGCTGTTCTGATCTCTTCGATTGCTTTTGGAACTACTGTCTTTGATACTTTGTTAAGTTCATCGACTAATTCAAAATCATCTTCTGCATCATATGCTGGATCGATCGCATCCATAACACTTCTTGTGAATTTGTATGGACTTGCTGTAGAAGCAATGACTGTTGGAGTCTTGTCGTCTCCTGTTGTTGCTTTGTATTTGTCATATGCAACGGCTGCGACTGCTGTATGTGTATCCATTACATATCCTTCTTTGTCATATACTTCTTTGATCTTCACTGCTGTTTCTTCTTCGCTTCCGAAAGCTCCAAAGAACTCAGATAATTCTGCTTTCATCGCATCTGTGATCACATATTCACCGTCTTTTGTCAGAGCTGCCATAAACTCGGCACACTGTTTTGCATCATTTCCTGCGATTCTGTAGATCATACGCTCTAAGTTGCTTGAGATCAGGATATCCATAGATGGAGATGTTGTAACATAGAATTCTCTGTTACGATCGTATTTTCCTGTCTCAAAGAAGTCAAATAATACTTTATTCTTGTTAGATGCGCAGACAAATTTACCGATTGGAATACCCATCTGTTTTGCATAGTAGGATGCTAAAATGTTACCAAAGTTTCCTGTTGGAACTACTACATTCATAGGTTCTCCGGCCTTTAATGCACCCTGTTTTAATAAATCTGCGTAAGCTTTCACATAGTATACAACCTGTGGCACTAAACGTCCGATATTGATAGAGTTTGCAGATGAGAACTGAAATCCGTTATCGTTCATCACTTTCGCTAACTCTTTGTTAGAGAACATCTTTTTAACACCTGTCTGGGCATCGTCAAAGTTTCCTTTGATTCCGATTACATATGTATTGTCACCCTTCTGTGTTACCATCTGTTTTTCCTGAATTGGACTGACACCAGACTTAGGATAAAAGACGATGATCTTTGTTCCTGGTACGTCAGCAAATCCTGCTAAAGCTGCCTTTCCTGTATCTCCAGATGTTGCAGTTAAGATTACGATCTCATTCTTTACGTTATTCTTTCTTGCAGAAGTTACAAGTAAATGTGGCAGAATAGATAATGCCATATCTTTAAATGCGATCGTTGCACCATGGAATAATTCCAGATAATATGCTCCGTCCACTTTCTTTGTTACTGCGATCTCTTCTGTATCGAATTTGCTGTCGTATGCATTATTGATACATGTCTTTAATTCCTCTTCTGTAAAATCTGTAAGGAATTCTTTCATGACAGCATAAGCAATTTCCTGATAGGACATCTTTGTCAGATCTTCCAAGGATACATTTAACTTTGGAATACTGTCTGGTACAAATAATCCTCCATCGCTTGTTAACCCTTTTAAAATAGCTTCAGAGGCGGTTGCTGTTTCTTCACTGTTTCTTGTGCTGTGGTATACTAAATTCATATTTCCCTACCTTTTCTTCTATCAAATACTGTGCTTCTTTTGGTTTCTGATTATATCATATGTTGTATCCATCTACAACCGATTTTCATGAACTATATCTTATACAATTACAAATGTCAGCATGAGACGGACACCACTGATCAGTGCTTTTTCGTCAAAATCGAACTTTCCATGATGATTTGCCGGATGATCTCCGCCTCCGATAAATGCAAAACATCCATCAATTTCTTCTAAATAATTAGCGAAGTCTTCTCCTAACATCATTGCTGGTACGTGTGTAAATTCGGATGGATCAAATACTTCTCCTGCTCTCTCCATCACATCTTCCACAACTTCTGGGGCATTGATCAACGCACCATGGCTGGATGGCTGAAAATCGACTGTGACATCAACACCATACATCTGCTCATGTGCTTTTGCGATATCTTTGACTCTCTCTTCGATCATTTCCTGTGCCTGTTTGGAAAATGTTCTTGCTGTCCCTTCGATCTTAGCCTCTCCTGCAATAACATTTCTTGCTGTTCCTGCTTCGATCTTTCCGATCGTCAAAACTGCCGGGTCTAATGGATTTAGATTCCTGCTCACAATACTTTGCAGATTCATTACCATAGATGACACTGCCACTGCTGTATCGATTCCTTCATGCGGTTTCCCTGCATGTCCGGATTTTCCGTATAAATGAACTGCCAGCCAGTTTGTTGCGGCCATTCTTGGTCCTGCTTCCAGCGAAATCTTTCCTGATGGAATCCCATTAAAAATATGAACTCCGTAAATTCGTTTTACACTGTCAAGAATTCCTGTCTTTAGCATAAATTTGGCACCTTCTGCAGTTTCCTCCGCAGGCTGGAAGACAAGATAAACTCTGCGGTTTAATTCTGCCTCATGCATCTTTAAGATCTTCGCTGTTGCCATAAGGATTGCTGTATGTCCATCATGTCCACATGCATGCATACAACCATGATTTAATGATGCAAAATCAAGTCCTGTTTCTTCTTCCACTTCCAAAGCATCCATATCCGCACGCAGTGCAATGCTGTCTTTCTTTCCACTTCCTACCACTGCGATGATTCCTGACGGATCAAAAATCTTATAGGAGATCTCCCATTCTTCCAGATGTTCTCTGATATATTCCATCGTCATCGTCTCATGAAATGCTGTCTCTGGGCAGCGATGCAGTGCCCTGCGAAATTCTATGACTTCATCTTCAATTGCATATGCTTCCTGATTTATGTCCATATTACTTCCTTTCTTAGCTGACTACCTTCCTGTAAAATTCATGATCAAGGCAACGATCAGACCAACGATGATCACTGGTCCTAACACAACCATCGCTGCACTTAGTACATGAAACAGTAAATACATAATGAAAATAAAAATAATTACAGATAAAAGACATCCAAGTTTAAACTTTGTAGAATTCATCGTGAAGATATGTGTATTCCCGCCAAACATATCCTCTGGATCTGTCTCCTGTTCTTCCTCGTAGTACTCTGTCTGTACATGATCATCATCTTGACCTGCTGCATCAATGATCGACTTTGCAATCAGTCTTGGATTGCCCAATTCATTTAATACATCTTGTTCACTCTTTCCATTCCTGATCTGCTCACTGATGTAATTCTCATAGTAATTCATATTCTGCTGTACCACCATCGGTGACACCATTCCCTCTAAAGAAGTTTTTAATTCCTCCAGAAATTGTTTTTTTGTCATAAATTATTCTCCATCCTTATTGTAGAAAATCTCTGATTCTTTTAATACATGGCATTCTCCACCTTTTACCTCGATCGTTGTCACACCACAATTTTCCTGTCTTGGGGCATGCCAGAATTCATCAATATCTCTTCCATAAATATGTGTCAATAAACTATGTATCCATGCTCCGTGGGAAAAGACTGCCACATGCTGATATTTATTCTCGTTCGGCAGGATCATATCTTCCAAAAATTCTTTTGCTCTGTCTATGACCTCACTATGTGTCTCACACCCTCCAGTTCTTTCAAAATGCACTGGATCATCAAAAAATTTAAGAAATGGATCATCCCTGTCTTCCAATTCTTTCAATGTAGCTCCTTCAAATGCTCCAAAACAAGCTTCCCTCACTCTGTCATCTTCATATAATGGAACATTCCTTCCACCTAAAATGATCTCTCCCGTTTCTTTTGCTCTCTTTAACGGACTGGTATATCCAATATCAAATGGAACATGGCGAAGTCCTTCTCTTGTCATAAATGCAAGTTCTCTTCCATATTCATTTAATTCGATGTCTGAGCTTCCCTGAATTCTATGTACTTTATTCCAATCTGTTTCTCCATGTCTGATCAAATATAACTTCACAGCACTTTACCTCCAATTTAACAATAGCATACCTTATTTTTTTATTCGAGTCTAGTCTTTCTTCTTTATGCATTTTTTTGCCAAATTGTGAAAAAACTATGGAATTTTTATCGAACTTTGCTATACTAAGAATATACATATTAAATGAAATTTTTAGGAGAGAAAAATTATGAACATTCATGTTGGAGACGAAATTGAATTAACAGAAGAAGTAGTTCCAGAAAACACTGCAGAGAAATGGGGAAGCGGAAGTCTTCCTGTTTATGCAACACCTGCTATGATCTTATTAGTTGAGAAAACTGCTGTTAAATTATTAGACGGCAAACTTGATGAAGGTCAGACAAGCGTTGGAACAAACTTAAACATTGCACATGTTTCCGCAACTCCTGTTGGTGGAACAATCAAATGTCATTGTTCTTTAACAGAGATCGACCGCAAACGTCTGGTATTCCATGTTGAAGTTACAGATAACAAAGGTCGTGTTGGTATCGGTACTCATGAGAGATTTATCGTTGCCAGTGAACCTTTTATGGAAAAAGCAGCTAAGAAATTAGAAGATTAGTTTTTAACTCTATGTACAACAAAAGGTGTCGGAATTCATATTCCGACACCTTTTTCTTATCTTCTTATCTGTTTGTTCCCTTTAAAATTGGGGAAATCTTCTTATAAATAAAGAATGTGATCACAACACTACACATTCCTTTAATAAATGTGAATGGCATGTTAAACCAGATCAATGCATCCCATAATGTCTTGACGTTCTTGTTGATCGCCTGATATGCTCCAATGATCGCCTGCATTGGCATAAAGTTTGTGTATACTGGATATACAACAAAGTAGTTTGAAAATACGCTGATCACTGACATCAGGACTGCTCCTAATAATGCTCCGATCATTGCACTCTTCTGTGTCTTGTTTCTCTTATAGATAAGTCCTGCTGGTAATACAAAACATACACCTAAGATAAAGTTAGAAAGTTCTCCGACTCCTCCTGTCTGTGTATGAAGAAGGTTGATCGCATTCTTGATAAAGCATACTGCAATTCCTGATACAGGTCCCATCGCATAAGCTGCTAATAAAGCTGGAAGTTCTGAAAAATCAAACTTGATAAATGGTGGTATTAACATCGGAATCGGAAATTCCAAAAACATCAACACAGTTGCTAATGCTCCTAACATACCTGTCACTGCGATCGTTCTGATATTGAACTTTGTTCTTTTCATTGTCATTGTGTCTCCTGCCATGATAATTCTCCCTTTCTGATTTAAAGATCTTAAATTTGTCCGCCAGAAGCTTTTGCGAAATTTTATCATATAAATAAAAAATCCTGTCCATTTATCTACATAAAATAAACGACAGGGCTTCTGACTTGATCACATATCTTGTATCTGCGTAACATCTTAAGATATGTCATCCAACTACTTCTTTCATCCAGACTATACTGTTGGTTCAGGATTCTAACCTGATCGGCTTAGCGCTCGCGGACTTACCTCTCTTGGAGTATCACCGCCAGTCGAGAATTGATATCTTCGATATCTCACTCTGCCCTGAAGTTGGAGAATCAATCTTCTCTACTTCAATATTCAATTACCAGAAAATGAAAGTGTTTTCTGTTTACATTTCCTATTATAATAACTTCTGTTTTATTTGTAAAGTCTCATTTCACATTTCCCTGTCTTTACACAAAGATTATTATTTGCTAAAATATACGCAAGCAAAATGCTTTATTGTATGAATTGTTAAGGAGAAAACAACTATGGGAATGCACAAAATCGCGAAGATGCCTTCTCCAGAGGAATTAAAAGAAGAGATGCCTCTGAGTGAAGAAGCAAAACAAATCAAAGCTGCCAGAGACAAAGAGATCCGAGACGTATTTACAGGTAAATCTGATAAATTCTTAGTTATCATCGGGCCTTGCTCAGCAGATAATGAAACTGCTGTTATGGATTATCTCGGACGTCTGGCAAGAGTTCAGAAAGATCTTGCTGACAAGTTACTGATCATCCCTCGTATCTACACAAACAAACCTCGTACTACAGGTGACGGATACAAAGGTATGGTTCATCAGCCAGACCCAGAGAAAGCACCAGATATGGCAAGTGGTCTTCGTTCTGTCCGTAAACTTCATATGGAAGCATTGGAAGAATTCCATATGCCTGCCGCAGACGAGATGCTTTATCCAGGAAACTGGCCATATATGGAAGACCTTTTATCCTACGTTGCCGTTGGAGCACGTTCTGTAGAGAACCAGCAGCATCGTTTAACAGTCAGCGGATTTGATATCCCTGCAGGAATGAAGAATCCTACTGGTGGAGACCTGACAGTTATGATGAATTCTATCACTGCCGGACAGCACCAGCATGATTTCATTGCAAACGGATACGAAGTCAAAACAGATGGTAACCCTCTGACACATGCCATTTTACGTGGTTCTGTCAACCGTCATGGAAATAATATTCCAAACTATCATTATGAAGATCTGACTCGTGTTGCTTATATGTATGAGAAATTCCAGCTTAAGAATCCTGCTGTTATCGTTGATGCTAACCACTCCAATTCTGCAAAACAATGGGATCAGCAGCCTCGTATCGTACAGGAAGTTCTTCACAGCAGAAGTTTCTTACCTGAGATCAAAGACCTTGTGAAAGGTATCATGATCGAAAGTTACATCGAAGATGGAAATCAGTCCATCGGTAATGGTGTTTATGGACAGTCTATCACTGATCCATGCCTCGGATGGGACAAATCCGCTGCACTGCTTTACCGTATGGCTGACTATGTATAGAATGAATACCAGATTCTAGGTACATCACTTCCAAAGTTTCAGAATCCCTGACATGATCGATGGGCTTACGAAACTTTCCAGGATGCATCCCAGTATCATAAATGTTATTTCAAACAAAATACTGAAGCGTAAAAGGAAGGAACTGCTTGTTTCATAAAGCATTTCTTCCTTTTTTTCTTCTATAAAATTCCGTTTTACAAGCAGGATCAGGCTCATCCCATACAAAATAAAATGTGGAAACAGACTTAAGATCACCAGACATAATCCTCTGATTCCCATCTGTATGATCTGAAGTGATAACATTGATCCTAAGAAAAATGCTGTACAAAACGTAAATCCATATAAAAAGATCCATGGTTTCAGCAGATATCCAGCCAGATAGATCATTGCATACTGTTTTATCCTTTTAAAGAAGATATAAAAAAACAAACTTATACTCGCACTGTATAATTTCTCATTATGAAATACGAGAGATTTTACCTGTCCACCATATGCAAGATAATCCTGATATACAAAATTCGTAAATAAGCTTCCAAGAATCAGACCTGCAATGATCCACAATCCTGAAAAAAATTTCTCTTTATCCACAGATTTCTCCTCCCTATAAAGTCAAAAAAGCACCGCATCATATCTTATGCGGTGCCTGTCTTTTATATTCTGTTTTATTTCTCCATATTCAAATATCCAAGGACTCCAGAGATTGTCTTGGCATCAATGATCTTTCCAGAAAAAATCATCTCTTTGATCTGATCTGTCGTATATTCTTCCACATCGATGAATTCGTCTTCATCCAAATGCTGTCTGGATGGTTTTAAGTCTGTTGCAACATAGATTGGAATCTTTTCATCACAAAAACCGATTGCAGTGATAATCGTCATCAAATGTTCCATATTTCCTGCAATATATCCTGTTTCTTCTTCAATCTCCCTTGTCACACACTCAAGCGGTGTCTCACCCGGCTCAATTCCCCCGGCTGGAATCTCTAATGTCTCCTGATCTAAAGCATTACGGTACTGTCTTACAAGTAAGATCGTTCCTTTGTCAGTGACAGGAACTACTGCTGCTGCACCTTTGTGTTTCACAAGATCCCATGTGACTACTTTTCCACTTGGAAGTTTTACAATATCTTCATAAAATCCGACAACTTTTCCCTGATGCATCAGGTGTTGTTCCAGTTTCTCGTATCCTTTCATGAATTTGTCTCCTTTTTTCTTAAATCCTTTTCTATGAATGCCTTTTTGTTCGAATTATTTCTTAATTGGAAAAAGCGATAGATTTCTCTATCGCTTCTTGTTATTTCGCATAGTCAACAACTCGTGACTCTCTGATTACATTGACCTTGATCTGTCCTGGATAATCCAGATTCTCTTCGATCTGGTTTGAAATATCTCTTGCCAGTAAGATCATATCATCGTCACTAATTTGTTCAGGAACTACCATAACTCGAATTTCTCGACCTGCCTGAATTGCAAAAGTTTTATCAACACCCTGGAAGGAGTCTGCGATCTCTTCCAGCTGTTTTAATCTTGTTGTATAACTTTCCAGTGTCTCGCTTCTTGCACCTGGACGTGCTGCTGAGATTGCATCAGCTGCCTGTACAAGACATGCGATCAATGATTCTGGTTCTTCATCCCCATGATGAGATGCCACTGCATTGATGACAATTGGATTCTCCTTATACTTCTTACACAGATTCACACCGAGTTCTACATGAGAACCTTCTACTTCGTGGTCGATTGCTTTACCGATGTCATGAAGCAGACCTGCTCTCTTGGCCATTCTTACATCGACACCGATCTCTGCTGCTAAAAGTCCGGACAGCTGTGCAACTTCCATGGAATGTTTTAATGCATTCTGTCCATAACTTGTACGGAACTTCATTCTACCAAGAAGTCTGACAAGTTCTGGATGGATTCCATGAACCCCAAGTTCTAATGTTGCTGCTTCTCCTTCTTCGCGCATCATAGTCTCGACTTCTTTTGTCGCTTTCTCGACCATCTCCTCGATGCGTGCCGGATGGATTCTTCCATCCACGATCAGTTTCTCTAAGGCGATTCTTGCGATTTCTCTTCGAACCGGATTAAAGCTTGACAGTACAACTGCTTCCGGTGTATCGTCGATAATCAATTCAACGCCGGTAATGTTCTCAATTGAACGGATATTACGTCCTTCACGACCGATGATTCTTCCCTTCATCTCATCGTTTGGAAGCTGTACCAGCGAAATCGTTGTCTCTGCCACATGATCAACTGCACACTTCTGGATTGCAGTCACCACATATTCCTTGGCTTTCTTTCGGGCATCTTCTTTCGCTCTTGTCTCCATTTCTTTGACATACATTGCTGTCTCGTGTTTCACATCTTCTTTTACTGCTGATAATAATTGCTCTTTTGCCTGATCAGAGGTCAACCCGGAAATTCTTTCCAGTTCCTGTAGATGTTTTGCCTGCAGTTCCTGCAACTGAGCTTTCTCTGTCTCAATGTTCTTCTCTTTGGATGCTAATGACTGTTCTTTGCGCTCTAATGTTGTAGCTTTCTTCTCAACAGTTTCTTCTTTAGAGAGAACTCTCTGCTCATACTTCTGCAGTTCTGCCCTGCGTTCTTTTGTCTCTTTTTCAAAGTCATGTCTCGCTTTTATAGTTTCTTCTTTTACTTCCAAAGAAGCTTCACGTTTCTTCGCATCGGCTGCTTTGATCGCTTCATCTATAATCTCTCTTGCCTTATCTTCTGCGTTCCCGATCGTAATCTCCATGGCCTTCTTGCTTCTTGTATTAGCAACATAGGCAGATACTGGAACTGAGATAACCAGAGTTGCGATAATGGCTATAATAATACCAACCACAGGTTTCCTCCTTATTCAATTTTTTGTGTATTCACACTTATCTAATTTTATATGTTTTTAACATAAAAGTCAAGGAAGTGATACCTCTTCTGTTCGAATTAAAAATGTCAATATTAAATGCGACACTTTTTAACTTTTTTCAACTGATTTTCCGGATCTCCTCTTCAAACAGTTCGCCCGCTGAATGATAGCCGTGGATCTTACGCGGATAATTATTCACCCAGCTTTCAATCGCAGATATTTCTTCATCCGTTTTTTCATCGAAGTTTGTTCCTTTTGGAATATGTCTTCTGATCATTTTATTTGTCACTTCGTTGCTTCCTCTTTCATAGCTGCTGTACGGATGGCAATAATATGTCTTTGTCCTGCTGCCTGCTCCCAGTGCTGACCGTTCAATTCCTTCACAGTCTGCAAATTCACTTCCGTTATCCATCGTAATCGTTTTAAATACTTGTTTGAACATATCGCCCCACTTTCTTTCGATCACATCCAGCGCGTTGACAACTGCTGCCGCCGTATGCTCTGGCAACTTCATCACAATTTCATCGCGTGTTTTTCTTTCAGTCAACACAAGAAGACTGTTCTTTGATTTCCCGCGCTTTCCTTTTACCGTGTCCATCTCCCAGTGTCCAAACTCTTCGCGTGTTTCAATTTCTTCCGGTCTTTTTTCTATACTTTCACCCGCTGACGCTCTTGCCTGCGTTTTCTTGACCTTTTTGTATGTGCGTTTCTTATTCTTTTTAACCGGAAGATTTTTATTTGTCAGGTGTAGAAAGATCCCTTTATCAATATAACTGTACAGTGTTGTTGTGCAGATCATCACGCTGAATTCGCTTTCTTTTTGTTGTGCCTTAATTTCCCCCAGTACCGCCGCCGGACTGTAATCTTCTTTCACGATCTTTTCTTCAATATAATTTGCCAGTTTGATGTCATTCCCGATCTTCAGACTGCCCCCTTTGCTTTTCAGATTTTCTTCATATTTATCATGTGCAATATCAGGGCTGTATCTTTCTTCCGTTGTCAGATCTGAATTAAGCGCAGTAAAACGTCCTCTTTTTAACTCTCTGTATATCGTGCTTCTATGCACATGTAGCATGTCCGCGATCTCTTTGATTTTTACTCCCGCTTTTATCAATGCTTCAATTCTGATCCGGTCTGCTTTTGTCAAATGTTTGAACGTTCTTTCCATCTCCGCTTTCTCCTTCTATAAAAGAAGCCGCAGGCGATGATCATGATCGTCTGCGGTTCCTTGTAATTTATACAGCCTTATTTATCCCTTAATATTTTTTCGACAATTAGTTTTTCAATATAGTCAGGGCAACTTCTTTCCCCATTTTCCCAGTTTGTCAGCGTTCTATATGGAATTTCTAGCCACTCTGACAATTCTTTTCTGCTCATATTTTTCTGTTTGCGTGCTTCTTCTATTTTCATTCTATCCGCTTCCTTATATTCTGCATCCTTTTTCAATCATTTCATTGATAATGTTTCCGTCATAACCGCTTCCGTAATATTTGAAGATAACGCTTCCATCGTCAAATACTATCCAGTCACAATTAGTATCATTTAAAATTCCATCAAGTGCAACATTGATCGGCACCTCATGCCCGAACATTGAAAAATAACCAGCAGCTTCATCTATTGATGCAAAACTAAAAACTTCCCCGCCTTCTTCTTTGCATATCATGGTATAATCATGCTTTGTGTATCCTTTTACAGCTTTCATTTTCTTTGCACCTCTTGTCTTTTATTTTTTTCCTGCTATAATCTAATTAAGCACTTGGGGCGGTTAGCAGGAATGTTTAGGTATCCGCCCCCTGTGTGATCCCTTATTCTATTTTATTTTCTTATTTCTTCAAGTATTTTATCAATATGTTCCACGGTATGTATTTCTCCGTTTGTCCTTGCTACTTCTCTAATTGATACCAACATCGCTATTAAATCTGCTTTGCTCATTTCTTCGTTCTCCATTGTTTTCTCCTTTCCTGCTGTTCCCTTGTTACAATTATATTATATACCCATTGAGCCTATATGTCAATCTTTTTTTACTCATTGAGCTACTTTTTTGCAAAGAAAAAACACTATGATTCCATAGTGTCATCTTCTTCCAGCAGATCATCAACCGTCACATTCAGAACCTTTGCAAATAGCTTCAATTCGTAATCGGTCACAAACCTTGTCCCTATTTCAATTCTACTTATACTGTCGCGTTCCAGTGTTATCCCTTGCAACTGAATTTTCGCAGCCAGTTCCATCTGCGTCATTCGCTTTTTCAATCGTTCAATCCGAATCCTGTCACCGCATAGATTCTTTTTGCCTTTATAGGTGTATATCTTCATCCTTCATTCTCAATCCCTTGTGTTAATATTCAGCATCATTCTTGACATTAGCACTTTTTTCACCTATATTTGTGTTAATGATCAGAATTACGGAAAACTGATCAAATATTATTATATAACAAAGGGGGCTTTTCCTATGTTTGGTAAAAAAGCAGATGACAAAATCGCCAAGAAACAGGCGGAGCAGGAAGCAAAAGACAAGGCGGCTATGGAAAAATTCGGTGTTGATTTCGACAGTTACACTTCGGACGACATCAAAGAAAAGAATGTCGCATCCCTTAAAGAAATCGCATCCAGTCTTGCAGGTTCAAAAATGTATTCTTTCGGAAGTCTTTTAAGCGGAAATTCAAATGAAACTTTCGCACTTGAAATGTCACGCGCACAGGTTGAACAGAATTTCATTCTTATGCGTCAGAATGAAGAAATTATCCGCCTGTTGAAACAGATCGCAGAAAAATAATTTTCTTCTTTTTTTGTACATATTGTCATCGCATAGATCCCGATCAGTATCATGTATTTAATCTGTTTTCGTGATATTGCACAAAAGGCAGCGACCGTTCTTTGATCGCTGCCTTTTCATTATTCCATTTTCTTACCTTTTAGATACTCACAAAACAGCTTGTCTTCCTCTTCGTCCGCTTTCTTTGCTGCCGCTGTTATTGATAACATAAAAATAGTTGTCACAGATCCAAACGCCGCAGACACGATCGCTGTGACGATGTACGATACCGGAACCATCGTTATTCCTCCGGAATAAATTCTGTGTGTTCTGGATCTCCTGAAATCCAGTACCCGTCTGTCGTCTTGTAAAGTACCCTGTCACCGATCTTTGCTTTCTTCTCGACATTCTTTTCATCAAACATCGTCACGCCACAAATTGCATCGTCTTCAAGCGAAGGTCTTCTGCGAAGGCGAAGCCTTCCATCAAACACTCTGCGGATCGTTCCATGTACTTCTTCTTCGCTTCTTGCTGCTGCCGCCGCTGCTTCAATGTCTTCTGCTGTGATTTCATCCATTATTTCTTTCACTTCTTCAGCCGGAACTTCGCCAACTTTTTCCCCGTTTTCATCATATGCATTCACAGATCCATCCGGTTTTTCTTCCAATGCCGCATCATCAGGAACGTCATCTGTCACTTCAACTTTCAACGGATACAGCTTTACACCTTGTACTTCTTCTTCGCTTCTTGCTGCTGCCGCCGCTGCTTCAATGCCTTCTGCTGTGATTTCATCCATTATTTCTTTCACTTCTTCAGCCGGAACTTCGCCAACTTTTTCCCCGTTTTCATCATATGCATTCACAGATCCATCCGGTTTTTCTTCCAATGCCGCATCATCAGGAACGTCATCTGTCACTTCAACTTTCAACGAATACAGCTTTACACCTTCTTCATCCCATACTGACAAGCCATTCTTTTCTGCTTCCTTTTTTGCGTTCTTGATTGTTTTGTATCCCTTATTTACTTTTTTATCGAAAGTGTTTCCAACATAAAACATCTGTTTCCCTCCTTCCTATTTTGCTTTCAGGTAACTGATTGAACTGAATCCGATATACTCCACTCCATCAAGCGTCACAGTAATGTATAACCATTTCGTTCCATTCGATGTATTATAATAGCCGTAATTATGCACTGTGGTTCCTTTCGGAATGCAGCACAAAGCCTTTTTGTTCTTTCCAGCGTCGTTTCTGCAATACAGATCAGCTGTTGTGACGTAGGATCCCGCCAGCTTCTTGTCGTACTCTCTCGCATAGCATGTTGACTTGACTGTTTTGCTGATGGTCTGATCTGCTGGCTGTGGCTTCGCAGTTGTTGCCGCTGATCCATTCAGAATTCTGTTTACTTCTTTCTGAATAGTATCCGGATCATAACCGCTTGCCGAAAGTGCTTTTCTTCTTGCTTCTCCGTTCCCCCACTGTCCCGCAATTACTTCATGCGCTACGGTTGACACGCTCTTTCCCGGCGTATTTACTGGCTTGCTTTCCGCCTGATCACTGTCATATTTTGGTGTGATAAATCCTCGAATATATCTTCCATTCAGTGATACAGTTCTTTTCTTCACGCTGTCGCTGTAATTGCCTTCGGTAACGACAAAATATCCTGCTGCTTGATTAACGTATGTAACCGTTCCAACATGACGCGGTGTTCCGGTATTGTCGCCCACACCGTTATCCTGCCAATCATACAGCGTCGCTTCGCCCAGCTTCGGAACGTGTGCGTCATTTTCTTCCCATACGCCCATCTGCTTCGCTCTTTCAATCAGATAATAGCAGCTGATTTCAATCGGCATAATTGCCGTATATTTTAACGCAACGGCAAGCGCCGACCAAGTGCAAGCGCACCACTCCCATTCATACGCCATTTTTGTCCCGCGTGGGAATGCACCTGTGAAACTATTGTAAATATCAATAATTGATTTATATGATCCATCCGCTTCATTTTTTCCGATCCAGCTTTCTACCAGATTCACAACTGCTTGTCTTGAATACATTTTTACACCTTCTTCCCCTGATTTATCCACATTGTCCACAACATACTGTTTAATCCACCGCACGCAACACTGATGTCTGCTTTCAAACTTTTTATCCCCCACCTGATTATCATTGCTTGTATCCTTCTGATCCAAGATCAATGATGCATACACTGTATCAGGTGTATATGGCTTTTTCGCTCTCGCAAAAATTCGTTTTACTGGTTTCAAACCACCAAGATGTTCTACTTCGCACCACATCATCTGTGCCTGTATATTATCAACGCCATATGCTTCAGCTTCAGCGATGTATTTTTCCATCAGTTCCTTGAATAAATCATCCTGACACTTCTTTCCTGCATCCGTTGTGATAATCGCAATCAATGCAGCCTTTTCTTTTGCTGTCGGATTCCATCTTGTAGCTTCCCAGTCTACTGACAGTTTCTTTTCGATTCCTGCTGTATCAGCAGTCCTGAAGGCTTTCGGATCTGCCTTCAGGATCATCTGACACAATCTTCTGCCTTCATTCCCATAATTTTGCGCCCAGCCTAATGTACACGTTTTTTCATTGTCTGCATTTGCTGCTTTTCCGGCATACGCACCATATTTTCTTTTTCCGTATGTCTGCCCGCCAGATTCCACGCCGCCGATAATGTTGGTCAAAATTGTCAGATATTCTTTTTTCATTACTGTTCACCATCCTTTGACACAGATGCTTTTCGTGTCAAAACTTCGATTGCATTCTGGATCACTGTCGGAAGTGGAATTCCCATCAGTCCGGCATTTTCCGTGATGCTGATCAATTCATTTGCCATGAATCCAATGATCACTGCATTGCGAATATAATTTACACCCAACGCAAGATCCAGACGGTATGCGATCAACACAAACAGCAATGTCACACCTTTTCTGCACAGCCCCTTCCATCCGGCTCTGCTTTCCAACGCTCCGTTTTCTGTTTTTCTGCTGTTGTGAAAAATTCCCGCAACAATCAGCCCCGATAAATAATCAATCACCATAAAGATCACCAACGTCACAAGTGCCTGATCCCATCCACCGAAAGCAGCTGCAATCGCGCTTCCCACTACTCCAACAGCAGTGCAGATTCCTTCTTTCATGTCATATCCTCCTTAGTTTCATTTCGATCCTGTCAAGATCATCTTCTGCCTGTTTTCTTTCTTCCGAAAGATCGGCAGGGAAGACCGCGCCCGCGATCCTCTCCTGCTCGATCAGGACAGCCTGTTTTCTGACGATGTCTGCCAGCTTTTCCGTTACGCCGCACATCATGTCGACGACTTCCAGCAGGCTTCCGGTTCCGCCTTCATACGGTTCCTTCACTTCGCCCATGTCTGCCCCTCCTTACTGTTCTTCGCTCTCTTTGATCAGATCTTCGCATCCACTTTCGATCAGGATCTGTTCGACCTTGTCTTTCAGAAGGCGCGGCACTCTTTTGTACAGTGCAATCGCTTCTTCTTTTGTTTCCGCATACATGATCTTCTGCGCCCATAACATAGCCATCATCGTTTCGCCCTCCTTTCCGAATAAAATTTTGTATATTGAATGCCTAACAAAATTAAGCATATACAAGCTCCGACATTTCCAGCAGACAGGATTCCAGCATTTCATTCTTTTCCTGAAGTTTCTGAATTTCAACGGTCATTTCTGCCCGCGTCATTCCCCCACTTTCCGGATCCGGTTCATCATCTTTCATGTCTTCGTCTTTTCCAGCCTGATCAGTCTTCCCGTACTCCCAGTATTTTTCAAAGTCATCTTCGATCTGTTTTGTCGTGATCGTGCTGTCCGCCGGAAGTTCAAACACTACTTCATCAAAACGGTACATCTTCCGATCCTTTGCGTCTTCCTGACGGTATTCCTTGATATTGTCCGCCATCCTGACGGTCATTGCGCCACCCGGAAGATTTTCCATCATTACCTTTTCCGGCTTCTGATCTGCATCTACGTTCAAGTAAATCATGCAATTCCTCCATTCTTTTCTGATATTCCAGTTGTCCATAGAATCCATTTACGCGATGTGCCACCTGAAGCAGTTCTTCCGTGTGGTATCTTTCTTGTAAATGGAATGAATCAGATTGTTCAATATAGCTGTTATACGATATTATCTTCTGCGCCCGTTCACGGCGCAGTGTTCCATCACGCTTCAGCTCTCTATATCCACGGATCAGCTGTCGTCTTGCCCTTTTGAATACGCGACGCCGGATCGTGATGTGTGTTCTGCTGATTCTGTATCCTGCCATGTCCAGCATTGGTACGCCCCTTTGCCCCGGACGTGGCAGGTTCCGCCTTCGCTTTTCTTCTTCAATCGGCAACAGCTTGACAATTCCTGTCGTTTCTTTTATTTGCAAGTGCTGATTCTTTGTCATCCACTTGTCCAATGCTTTCACTGCCCGCTGTTCTCCTTTTATGGATCCGGATCCTATCGAAAAATCATCCATAAATGTTCCGCAGCGTATAACATATGGTATCTTTTTCCCTCTTCGCGTCGATCCCAGTGTATACAGATAGCGGATCGCATACGACATCGTAAAATTAAAGAGCCATGCATCAAGATACCCGCCGATGATCAGATGTCCGCCCGGTGCGACGCTCTTTAAATATTTCAGCAGTCCGATCGCATATCTTGCTTTCGGGATTTCCATCATCACCAGATCTATACATACATCATATTGAAGTGAAGCATATGCATGTACAACATCTGTTTTTCTCACATATTCTATTCCCAGCGATTCCTTCAGGAAATAACGCAACATCTGATCTTTCAGCATTGTCTGCCCGTGTCCCGGAATGCTTGCGTGTTGCGTCGGAAGCAATCGCGCCTGAATCAATGGTTCTATCATCAATTTCGTAATATGACCGATCAGCTGATGCATAATGCACAACAGTGCAATGTCCCTGATCTTTCCTGTCATTCCATCCGGACGCTGCCGGATCGTCACTGGTTCCATATCATCCGGTTCTATTCCGTGATCGACCAGATCTTCCACAATCCCAAGCATTGCCAAGCCAATCGCTTCAACAGCTTCATTTTTATACTTCCACGATCCGGATAAATCATCTATTTTTATATCGTCGCGTGGAATTCCTGCATACTTTTCAATAAACGTCAGTACATCGTTTCTTCTCCATTTTCCTTTGAAACATTCAACAACTGCCTGTTCGCACAGCTGCCTGCTTAACTTTTTATATCTCTTTTTATGTGCCATCTTATTTTTACTTTATGTGTGAAGCGACTTTCGGTTGCGACAGATCCTTGAATCAGGATTCGTCTTGTTACTACTTGTCGCACGCATAACCCACGGTTATACATGCCAGTTTCCCGGCTTCCGGTTTTACTGATTTTCGCTTATGCGCGGATATACAGACGCATTTCAGCAAGTTTTCACCTGCCTTCATAAATACATAAATTCGCGGACGACTGTTCCAGTTCGAGTTACCCGGCGCATTGTTGCCATTCTCCGCAGCCAGACCAGCATTCCCGCCATTGTTCAAGTTCGCAAAACGCCACGGGCAGCGAACCCCGGCGGAGTTGGTACCGTAGAAAGCCGATCCCGCGCCTGCATACCCTTTTTATTTTCTTTTCCTGTTAGGTGTGTATGAGTGGTCTTGCCCCTCTGGTCTGCTTACGCAGACCATTCACCCCGCTTTTTACCCGCGCCACAAAGCCGCGGACGACTGATCCAGTGCGAGTTACCCGGCGCAGCGTTGCCATCCTCCGCAGCCAGACCAGCAGCCCCGCCATTGCTCAAGCTCGCAAAACGCCACGGGCAGCGAACCCCGGCGGAGCTGGTACCGTAGAAAGCCGACTTAAAATAAGTCGTTGAAGATCCGCCGATCAGCTTCGGAAACAGCATACCCAACTTTGACTTGATAAATGCTTTCACATAGTTCCATCCGGACGGCATACCGGAATATACAATGCCTGTATCTTCATAGTCCGCTGTGATTGATCCTGACAGTTTCTGACTGTCGCGGCACTGATACACAGTATAATCAAATCCTCCTGCTTCGTTTGCAGTCGTGTCATACAGTGGATCCAGCCCGATCGTATATGATCCATCCAAAACTTCTACACCAGCAACACGAAGCGGTGTCTTTCCTGCTGTCAGGCTGAATGTGCATCCGTCTTTATGTCCCGGCAATGCTTCTGTTGCGCCCGAATGCCACGGCATAGTTGAAATACACGTTGTTGCTGTCGTTGTGATCGTTCCGCTGATGTCAAGATTGATCGCTGTGTATTCCGTTCCGTTTACTGTTACTTTTTCGATTGAAGATACTTTCACCAGATCCGCAAGGTTACGCATCCATGCATTCCATCTGTCTTTATTCGACTGTGCGCCCATATCACCAACCGATACCGTGGATCCGACAATGAATCCTGCTGCCTGACTTGCAGACAGAAGAACCCTTTTCACATTTTCTTCCGGCAACGCCGCCATGTACTGATAGTTGTAATTTGTGCATCCTTCGGCAATGTTTGAGTTTTCCAGATCAAAATGCCTTAACTGCCACATACGAAGAATCCATCTTGTATCGCAGTCATTCCACAGTCCTTCATAAATTGTTTTCTGTCGTGCCTTCTGGATCCCTGCCGTTGCTGATGCGAAGTTATATGCCTTGATCCCTGCGCCGGATGTCAACGCGCCTTTGCTGTCCAGGCCACCGGGGAATGTTGCGTGCCATGTGATCAGTCGCTTTTTATTTTTCGGATCCACATCCCCCGCATCCGGATAATATCCGGATCCCCTTGTTGTTCTGAATGAAATATAATCGTATGCACCGTCATTCCATTCTTTAATCCATAATGCAAGCGCAAATGTATATACTGGTGCATCTTCACCAGTGATGTCAAAACCGTCTTCACCTTCAAAATATGTGATGTTCATGGTTCCGTCTTCCAGTGACAGCGCGTTTGCTCTGATATACCATGTCATCGGATCTTCATCCGCCCAGTCCTCGACCGCTTCAGTATTTTCTGTACATAGCTGTGCTGCCGCTTTATCTGCCAGATCATCCATCGGTGTCATTTTTGTTATTCCTGATACTGACGGATCATAGCTTCGCAGTGTATACGTCTTTCCATTCCATGCCTGCGCTGCTGCTGTTGCAAACCGTGAAAGCAATTTATACTTGTCTGTTTCTCCTGCTGCCAGCGCACGCGGATACCATGACCAGAAAACCCGTGTTGTATTTGTTCCGTCAAGTAATTGTCTGCACGCAGCGTCAAGTGCTTCCGCCGAATTCTGTCCGCCATTCAGTGCGATCGCTTCCAGTGCCGCCGCCATTCTCTCATGCTGTGCATAAGACGGAAATGATAAATCAATTCCTTCCATTCTTCTTTTCCTCCTGTTTACTCATTGATCGGTGTTAATGCCAGATGCGGGATCCCCCGTTCTGTATAAATTGCATATGCATATTTGATATTTTCATCTTTATCCAACATATATGACGCTTCATTGATCTGCCCCGCAATTTTTACAGCTTCATTTGCCTTATCCAGAACTTCATTCGCCTGCTTCTGTCTTTCCTGTTCTGCCGTGACTCGATCACTTTCTGCTGACACTCTGCTTTTTTCCGCGTTCACACGACCTGTTTCTGCCTGCGCTCTGGCTTTCTCTGCCTTCACGCGACCTGTTTCTGCCTGCACTCTGGCTTCCTCTGCCTTCACGCGACCTGTTTCTGCCTGCACTCTGGCTTCTTCTGCGTTCACACGTTTCGTTTCCTGATCAGCATACTGTTTCATTGTCTTATCGAAGATAGAAAGTTCATCGCCCGAAACGATCGCATCTTCATCTTTCACCTTTGCTTCAATCTCTATTTCAAAAGTGACCGATGTTACCACCTGCATCAGATCTGAAGATTTCACTTCCACTTCACACAATGCCGTTCCCGCTGCTGCCAGTGCCTGACTGTCCAATTCCACCATCACAACATTGTCCGTGAATTCACACGGTGTATATACCCTGTGTCTATCTGGTTTTCTGATGAAAGCTGTGACGCTGGATCCTGCCGGGATCGTGTACGGTTCCCCATGATTCAGTAGTACGGTTTCGACATATCTTGTTGCCCGATCTCCCTGTTTTGCAGACACCATATACTGTTTTGTCCCACCCGACATTTCAATTTCAATTCGCTGAATTACTTTTCCAAGTGCCACTGTCTTCCCTCCTTTCTATAATCCGAGTTTGTTCAGGATCTGCTGCATTGTCACTTCGGATCCATCTGATTTTATGAATTTCACCCCATGCCTGAATATCGCATCAAACGTAAAATCCACTGCGTTTTCCACGGTTGCCTTCGATCCAAAAGCCACACCGCGCCCACCATGTAAAAAATGCATTGCATATACCGCTGTTGATACGAAGTCAATGACGGTCACTGTATTGAATGTATCTTTCAGCACATAACGAACATCATATGAAAATTCTGTATTCAGATCCCCGCCGCAAACAGTTGTCGCTTCCCCGATCGGAAGTTCTTTTACTGCTGACGTATATACTCCCTGACTTGAAAGTTTATACTGCATCTGAAGTGTTGCTTTATTCTTTCCGTTGCAGGTTGAATATGTGCTGTCTGTCGTCGCTAAAAAATATACGCCTTCATTTTCCAGTGTTCCATCCTGTCCGCACCTCATAGAATCCACCTGAATCGTCGGCGGATTATATTCCACGACTGTCACTTTTGCAGTTTTTTCTGCCGTCCGTCCTCTTGTATCACGGATCTTCACTGTCACGTCCATGATCCCATAGTCTTCCAATGTATATGACTGTGGCAATGCAGAAGGCGTTCCATAATATGTCCTGTCATTCAGTTCCATATTGACTGATACAATATCCGCACCATATGACTTTGTGATATTCGCTGCTGTAATGGCTATATTGCTGTTATGTTCCACGAACATCCCCCACGCCGCAGGGACACGCCCTTTTGTATCTGCGATGGATATAGAATTGATCACCGGGACGCAATCATCCGGGACTGTCGCCCTCACCGCAGTTTCCCTTGATTGATATACCTGCGATCCAAACAGCACCTGAACTGAAAGTATGCAGGAACCCGCTGTACTGTTTTTTATCTCTTTATTCCAGCTTTTCGGTATAGTATAGCTTGTATTGATCCTTGTCGCTCCGGACGTTTTTTTGTCCAGCGTATACGACTTTGATCCAATCGCCCACTTGAATCTGTACGTTGCATCAGATGACAGTTTCACAGAAAACAGTGAATCTTCATCTGCATTTTCTATATTGATAGGAACTGCCGTCTTTCCATCAATTTCAAATTCCGAAGCCCCCGGATCAAATCCGTATGGCACAAATGATCCCAGATCGTAAAATGAAAAGGTCATTTCTGTTCCTTCTTGTGTCGGATTCTGACCGTATACAATTTTGAAGAATGGTTTTCTGATCGTCAGCTTTGTTCCAATGTTCAGTGTTGCTTTTTTTACCCATGTTCCTTGTGCTACGATGGTATTTAATGTAAAGTAGGAATGCACTGTCCATCTGTATTGTTTTCCATCAATGATCATGACTGATGGCATATCTTCTTTTTTTACGCCCAGCATCCAGTCGTCTTCATTTTGCGTGAACGTTACGGATGTGATTGTTGTCACATCTCCGCTGACGTTCCCAGTGAAGACAGCCTTTGCATATATACTTGTGACTGGTACTTCTCTTCTTGTCGTACTCATACTTTTACTACCTCGAATATTCCATCATCGTCGATCAGCTGTCTGTATTCCTGTTTCTGTTTCTGTTTTTGCCTTTTGACGCTCTGTGTTGCCGTTTCTTCCACCTGCTCCGCTTCTCTCCATTTCACGCCCATCCCGTACTGTGTAGATATGAAATCAAAGTATCCTCCGTCGTCTGCTGCTCCGACTGACCATCTTCGCACCGTTTCGACATTTTCAATGTGCAGCTTGTTGTACTGCACATATGCCACCGGAACGCCTTCCTGTCTGAATTCCAGTCTTTTGTTAGATAGCAATGTTGAAAACGGCAACGCCCCGCCATCCTGCTTTTTTCCGATTTCCATTCCATCATCCGTGTAATGGAAATATGTTTCATTCTCTTTTCTGAATTCTTCCAGTTCGTCGCCCTGCGATGTCACAGTTTCTTCGACCGACTTAATAGACATATCAAATGAATTTGCAGTCTGATTCAGCGCTGTTGAATATTCATTTGTCATTCTTTCAATGGTCTTTTCATTCAGCTGTGAAGCATAGTCTTTCGCTTCCTGTTCTGCTGCATAGGTCAGATCCCTTTGTTCTGTTCTAACCTGTTGAACTGATGTCATGATTCCGCTTTCTGAAGATTTAATTGCAGCCTGTGCCTGTTCGATTGTCCAGTATCCTTCATTCAGCGTTTTCCTTGTCCTTGCCTGTGCCTGATCCACTGCATCGGACTTCATTTTTTCTTCTGTTTCTTCCTGAAGCTGTGCAAAACTCTTTGTCGCATTAGAAAGTTCACAGGTGTTTTTATCCGGATGTTGCGGATATTCCGTCATCTTCACGATCCGCTGTTTTTCTTTTGTAGCTTCCGTTTTTGAAATCAGATGCACTGTATCACCGATGTCATATTCCAGAATGCTGTATTCCTTTTTCTGTGATGCTAGATCCGCAACGTCAGCAGTATATGCTGTATACGGCTTCGATGCTGTGTCCAGCTTCGCAGTCGCATCTTCGATCAGATTTTCAGTGATGGTGTATCGTTCATCTTTCCAATAGCGCGGAATCACTTTATCTGAATACTGATGATTGTCAATATACGGAACCCCCAGCATAATTTCCGGTGTGATCCCATCTTTTCCCACTGGATAAATCCTTGTATAGAAATCATATGTATCTGATTTCAGTGTCAATTTCCGCAGGTTTAATCCTTCTATGAAATACGCTCCGCGATCCATTCCGATCGCTTCATATAGGTCTATTCTCTTCTTGATGTTGTCGATCTTGCATTCGCATCTGTATGTGTCCATAACCTCCTGAAGTACATCCCAAGCATTGCACGTTTCATCAATGCTGACTGTTCTTCGCTTTGTTACTGTACAAATTCCAACCGTCCAACCCGTTCCATCAAAAGCGAATTCCAAGCAGGCGCGCGCCGTCTGTGTTACACTCTCAAATCCGTACAGAAATTCCTGTGATTCCAGTTCTTCTATATTCAGCTGTGCTACATAACTGTTTTTATTTTCTCCTGTGTTTATTTCCTTCAGAACATATTCATCATCTTTTGTCCTGATATAATATTCAGCCCGCAAATTTTCAATTTCTGATCCTGTTTTCGGATAACTGAATGAAATCTGCTTATCTCCGGATGATAATGTTTTTTCAATTTTTAGATCATCCGGATCATCTATTCCTGCAATTCTCCTGTGCTGATCATCATATATCTGAAGCATATATCATCCCCCCTTTATAACCACATCGGGGAATACCTAACTGTTACCCTTGCGCCATTCGTTGAAAACGCAAGGTCATTTCTTCCCGTTTTCAGTTTAGGGAACGCCCACAGATCCACGGATCCGAAAGCGTTATCCCCTTCCTTTGTTATTTTTCCGGTCTTCCCGTTAATCACAATCGTTTCGCCATCCATCAGGCTTTCAATAGTGTACGGTTCCCCGTTTAGTGTTATCTTATAGTTTGTCAGATCCGCTTTTGCTGTCACTTCAATAATGCAAGGTGTATCCCGGCTTCCTTCTGCGTACAGCTTTCCTTCCAGTTCCTGATCAAATATCCCTTCTGCTTCATCGTCAAAAAAGAATCCATCAAATTCTAATGTCAGAATTCTTTTTTCCTTTTCAAGCGTTTTTTCGTAATCATCGCCAGCCAGAAAACCTTTGTATTTTCCTTTGAATCCTCTGATTTCTTCCATAATGCAGGATGACCTGAAATTCTGCATAAAAGATGACATTGTTCTTTCCAGTGTCGCCCTGTTCTTTCCCCTGAAGTATATGGTCATTGTCATAGAACCCAGTGGAATTTCTGTGTCGTACTCTGTCGGAAGAAGTGCTTTTGACATCATTTCATAGTTTGCCGTCATCTTCGGGGGCTTTGTTTCTGCCGTCAGTAATGTCGCCCCGTATCTTCTGACGTCAATCCCGTTTATGATCATGCTTTACCTCCTCCGTTTTATTTCATCTGTGAATTTTTCTTCCACTTTTGAATATACTTTCGTTGCCACGACTTCGCCGTCCATTGTTACATAGACATATACCGTTGTTCCTGTCATAATTGCATCCAACTTTTTATCCAGCATGTCGCCCAGCCTGTCATAGAACTGTTTCAATGGAAGGATTGCTTCTGCTCCCGCTTCTCCTCCTGCCAGCAATGTGTCGCCTGCCGCCCCGAATGCGGTCGGTTTCGTCATAATACCGCCGTTCTTATACCAGCTAATGCTGAAATGTGGAACTGATGGCGGATTCAAGCTGAATGATCCGCTGATAGACGGATGAGGCAGTCTCAAATGCGGTAATGACCAGCTGAAGTTGAATTTTGATCGGATCGCACTGATCGCATTTCCTACCGCAGTTTTTGCAGCATTGATCGGTGTTGTGATCGCTCTCTTGATTGCATTCCATGTCGAAGACGTTGCTGATTTCACGCTATTCCATACAGAACTTATCGTTGACTTAATCCCGTTAATCGCAGATGTCACTGCTGACTTTGCGGCATTGATCGGTGTTGTCACCGCAGTCTTCACTGCATTCCATGCCGTCGATGTTCCTGTTTTGATCGCATTCCAGATTGTTGTCACTGTTGTCTTTACTGCGTTGAATACAGTCTGCACCGTCGTTTTGATCGCATTTACGACAGTCTGCACCGCCGTTTTGATCGCATTCCACACTGTTGTGATGACTGTTTTTATTCCATTCATTACTGGCGTGATCACGCTGTTTTTCATGAAATTCCATGCCGTCTGTACCGCGGACTTTATTGCATTTATCACTGTCGTGAATGTTGTTTTAATGGTGTTCCACACCGTCGAGATCGTTGTGCTGATCGCATTCATCACTGGTGTGACCACATTATCCTTCATGAAATTCCATGCCGTCTGTACCGCAGACTTTATTGCATTTATCACTGTCGTGAATGTCGTCTGAATCGCATTCCATACCGTCGTGATCGTTGCGCTGATCGCATTCATCACTGGCGTGATGATATTATCTTTCACAAAATTGATTGCTGTCTGTACCGCGCTTTTGATTGTTTCCCATACGCTTATGATCGTATCTCGACAATTTTCCCAGATAAACCGGAACGGTACGGTTATCAATTCAAATGCTGCTTTGACAACTTCCACTATGAACATGATCGCAACCTGAACCACATTCTTTATTGTTTCCCACACATTAGACACGACATCTTTCACAGCATTAAAGATTGTGCTGATCGTATCGTGTACGGTCGTGCAGAACGCCGTCACGTTTGTAACAATTCCATTCCACACCGTTGTGCAGAATGTTGAAATCCCATTCCAGATTCCTTCAAAAAACGAAGAAATTCCGTTCCAGATTCCTTCAAAAAAGGTTTTCACTCCATTCCAGACAGTTTCCCAGTTAGTTCCAAACCATCCAAGAAAAACATCCGCTACACCTTTGACTGCTCCGATTATTGTTGAAAAATATTCTTTCAGACCATCCCAGATGCTTGAAAAAATTCCTTTTATAGCTTCCCACGCACCAGACCAGTCGCCACTGAATACAGCAGAAAATACATCCCATATTCCAAGAATGACATTGAAAGCTGTTTGTAATGCGATTGCAATCGTACTGAAGGCAGCTTCCAACACTGGTGCAAGCAAATTACAGAATCCGTCCCAGATTGTTTTTATTGCTGACGTCACGTCGCTGAATGTAATTCCTAACGCTGACAGTCTTTCACTGATTCCTGCTGCAAATGTTGTGAATGCATCTTTGATTTTCTGCCAGATCGCCGTGATCGTATTTCTGAAATCCTCATTCGTATTCCATAAATGAATAATGACTGCTGTAATTGCTGCAATCACTCCCACTACAATCGCCGCTGGTGATGTAATCAATCCCAGTGCTTTCGTGAATACTCCTGAAAATCCGCCTGCTTTTACAAGTCCGGCTGACAGCGTTCCAAGTGCGCGTGATACATTTGCGCTGAACGTGATCACTTTCCCCAATCCCATCAGCATCGGTGCAAGTGCTGCCACAAACATTCCGATGCGAAGAATTGTTTCTTTTTGTCCTTCGTCCATTGCATTCAGTTTGTCCACAAAGTTCTGAATATGTGTCACAATATCACGGATTTTTGGCATCAGAATTTCCCCGAAGCTGATAGCAAGTTCCTGAAGCTGTGACATCAGGATCGTGATCTGTCCCTGAAGATTGTCATTCATTGTGTTTGCCATCTTTTCAGATGATCCATCGCAGTTGTCGATCGCTCCTGCCAGCTTCTCAAAATCTTTATCTGATCCGTTTATGATCGCCAGCATTCCGGACATTGCTTCCTTTCCGAATAATGCCGCTGCTGCCTGTGCCTGTTCCGCTTCTGACAGTCCACCCAGCTTCTGCCGCAGCTGTTCCATCAGTTCACGCAGCGAAAGCATCTTACCGGAACTATCTGTCAATGATATTCCATACTTATCCATCGCAGCCGCGACAGTATCTGTTGGCTTCGCAAGGTTCGTGATGGCTCCTCGCAAAGCTGTTCCCGCCTGGCTGGACTTGATACCTGCATTTGCCATCAATCCGATCGCAAGCGCAGCATCTTCTGCTGTGTATCCTAACGATCCGAGAACCGGGGCTGCGTATTTAAACGTTTCACCCATCATCGACACGTTGGTATTTGCATTCGATGATGCTGCCGCCAAAATATCAGAAAAATGACTGGAATCTTTTGCCGAAAGTCCGAAGGCGGTCAGGGCATCTGTTACGATGTCGGATGTCGATGCAAGATCTTCTCCTGATGCTGCCGCAAGATTCATGATGCCCTCCAAGCCGTCCATCATGTCCTGCGTCTTCCATCCAGCCATCGCCATGTACTGCATCCCCTGTGCAGCTTCTGATGCGCTGAACTTTGTTTTTGCGCCCATTTCACGGGCTTTTCCTCGCAGTTTATCAAGATCCGTTCCTGTTGCTCCGGAAATTGCTGATACTTTCGACATTTCACTGTCAAAATCCGCTGTCGTCTTAACAGCCGCAACTCCAAGCCCTGCAATACCGGTCGATAACGGAAGAAGTTTCTGCCCCACACTCGTTAATGTGCCGCCAACCTTTTCTGCTTTTGCTGCATATTCATCAAACGGCGCACGCGCAAGTTCTGCGTTCACATTTTTCAATTCCGCTTCCATTTCAGTCAGTGCAGCTTTCGACTGATTCACTGCCGCTTCCTGCTTCGTGATCGCTGTTTCTGTTTTTGTGATCTGGCTTTCACTGGTGGACAGCTGCGAAGACAACTTTTCATATTCTGCCTTCAGCTTCTGTGTTTCTTCGCTGTCTTCGCCTGTCGCTTTCGCACTATCTTCATATGCTTTTTTTGCTGCTTCAACCTTTGTCTTCAGCTGATCGTGCGCTGTTTTTTGCAGTTCCAACTTCTGTTTTAAGTTGTCATACTGTTGTCCATTCTGTTGCACGATCCCCTTTTGAACATCTATCTTCGATGTCAGTTCGGTCACTCTTGCACGCAGGGCGTCCTGCGCGGATCCGCTTAACTTTGCTTGTGCCGCAGCCAGCGAATGCTGTGCTGTCAGGTTTTTCATCTCTGCTGCTGCCTGACGCATCGCCTGCTGATACTGCGACGTTTCTGCCCTAATCTCAATTAAGGTCTTAGCCATGTTTCGCGTTCCTTTCTTTACTTCTCATCGACCGTCCTAATCTCGAATGCCGCATGATCTAAAAGGCTCATGATGTCCGCTTCTATGCACTGCTGATATGAGTTTTTCATAAGATTGATACAGATCTTCACTATCCGATCCACATTTTCCCTGCATATCTTCCACAGGTTTTCACCCGGATCTTCATCGTTATATCCATTTTCTTCGTCATATTCGTCGAAAGCAGATTTTTCTTTCTGTATCTTTTCAGGATGTTCTGGATTAAGATCCAGAAATTTCTTCGTGATCACATCCTGCATCATGAAATGGATTTCTTTCACAGCTGACAATACATCTTCCGGATCGGCTTCTTCCACCTCCCGCTGTCTTGCTCCGAATACTGTCATTAAGATCTTCGTATTCGCTTCAAAAGCATCACTGATCGAATCACTGTCATTCCGTTCCATGATTTCCGTATATCTGCGATACATTTCCACTGAAATCGTCGTGCAGACATATTCTTTGTGTCCACACGACAAGATCAGTTCTGGCATCACTTGCCATTTGTAAAATTTTTCGCGAAGTCTTCCGTTCTTTTATCAACCTTTTCACCCACTGATACATCCATCAATGCAAATTCCATCACGATCGAATCCGGTGTCATTCCGGTTTCAGCATCCAGCATGTCATCTGTTGTGAACTGGTTTCCGTACATTTCAACAATAACGTCCATCATATCCATGAACTGCTGTCTTGTGTACAACGCCTGTTTCGCTTCTGTGTCCATAATGCTGTCGCGCACTTCCAGATAGCGCAAATATGCCATCGTGGACATCTTCTGCGGCATCGTATATTCTTTGTTGCCGATGATAATTGATCTTTTCTTTGTTTTAGCTGCTGCCATTTCTTTTCCCTCCTGTTTTATGCTGCATCCGGTTTTTCCTGAACTTTTGAAAACCAGTCTTTGATCGCTGCCGCTGCTTCTGTATGTTCCGCAAGAAGATTGCTTTCATCAACGCTGCATTCATATCTTCCATCCATCTGACGGGCATAAAAATCGCCCTTCAATGTTGCTGTCTGCGTTGTTTTTGTTTCCCCTTCTGTTTCGTAATTATCTTCAAATCCCTGACCGAATCTTCCACAGTACAGCCATTTGAATTCATACTTGCCATTCAGCTTCTTCGCACGCCATCCAAGCGCAAGTTCCGGTGCTTTGTCATCCTTCGTCTTAATCAGGAAGCCTTTTTCATACAGATGCCCGAACACCTGCGACTTATCCTGCGGTGCCAAACTGTTCACTTCCAGTTCCACACTTGTCCCTTTATATGACATGTTTACATCTTCAACCGAATCATCACTGTAAATTTTTTCAGTTTCAAATTCATCGCTGATCTTTCCCGTGATCGCGCGTGCCAGCTTTGACGGTGTTTCTGCCGTGTATTCTGTTTCTGTATTCGTTGTAACTTTTGCGATATGAATATCTCTGAACGATACAGTCCTGCTTCGCACGATCTTTTCTTTTTCTCCTGCCATGTTTATTCCTCCGTTTCCTCTGCTTCTTTCAAAATTAAAAATCGCATCGCATTGATAAAGATCCCCGTATCTGTTTCAGTCTGATCATTTCCTTCCTGAAATAGAAATCCGTTTTTCTTCATCAGTCTTTTTATTCTTTTCACAAGCGTCTGCTGATCGCTCCGCGACCAGATATTCACTTGTATGCTTGCTGCTTCAATTTCACATTCATCATCTGAATGTGCATCTTCTGTGTCTCGTAGCTTCCACAGTGTCACATGAAGCCGTTTCAGGCTTTCGTCATACCATCCTTGCTGTACGATTGTTCCTTCATCCGAAATCGGCTTCAATGCTTCCGCTGCCAATCCAATAACATCCACTGTTTTATCCTCCCAGTTTTTCGTTTAATGCTTTCTGGTACTCTTGATCAGCTATCATGTGATATTCACTTTCACACTCCGATTTCGTATTGTTCAGGAAGTCCCGCGGCGGCATTTTCGATGTCCCCCACTCCACAAACTTCATGTAAAACCAGTTTTGCGCGTCGCCATTCAATTCCCATCCGACTTCGCCTTTTTTGGTCGTTACCTTCTTAGGAATGTTGTCCCGCGCATGTCCCGGCGGTCTGTATCCATTCCGTCCTGACTTCGAATTGTCAGCAGATCTTGCCATGTGTGCTTTCATCTTCGGTTCTGTAATATCGGCGGATCTCTGAAATATTTTTTTATTGATCGCTCCGATTTCAGCACTTGACGACAGGGCTTCCACACCACGCTGTACTTCCTCAAATCCTTCAAATCGGAACGATATTTCCATCTCTATTTCCTCCTGTCAGTCGTGTCTGTTGGCTTTCAGTTGCACATACTGCATGTCATTTTGTTTGAAATCCGTTGCATAAATGTCATATCTGTCGCCTTCAAATTCGATCAAGAAATCTTTTGCATGTACTTTAATCTCTTTTATACGTCTGCAATATCTCACTTCAAATACGATTGCATTTTCCAGCCTGACATCCAGTGCTTCGTACAATTCCTGCCCGTAAAGGTTTCTGATCTCACACCATGCTTCATAAAACAGTGTCGGTTCTTTTTCCTGCTGCCGTCCGTTTTCCAGACTTTTGTTTCGCTTATAAAATTTGATCCTTGCTGTTGCCATGCTATCCCCTTAACGTTTCTTTCAGCATCATTGACTGAATCGCGTACCTGATGCGTTCCGTTGAATCAGATGTGATTTTCCCGTTGTTGTACATTCGATCCCTGTGATCGTATAATTCCTTCACATACGAACAGATCAGTATTTTCTGCCTATTTGTTGGCTTTTCCGGATCGAATGACGGAATCAGTTCCTTCATTTCGTCGATGACAGCATCATGCATTAGTTCGATCATGCTGTCATCGTCTGTATAATCGACGCGCAGATACTGTTTCAATTCCTTTAGGCTCATATCATCACGCCCCTTTTTTGTTAGCCAGCCACAGCAACGCTGATTTCTCCTTTAACAACCGCAGTTTCATCGACAGACTGAACGTCAAATCTGTCACGAACCTTGATTCCCGTCAGATCCTTCGCCCACAGATCTCCCGCTTCAGTAGAAAGTTCGATCGTCATTTTCTCACGGTCAAACAAGGTAACAGCTTCCTTCAGATCTCCCATGTATACCGGATATTTGTAGCCAGTCACATCGTTTTTGTCAGATCCTGTTCCGCCTTTTAATACATTTGTGCTTTTCAGTGTCTTATTGCTCACAACCTTTACCGGATACTTGCCAAAAAGAAGTGTCTTTGTTGCATCTGTCGGATCCGGCTGCATGATGTACTTGCTATCCTTATCCTTCAGCTTGTCCATGTAGTTAAAGCCATCCTGATTCGTCAATACAATAGAACTTACTGCAATCGCCGGATCCAGCTTCACGTTGAATACATCTTTGAAATCATCAAAAGTCGCAACCGCAACTTCTTTTCCTTTTGTGATTGTGTTAATCACATTCAGAATTGCAGCATTTCTTGTCGCTCTTGACTTCTTTGCGATCCACTTATTCAGATATGCAAGGATATTCGTAGCAGTGTCCTGAAGCAGTTCGCGTGTTGTCTTCAGAATTCCGCCCTTTTTCTTGATTGCATACTTGATCTGTTTCAGGTTCGGTGTTTCTTCCTCTCCGAATTCTCCACCTTCATCCACGTCGCCCCAAGGTGTACTGTCTGCATCAACTTCGATCACACGGGATCCACTCATTGTCGCTACCTTTTCGACATTGACGTACTGTTCCAGATCGTTTTCTGTACGGCGCAGTTCAATGATGTCTGTGCTTACATCCTCCGGAACCGTAAAACCTCCATCCTCGTCTACGTCTTCCTTCATCATGTTTTTGAAGCTGTCCATGATCTCCTGATCTTCTTCCGGCATAGCACGTTTACGAAGACCATATACGATCCTGTTTACAAACGCTTTGCACACCTGCGCTTTGCTGTACTTTTTAGACTTCTGACCATCTTCAATTTCCTTCGCCTTCCCATTGTGCAAAGAATCCTTGATACCATCGTCATCGTCTTCTTCCATTTCCATCAGCATGTCGAATTCTTCCTGCATCTCACGAAGTTCCGCCATCTGATCCTTCATTTCCTGTGTTTTTCCCTGCCCCTGAAGACCTCTGATCGCATTTTTCTTGTCATTGATCTTCTTCAGCAATGCCCTTGCTGCTTTGCTCATTCTGTTTTCCTCCTTAGATTCCGAAAAGTTCCATTTCTTCGATGATTGCTTCTTCTTCGGCTGTAATCTTCGCCGTCACATCATCTGCGCTTTGTGTTTTAATGCCTTCTGGTGCTTTTTTGAAATTCTCCATCATCCAGCCAACACAGGCGGCGACCGCTGGACGTTCTTCGATCTGCACATCGAAGATTTCCTTTGCTTCCTCTGCCGTCATCCATGTTTCGGCATTGATCAGATCTGTGACTTGTTCTTCTGTCACGCCTTCTTTCACTCGTCCCATATATATGTCCGTGATGCTTTTCTGACATTTATCCAGTTCACTGATCAGCCGCTGAAAATCATCCGCATTTCCATATGCCCATGACAGCGGTTTGTGAATCATGATCTGCGCTCCCGATGACATTACAATCGAATCACAAGCCATCAGGATCACGGATGCGATCGACGCAGCCATTCCGTCCACGATGCCTGTTTTATGTCCGGTATGCCGTGATAAAATGCTGTGAATCGCTATCCCGGCAAATACGTCACCACCGCCACTGTTGATGTACACCGTCAGTTCAGCCCCCGGTTCAATCTGATTCATAAAATCCGATATATCCTGCGGGCATGTATCTTCATCGCACCATGCTTCCCATGTTGAAGAAACAATGTCACCGTATATATACAGGTCTGCTGCATTATTCGATACATTTCTGAATTCCATAAATCCAGTATTTTCAATCTTCTTTGTTTTTGGATTTCTCCGTGAAAAATTGAATTTATTCTTCATCGTTTTCCCCTCCTTCCTGCGATTCTTTTTCATCAGGTTCTGTTCCGGTCGTGTCTGCCTGATCTCCTTCTTCCAGATCCTTCTGCGTTTTCTGATCCGTTTCCGGCTGTATAGGAAGCACGCTTTGCTGCTGTGCATTTCCCGCTTTTTCGTACTGCTTTCCAACTTCTGTGATCGGAATATAATTTCCGTTCACGATCAGCTGATCACCGCCTTCTGCATCCATCAGATCCAGTTTTCGTCGGCATTCATTCACTTTTTGAATTCCATTCTGGACACCTGTTGCGAAAATCTCCATCTGTGTCTTGCTGTCAGTTCTTAGCAGAACTTTTTCATTCAGTTTGTAATATTTTCCTTCGCTGAAGGCTTCTTCATCTGTCAATAACTTATAATTGACTTCTTCTTCGTACTGCTTTAACACAAAAAGCATCGTATCTGTCAGGAATGACAACTGCTGCATTTCGCTGTTGCTGTACGAAGATTTTGTATAATCATTGATCTGATTCGGCTTGATTCCGAATGCAGCTGCAATCTGAAGTGCTGAATATTTCTTTAATTCGATGAACTGGCTGTCCGAAAGTTTAATATCCAGCGGCGTCAGTTTCATCCCAAGTGGAACCGGAATGATTTTTCCGGCATTTTTTGCACCTGATCCGAATTCTTCAAATGCCTGCACCAGTTTTTCTTTCAAATCTTTGTTCAGATCTCCTGTGTATTCCAGCGTTGCTTTCCCAGTCAGTCCGCTTTCATATAAACTGTTCAGATAGTCCTGTGATGCCGCTGCGCCCTCCACAGTTGTCTTCAATATTGCCTGCACAGGAAGCCCCGTAATACCATCCAAGCTGTGTGATGTCTTGAAATGCAGGACTTCATCTGTCCCGAACACATATTGCTGCCCGCTGTATTTATCGTTGTAGACGTACCAGATCTTTCCCCTTCCTCCGAAGTATCCTTCATCATCCACTACGATCTGCACGCAGTTCGACGGCATGATCCACAAGTCCATGACTTTGTATTCTCCGCCGTATTTTTTTCTTTTGAACTTCGACCTGACATATACATACGCATTTCCGAAGTGGTTTCGGTTCATCTCCACAGCATTCCAGAAAGCTGTGGGCGTCATAAATGGATTCGGTCTGTTTTTCAGCAGTTTCGCAACATCCGACAATTCTGGTTCAATGATCCCTTTGTCTGTTTTTTGATAATATTTCCACGGTATTTTTGCCAGCGTTTCAGACATCATTTTCAAGCATGTGAAGTACGTTACTTCCGCCATCACATCCTTGTTTTTTCTTTTCACTCCAAGCCATTCAAGAAATGATTCTTCCTTCATCGCTGGCGATGTTTCCACGGTGAAGTTCATTTTTTTCGCAATCCATCCTTTGAACTTCTGCCATACATTCAACCTGCATCACCCCCTCGCCTGTTTTTTCTTGCTTGCTTCATATAGTTTCAGCCATTCTTCGACCGATTCTGCTGTATTCTGTTTCACTTCACCTTTCATTGCAGCTGTCCATGCGTCAATAATCGCATCTATCACGTCGATTCGTTCTGTCTGATACTCTTTGTCGATCTTGATTTCTCCGAAACTGTTGGAAGTTGTCTTTGCATTCGCGATCGACCATTTGATCATCGCGTTTCCATCGTGTTCCACATTTCCGGATTCAATTTCAAGTTTGAAATCAACCGTTGCATCATTCAGTGCCTTTGCTGACTGTGTTACAGCCACGCTGTCGAATCCCAATGCTTCCAGATCAGTCAGGAAAGCTGACGCATTATGCGGATCGTAAAGAATAAATTGCACATCCAGTTCATAATCGGTGATGATTTTTTCCAAGTAGGTTAAAATATACCGATAGTCAGTTTTTACCCCGCCCATCGTTTCTGTTACCGTCACAAGTCCGTCGCGGATCCATAAGTCATATTCCGTCCGGTCTGTTTTGATATGTTCTTCAACCCTTCTTTTCGGTATGAAACTGTGTGCATGAACAAAATATTTTCTGACATCATCTTTCAAGAACGGAAAAACGATCGCCAGTGATGTCAAATCTCCACCAGCAGAAAGATCCAGTCCCACATAGCACTTCTGTCCCCGAAAATCTTCTAGTGTCTTCTTTGTTGCGCCATTTTGCCACAATTCCATGTCTTTCAAATAGACATCATTCGTCCATTGAATCCACATGTTCAGCTGTTTCACAATGAAATCACGCAAACTGGATCCGCCCATCTCTTTCGCTGTTTCAGCAATCGGAACCATGTTTTCAAGTGCTTCCGGATCATATTGCAGGATTGGATTCGCCTTGATCCAGTTCTTCGGCGTCCACATGTCGTCTGTTTCATCCATTTGTGCGATGTATATGAACTGTGAATCATTGTGTGCAATGCCTTTCAGCACCTTCACGCAATATTCATACAATGCATAACATGGTGACTTCAGATCAAACCCTGCTGTCGTGATCACACTGATCAGTGCAGATTTCATCTTCTTGATTCCGCCTTCCAGAAGTTTGTACATCTGGTCGTTTTTGTGTGCATGGTATTCATCAACAATTCCAAGATACGGGCGGAATCCGTCGATCGACTTCGTATCTCTTGAAAGTGCCTTTATTTTGCTATGTGTCAGCAAACAATCTATTGTGCTGTTGTGTTCGTGTATGTTGAAGCATTCATCCAGATCAGGATCTGACCTGATAAACTTCACAATTTCATTGAATACGATCAGCGACTGATCTTTTTTTGTTGCTGTGCAGTATATCTGACCGTATTTGTACTTCTCAAAATTTCCGTAATATGCAGCCAGAATTCCATTCAGAAAAGATTTACCGTTCTGTCTTCCAAGTTGCACATATGATGTTCGGAATCTTCTGTGTCCGCCTGTTTTCGTCCGCCATCCGTTCAGATTTCCGAGAATAAAACACTGGAATGCGTAACATTCGACCTGTTCTTCCTCTTCGCCTTCTGCGATGGTCAATGTTTCAGCGAATTCAATGATTCTTTCCGCCTGCTCCACATCAAAATAGTATTTATATGGCGCAGCCTTTGACTTTTCGATGTCATCCAGATGACGCTTGCAGGCAAGTTTTACCAGATCCCCGGCAATTATTTTTCCCGCAAGGACATCCGCAGCGTACTGTGTTGTTCTGTCCTGCATCGCATCATCACGCAAACTTGTCTTTAAATTTGTTTGTCTTCGGTGCTTCCGGTGCTTTTGGAATAATCAGACGGCATCTTGACGATACTGTCAGTCCAAAATCTGCTGCACCCTGTCGGCACTGTTTGAAATACCTGTCCTGAATGATCGCCAGACGTTCCACCTGACTGTTCACAACCTCATGTTCTGCCATGATCGGATTGCCTTCTGCATCTTTTTCCCCTGTGTCGTATGCCACAGTTACCATCAGTGGCTGCTTTGCAATCGTTTCTGTCACTTCTCTGTATTTCTCCTGCGCGATCACTAACCGCGCCAGTGCTTCCACGTCCAAGTTTGAAATCAGGTCGATCGCCCGCAGTTCTTTCACTGTTTTTCTGAATGCCTTTTTCTGCGTAGCTGTCAGGTATGACGGCGGCGTCACTCTGTCCGACGATGCTTTCACTTCCGTCCGTTCTCTTTCTGCGATCTCTGCCTTTGTCAGATGTTTCTTTCCTTTTGCTTGTACCAGCGCGATCGGCTGTCGTTGTCCTGCCATTATATCGACCTCCTTTCCCGCTGCTTTTCCTTGCGGATTGTGTCAGAATCTGACACATGACCGTTTGCCCTTATATCTGAAATTTCCGTGGGGAGTTTTCTCCACAGAATAGAGGGGGCGCGACTAATCCAGCCCGGTCAAAACTTTTTCGATACCCCCTACCCCTTTCCAGTGCTGGCGGATAATGTTCCGTAGCAGCTCCTGTGTCTGTCTTTTCGTTGCTTCATCCTTCTTGTACAGCGCACTGATGATCCCGTGGTTTCCATTGCTTAACGGGAATAGATTTTCCACGTTCAAACGTTGCGTCCAGTCTTCTTCTATCTCTGTGATGTGGTGTACCATGTCAGCCACAACGATCTTGTGTTGAACATAGTACGCATACATGTCTAAGCTGTCATATAAAGACAATGCAAACGCCCGTACTTTGCGCCATTCCGCCGACACATAAAAAGCTGCTGCTTTCTTATTTCTCCGGCGCAGATTGTATTCCATGTGCCTTGACACCTTGTCGCTTTCCTTTGCTTCACAGTCCGGACACAAGCGTAATTCCTGCGGTATCAATGTCCCGCATTTACATCTGTGTAATAGCACTATGCACCACCTTCTTTCGTGCTATATACACACCGCACGCAGGCATCTTTACGGATGCCCGTTGCAGTGTTCAGAAGGGCGTGGAAATGGCAATAAAAAAGCGACTGCACATTTCTGTACAATCGCTTCTTGCAACTTTCCACGCTATCAGTTTACATCTTTCATCCCACCATTAAAACCCCAGCTTTTCCCCAACTTTTCCCCAAAAAGAAAAGCAAAAAGGATTTCTTTTTAATATTTTTCAACGCCATCTATCCCGAATAACTTCACCGACATTTTCCTGATCAATTCTTTTGACCATCTGGACGGTGTGTTCTTTCCGCAGTTCTGGATGTCTGCAATCTCTTCATACGATACCCCGTCAATATAATGCATCTTAAAGGCATCGTATTTGTATATCATTTCCTTCGTTTCATATTCTGCCCGCAGTTCTTCCATTGCTCTGTCAATATTCGCAATCATCATTGCCGTCTTCATTTTTGACCTGCGAACACTTCCGAGATGTGCGCCTTCTCCTCTGAATACATCATACTGTTCTTCCTTCAGTTCTTCTTCCTCCGATACTGCACTTTCAATGTGTCTTTTCATTTCGATGTATTCTTCCATCAGCATCCGTGTGTTGTGCAGCACCTGCTGCCTGCGGATCTGTCTTTCCGCTTCCAGTGCTGTCTGCACCACCTTCTTCACGAAGGTTTCTTCATTCTTTTCCTTTTCCTGCTCCATATTTGCCACACCATCCTTCCTTTATTATCCTTTTGTCGTCTTCTTTTTCGGCGGTCTATACTGCTGCCGTTTTGGTCGTTTTACCATCGGAATCCCTCGCCTTCTGCGCTCATTGTTTGACATCCGGCTTTTCTCCTCATAATATCGCCGCCATAATTCTCTTTTTCTGATCTGTGTTTCTGTCATCGTATTATTTTCATGTATACGCCTGAAAACCTCTGATATTTTGTCAGCTACCTGCCGTATATTTTCCATCATTTCCGTAAACGCCATATTCAGCTTCACGGCTGCATCACTGATCATTTTCAATGTTTCTGCTGCCTTATCTGGCGACAGATTCCATTCTGCTTCCGTTTTTCTGATCACTTTTTCCACTTCCTTCGGTTCAACCTGCATTTTAGCCGCAATATAAAATTTTCTGTCTTCATATGCCGGAAGATCTTCGATTTTTCGGATTTCTGCATCTTCTGTTTCCCTTTTTTCTTCCGGTAGTGGAATATCATTTATAGGAATTACCGTTTCCGGCTTCTGGTCTTTTTCTTCGACCTGAATTCCGCCTTTTTTGTATTTTTTCATTCCGATCTTCATTTTTGTTTCTTCGATCGCCTGTCCCACTTTTCTAAACGCTTCTTTCAGCCCCATATCGTCACATCCTTCCTTTTTGCTTAATTGAAAGGCAATTCTTCGTCGATGCCTTCCGGTATATTCATAAATCCATCGTTTTCCGTCTGATCCGGTTTTTGATGTCCTCCTGCTCCGCTGGATCCCTCTGCTGCCGCTTTGCTTTCTGCGAATTCGATGTCTTCCGCAATCACTTCCGTCGTGTATACTTTGATATTGTCTTTATTTGTGTAGCTTCCTGTCTGGATCCGCCCGGTCAACACAATCTTCGTTCCCTGATGCACATACTTTTCCACAAATTCCGCACTTTTCCCAAAAGCAACACAAGAAGGAAAGTCAGCATCTTGCTGACCTTCCTGTTTTCTTCCCCTTCGATCGACCGCAAGCGTAAATCTTGCAATCGCCATCGGATCCTGCCCCTGTGTGTATCTCACCTGTGGATCCCGTGTTAAACGTCCCATCAAAATCACTTTGTTCATGTTTTTCTTCCTCCTGCTTTATGTATCCCACTGGAATTAGTATTCTTTTTTCTCCTTTGTCTTCAACGTCGTATACTTCCCCTGTTGCAAGTACAATCTGTGTTTTTCTCATTCTCACCTTTCTAACAGCCTTTCGGTCATCTGTTCATACAGCTTCTTGAATATATCTCTTTCCGCCCTTGTCTTGATCAGTTCTTCATTTGTTTCCGTCTGGACTTTCGTTTCCGTCTTTTTCTCCTCTGCTTTTTTCTCTTCTTTCTGATCAGTGACAACTGTTTTGTCCTTTGTCGCCCCCCCCCGCATCGCCTAAACCGATCGAGATCATCAGCCCTATGTCGATGTTCTGCATCTCCTGCGCTGTACACACTCCGATGTATTTTCCAATGCGTTCCACAGCGACTGTATGGATCTGTTCGCATAAAACAGTGCTGACGCGCCCTGTTGATCGGATCGTGCAATGTGTCGGAAGTTCATTCTTCGGCTGCGTTGTCAAATATACAACTTCCAGTGTCTGACTATTTTTATTGTTTTTATCATTGCTGACAATTACGCCCGGTCTGTCTGCCTGCTGTTCGCTTCCTGTGTTGTATCCTCCCCGGCTTATATAATAGATTTCTCCTCTTTTTACATCATCTTTCGGAAGTGTTGTTATCTGCATCTTTCCTTTCTCCTTTCCTGTCCATATCTTTAATGCCCTGACTGATTGCCTTTGCTGCAATTATGATCAGACCTGCAAGAATCACTGCTGCCAGTATCATCACAAGCCAGATCAGCAACGATCCTGTTGCATTTATCATTCTTTCGATGTTCATCTGCATCATGATCCGATTTCCTCCTTGTATTGTTCCTTCAGCATAATCATTCTTTCTTCCTGCTGCTTCTTGATCTTTTCAATCTTTGTGATCAGACGCTGGATCGTCTGTGCCCGACTTCGGATCTGTCTATGCAGTTTGATCTGTCGTTCCACCTGCTGCCGTTTCTGAATCAAGAACTGCATTTCATGATCTACAATCAGCACTGTGTATTTCTTCCCGCATTCCTGACAGGTAAAATACTGTTCTGTCACGTTGAATCCTTCCGCCTGTCTTGCGATGATCCTTGTTTTCACATTTATGTGTTCAATTACAGATCCGCAGACGTCGCAAACAACTTCTGCTCCGTTTCTGTACGCTTCTTCATTGAATTTCTTTTCCATGTCGTTCTCCTTTCCTATGTCGCAGGCATCAGGACATCTTGACCGTTTTCCTGATCCGGTTGCGCGTGTGCGGGCATCACCCCGCACATATGCGCCATCATTGCAGCGATCGCTGTGTCAAATTCCGGTTCCAGCTTTTCATACTGATCATCCGGCATCGTTTTCCATAGCTGCGTCTGAATTTCTCTAATTCCGATCATAGCGTTCATCAGTCTATCCTGTGTCAACAACTTCTTTGCGCTGTATGTCTTCAATTCCGGTTTTATAAATTTATCTTTATCTGCCATCAGTCTTCATCCCCCAAGTCAATCAATCCCAGTGCTTCCGCATCGTAAACATCCATGATCCCGATGACAGCATATCCTTCAATGATCGCACTGGATGTCTGCGCATCATCGGCGCATGTAATGCACACACGCATCTGTTCACCTGTTGATCTTCCATCGCGGAATGCAAGCAGTGTCAAAATGTCCTTTTCTCTGTATCCCGCCTGATCCTCTTTTACAATCATGTGACGGATCTTTCCTTCTTTGATGTCTTTGAACAGTTCCGCCGACACCCGCATCATTCGCGCTTTCTTTTCATCCGAAGGCAGGTTCTTCATCTTTTCTTCCTGCTCCATTTCAGTCAGCTTTTTCGCCGTTTCCCTGTCGATTGCCGCCTGCTCCTCGTCATATCGCTGTTCCGGCGTCTTTTCAGCTTCCGCCTTATCAACATAACGATCACAGTCCTGACATGTCCCTGTTTTCACGTTGCATTCTGAATATCGCTGGCATGAATAGCAAAGTGATGTGATGCTTTCCGGATGTGCCTGCTGCCATTCTTCTTCCTGCTCCTCTTCTGCTTCCTCTTGCTCCCATTCCTCCGGATCTTCCGGCAAATTCATCTGCCCCGGAATTTCTGCTTTCTCTGCTGCTTCTTCGATCTCTTTCTTTGCCTGTTTCACTTCTTTTAATGACAGCCCGCCTTCTTTGTACTTTTCCAGCAGTTCCATCTGCTTATCCTCTGCCATTCCGCTAATTTCATATGCTGCTGAAAATGTCAAGCGACCTTCTTTCAGTTCTGCTGAAAATTCCGGAATCAAATGTTTGTTAATGCTTTCGATCTGTGCAATCTTCGTTCCAGTCATATTCATGATCGAAGCAATCACATCACGCAGACGTCCGCTGTCCAGTTTGTACCCCTGAAGCGTCAATCCATTATCCTTCATGTACTGAAGTGATTCCTTCAGGCGTTTTTCCTCTTCCAACATGTCCGCGATCGTCTTGTCACGATACGCATTCGCAATGATCAGCTGTACCATTTCTTCGTTCTCTTCAGCTGCGCTTTTGATCTGGCATGTCGCCGTTTCAAAATCTTCATATCCCTTTTCCAGTAACAAATTCAATGCACGCCATCTTCTTTCCCCGGCGATGATCTTATATTCTCCGCGTTCACACGGCGCATATGCCACTGTCATATTCTCCATCAGACCAACCGCCAAGATCTCCTGTGCCAGCTGTTCAATTCCCGGCATCGAATAAAAATTCCTGTCATTGCTGTAAATCTTCCGGATGCTAATGTCCCGTGTCCGGAATCTTGCTTTCGGTTTCTCTTCTGCTGCTGCCTTGCTGTTTTTATTTAAGGCATCCATTACGCTCCATCCTGCTGCCATGTTTATTCCTCCTCTGTTTTCATCGTGATCGTTATCTGTTCCAGCACCTTCCGGCTTGCGTTCTTCACATCCGCATGTGAATCACTTCTGTCTTTTTCTATGTACTTCTGAATCAAACGCTTTGTCTTCTCCGGATCCAGAATGATCCTAAACTTCGCAATCGCTTCATCGAACCTTTTCTGTATCTGTTTATCTGTCATATTGCTATCATCAATTTCACGAAAGATCGGTTCTGCTTCTGTTTCGTCGATCTGATCAATAATGTCCGTGATCTCCTCTTGCAGATCCTGCATTCTCTTTTTCAGTTCGTCCGCCTGCTTTGCTCTGTCCTGAAGCTGGTTAAATGTCTTCAGGCTGATCGTTACCTGTCCATCAATGTCCATGCCTATCCCTCCATATCTTTCAGCAGTTCTGTCACAACATTCCGATAGTCCTGTGTGACAATACAATTTTTAGAAAACTTCGGAAGCGGCACACGTTGCATTGTCGCTTTTTCTGCAATGATGGATCTTCTAACAGCCGTCACGAAGCAATCCTGTCCAGATGATTCTTTCAGCCATGCTTCCACCTGAAGGCTTGTCTGGTTCTTCTGTCGCATAGTCATTAAAATCTTCATGCGGATCCGGTCATTCAGGCTTCGCAGATCTTCCAGCTGTTCATCCATATTCGCAATCGCTTCAATTTCAAATCCGCCGATCTTAACCGGAAGGATCACAAGATCCGTCGCCACCAGAACATTCGTCACGGTCATATCCAGCAGCAACCCGCAATCAACCACACAATAATCATATACATCCTGCACTTCCAGCATTGCAGCCGCAAAGCGAAGGATCTGATCTTCTTTTTCGTTCAGTAGCAGATTCATGTTAGTCCGCATTAAATATCCATTTGCTGTGATGATGTCAATATTGTGATACGGTGTTGTCTGGATCAGGTCTGTTGTCTTGTAAGATCCCCCGACGCTTCTGTGTCTTTCCAGTAATTCGGACATCCCGATCCCTTCCGGTTTGTATCTGTCATACAACATTGATACATTGCCCTGCTGATCCGCATCAACCAACAGCACCTTCTTTCCCTGTTCTTCTCCCAGCAGGTAGGCGATCGAAGCCGCCGTCATTGTTTTGCCGATTCCGCCCTTCTGGTTCATAATTGCGATTGTTTTCATGATGTGTACCTCCTATTTCACAATTTTGAATTTTTTTCTGTTTCTTTTTGCCTGCTCCTCTGTGATGATATATTCATCACATTCCTGTTTCCATTTATCCGGATTCTTCGTATCTCCGTCATGCCATCTGCACTCATCGCATACGAAGCAAGGTTCTTTTGCTTCTCCGGTGCAGTTGTCTATCGTTTCCACTCTGTTCGCACAGTGATTGCATATGCAGCCGCCGCAAGGAAAAGCGTAATCACTTCGCTTCATAGTATTCGTTATACTGGCAACGCTTGCACTTTCGATCCAGCGCCCCGTCATCTGGATTTCTGCATCCGGTACATTCTCCGCGGCTGCTGATCACTGCTTCCTTGAATCCGAATTTTTTCTGCCTTTGCGCCAGTTCGCAGTTCTTCAGTGCTTTCCTTGCCTGTTTGGATCTTTCTTCTACTCTTTGAAAATAATACATTTCACTTTCCCGTTCTTTCTAATCATCAGGTTCTGTTCTGACATTGTATCTTCTCTTTTTCCAGCATCAATTTTCTTCAGGTTGATATATTCTTGCAGCACCCGGATCGCTTCTTCTGCCCCATAGCAAACTGTGCAGTAATGTCCTGCTGCCGCCAGTGCCTTCAGCATTTTCTTCTGGCTGTCTTCCAGTCTTCCGGTATCGTATTTCATTTCAATGTACAAACCGTTGTACATTCCCATCGGAACCGGAAGACACAGATCCGGAATCCCAGCTTTCACGCCCATCTGTTTCAGTTTCACCGCTTCTGCTTTGTTGCGGCTCCCCCCATTCGGGCAATGATGCAGCAGTTCCAGTTCCGGATGTGCGTTCTGGTTCCATCGCGCCCAGTCCATGACGCTCATTTGCTCTGTATCCTCGCTTCTTCTTGCGTATCTTCGATTCACTCTTCTTTCTCCTTGCATATGTTCCAATATTTGCAGAACAGACAGCAGTGATGGCATTGCCGGATCCTGATCATACGGATCATGTGCTGGATCTTCTTTGAGATGCTCCTGATCATCTGCGTCCCTCCTCTGCTTTCTTTTTCTCTTCCTTCAGCTGTTGCGCTCGATCCATAATCTTCGTGTTGTATGTATACTTCACAATGCCCTGATCCCACAGATTCGCTTTTGCGCCCTGCTTCCCGTAGTTATAAACTGCCAGCGTATAGTACGGAAGATCTTCATCTGGTACTGTTCCGCGAAGATCATTCTGGATTTCTGACAGATAATTCACACCAACCAGCACATTCTGATATGGATTCTTCAAGTCATACGCTCCCAGTTCTTCCATCCTTTGCATATGCCATTTTTCCGACACCTGCATCAAACCGATTGACGTTCCATTGTCGCCTTCAGTGTCCCATCTGCATCGGGATTCCTGTTCGATCAATGCAAAAACCATTTCATAATCGACGCCATTCTGTTCGCATACAATGTATGTGTATACCTGAATGATTGTCGGTAACTCTCCGCCTGCCGCCTTGCATTCTTCAGATATTTCATGATAGTAAAATCCTGTCACTTGATCGCTCCCCCAGTCCTGCGACATTGTATTCCACGGAAAATCATATGTACCGTACAGACTTTTGCATCCATATACATCCGTCATGTCTGTCTGCTCCACTGGATCCTGACGGTCATACAATTCTTCGATCTGTTCCTGCTGCTGCCGGATCTCCTGATCCCACGCCTGCACCTGCTTTTCAAATTCGTGCATTTGTATTGTCAACACCAATAGGAAAATGATCAGTGGCATCGCAAGCATTGCCGGATGTCTTGCAATGAAATCCCATACAGTGCATATGATATTCAAAGTCTTCCTTATCTGTCTTTTGATCTTTCTTCGTGCTGTTCTCCTACTTCTTGCCCTTGTCATGTGCCGTTCCTTTCCTCAACCGCATCCGCCCGTATATGTAGAATCTGCCGTTGAACGTGTTGTATTTCACTTCTGCTTCAGCAAAATCATATTTATCGCCATACCATTTCATCAAATGATCGCAGACATTCAGATCTCCTTTTACGATCCTGTCCACATCCTTCTGTTTTGTTTTGTAATGATTGACTTTTTCTTTCGGTTTCCGCAGTCCCTTTGATGCACACCATGTCTTTTGATACTTTCCTTTTTTGCTTTTCTCTTTCGTGATGTACCTTGCCATTCCGACCAGTCCGTTTTCATCCCTCTGAAGCCTTCTGATCTCATTTCTTTTTCCAAGATTCCAGGCCGCTTCAACCGTGTCCATATCCACATCGCCATCCATAACGATGTGATGATGCCAGCGTCCTTTTTCACTGCATTCTGTGACATACACATATCTTGCATTACTCAATCCCTGCTTCTTTCGCTGGTAATTCAGTCGCCTGATATAGTTCTGCATGTTCTTCGTTGCCACTTCCATCGAAGCAGGCATATTGTCATCCGTGTATGTGAATGTCGCCCATATATCTCTATCTGTGAAGTTCTCACCGATCACCCTTTCGCACATCTTTTTACTGTTTTTATCATTCAGATTCTTCTGTGCTTGTCTTTGTCTTTTTCTCTTCCCTTCATCCGGGATCTGATCTTTCTGTCCCTTCGTAAATTCTGGATAGATTTCCACTTCCAGCTGATCACCTGATCGGATCTCCTTCGTTGCATAGATGCTTTTCACCTTGCCTTCCTTTAGGATCCTTTCTTCGTTTGCTTCCTCCATCTTATCCAGGCTATTCTTATACGCTGTTTCATAGTCATAAGGGACATATACAGCCTTCCTTCTTTTCTTTCCCATTCCCTTTACTTCCTTTGTTAGTTGAATTGTTAGTATCCATTACAAGGTCGTTTTAGGAAGTCCAAAAAAGCGCGGATTCATTGACTTTTCAGGCTGTCCGGTGTACAATATCTTCGATGTGTACTATGGTTTTCGGGCATCGTCCTGAAGCCACTGTGAAGCCTTCTGGTGCCGCCAAGCATACCAGAAGGCTTTTATATTACCCTGCTTTTCTAACGTCCTGCATCGCCTTTCTGACGTTCACTGTCATCCTTCTTTGTTCTCTCCTCTCCCAGAATTATCTTTCGGAAGATGCTTTCAAATATCGGAACCGCTATGCTATTCCCCGCCTGTTTATACAGTGTCATGTAATATCTTCCTTTTCTCTCATGCACAGCTTTCGCTGCTTCAAATTCTTCGTCTGTATATCCCATCAGTCGCCAGCATTCCCGTTCTGTCAAGTATCGGTATCTTCCTGATCCACAGTCAATCACCTGCGCTGGTGTTCTGTCCTGTCGCGTTGTAATCGTATAAGCAAAGTCTTTGATCACTGTCGCTCTTTTTATTCCCGACGCGCCGATCACGTTATATACAGATGGCTGTGTGACGTTATATACTTCCGGAACGTTTTCGTTATCTTCCAAAAATTCGCTGATTTTACGCATAGGCGTCCTGATCAGGCTTGTGAAATCAAATTTTTCACCATTCAGGCAACTGATCGTGAACACTCTTTCGCGTGCTTGTGGCAGTCCGAATTCTCTTGCATCTAAAACATCGTAATTATTTGTATAGCCCATTCGTTCCATCTCTTTTTGATAACGCACAAAATTCGCGATCATATGTTTCGATGTCACATTTTTCACATTTTCCCAGATTACATATTTCGGTTTCCATTCTCCCATCTGGTCAATGATGTGAATCGTTTCCCACATCAAACTCGATCTTGTTTCACTTCCTTCGTCTGCCCCTCTTTGATGTCCGGCTATGCTGAAATCTTGACACGGACTTCCATGTATTAAAATGTCCGGCTTCAGATTCCATCCCACAACAGACTGTGTTTTGTATAGCAGTTCTTCACTGAACATATTGTTATAAGATCGGACTGCTTTTTCATCAATTTCAACGTAGTCGATCGCTTTTGTTGGTATCTTCAGATTTCGCAATGCACATCGCGGGCTTCCTATTCCTCCGAATAGTTCCAAAATCTGCACTGGTCTTTCTTCTGTTGCTGTCATCTGTTCATTTTCCTTTCTATGTACTGCCTTTCGGCATAATCAATCTGCGCTGATCAGCGCAGTCATATATATCACCACACCCCTTCCGGCAACATCTGACGCTGCGTTGTTGCTTTTCGCATTAAAAAGCATCTGAAAACCTGTTGAACATCCGCATAGAATTCTGGCAGTCTATGCCCGCCGCTATTTTTCCACAGTGTTCATCGGACGGCTATCAGCTTGCCATCGTCAGCGATCACGTTGCCATCGTGACCGGACGGGGCTTGCGCCCCGTTTCGGCTTCTATCCTCTGAACTATTCTTCCCATTGATAAGATGTGCAGGCTATGCATCTTTTGCATCTTTCCATCGGTTCGTCCGATACCACGCTTGCAAATCCCATACATGTCCCGTCACTATCCCTTCCTGCATTCCCGATCTTGCGTTGCAAACTACATGTCCGGATCCGTTCTTTTATCCTGCACTTCTTGCAAACGATTTTCTTTCCAACCGTTCCCCCTCTTCTCCTCGTGTATTCTGCCGCCCATGCTCTGCTAACTCCTGTATCATTAGATTTCCAGCCCATGATCCACTCGCCGCATACATCGCAATATACGTCCGTTTCTACTGTTCTTTCGATTGCCATTTTCATGTCCTTTGCTTAATAGTCATAATCAATATTTTCATCTGCTTCCGTGTAATATTCCCCGTCATAGCCTTTCGCCATTAGCTGATCGTAGCAGTCCCAGCAAACCAGTCTGAACGGGATCCCGTTGCAGTCCCGTGTGAACTGCATGTCACTTCGTTGCACCTGATGTCCGCACACGGGACATGTCCGGATGTCAGTCGATCTTTTCTTTGTCACTGTCGTTCCTCCTCTCTGTTCTCTTTCATCAGCCAGATAGTTTCATCATCGTTGCAAATTCCGAAGTATTCATCTGTCCGTGTAAAGTTGAATTCAATTCCATAAAACTGTCTGATTGCTAACTTGAAAACTTCCCATCTATCCTGACAGCTTTTACAGGTACGATCCCAGTATCCGAAGCCCAGTCCCTGATCCGGATCGCCAATTCCCGGCGTCGCTTTTCTTCTTTCTTCCAGTGCCTGATCCCACGCCTTAATCGTTTCTTCCAGTTCTCCGCCCATTTCTGTCATCATAAATTTTTTAATATTCAGCTTCATATTCTTCCGCCTTTCATATGTACTTCCCCGATCCTTTTCGGGGAACAAATTATATTGCCTTCTGTGCCATGTCTGCGCTGTACTGCTTTCGGTTTCCATTTTCTGCGCCACCCCTTTTCAGTTCGTGGTAGATGGTGGCTCTGTGAACGTCCATTGCTTCCGCTATCTCTTCTGCACGCTTTCCCTGTTTGCACATCGCTTCAATGGCTTTTCGGTCTTCATAATTCAATCTTTTATATTTCCTTGCCACGTTCTCATTCTCCTTTCCTTTATAAATAAAAAATGCGGTAAGAGTTTTTAAGCTCTACCGCATTCTGCTTTTTGTGTAAAAAAATAAATGCGGCAGAGGTTTAATACCTCTTGTCGCATTTAATTTTAAAACTTATACTCTTCTGTTCGAATTATCATTGCTGTTTTTCCTTTGATCACAAGTCCTCCCCCAAAATCAACAGATTCTCCTGTGATCAGATCCGTTCCGCAGCCTGCCTGTGCATCAAAATGTGCCGTAAATTCGCCTTCTCCACAGTTCATTGCAAAGATAATACGGTCTTCATTTGTTCTTCTCTGGAATACCAGAACATCAGGAGCAATTGCCAGCTGTAAATAGTCTCCATACTTCAATGCTGGTGATCCTGCTCTTACTTCGGCCAGTTTTGCGATATATTCTGTCAGTTCATTTTCCTGTAAGTCTTCTTTGTGGATTCTTGGACGCAGACTGTCATCGCTTCCCTGCTCTTTCCTGCCTTCCATTCCCCATTCACTTCCATAGTAAACTCCCGGAACCCCTGGCATTGCAAATTCCATTGCATAAATAAGAGGCAGGTGTTCTTTATCCTCTAACTGTGTTGCAATTCTCTCCACATCATGATTATCCACGAAATTATATAATGGAAGTCCTTTGTACAATGTCCATTCTTCCGGACCAAACTGACGATTTAAGGAATAGCCGATCTCATGCATATTGTGTGTGTTAAAGCTTGAATATAATCCTTTGTAACATTCATAATTCGTCACGGAATCAAGCAAGTCCGGATTCACAAGCTGTGTGTAATCTCCATGAAGCATTTCCCCGATCATTAAAAATTCTGGATTCTTTCCATGAACAAAATCTACCAGTGCTTTCATAAAGTTTCGATTTAACATATAAGCAACATCCAGTCTTAATCCGTCGATTCCAAGCTCATCCATCCATTTTCCAACGGATTCTAATAAATAATTTCGAACCTGCTCATTATCAAGATTTAATTTAACCAGCTCAAAATGTCCTTCCCAGCCTTCATACCAGAATCCATCATCATAGCAGCTGTTTCCATCAAAATTAATATAGAACCAGTCTTTGTATGGAGAATCCCATTTCTTCTCTCTCACATCTTCAAATGCAAAGAATTCTCTTCCGACATGGTTGAATACTCCGTCTAAGATGACCTGAATTCCTTCTTTGTGTATGGCATCACACATCGTTTTGAAGTCTTCATTCGTTCCAAGTCTCTCATCGATCTTCTGATAATCTTTCGTATCATATCCATGATCACTGGATGAAAATACCGGTGAAAAATAAACTGCATTCATTCCAAGTTTCTTGATGTGTGGAATCCAGTCGATCATCTCTAAAATTCCATGGGAAGGCTCTCCGTCTGTTAATGCGCGTAGTGGAAACACCTGGTAAATCATTAATTCGTTCATTTTCATAGTCTCTTTTCCTTTCCGTCACTCTGTGCTTTTCAGTGATTCTACCATATCAATCTTCTTCAGCTGAAAATACATGAAGAAGTTTACAAGAATCGAAAAAGCAATTGTTAGTAAAATACTGTAAACATAGCTTGGAAGATAAATCTGTCTTCCAAACATGATCAAGTCAACTTCTGTCGTAAATATAACATATTTATGTAACAGGATTCCTAAAATGATTCCTGCGATCGTTCCTAAGATCGTCAGCAAAATATTCTCGCGATAAACATAAGCACCGACTTCTCCATCATAGAATCCCAGCACTTTGATCGTTGCAAGTTCCATTCTTCGTTCTGAAATATTGATATTGTTCAAATTATATAATACCACAAATGCAAGCAATCCTGCAGATACGATCAATACAACAACCACGATATTCAGATTATTCACCATATCTTCCATCGTCTTTGCATCGTCAGATGAAAAATGAAGTGCCGAAGCCTCGTCTCTTGCAAGAATCTTCTTTCCGTTTTCCTGCATCTTTTTCTTAGATATATTCTTCTCAATACAATAAATACCTGTTGTTTCTGCTTTTTTGTGATAAAGTCTGGCATATAATCTTGGGGTCATATACACTTTATGCTGCAGATAATTTTCTGTAATCTGGCTGATCTTTGCCTTAATCCTTTGATCCCCTGACTTTTTGATCGTTATTGTATCTCCTTTACTTACCCCAAGCAGCGATGCTGCTTTCTCTGTCAGAATGATTCCTTCATCATCCAGCTTATATCTGGTCTTACTCTTTCTGTCTTGTAAGGTAATATATCCATCAAAATTCTCTTTGGACATCGGAAGAATCATCGTTGCATCTTGTTTTTCTCCATTTGCACGTATCGTTACCGCAGATTCACTGACTTCCATCAAGTCCGTCATGTGATCTTGTTTCTTTGCCCAATTTACAAGCTCTTCTTTTTTTGCATTTTTTATTCCGTCTTTGTAGGTAATAGAAAAATCATAAGTAATGATCTCACCATACTGATTCTTTGAAATTGCCGAAATTGAATCCTTGATCCCAAATCCCAATAATAACAACGCCATACATCCACCAATTCCAAAGATCGTCATAAAGAATCGTTTCTTATAGCGGAACAGATTTCGCATCGTTGCTTTCCAGATAAAACTCAGCCTTTTCCATAGGAATGGAATCTTCTCTAACAGAATTCGTTTCCCTTCTTTCGGTGCCACCGGACGCATCAGTTGTGCCGGTTTTTCCCTTAATTCTTTGTAACATGCAGATAATACTGCAAATACAACAACCCCGACTGCAAGTCCCGCTGCCATAACGGAATATTCTGTCTCTAATGGTGTATACACATCTCCAAGTCCTGTATACATCATCTTATAAGCATTGATAATGATCCACGGAAGAAGTTTCTCTCCGATCACCGCTCCAAGAATACTTCCTGTAAGCGTTGCCGCCAAAGCATAACTGACATATTTCATCGCAATATTAAATCCATTGTATCCAAGAGCTTTCATCATTCCGATCTGGGTTCTCTGTTCTTCAACCATACGTGTCATCGCAGTTAAACTTACCAGTGCTGCCACCAAGAAGAAAATAACTGGAACCACCTGACCGAGAGCTGCAATTCTGTCTGCTTCCTGTCCGTATTCCACATAAGACTGCATCTTCTCTCGATTTAAAATATACCATTTTCCTTGTTTGATATTCTTTACATCCTCTTTGGCATCTTTTATCTTCTTCTTGGCATCATTTAGTTTTTTCTCGGCTTTCTTTCTTGATCTCTTTAACGATCTTTCTCCGTCTATAAGCTTTGTCTCGGCTTCTTTTAACTTCACTGTTCCTTCATCAATCTGTTTCTGCCCTGTTACCAGCTTTGCCTCATTGTAAGTGATCGTCTGTTTTGCCCTCTTTAACTGACTGCTTTTCTGGTTCAGTGTTTTTTCTGCATTTGCAATCTTTGTCTGTGCTGCCTGCAGCTGTTTTCTTCCAGAACTTATCTGTGCTTTTGCTTTCTTTATCTGCTGTTTTCCTGCATTGATCTGTGTCAGGGATGCCTGTGCTTCCTGCTCTGAAATCGCCCCAGCCTGCAATGCCTGATCAATCTGTTGTTCCTTTTTCTCTAACTGCACTTCCTGCTCTTTTACCTTAGCTCCCTGCGTATCGAGCTGGCTGCTTTTTGTTTTGATCGTTTGTTTCTGTGTCTTTAACTGTTCTCTGGCGCTGCTGATCTGTTTGATTCCTGTCTGATACTGTGCTTTCGCTGTTCGAATCTGTGCTTTTGCATCTGCAAGTTTCTTTCTGCTTTGCTCTAATTCTGATTTGGATGCATCAAGCTTTTTCCTTGAATCCTTCAGCTGCTTCTCTGCTTTGTCTAATTTATTTAAGACTTTTTTCCGCTCTTTTTTGAATGTCCGCTCTTTCTTTGCAATCTTATCCTGTGCTTCCTTCTGAACAGAACCCAGACGCTTCTTATTCTCTTCTTTTGAGATGGATTTTAACTGTTCTTCCAGCTCTTTTACCTTGTTGTCATACGCATCACTGTATGCTCTTTCTGTTTTCGCTCCTTTGGCCGTAATATAAACTTCTGTATAAATATCAGAGGAAAATTCTGATTTCTCCACCACGATGAAACCTGATAATGTACCTGTTCCGATCGTTGTGCTTCCTCTTGATCTTGACAGATATTCTGCTGATCTTCCGATACCTGTGATCTTATATGTTGTATCATTCAGAGTATCGCTAAGGTCATCCTCTGTTCCTGATGATAATTCTAAGGTATCTCCAACTTCCAAGCCATTCTGGCTGGCATACCATTCATCTACAAGGCATTCCCCAGACTTATCTGGAAGCGTTCCTTTTATGATCGTCATCTGGTTAAGCTTCTTCGTCTCTGCCATGACTTTCACTGCATGTTCATCATCACTGCCTTGTTTCTTTGATATCACATCAGTAGAATAGCCGCCCTCAATATCTTCTGATTTGGAAAGTTTACGGATCGATTCAAGATTCCCTTTGGATATTCCCAATGTTCCCATCACTTTCACATCCATAAGCTTTGAATCATCAAACTGATGGTCTGCTGTAATATGCATATCTTTCTGTGTGACACGGATTCCTGCATAAAAAGCCACACCTAATACCACAATAAAAAAGATTGATAAAAATCTTGGCAGTGTCCCTGTGATGGTTCTGTATATATCTTTGTGTAATGCTGTTTTTTTCATACGCATTTCCTACCATTCAATCGTTTCCACCGGCTGTGGATGTTCATTTATCGTAATATTACTGATCTTTCCATTCTTCATCTCGATCACACGGTCTGCCATCGGTGCGATTGCCAGATTATGTGTGATAACAACAACTGTTTTGCCTTTTTTGTGACAGGTATCCTGTAGTAATTTTAAAATTGATTTTCCTGTCTGATAATCCAGTGCTCCTGTCGGTTCGTCACAAAGGAGGATCTTCGGATTCTTTGCAAGGGCACGTGCAATTGATACTCTCTGCTGCTCCCCTCCGGATAACTGTGCCGGAAAATTATTCAGCCTGTGTCCGAGGCCTACATCCTTTAACACTTCTTCTGCATCCAGTGGATCTTTGCTGATCTGAAGCGCTAATTCCACATTCTCTGTTGCAGTCAGATTCGGCACCAGATTATAAAACTGGAATACAAATCCAATATCATCCCTGCGGTATCCTGTGAGCCTTTTTTTGTTCCATTTGGAAATGTCTTTGCCGTCTATAAAAACAGCGCCACTGGTTGCAGTATCCATACCTCCTAAAATGTTCAATACGGTAGTTTTTCCTGCACCACTGGCGCCAATGATCAAGGCAAACTCACCCTTATTCACCGTAAAATCAATTCCATCTACGGCTTTGGTGATCACCTCTCCTGTCTTATATATTTTCTTTACATTTTCTAACCGAATCAATTCCATAAATACGTTTCTCCTTTATAAAGAATTTTACCATATTTTGATTGATTCAGCCAGAGTGTTACTTAAACTGATTTAATGAATCATTATACTCATATCCAATGGATGAAAGTTTCTGTTTTATCTCATTTTCATCCAGATCAAGTGCTTTGCACAGATCTTCATATGAATCATAAAAATCCCTTAACTGTGTATTAATATAACTTAGTAACATAACCGGGTCTTTCGGTATCATCGTCGTATCTCCTATAAAATATTACTTAAGAAATTACTTGTTGATCCTGCTGCACTTCCTAACGCTGAGAAAACAAATTCTTTCATAACGAAGTATGCTACAATTGCCGCTACGATCTCAACGATCAATGCGATATATGCAACTGCATCTTTATTCACACCAGGATAACTCATCATTGCTACCATACTGAAAATAAATGACAGTACACTTCCAACTACTACGATCAGAACTGCAAACTGGTACATTCCAAGCAGCAATCCTAAAATTGCAAGGATAACTCCCAAAATTGTTCCAAGAGATCTCATTCCCGCAATCTGGCATGCCTGGAACCAGTTGATCTTTGCGTGTCCCATTGCATTCATAAGTCCCAGAACAATTCCTGAAACTACAAGTGATACGATAATTGACAAAATAACTCCATATCCGAAGAATTGTCCAAGAGATGGTGTCTGTGCCATATATCTTGATGATCCAAAAACAGAGTTAATTCCTCCTAAAGCTGCTGATACGATTTTCTGCATCAAAACATATAAATACAGTCCTGCCAAAATCGCCTGAATTCCCATAAGGATCAGTCCATTTTTACTGTTTTCATCCGTAACTGAAGCCACAAAACCAGTACTTGGATGTTTGATCATCTCTAACGCCTGTGTCAGGAAATTCATTGTTTTTGCTTTTACATCATTTGAACTTTCTTCATATGCTGGTCCTTCATAATGAATTTCTTCATTTGTATACTGTTCCTGTGTCTGCTGTGTTTCTGCCTTGGCAGCTTCGCTCTGATATACATCTTCCTGTGTATTTTCTACTTTTTCCTGTGTACAGATACAAGGCTGTCCGTTAATTAATTTTCTTCCACATTTTGTACAAAAGTTTGCCATAATATTTCCCCCTTTTCTCTCTAGTAGTATGAAGCAGTGTTGATCAGCCATTTTCCATTTTTTCTGATCATTTTTGCTACTCCGTTGATTTCGCATGTTGCACTGTCATAAGATCCGCCCCATACTGATTTGTATTTATAGTCTCTTGAACCGCTGATCGCAACAGGCACACCCTCGGCTACTGTGTAGTAAGATGATCCTGTATCCGTTGCCTGGCATTTTGTCAGTTTTACACTTCCAAGGGATTTTGTAGTGTTTCCATAATACCAAAGATATCCACATAATCTGTCCCCATAATTGTTTGCTGCTTCAGATGATGTGAAGTAAGATGTAAGACTTGCACTTCCTTTATCTTTGATCTTTGCTTCTGTAATTGCCGGCATATAACTTTTCAGTGCTTTTGCTGCTTCTGTCTTCGCAGTTCCTGAATATTTTACTACCCCCAGTGGGTTGTCGTCATTTGTATTGATCGTATAACTCTTCTGGTCAAATAAACCGTCTGCTCCTGAAAATGTCACTTTATGTTTTCCTTCAAACATTGCTGCATAGTATGTATTGTCTGATGCATCTTCTGGAACTTTCGCTGCAATTCCATCGATTTTTAATGTAACACCTGGGATTGTAAATAATTTTACTGATGCTGTGCTCATTCCTGTATCTGTAACACTTGTCACCTCATATTTGTCAAAAAACAGGAAATTCTTCTTTGCTGATTTTGCTACACGGATCACAACTTCATCAGATCCTTTTTTTGCCTGATATACATACTGTCCGGCATAATCACCATAACTTACATATCCACCAGTTGGTGAAGATAACGTCTTTGTATCATTTTGTTCCATTGTTTTTTCAAATGCTTCTGCGTTGATAAATGTATCTTCTGTCAGATTATAACTTTCATAAACTTTAGACCATTTTTTATCGTTATAATCTTTTACAAACTGATTTGCTGCTGATTCTGGACTGCTTTTTCTATTTCCAATATAGAAAAATGCTGCAACCAGAACAATCAGCAATGCGATTTCAGCAATTACGATCTTCTTTGATCTGTCGCTGAATCCCTTCAAAAATCCACCACTTTTCTGTTTTGGTGCTTCATTTGTTGCTGCTTCTTTTACTCTTACTTCAGGCTGTACTGGAGTTGCTTCCTGCTGGTTTACTTCCTGCTGGTTTACTTCTGTTTCCTGGCCTGCCCCTTCTAAAGGTTCCATTCTTGTTCCGCATTCTCCGCAGAACATATCTCCTTCTTTTACCTCGTTTCCACATTTTGGGCAAAACATATTTTTTCTTCTCCCTTCTTATCTAAGCCCACGTTTCTTTAATTCTGCTGCCATTGTATCTACATTCTTCTTCTCATATTTGTTCAAAGAAATGCTGTCCTGGTCATCCACTGTACCGTTATACCATGCTTTCTTTTCGAAACGTTCTTTGTTGGACTTTTTTGTAAATTTTAATCCATGTCTTGCATAGATTTCATTGACCGCATACTGAAGTTCGCTATCAGATAGTTTCTTCACATCGGATGTGCTGATATATTCCGTATCTGCATCCGGGAAAATATACCCATCATCCGCATCCATGATCTCACTTGCTGATTGTGTGTCATCATCGTCAGAAGCCTCTGTTGTCGTATTATCTTCTGTTGTTGTCTGTGCTGTGTTGTCGTCTGGCTGTTCCTTATCTACCTGACCAACATCTCCATCACTGACATCTTCTCCTTCATTACTTTTCTTGCTGTCTGTTTCTTCCTGTACGGCTTCTTTCAATGATGTACCGGAGTTGTCTGCTGTGCTGGTGTCTCTTCCCATGATGAGCATCACTGCCAGAATGACGACTATGACTGCGATAACTGCGCCTAGTATCGTGATCATCTTCTTTTCATTTTTTTCCACTTTTCTCTCCTCCTCTTTGGTAATATCTGTCAACCCCATCTGCAATTCCTTCTGCAAGCATTGTCTGGTAATGACTGTCTGACAGCTTCTGGTCTTCGTCTGGATTTGACATAAATCCCATCTCGACGATCGTTACCGGAATCTTGCTCCAGTTGATTCCTGTCATCTCATCTGTCTGTGTTATCCCACGGTTTTTTGCACCTGTTCTCCGGCACAAAGTACTCACGACACATTCAGATAATCTCTGACTGTCTGCTGCAATTGCTTTGCAATAAGGATTGGATGAAGTAGGACTCATTGTTAATGCTCCGTTTGCTGACTGCGAATCCGCACTGTTACAGTGGATTCTTAACAAAATGCCCGAACCGCTTTCATTTGCCATCAAAGTTCTCTTTTTGTTGCTTAGAGATACATCATTTGTCTCTCGGATCATGTAGACATCATATCCTCTGGAAATCAATTCACTCTTAAGTTTTAATGACACCTCTAAATTCACCTGATATTCTGTTCTCTTCGTAACGACTCCTTCCGTTCCTGAAGATACCATCGGTTTTGTCTTATCAGCACCCGGTCCGATCGCTTCTTTTGCACTCATCTGTTTCTTCTGATGTCCTGCATCAATTGCGATCTTAATCCTTTTTTCCTCTTTTGGTTTCAGTGTTTCCTCTGTCTGTTCTTTACTCTGCGTTGTTTTCTGAGACGTCCTTTGTGTCGTCTTCTGCTTAATGATCTCTGTTCTCTTCTCTGTTGTTCTGTCTTCCATCTTCTTATCCTGTGTGATCACTTCATCATCTTTGCACCCCACGCAAAAAATGCACAGCATCACTCCAAGGATCAGAACTTTCCATATCTTCTTCATACTTATCCCTCTTTCATTTGTATTTATGGTTCGACTACATTTAATTCACCTGTAACCGAATCCATGACATATCCTGAAATCTTGACATCCTTTGGTATCAGCGGATGTTTTCTCAACATTTCTACGGAATCTTTTACGGAACTTTCCACACAGTCAAAACCTTCTAACCATGTATCAAAATCAACTCCACAATGACGGATCAGTTCGATCTTCTCCTCATCAATCCCACGATCCATCATATGTCCGATCATCATCTCGCTGTTGATATGCTGTACTCCGCAGTCTGTATGTCCGATTACCATGACTTCCTCAATGCCCAGTTCGAATATACCAACTAAAATGCTTCGTACGGCACTTCCAAATGCATGACTCACAACCCCTCCGGCATTCTTGATGATCTTGACATCACCATTCTTGATTCCAAGTGCGGCTGGTAAAAGTTCTGTAAGTCTTGTGTCCATACAGGTAAGAATCGCAATCTTCTTATCAGGATACTTACTTGTCTTATACTGTTCGTATTTTTTCTCTTTTACGAACTCCTGATTATATTTTAAAATTTCATCAATCATCTGACTCTCTCCCTTCTATAATGTAATATCGGCTGTCTTTCCTTTGCATGCTTTGAGGTAATCCTTTGTTGTAAGTTCAATCTGAATTCCATTCTTTCCGCCGCTTACAATAATCTTCTCCTGATCATTTGCACTTGCATCAAGAACGGTTGGATAATCCTTCTTCATGCCGATTGCTGTACAGCCTCCACGAATATATCCTGTGATCTTATTGATGTCTTTTACATGGATCATCTCGACAGATTTCTCCCCTGCTGCCTTTGCAGCTTTCTTAAGATCCAGCTCCTTGTCGATCGGAACTACAAACACAAAATATCCTCCGCTTTTTCCTTCTGTTACCAGAGTTTTGAAAACTCTCTCATATGGTTCATTTAACATATCAGCGATCGTGATTCCATCGATAAATTCTTTGCATTCATAGCGATGCACTTCAAACGGAATCTTCGCTCTCTCAAGCATTCTCATTGCATTTGTTTTTGGTTCTTTCTTTGCCATCTTCCTGCTGCCTCCCTGCTGATTTATTCATCAGTCAAAACTGTCCTGGCGTAAATTTTACACCACTTGTGCACATTATATCATATTTTTTCATATAGTGAGAGTAAAAGATATTCCGAGGATATTTTTATGCCAGAAATGCAAAATAAAGATCTTGTCGATCAGGGCCGCTTAAAAATACAAGTCACTTCAAGCATCGGATCTGTTCCAATTCCTGATGCATCTATTGAGATTTCTTATACTGGTGATCCTGATTCTGTTCTTGAAACAGTAAACACCGATGAAAACGGCCAGACACCGGTTGTTGATCTTCCTGCACCACCAGTTGAATACAGTATGTCACCGGGAGAAAACCAGCCTTATTCTGAATATAATTTAAAAATCCGTTCCAAGGATTATGAATCTGTCACAATCTCTGGCACACAGATTCTCTCTGGTGTTCAGGGTCTTCAATCTGTCTCCATGATTCCTGAAGAAACGAGTACTTCCACAGAAGAAAATCCTATCGTGATCGGTCCTCACACTCTGTGGGGCAATTACCCTCCAAAAATCGCAGAATCCGAGATTAAGCCAGTCAACGAGACCGGTGAGATCGTCTTAAGCCGGGTTGTCATTCCTGAATATGTCATTGTTCATGATGGTTCTGTCGGTGATAAGACTGCACAGAATTATTATGTGCGTTATAAAGATTACATCAAAAATGTGGCTGCATGCGAAATCTATTCCACATGGCCAAGGGCAACTCTTGAAGCAAATATTCTTGCGATCATGTCATTTACTTTGAACAGGGTGTATACGGAATGGTATAGAAATAAAGGGCATGATTTTACAATTACCTCTTCTACGGCTTATGATCATAAGTTTATTCCGGGAAAAACAACTTATGATTCTATTAATACGATTGTAGATGAAATTTTTGCAGATTATCTGTCCAGACCAAATGTAAGACAACCGATTCTTACACAGTATTGTGATGGGAAGAAGGTAAGCTGTCCCGAGTGGATGACACAATGGGGGTCTAAGTACTTAGGCGATCAGGGGTATGCACCAATTGAGATTCTTAGATATTATTATGGAGAAAGTATGTATATCAATACTGCGGAACAGATTTCTGGAATTCCTTCTTCATGGCCGGGATATGACTTAACGATTGGAAGCAGCGGAGATAAAGTTCGGCAGATGCAGCAACAGTTAAATCGTATTGCGAGGGATTATCCTTCTCTCCCTACAATTGCTGCAGATGGTGTGTTTGGTGAATCTACAGCTAATGCGGTTCGTAAATTCCAGAATGTTTTTGGACTGCCACAGACTGGGATTGTGGATTATCCTACTTGGTATAAGATTAGTGAGATATATGTTGGAGTTAGCCGGATTGCGGAGTTGAATCCTTGAATGAAGTTATTTTGAACCCCATTGGGTCATCCCTATGGGGTTCAAAATTTTTAATCTTTTTTACTTACATCTCACAAGACACCTTTTTTTATAAAACGAGATTCCATAACACAAAACCTCGTCATAAGTATCCTCAAATTCTTTCGCATACATCTTTGTATCAATCTGATTCAATCCCTTTTTGCAATCGCTTTCCAGATCGTCTAACTTTCTTGAATACTTTGCTTCAAATACTGCAACCTGTCCCGTCACATCATTGTAGATTACAATATCGCTTCGTCCTTCTCCATGTTCCCTGTTAGACTCTACACTATAACCCGCTCCTGCAAAAATTCCAGCAAGAAATGCATGGTAGAAATCTTCTCTGTAATCATAATAACTGATCGTCATTCGAAGTAATATACTGATTTCTTTCGAATGGCTGCTCCTGTATAATCAATAAATGAACGAATGATCGCATTATCACTAGTATTCTTCCAATAACTTACTGGTCTTGCCTGAATGTCATTTTCAAGATCTCTTAGATAATACATAACATCCCATGGACAATAAACCTCAAATTCACCAAAATTATTCGTTTCAGTGAAAATACTTTCTTTCGCAATCTTTAAACACCCTGTGACCACCGCGAATTTTAATGATGAATTATCCTTTAATGCAGTGCTAAGCATAGCCTTCATGATCTCTAACATTTCTTTGTAGTAGCCATTACTGCTTGCTTATCCACATAGTAATAATCCAACTCCCGAATTCTCTCAAAATCAGAAATCCCAACAGGAATATTTAGATTCTTCATCTTCTACTCACTACCTCCTTTCTTTCCGCTAATCATATATCAATAAATAAATTTACACAATCCAATATTTAAATTCTAAAGTAACAAAAATTATTGCCAACAACCTTCAAGAATAAATAGTTGATCATCCCAAACCGTATGAGCTCGTCGGCACTTAATGAGCAGTGATGATTTATCATCGCTGTCGAATTTAGTGTCCGCTACGTGCGAATCGAGCGAGAGCGGGTTTGGGAGGGTCAACTATTTATTCACCTCAAAATGCTGATAATCCTTAGAACTTCTCCAATTTCCACCCCAGCTAAATCCATATTTCTTAAAGATCTTATAAGCCGTATCATTCTTATGAATCATATAACGTTTATATTTTCCTTTGCACTTTGATGTCTTTCTCTGTTTATAGACCTTACCATTCGAAGGAGAAACCTTATTTCCCTTCACCCATGGATTGATCCTTGGATTGATATCAATCGCAAGTCCATAAGCATGATTGGATAATCTTTTTGTTCCACTGACTACACGGTAATTAAACGCTGAAGAATTATTCGCTGCCATAGACTTATTATCATCTGCATTATAATCATCGATCAGACGCATCTTCTGAATTCTATATTTCTTCTGATACAATTCATAAAATACCTTTACCGTTTTCTTCGCAATCTTCTTATTAACGATCAATTCGCCCTGCTTCACTTTCCCATCAAATCCATAATGAAGCACCTGTACATATCGAAGATCTGATAATTTAACATTCTTATTCTTACGATAAGATTTTCCTGTGATCCTTTTTTCAATCTTTGGAGAAATCGTCTCATAAGTAAATCCCTTTTTATATGTATATTTTGAAGCCGCATCCGCTGACTTCTTCTGTAAACAAACCGGTACTGCAGCTACAGTAAGCGCCGTTAACGCGATCAAAGTTTTTAATTTCCATTTTGAATTATTCATATCCATTCTTCCTTTCCAAATTTTGATTTCATTATAACATAGTTTTCCCCCATCTGTAGAAAAAAGAAACACACCCAAAATCTCCAACCCTCACTATCCATTCCTATTATATCCACAATATATTTATTTTCCTGCTTTCGTATTCCCAATACCCTACAGCCAAGAATATTTTAAATAATAACTGCCCCGTGACCGTATGAGCTCGCCTGCACTTAGTGAGTGGCTGGTCGAAAGACCTGTCACGAACTTAGTACAGCTGCGTGCGAATCCGAATGCAAATGGGTCACGGGGCAGTTATTATTTAAAATATTCATTGAAAGACTAAATTATTTGCTATACACAACAAATTGATACTCAATATCAAAATAAGTCTCTTCATCACTTTCTTTCACAATCTTCCACTCTGGCATCTCATCCAGATTTGGGAAATAAGTGTCTGCATCATAAGCAAAGTCTGTTCTTGTAACATACGCTTTATCGCAGTATGGAAGCATCATGCGATAGATACTTTCTCCTCCGATAATAAAGATATCTTCATCTTTATATTCTTCCAGTTCATCTAACAATTCTTCCTTGCTTCCTACAACGATCGCTCCTTTTGCATCGTAGTTTTTATCGTGTGTTAAAACGATGTTGGTTCTTTTTGGAAGTGGCATTCCGTTTGGGAAGCTTTCTAATGTTTTTCGTCCCATGACAACAACTTTCCCTGTTGTCATCTGACGGAACATCTTCATATCATTTGGGATGTGGACTAAGAGTTCATTGTTCTTTCCAATTCCCCAGTTCTTATCTGCATTTACAATAAGGTTCATCTTATTTTCTCCTTCTTATATCGCGATTGGAATATCTTTGATCTGTTCTCCTGCCTGATAGTCTTCGATCTTGAAATCATCTGTTGTGAATTCATAGAAATCTTTGACTTCTGGATTCAGTGTTACTTTTGGTGCAGGATATGTCTCTCGTTTGATCATTTCTTTGATGATCGGAACATGACGGTCATAAATATGTGCATCTGCAATGACATGAACTAACTCTCCTGGTTCCATATCACATACCTGTGCCATCATATAAACTAATGCTGCATACTGTACAACATTCCAGTTATTTGCTGCCAGAATGTCCTGAGAACGCTGGTTTAAGATTGCATTCAATGTGAGTTTATCATGCCCCTCTTTCTTGGTTACATTAAATGTCACACTGTATGCGCATGGATAAAGATTCATCTCATGCAGATCCTGATGTACATAAATATTAGTCATGATTCTTCGGCTGTATGGATTATTCTTAAGATCATAGATCACGCGGTCTACCTGATCCATCATTCCCTCTTTGTATTGATGTTTGATTCCCATCTGGTATCCATAGGCTTTTCCAATGGAACCATCTTCATCTGCCCATTCATCCCATACGTGGCTCTTAAGATCATGAACATTATTTGATTTCTTCTGCCAGATCCATAATAATTCATCGATTGCAGACTTAATATAAGTCTTTCTTAATGTCAGTGCTGGAAATTCCTTTAACAGGTCATAGCGGTTTACAACACCAAACTGCTTGATCGTATAAGCAGACTCTCCATCCGGCCAGTGTGGGCGGACTTTCTCGCCTTCTGTGCTTGTTCCATTCTCTAAAATATCTTCGCACATAGATATAAATACCTGATCTGCATAACTCATTCTTTCTTGTTCTCCTTTTCTTCTTCCTCACTGTTTGTCGTAAGCATCTCAAATCTTCGTTTGAAAAATGCGATCTTACGGTCAAACACTCCTAATCTGTATAAATTGATCACAAACATTCCAAGGATCAGTGCCAGTAACATTCCGCCTAATCCTCCGAATTTCAGGCCAACATAGATCAAAAAGATCGTTGTCAGTGCAGAAATTCCCATGCTGTATCCCATCATCTTTGGCTGCAGAACCTGTTTTAGTACCAGACAGATTGCATAGACGATCAGAAGGATGATCGCTGTCTTGATATCTCCTGTGATCAGCTTAAATACTGCCCATGGTATGATGACAGTACCTGTTCCGAGAATTGGGAAAATATCAACAATTCCTACTAAAACAGCATAGATAAATGAATGTCCGATCCCTGCAATAAAGAATCCAATCCATAAAATTGCGATGATCACAACCATGATCTTTAACTGTGCAAGGCAGTAGCTTACTAAAACTCCTACAGAATTCTTCATAAATACATCGACCTTATGTTTTACAAATCCCGGGATGCATCTTTCGTACCATGCAATGATCTTTTCGCGTTCTAATGAAAACATATAAGCTGAAAATAACATGACGACAAGTCCTAGAAGTCCGCTTGTCACGCCTTTTGCAACGCCCCCTGCATGAGCTACCCCATAATCTCCTGCCGATGTCGCTGCTTTCTTCAACAGTTCTCCGATAGAACCGCTCCACTGTTCAAATTGTTTTCCAAAGGAAGCTGGTAAAATGCTTAAAAAATGTTCAATCTTGTTCTGGAAAATAATTTCCTGTCTCAAGACTTCCTGTCTGATATCCGGTACATCTCGTACAAATCCAATCACCTGTAATGTGATTCCCCTCACTGCAAAATAAAGGATGGCAATGATTGCAGTAATAACAACTGCGATCAAAATTGCAGAACCAAATTTCTTCGGTAATTTTACTTTCTTCTCCAGATATTCAATCACTGGATGTGCCACCATGGAAATAATCCATCCTGCCACAAACGGCCATAAAAATACCAATGTCTGCGGTAATACATAGATCAAAAGCCATGCCCCTGCAAGTATTACCAGTAATTCCATGATAATATCCAGATAAATCTCCCAACGTTTCATAATCGTATCACTCCTTGATGTAATTAGTATACTTCTGAATTTTCATACCATTTTCCATCTCTTAAAGAACCATTATACGTTACAATCTCTTACTTGGCAATTCTAATCTCGTCTTTCTCCCTGTCATAATAATATACATGATCCGATAAAATCTCTTCTCTGTCCACAACGATGCGGTTTGTCTCTCTTACCATCCTCGCAAGTTCCTCTGGATCTTTCGCATATTCATCATCTAACAGGATGATCACTTCATGAATACTGCTTGGCAGGATATATAGATTGTGTTCCATACAGTCTGCAAACTCTCTTAAGATATCTTTATAAAGGATCACAGACGCCCCATTCATATAATCTCCATTCGACATAACGAATAAAGGAATCTCTTCTTCGATGATATGCACTGGAAGAACCGACTGGATCTTTCTCATCACTGGCGGAAAGATCTTCTCCGTATTCTCTCTTGCATCTTTCATCATCTGATCCTTTGAAATTCCCCACATTAAGAGTTCTTTGTTCCTTACCAATGCACTTGCCATTCCATCGTGATTGCGGTAAGCAGCCCATCTGTATGTCACCGCGAGATCCAAAAAACGTTCATGTGGTGTATACTTTAACAGTTCCTTATTCTTCTCATAGTTCACAATTCTGTAAAACAGGTTTTTCTTAATATACTCATAATCAGAAACTTTATCCTCATCCAGATAAAATCCGATCTGGTGTCCCTTATAAACACTTGCGATCTCTTTCATCGTCTCTTCCATCTGCTGCCCTCTTAAGTGATTTCTATAAAATGGTTCTAAGTACAATACTGGAAGCAGATAATTCTTCTGTTCCCCGATCGACAGCCCCATCATCGAAACCTGATTATTCTTCTTAACCCTCTGTACCATAACTTTCTGGCCTTCCATCTCTGGAAGATAGTTTAAAATATTCTTCTCTACATACAAATAAAATTCTTTCTCGTTTAACATGGCTTTCTCCTTCCTGTTGGCCGAAAACGCATGCCATACCCCTGATTCTTTATGTTTCCCTCACTTGCTTTCGTATGTAAATAATTTCCATCTCATCATACAATATTTTCCAGTTAATTGCAACAAAAAAAGGAATTTATTTTCAAAATTCCTTTTTTGCTAAAATTGCTTTTTATTTTGCTGCAGTAAATTCTTTTAAGAAATCAAGCAATGTTTCCATCTCTTCTCTCGTACCGATCGTGATTCTTAAATAGTTATCAATTCTTGGCTGATCGAAATAACGAACATAAATCTTTGCTTTCTTCGCTGCTTCAAAAATCTCTTTAGCAGGAACACGCTCATGCGTAGCAAAGATAAAGTTTGCCTTAGAATCTGCAAAATTAAATCCGATCTTTCTCATTTCTATCTGGAACCATTCTCTTGTCTCAATAATTTTCTTTCTTGTCTCCTGAAAATATTCTTCATCTTCTAAGACGGCTGTTCCAAGAACGATCGATGGTTCATTCATTGTATAAGAATTGTAAGAATATTTGACATCGTTCATTGCTTTGATCAATTCTTTGTTACCGATCGCATATCCGATTCGAAGTCCCGCTAACGATCTTGATTTAGAATATGTCTGAACGACTAATACATTGTCATATTTTCTTGTCAGTTCTTTTGTTGTGTCACCACCGAAATCAATATATGCTTCATCAACGATCACGACAACATCCTGGTTATGTTTGATGATATCTTCTACAACATCTAAGGATAAAAATGCTCCTGTTGGCGCATTTGGATTTGGGAACACAACTCCGCCATTTTCCGCATAATAATCTTCTTTCTGAATCTCAAATGCAGCATTGACTGCTTTCTTCTCATATGGAATTCCAAATAATTCTGCCCATACAGGATAGAAAGAATATGTGATATCTGGGAAGAAGATTGGTTTCTTGCCGTTGAAAAATGTCATAAATGCAACAGCAAGCACATCATCAGATCCAACTCCTACAAACACTTCTTCTTTATCAAATCCATGATAAGATGCAATTGCTTCTACCAGTTTGGTTGCTGCAGGATCTGGATATTTGCGGAGATTTTTGATCTCGCTCATCGCTTCCTTGATCTTCTCTGATGGTGGATAAGGGTTTTCATTTGTATTTAACTTGATCACACCTTCTTCTTTTGGTTGTTCCCCTGGTGTATAAGGCTCTACTTTTCGTACATTATCTCTCCAGCTTTTCATGAAGGTCTCCTTTATCTGTATTGGCTTATTTGCGGTAATCGTCGATCAGTTTCTTAAATAATGGAAGGGCTTTTTCAATACGTTCTGTTGGTACGCAGTATGAAATACGCACATAACCTGGGCATCCAAAGCTGTCTCCAGGCACGATCAGAAGATCGTATTCTTTTGCCTTTTCACAAAATGCATTGGCATCTTCTTCTAATGCTTTCGGGAATAAATAGAATGCTCCACCTGGTTCTACGCATTCATATCCCATGTCAACTAATGCATTGTAGAATAAGTCTTTGTTCTTCTGATAAATAGAAAGATCAGAAGTTAAATCTACACATTCTCCAACAACTTTCTGATACAGTGTTGGCACACAGACATAAGAAAGTAAACGTGCGGATGCAATAAATGCTGGCAGTAAATTATCAAAATCTTCTGCTTCATTTGGTGCTACAATATAACCTACTCGTTCTCCTGGCAGTGATAATGATTTACTGAAAGAATATGCAACTAATGTATTATCATAAAAATGTGGAACATATGGCACTTCAAATCCATCATATGCGATCTCTCTGTATGGTTCATCAGAAATGATATAAATACTGTGTCCGTATTCTTTTTGTTTCTTCTCTAATAATGCAGCTAATTTTTCAATTGTTTCTCTGGAATAAACAACTCCAGATGGATTGTTTGGAGAGTTAATGAGGATTGCTTTGGTATGCTCGCTGATCGTTTCTTCTAATTCTTCAAAATTGATCTGGAATGCTTTGGTATCTGCAGAAATAACTCTTAATTTACATCCTGCTCCCTGTGCATAGACTGCGTATTCCGGGAAATGTGGTGCAAATGTAATAATATCGTCTTCTGGTCCATCAACTAATGTCTTAAAACAGATTCCAAGGGCTGCTGCTGCTCCGATCGTCATAAAGATATTTGCTGCTGTATAATTTGTATCAAATCTTCGATTTAAAGATTTGGCAATATTTTCTCTTACTTCTAACACTCCGGCATTGCTTGTATATCCGTGGATATCCACTGGATCAGATGTCTTTAACAGGCGAAGTGCTGTCTCATCAATTTCTTTTGGTGCTGGAACGCTTGGATTTCCGATACTGAAATCGAATACATTCTCTGCTCCGACTTCTTTTGCTCTCTTCATTCCATATTCGAAAATATCACGGATAACGGAATGCTGTTTGGATAATTCTACTACTTCTTTTGATAACATGATCTGTCTCTTCCTTTCTTTGCGTACTCCAAAGAATCCATGATCTTTTGATTCCTCGAATGCGTTACATTTATTTTACAAAAAAATGCAGAAAATTACAACAACCATGACTGACTGCTGTAATTTTCACTTCATTTTTTCTGAGGATCATTTTATTCATCTAAAGCATCTCTCAAACTCTTTGTAAATTCATAAACTTTTTCAGGGCTTTCTTCGCCATATTTGCTGATCAGTTTGACGATCGCACTTCCAACGATAACCCCATCACAGTATGTACTCATTTTCTTTGCCTGTTCTGGTCCTGAGATACCGAATCCTACCGCACATGGAATGGTTGCATTTTTCTTGATGATTCCGAAGAATTCGTCAAAATCAGTTGTAAATTCGCTTCTTGTTCCTGTAACTCCGATGGAAGATACACAGTATAAGAATCCTTCTGCTTCCTTGGCGATCGTTGCGATTCGGTCATGAGATGTTGGTGTTACAAGACTGATATTGTCAACTCCATGAGCCGTTGCCACTCCCTGAATCTCGTCTTTTTCTTCATATGGCATATCTGGAACGATCACTCCCTGAATTCCGCATTCGTTACAAAGATCAAAGAATCTCTCTGTTCCAAAGCGATAGATCGTATTAATATACATCATCATGACAAATGGTGTTTCTTTAATTTCTTCTCTTAATTCTTTCACCATCTGGAAGATTCCTTTTAATGTTGTACCACCAGCAAGGGAATGCTGGCTGGCTTCCTGAATGACAACACCTTCTGCGATCGGATCTGAAAATGGAACACCAATCTCGATCACATCAGCCCCTGCCTTTACCATGGCTCTGATATTTTCTTTTGTTGTCTCATATCCATAATCTCCGGATACGATATAAGTTACTAATGATTTCTGCCCGTTCTTTTTTCTATTTTCAAATGTTTCTCTAATTTTCATCTAACTGCACTCCTCTGTATCTTGCTACCTGATAAACATCTTTGTCTCCTCGACCAGACAGACAGATTACAACTGACTGGTCTTTGCTCATAGTTGGAACGATGTCCATCGCTGCTGCTACCGCATGAGATGATTCGATCGCTGGAATCACTCCTTCTGTCTTAGATAAATATTCAAAGGCTTTGACTGCCTGTTCATCTGTGATACTTACATATTCTGCTCTTCCGATTTCATGAAGATGTGCATGTTCTGGTCCGATTCCTGGGTAATCAAGTCCTGCGGAAATAGAGTATACAGGATCGATCTGTCCTTCTTCGTTCTGTAAGAATAAACTCTTCATTCCATGGAAAATACCTTTGCTTCCTTTGGCGATCGTTGCTGCATGATCTAAGGTATCGATTCCTCGTCCGGCTGCTTCTGCACCGATCAGTCTGACGCTTTCATCTGGGATAAAGTCATAGAACATTCCCATAGCATTAGATCCGCCACCAACGCAGGCAAAAACTGCATCTGGAAGTTTTCCTTCCACTTCTTTCATCTGCTCTTTTGTCTCTTCTCCGATGATCTTCTGGAAGTCACGAACCATGGTTGGATATGGATGAGGTCCCATGACAGAACCGATGCAGTAAAATGTTGTCTCAATATTTGTAGCCCAATCTCTCATTGCCTCGTTGATCGCATCTTTTAGAGTTCTTGTTCCGCTTTCTACCGCATGAACTTTCGCTCCAAGAAGTTCCATACGATATGCGTTTAAGCTCTGGCGTTCCACGTCTTCTGCTCCCATGTATACAACACATTCCATGTCAAATAATGCTGCAACCGTTGCTGTGGCAACTCCGTGCTGTCCTGCACCTGTCTCTGCAATGATTCTTTTTTTGCCCATTCTCTTTGCAAGTAAGATCTGTCCTAATACGTTGTTGATCTTATGAGCACCTGTATGGTTTAAATCTTCTCGTTTTAAATACACTTTTGCCCCGCCAAGGTCTTTTGTCATCTTCTCTGCGTAGTATAAAAGAGATGGGCGGTTTGCATAATCTCTGTATAGCTGACGTAATTCAGCTAAAAATTCTGGATCATTTTTGTATTTTTCATAAGCCTCATTTAACTCATTTACTGCGTTCATTACGATTTCCGGTACATACTGTCCACCGTACTCTCCAAATCTTCCAATTTTACTCATGTCTTCCTCCTGTTATCTGCATGATTTCTTTCATTTTTTTCAAATCTTTGTATCCATCCGTTTCGATCCCACTGGAAATGTCGATCCCGTATGGATGAACTTTTTTTATGATTTCTTTTATATTGTTGCTGTGAAGCCCTCCTGCAATGAAAAATGGTTTGCTGATTCCTTCTTTTGGAATCAAGTTATAATTCATTACTTTTCCAGTACCTCCATACATATCTTTTTCTTCTGTAAATGTATCCAGTAACAATTTATCGACTGGAAGCTTTTCAGCTTCTTTGATATCGTTGGTATCCTTTACTCTGACAACTTTCCAGATTTCTTTATCTGTCTGTTGTTTTAACTGTTCAATGTAAGTATGATCTTCATCTCCATGTAACTGGATCACATCTAATGGAACTTGGTTTGCGATCTCTATGACTTTCTCAATTGTTTCGTTTACAAAAACTCCAACACTTAAGATATCCTGATCTAAATCTTGGTCAAATTCTTTTGCCTGCTGTCCTGTCACATATCGTTTGCTTTTCGGAAAGAAGATATAGCCGACTGCATCTGGTTTTACTTCATTTGCATATGCGATATCTTCTTTTCTTCTCATTCCACACATTTTTACTTTCATAAGCAACTCCGTAACTGTTCCATGGTTTCTTTGATATTGTCAGATCTCATAAATGTCTCACCGATCAGTACAGCATCGGCTCCCTGTTCTTTGACATTTTTCATATCATTTTCATCTTTCATTCCACTTTCAGAAACTAAGACGGCTTCATATGGAATGAGTGGTGCAAGTTTGCTTGTTGTATTGAGATCAACATCAAATGTCTTTAAGTTACGGTTGTTGATTCCAATGATGTCACATCCACATGCGATAACTTTCTTTAATTCTTCTTCGTTATGAACTTCTACCAGACAATCAAGGTCTAAGCTTTTTGCCAGATCATAAAATTCTTTGATCTTTTCTTCGGAAAGAATAGCTGCGATCAAAAGAATCGCATCAGCTCCGAGCACCTTTGCTTCGTAAATCTGGTATTCATCAAAAATAAAATCTTTTCTTAACATTGGGATATTTACTTTTGCTCTGATATCTGCAAAATATTTGCTGCCACCTTTGAAATAATGTTCCTCAGTTAAGCAAGAAATCGCTGCTGCACCTGCCTCTTCATAGGCGATCGCTGTTTCCACCGGCCGAAAATCTTCTGCGATCACACCTTTGGATGGGGATGCTTTTTTGACTTCTGAGATCACGGATAATCCAGATTCCTTTAAGGCTTCTTTAAATCCATGATTTTTATTCTTGGAATTTAACGCCATTTCCTTCATATCTTGTGGCTCAATATTATCTTTTTCTCTCTGTAATTGTTCTTTTCGCTTTTCTACGATATCATCTAAGATCATATTTCACCTCATCTATCTTGCATTTGTATATGCAATAAACTGTTCTAATTTCTCATTTGCTTTTCCAGAATCAATCATCTTGGCTGCTAATTTCACCCCGTCTTTGATCGTTTCTGCTTTTCCGATCGTGTAAAGAGCTGCTCCTGCATTTAATAAAACGATGTCTCGTTTTGCTCCCTGTTCCTTTCCAGTTAAGATATCTTTTGTGATCACTGCATTTTCATCGGCTGTACCACCGACGATATCTTCTTTCTTCGCAAGTGTGAATCCTAATTTTTCTGGATCGATCGTATATTCTTTGATCTCATCTCCATTGATCTCACAAACACTTGTTGTAGATGAGATTGAGATTTCATCTAATCCGTCATCTCCGTAAACGATCATAGCTCTCTTCACTCCAAGATTCTTCATAACATCTGCCATCGGACGAACTAGCTCTTTTTCATAAACTCCAAGTACGATATAGTTTGTCATTGCTGGGTTTGCTAAAGGCCCTAAGATATTAAATACAGATCTGACTCCAAGCTGTGCTCTGACTGGCCCTGCATATTTCATGGAACCATGATGTGTCTGTGCAAATAAGAACGCTGCTCCAACTTCATCCAAACATTCCTTACTTTCTTCTGATGTTAATCCGATCTTTGCTCCCAAAGCTTCTAAGACATCGGCTGCACCGCTCTTTGAAGATACGCTTCGATTTCCATGTTTTGCAACTTTAGCTCCTGCTGCTGCGATCACAAAGGATGATGTGGTGGAAATATTAAAGCTGTTTGCAAGGTCCCCACCAGTTCCTACGATATCGATCGCTTCTGTTTCTTCTGGAACGATCGCTGCTTTAGCTCTCATAACTTTCGCAAATCCTGTGATCTCTTCTGGTGTTTCATGATTCATCCGAAGACCTGTTAGGAAACTTCCCATCTGTGCGTCAGTCGCATTTCCTGACATGATGCAGTCCATCGCTTTATAAGCTTCTTCTTCTGTCAAATGATTTCCTTCTACGATCTTTGCTAAAAATGGTTTTAATGTTTCTTGATTGACTGCGCTCATAGTTTCCTCCTTTGTAGAATCTCCAAGTCTGATTCCTGCGATGTTTGTTAAAAAATTTTCTAAGATCTTCATTCCCATTTCGGTTAAGATGGATTCTGGATGGAACTGAATTCCATAAACCGGATATTCTTTGTGGCACACTGCCATGATCTGCCCTTTTTCATCTCTTCCGATGATTTCTAATTTATCTGGGATTGTTTCGTCGTCAATGATCAGTGAATGATATCTTGCGGCATATATTTTATCTTCTAATCCTTCGAATAAAGGATTTTTATTATCGATTGTGATCTCGCTCATTTTTCCATGCATCAATTCTTTTGCTGGAACAACTTTTCCACCATATACTTCTCCAATCGCCTGATGTCCTAAACAGATCCCTAAGATTGGGATATCTTTTCCAAATGTTTTGATCACATCTTTTGAAATTCCCGCACTATCTGGATATCCAGGTCCTGGGGAGATAACAAGTGCTTCTAGGTTTTGTAAGTTTTTGATCTCTTCAATTGTGATCTCATCATTTCGTACCACCTGAATCTGTGGATACAAAGATCCGATATACTGATATACGTTATAAGTAAATGAATCATAATTATCTATCATTAAAATCATAACTTTGCTGCCTCCTTCACTGCATTTACAACAGCTAATGCTTTATTCTTTGTCTCCATAAATTCTTTTTCTGGAACGGAGTCGTTGACGATTCCAGCTCCTGCCTGTACATATCCTTTTCCATCTTTAAATACAACTGTTCGGATTGCGATACAAGTATCAATATTTCCATCAAATCCAAGATATCCGACGGTTCCACCGTAAACACCTCGTTTTTTGTTTTCTAGCTCATCGATGATCTCCATCGCTCTTACCTTTGGCGCTCCAGATAAGGTTCCTGCTGGTAGAACGCTCATCAATGCATTGATTTGATTTTCGTCATCTCTTAATTCTCCCTGTACATCACTGACTAGATGAGTGACTTTGGAATATTTCTCAACTGTCATAAAGTTTTTGACTTCTACTGTTCCGAACTTGCTGACTTTTCCAACATCATTTCTTCCAAGATCGACTAGCATTGTGTGTTCTGCTCGTTCCTTTGGATCATTGACTAACTGTCTAACCAACATATCGTCTTCTTCTTTTGTCTTTCCTCTTGGAACCGTTCCTGCGATCGGCTTGGTTGCTACGATTCCATTTAAGACACTGACTAGCTTCTCTGGAGAAGCTCCGACGACCTGATAGTCGATGAAATCGAAGAAATAAAGGTATGGAGATGGGTTTGATGTTCTTAAGCATCGGTAAACATCAAATGGATCAACGTCTGTATCTATCTCAAATCTCTGGGATAATACGACCTGGAAAATGTCTCCGTTTTTAATATATTCTTTGGCTTTCTTTACATTTGCTTCGTATTGTTCTTTTGTAAGATTTGATACCACTTTGGCTTTTGCTGGTGTGAATCTGTCTTTGGAAAGTGATACCGGGCGTTCCATCTTGTGAAGGATCAATTCTGCTTTGTCTTCTAATTCTTCGTATTTCTGTTTTATATTATCTCCTTTATGAATGTTCTGAATGATCACGGCTTTGTTTGCTAAATGATCGAATGCAATGATCTCATCGTACATGCATAAGTGGCACTCTGGCATATTCAAGTCATCTTCTGGAACATTCGTTAATTTCTTTTCCACTTGACGGATCATGTCATATCCAAAATACCCGATCAGTCCACCTGTTAACTTTGGATAATCTTCCATCACTGGAGATTTGTATTTCTCGATCAGATCACTTAGGTACCTCATCTGGAATTCTTCTTTCTGTTTCACTCCATTGACTTCTAATTCTTTTCCAGAAATTTTAATCTCTGATCTTGGATTGATCCCGATGAAAGAATATCTTCCCCACTGGTCTTTATTTTCCACACTCTCAAGCATGAAACATGGGGTTCCTTGTTTTCTTAATGCCTGAAACATACGAATCGGTGTCATGTAATCAGCCAGCACTTCGTAAAATACAGGTACCATCTGATAATCTTTTAATAGTTCTTCAACTTCGTTTAATGTCGGATATAACATATCTGCCTCCTGATCAAAATTTATCGCCGTGGTTTTATTTTTCATAGTTTGTATATCTGTATACTATGATTTATAGATAGGGCCGTTTTGCATAAGCAGTACATTTTCTTTTATTTATGAAATAAAAAAGGCCCATCGTTCCTACTACTAGGGACGATAGACCGTGGTGCCACCCATATTCAAGAAATATCTTCTGATCTTCTCTTCTTGCTAAAATATCTTAGAAAATATCTCTCCTCACTTAAGATACTCCGCTTTGTTCGATAATAAAAAGCTTTTATATCTCGTTCCCGTAACGTGGGATAACGGCGACAGTTACTAAGTTTCATAAACAGTTCTCTGTGCTCCTCACAAATCCATTCGCTTATCACATATCTATGACCTTCCAGCAACCGGTCACTCTCTGTAAGACTGTTTGATGAGCTACTTACTTTTGTTCATCGGATTTATCACTTTAACTTGTTAAATATTTGTTTATATTATATGAGTCGATTTTTTATTTGTCAAGAATTTTCTGATTATATTTTTTGATTTGTTGAAAATTCGCATATTTTATTTTTCTATTTTAACATTTTATAAATCTCTTCTTTATCAGCTTCTGGATGCTCTTTGATTGCTTCGTAAATTGGTTGAATTTTGATCACTTCTTCCTCTACTTCATCTGCAATCTGATGTAACTCTTTATTTTTTTGAATTTTCTTTTGTATTTGTAATATTAATTTTAATAATTCCCCTTCTCGTCTTCCACGATTCTCTGCACTTCGCAACTGGCTTGCTTTATCCCTGATTGCCATTTGTTCTCTCAGATATAAATATCTTTCACTCTCATCTCGACTCATCTTAATCATTTCATCCCTCACCTTTTCCATGTAATGATTTCCTACAGATTCTTCTCTGACTTCTTCCCAAGTACTGGCTGAAATTAATTTTGCATATTATCTAGAATTTTGCTCAGCTTACGCTGTTTCCAAAAGTTCATTCAATTACAGCCTTTTTCTGACCTCTATAAGTGCATAACCTAGCAGATTTTGACCTCTCCACTGCGTTATATCAAATCGTTTCAGATCTTTCATAGATAATCCTATTCCCCATATACGATCCTTTACCGCACATTCCGCTAAAATTGCTGTTTTTGTTTCTTTTAATTGCTTTTTTAATTCTTCATTCTGTGAAAACTTAGCAACTAATCCCTCATATACCACAATCTGGCGAACTCCATTCCATATGTGATCATTATAATTTCTTACTTGTCTTCCCAATTGCTTTATCTTTGCTGAATCTTTTGTCTGTAATATCTCTTTGGCAATCGTCTGATCTTGAAATGTTATTGCTTTTTGGTACATCATAAACTGTTCCATGGATGAAAATTTCACATGATCTACTATAAATTTAGATTCATACCAATTGCTTAAATAACCATTCTCCTCATCTGGATTATGAAAACATATAATTTCCATTATATTTCCCCAACTTTCTGAACCGCTAAATCCAAATCCAAATCATGCAATCCATAATATGCTTTTTTTAAAAAATCCACATTAATTTTCTGATTCACTTCCGCACTTGGTATATTGTAATACCATTGATAATATGCATAGAATTCTCCAATCCAATCTGGCATAAAACCTTCCATTGCTTTTCCTTGCTGTAAAGAATAATGTTCGGTTTCTTTAAAATATTCCCATAATTCTTTGGCATCCATTGTATTTACATAGGCTTTTGCTTGATCTATGCTTTGTCTTGTTTTACTTGTCATATATGCATTGATAAAGTCTTCTGTGTCCTTATCTGGATAGGTATTTGCTACATAATCAAATAATTTTCCTTGATTCTCTACTACATCACCTAAATAGACATCTGAATATGCTCTCATCATTCTCACCTCTTACAACAGGGTACTAAATACTTTTGTTACTTCGTTTGCATCTGAATTGATCAGATCTCTCATATTCTTTCTGACTGTTACATCTCGATCATTGTATCGTTCATTAAAGAATCCCAAATCTCCTCTCTGGTCTTCTCTGGATTTTCCTTTACGATATCATAGATTTTCTCAATCACATCTGCATCTTCTAACAAATCATCTGCTATCTTCGCTACAGAATCGCCATTTTCAATCTTTTTCTTTACCATCGTTATTAATTTTAAAATTTCTCCCTGTTGTCTTCCTTCTTCTCTTCCCTCTCGTCTCCCACGATTTTCCGCGCTTCGCAACTGGCTTTCCTTATCCCTGATTGCCATTTGTTCTCTCAGATATAAATATCTTTCACTCTCATCTCGACTCATCTTAATCATTTCATCCCTCACCTTTTCCATGTAATGATTTCCTTCAGATTCTTCTCTGACTTCTTCCCAAGTACTGGCTGAAATTAATTTTGCCCATCGATATAATTCTTGCTTCCTTGCCTTTCCTTTTGTACTTTCTAATTTACTTAATTCTATCACATGGAATTGAAATTTACTACTGTACAATTCACCTGTTTTATCGTCTTGCAGTAAAATTCTATGATAAAACCCAGGACTTTTTAGATAATTAAAATCAAGAATACCTACATGAATACATGGTGGAAGTTCATAATATGACTCCCCTTTTTTCAATCCTTCTGTAAACATTCTGCAATTATAAAATAAGCTTCGCTCTGCCCAATCTTCCTGATATGTATTTTGCATTTCAATGTTAATCTTTTTGCCACCGTTTAATACCATCTTTACATCTAAAATTCCCTCTTTTTCCTCTTTAACTTCACCTTCCACAAATGGATCTGCAACTTCTAACGTTTCAATATCTGTTTCTTTCAAATGCAATAATGCCATTAAAAATCCTTTTACAATTTCTTCATTTTTAAATATTTTTTGAAAGGCATAATTATTTGTTAAGCGTATATTTAATTCCTCATTGCTAGCTGCTCTTTTTCTTAACTCTTCGTCATTAAAGCTTCCCTCGTTGTTATTCATATTTTCTCCTTGTATTACAATTTATGTAAATTCGTGTCATGTAAGTATTTTATCAAATCTTTATTGATTGTCAATTGTTTTTTGTAAAAATTTGTAATATTGAGTTATATAAAAAGACAGGAGCCAAATAAACTCCTGTCCTAACACACATCATTATATCCTACGCACTTTTATTTTTCCAGTTCTTCCGTCTCAATAATAAACTTCACACTACCCTTCGTTCCACTAGCCTTCTTCGTAAATGTCTGATAGTTTTCTCCTTCATCCATCACTGCATCAGCTCTGTCTAAGATATCTTTTGCATCATCATTGATCGTATTGACAAGTTTCTCAATACCGTCTTTTCTAAAGGTTAACATTCCTTTGTTCAAGGTAACAGCTCCATTTTTTAGAGTTGCAATTCCTGTTGTCATCTGTCCCATTCCATTATCCAGTGTTTTGGCACCTTTGCTTAACTTCTTCGCTCCATTTGCTGCTGTTTTTGTTCCACTGTTTAACGTCTTGGCTCCTTCATCTAATTTCTTGATGGAAGATGCCAGTGTCTTAGATGATGTCTTTAACTGCCCAGTTCCTTCCGCGATCTGTTTTAATGCAGATTCTAACTGTGCTGTGGATGTCTTTGTCTTTGTTAGCAGATTTTGAATCTGGGTTAAGCATCCTGATACGATCTGAAGGTCTGTCTGTGTTTCTTGCAAGCTTGTTCCGATAGATCCTGCGTAGGTTCCTAAATTCTTTGCCTGACCTCCTACGGATTGTGCATAACCGCCTAAGTTTTCTGCATCTGTCTTTAAAGAACCTGCAATCGTTGTAAGCTGTGCTTTCTGCTCATCTGTAAGAGAACTATAATTATTCTTGATAAATTCTCCAATTGCTCCTGCCTGATTTCCAACATCTGTTGCTGATGCTCCAATAGACTCTGCTAATGCACCTAATGTCTTCGCTGACACACCAACATTTTCTGTCTGTGTCTTAATATTCATTAATTCTTTTGTGATTCCTGTCTGTGCACTCTGTAAGTTAGACTGTAATTTTTCCTGATCACTTTCGCTTGGTGTACTATTCTGCAGTTCTTTGAGAATCTGTCTCACTCCATTATCTAACTTCTCTGTAGATGATGGTAAAGCACTGGTTCCTTTCGCTAACTGACTGGTTCCATTCTTTAATGTTGTAGATCCATTGACCAGTTTGTCAAGTCCTGTTGCTAACTGTTTGGAACTGACTGCAATCTGTTTTGTTCCTGATTTTAATTTTCCAGAGGCTGTGACTAATTTTTCAATTCCCTTTACTAAATCTCCAGAACCATCACATAACTTATCTGTCGCATTTTCAAGGTCCTTTAAGGAATCTGTTAATTCACTTAAATCTCCTGCATCATCTAAACCGAACTCTGATAATGTATCGGAATTCGCAACTGTCGCTGTGACTGTCATCTGGAAGTCTTCTACATCAGCTGTGATCTCGAAATCTTCTGGAATATCGAAGTTTGACCCAATACTTGTATTCTTAAGGTTTAAGCTGTCTGCTAATCCTGGCATTGCAACTCCAATAACGATATGTTTGTTACCATCAGAGATAACTTTTCCGTTTGTTGCTTTGACATTAGAGAAGTTATCTGTATTTAAGATCGCTGCTGTGATCATTGTAAATGGTGTATAGATCGTTGTCTGCTTTCCATTGATCGTCTTTGTTACTTCTGAATGATTTTCATATTCATAATGAATCTTTACTTTTCCAGATTTACCGATCAATTTCTTTGGCTCGATCTTCTTGCCATCCAGATAATATGTAACCTTCATAGACACTGGAAGGTTCTTATCACTGCTTCCCTGATAGTAAATGTCATTTCCATTGGCATTCCATGTAATGTCATGTTTTTTTCCTCTTGTAAATGTTTCATTGCCTTTGACATTTTCAACATCTGTAAGGTCTGTGGCATCTTTAATTTCTTCTTCTCCAGCAAAGTTTTTTAACCAGTCACTGACAATGACTGTTTTTTCTTCTCCACTCGCATCCGTTTTTACATATACGGTTTCTTCTTTATCTGCAACCGACTCACTTGCTGCCACAGGTACCGCTGCTGGAATCGTAAGAGCTGCTGTAAGCAACATTGCCAATGCTTTTGATAATCTTCTTTTTCTCATAACAATCGCTCTCCTATTCTAAATGCCCCATCTTCAGGGTTGTTTTACAAATTAATTTATCGAATACCATAAACATTGCCGGCAAGATAAAAATAACGGCAATGGTACTGATCACGGCTCCTCTTGCAAGTAATGTACAGATCGCACTGATCATATCAATGTTTGAATAGATTGCAATACCGATCGTTGCTGCAAAGAAACTTAATCCACTTGTAATAATAGACTGCATGGACGTTTCATGTGCAATTCGGATCGCTTCCATTTTCTTCTTGCCATTCATGCGTTCCTTCTGATAACGGCTTGTCATAAGGATCGCATAGTCAACTGTTGCTCCTAACTGAATCGTTCCGATTACAATACTTGCAACGAACGGCAATGACAAACCAGTGTAGTATGGAACTGCCATATTAACACAAATTGCAAATTCAATCACGGCAACTAAGATCACTGGTAAGGAAATGGATTTAAATACGATCAGAATGATCACAAAGATTGCCGCGATTGAAGCAATATTTACATTTCTAAGGTCAACATTTGTAACTGTCTCTAAGTCATTCATCAATGGTGCTTCCCCGATCACCATGGATCCTGGACTGTATTTCTTCACGATCTGATTGATCTGGTCGATCTGTTTGTTAACCTGTTTGGTTGCTGATTTGTAATTAGAGCAGATAAACTGCATCTCATACTCATCACTTTGCAGCATCTCTTTCATGGAGGAAGGAATCATATCAGATGGAATACTGGAACCGATCACGGAGTTCATTCCGAGACACCATTCAACTCCATCGACTTTGTCGATCTCTTTCTGCATATTGCTTAATTCCTTCTGGCTCATGCCATTCTTGATCATGACCATATGGATGTTACTCATACCAAATTCATCACTTAACTTCTTGTTTGCCACATTACTTGGAAGGCTCTGTGGAAGTGATTTATCAATATTATAGTAAATCTGTGTATGATTATTACCATAAATTGCTGGAAAGATCATAATCAAAAATACTACGATCGTTGCTTTATAATGCTTTGTGATAAAATGTGATGCATTTGTTAAATCCGGCATCAAAGAACGATGGTGTGTCTTCTCGATCAATTTATCACACATCAAGATCAAAGATGGCAATACAGTTACACAACAGATAACTCCGATAATTACACCTTTTGCCATAACGATACCTAAGTTGGCTCCCAATGCAAATGTCATAAAGCACAATGCGAAGAATCCAGCTACCGTTGTAACAGAACTTCCTGTGATAGACTTAAATGTATTGGAAATCGCATGTGCCATGGCACGTTCTTTGTCATTCTCAAATCTGATTTTATTGCTTTCATAACTGTGCAGCAAGAAGATTGAGTAATCCATCGTAACTCCTAACTGCAAGATCGCGGTCAGTGCCATTGTAAGATAAGACACGTCGCTTAAGAAAATGTTAGTTCCAAGGTTATAAAGAATCGCCATTCCGATACTTAACAGGAATAAAAAGGCAACCGCAAAGGATTCCATTGTCACAAATAATACGATCAGTGAAAGTACTGCTGCGATCGTAACATAGATTGGAATCTCCTGCATAACCAGGTTCTTGATATCTGTAACTACCCCGGACATACCACTGATAAAACACTGTTTTCCAACAATCTTACGCATCTGTGTGACTGCTTCCATCGTATTATCAGATGATGTCGTTTCTTTAAACATTGCGATCATCATTGTCGCGTTCTTATTAAAGAATACTTTCCTTACTTTCTCAGGAAGCATCTCTTTTGGAACACTTAGATCAGCGATATCATCATACCAGATGATCTTGTCAACATGATCGACTTTCTCTAGTTTCTGTTTTAACTTCTGTACGTCATGAAGATTCATATCTTCAACGATGATCATCGAATAAGCTCCGGCTCCGAACTGATCTACCATGATATCCTGCCCCTTCACCGTCTCTAATGAGTCTGGAAGGTAACTTAAGATGTCATAATTGATCCTTGTCTTCACGATTCCGATCGTTGATGGAATCAGTAAAATGAAAGCCAGGAAGACGATGAATTTTCGATGATGTACTAACTTCTTTGCAAATGTTATCATAGCATCCTCCCATTTCTGACGAATAGTCATTTTTAACCTATATATGTTATACGCCAAAAATGACCAAAAGTCAATAAATTTTATAAAATATTTTGACTTTTGGTCATTTTTTAGTTATACTAGAGAAAATGAGAGGAGAGATCACCATGAAAAAGGTCGAGATAAATAAAAAAAAGAAACAAGATGCCCTTTTAAATACAGCCTATCAGCTGTTTACAGAAAAGGGATTTCAAAAGACCTCCATCTCCGATATCGTAAATGAAGCTGGCGTTGCCAAGGGTACTTTTTATTTGTACTTTAAGGATAAACTGGACATTCGCTATAAACTGATCGCGAAGAAATCTGCTGAAGTTTTCAAACATGCATATCAGGAACTTCAGAAACAGTCCATTGATAATTTTGAAGATAAACTGATCTTTATTGTTGATCAGGTCATTGGCGCATTGAATGACAGTCCTACACTTTTAAAACTGATCTCTAAGCATCTAAGCTGGGGAATGTTTAAGAACTCTTTAGTGGAACCAATTGATAATGCACAGAGAAATATTTATGATATATATATGGATCTTTTGAAGAATTCCGGTCATGAATTTGATCACCCGGAGATCATGATCTATATGATCATCGAAATGGTTGCTGGTTCCTGTTATAACGTCATTTTAACAGGTGAGCCAACATCGATTGACGAATTGAAACCTTATCTGTATCAGTCTATCCGGCTGATCATTCAGAATCATATCGTATCATAGCACCATTTTTTAACCTTTTAGAAGGCCACAGATTAATTCTTTATCTGTGACCTTCTCCTTTTATCTTATAAAATTTTCTTTGAATTATTGTATGTAGTCTATAATGATCTGTGCTGCTTTCTCAATTCCAGTTCTTGCAGAATTGATCATCAGATCATAATTGCCCGGATCTCCCCATTTTTGTTTTGTGTAATAGTTATGATAAGAAGATCTCTCCCAGTCGGTTTGTTTGATCATCTTCTTTGCCTGACGTTCTGTAACACCTTCTGTCTCTTCCAAACGTTTGATACGATCTTTTATCGGACTGTGAATAAAGAAACTGTAACAGTTTTCGTGGTCTTTCAATACAACATCTGCACATCGTCCGACAAAGATACAGGAATCATTCTCTGCGGCAAGTTCATGAATAACATTGGCCTGAATCATAAATAATTTCTCTGGTGTCATGATCTCTTCTGTCTCTACTCCCGGAAATCTGTGTCCGATCGGTACATTTAATATGTGACTGTAGGTTGCACTTTCTTCGTGATTCTTTACAAATTCTTCGGACATATCGCTTTCTTTGGCGACACGTGAGAGGATTTCTTTGTCGTAGAATGGGATACCTAATTTCTCTGACAAAAGTTCTCCTACTGCTCTTCCACCGCTTCCGTATTCTCTGGAAATGCATATGATCGTGTTCTTTTTCATATGACAACACCCCTTTTCTTTTGATGATCGGTGTTTTATGTATTATTTCTATTCCAATACAATTTTATCATATTTTTTAAAAATTTACTATCCATAGTATTTTATAATCTTGATATTAATTCTGCTTTCTTACGATCGCATACTCATCATCCATCTGGAAATAAGGACAGTCCCAGTCACTGTAACTCATAAATCTTGCCATTTCATCTTCATCTAAATTGATATCACATACATAATATTCATAATCTTCATCGTATACATAATTGCTGCAGTATTCACATCCTGCACTCTTTTTTTTAGCCATATTTGTTTCCTTTCTTGGTATTTCTTCTATTATTTAATCTAATTCTTTTATTCTTCCGTGTCCAATTTAATGCTTTTCAAAATCTCTGCAAATTCAAGCAATGACTCACATTTGCCAAATAAAATATTATCCACTTCGCTTGTATCCTGCACAATATCCGGGATCATCACTGGGTTCATTCCTGCCCCATGTGCTGAACGGATTCCGTTGATCGCATCTTCAAGTGCAATTGCATCTTTTGGATCTGTTTCTAGCTGTCTGCATGCTTCCATATAAATATCTGGTTCCGGCTTTCCATGTTCGATCATATCTCCTGTGATAATTGCATCAAAATAATCGATAATTCCTTCTCTCTTAAGATTACTGATCGCATGTTCTCTACTTGATGATGTTGCCACACCTGCTTTTAAATTTTTATCTTTTAATACTTCTACGATTTCATGCAGCCCTTTCTTCGCTGGCACTCCGTCCTGCACAAGTTCATAGTATGCATCTCTGTATGTATCCAGAAATTTTTCAAATGGAAAATCATTTCCGTAATGTTCTAAAAAATATTTCTTTCGATTCGTAAGATTGGTTCCTAATGTATTTACAATATTGTGTCCTAATGGACCATATCCCAGCCGTTGTCCTGCAATATCCCAGGATTTCTGAACGTAACGCTCACTGTCAAACATTAATCCATCCATATCAAACACAACTGCTTTGATTGCTTTTAATTTGTTAAGATCCATCGTTTTATTTCCGCCTTTCTGTCTGATCATTTTCTTATGATACCACGGATTTTGTGATATTTCATCTTGTTTACAAAAATATATCTGGCTGTTATCATTATTTTGCAGGAATCAAATCTCCTGCTTTATGAAAGGAGAATCATTTATGAAATCATCATCAGATTTAAAATCTATGTTAAAAAATATCGACCGGAAAGGCTATCCGGCATATAAAGGAACTTCTGGTATTTACGACTTTGGAAATTATTTTTTGCAGATCGATCATGTACAGGGAGATCCTTTTGCTTCACCATCCAAATTAAGCATTAAAATAAAAGGAAAAAAAGCAGGATTCCCTGCCGAATTTTATAATAAAAAATGTAAACGTATTGCTCTTTGTGACCATCTGACCCGTCTGTTTTATAATGCTTTGTCCAAAATATCTTTTCGTGCAAAAGGTTCTGGAAAAAGCGGGTTATTTTCCATCAGTAAATGCGGACAACAAGTGTTAGAAAGAACTGCCTGCACGATCAATCCTTCCAATGGAGATATCTTTGTTCATTTTGAAGCTGGATTCCCTGCAAATGGGAGAACTGTAAACGCAAGAGAACTGGATAAAATGTTATTTGGACTGCTGCCAGATTGTGTTTCCTCTTCTTTGTTCTATAAAAACATTGATCAAAAAATGTTGGAAGAAGCCATTCATTTATCTGAAGACCAACATATGATTCGTCAGAACTTAGACTCCATGGGTCTTGTCGCATTTATTGCGGATGGGTCTGTTTTACCGAGAGAAAGCGGCATCTCGCAGAAACCTTTGAAAAACTGTGTCAGATTCCAGTCTCCAGATACTTACCGCGTATCGTTTGATCTTCCACATCATGGAACGATCACTGGTATGGGAATTCCAAAAGGAATTACCTTGATCGTCGGTGGTGGATATCATGGAAAATCTACGTTATTAAAAGCGTTAGAACTTGGTGTTTATGATCATATCAAAGGAGATGGGCGTGAATTTGTGATCACTGATCCAACTGCTATGAAGATCCGTGCAGAAGATGGAAGAAGTATTACGAATACCGATATTTCTATGTTTATTAATAATCTTCCAAATGGGAAAGATACCGTTTCTTTTAGTACGGAAGATGCCAGTGGAAGTACTTCACAGGCTGCAAATGTAGTGGAAGCGATGGAAGCTGATTCTTCTTTATTCCTGATCGATGAAGATACAAGTGCTACAAATTTTATGATCCGTGATGAATTGATGCAGCGCGTGGTTCTGCGTGACCAGGAGCCGATCACGCCTTTTATTGAACGTGTTCGTGAATTATATGAAAGATATGGTATTTCTTCGATTATTGTTGCTGGAAGCTGCGGATCTTATTTTCATCCGGCAGATCATATCATTCAGATGGATCAATATGTGCCAAAAGATATCACCACTGTTGCAAAAGAAGCTGCGAAAGACTTCCCTATGGTTTCACTTCCTGAAAATGAACATCTTGATCCTTGTTTTGACCGTTGTTTTAAGGCTGGAAATCATCTAAAGAAAGAACGAAAGATCAAGATGAAAACACTTGGAAAAGATGCTTTTTCCATTAATAAAGATACGGTTGATCTTAGATATGTAGAGCAGATTGCAGATGCTGAACAGACAACCACTCTTGGTTATGCTTTGTTGTATGCGAAACTGCATTTGATGGATGGAAAGAAAGATCTTGGTGCGGTTGCAGATGAATTGATGCAAGTCATTGAAACAAAAGGACTTTCTGCGATCTTGGATAGCAAGTACGTGAAAAGTAATCTGGCGATGCCTCGAAAACAGGAGATTATGGCGGCGATAAATCGTTATCGCGATTTGTAGTTTAGCAATTAATACTTTTTTGTTATATGGATCAGTCTTTAAATTGAAAAATAAGCCCCTCTAGCACAATTTTGTAACTAAAGGAGCCTCTTCTTAATTGTTTGATTTACAATAAGCTCATATTTTTTGATCTATAAATTCATAATATCTTTCGCCATCTCTAAAATCACATCTTCTGCCTGTGGCATAACTCCAATCATGTCAAAGAAGCCATGATCACATCCTTGATATCGAATCGTTCTTCTTAATTTTCCATAATCTGCACATCTTTTCGTAAATATATCTGTGCTGAATCTTAAAAAGTCATACTCGCCTACTACCGTAATAATCGGCGGAAAATCGGATAAATCTTTCTGATAAATAATTGATGCATATGGATTTTCAAGTTTTTCTTTTCCCAAATACAATTCTCTCATCATTTTCCCAGAATTCTCTAATCTCTTCATTCGTCCAATAATATATTTTTCTTCATCTTCTGGAATATCATAATAATTCTTATCCCATGGAGTTTCAGAATTATTTGAATTATCAATATCACAACATGGATAAATCTCAAACAACAAACGAATTTTATGTTCCTGATCCATTAATGCACATGCATTTGCAATGCTGGCACCTGCACTATCCCCAGCAACTATTATTTTATTTTTATCTCCATTCCATTCATCCACATGATCATAAATCCAATTTAAAATCTCAGACGCATCTTCAATTCCTGCCGGAAATGGGTTCTCTGGTGCTAACCGATATTCTGGAAAAACAACACATGCCTGCGCTTTCTCTGCTATAAATTTACATTGATTTTCAAACTGCGTATGATCACCTGTCATAAATGCTCCGCCATGGAGATATAAAACAATCGGCATATTTTTTTTATTTTCAGGGTAATAAAAAAATGTATTGATATAATGTTCCTTTACTTGAATTAATTTCTGCTTTATATTAATTACACTTTCTGTCAGGTCATAATTCTTCTTATCCGGTCTGTAACGTTCCCCATATAATTGAAATGTATCAACAGAAAATTCTGTTGGCAGCTTTTTAATTTTTTCTTTGGCTGCTTTTAACATTCTTGGATCCATTCCAGATATCTTTTCCATTTCTGGAATGGGTTTTATAATAAAATCCACACCATTTTCTGTTGCTACTTTAGAATCATTTTGTAATCTCGTGACCAATTCTTCTTTATATTTCCGCATCTAATTCTCCTTTGCAACTGTTGCGAAAATCGGATCTCCTGCTATAGTTTCTTCTCCTTTCGCCAACATTTGTATATTTTCATAATCCTGTGTATTTGAAATTGCCATAATGGTTGTTTCATCTATTTTATTTTTTTCAAATACAGTCTTATCGTATGTTAATACTTTCTGTCCTTTTTTTACAGTATCTCCTTCTTTTACAAATACCTTAAATCCTTCTCCTTCTAAATTCACAGAATCAATTCCCACATGCATTAAAACTTCTGTTCCTTCTTTGCTTTTAAATGCCATTGCATGTTTTGTCTGAAATACGGATGCTACTTCACCATCAACGGGAGAATAGCAAACCCCATCATTTGATACGATTCCTACAGTTTTTCCTATCACTCCTGTTGAAAATACTTCGTCTTTGATATCTTCCTGCTTTACAATTTTTCCTGATGTTACACTGACAATTTCTGAATCATCAACATTTTCGTTTAATACGATTGGTGCTGTATCTGCATCTTCCACAGCTTCTTCATCATAGTCATCATAAACACTGTCATCAAATCCTAAAATCCATACGGCAATCATTGTAATACCGATCGTAAGTGCTGATGTAATGATCGCATGCTGTAAGTTACTTGAATATTTTGCACTATAATATCCTGGAATTCCTATAACTGAAAACAGTCCAAATGCGAAAACCTTTAAATGTACAATTCCTGCATAAATTCCTGCAACTGTTGATCCAATAATCGTAGCATATAATGGTTTTTTCATTTTAACACTGATTCCATATAGTGCTGGTTCTGATGTACCGCCAAATAATCCAGAAATTGCTGCTGGAATTGCTAACTGACGTAATTTAGAATTCTTTGTTTTTAATAATACCGCTAAAGCTGCTGCTCCCTGAGATAATGTAAAGCATAAAAATACAACTAATACAAATTCATCATATCCAACTTCTGCAATAGATGTCATTGCTACAGGAATTAAGGCTAGATGCATACCTGTCATACATAAGAAACTTGTTACAAGTAATGTTAATGCGAGTGCAACCCATCCTGCTTTTGCAAAAATTCCCTGTAATACAACGGCTAATCCCTGTCCAAAGATTGCTCCCGCAGGTCCTGTTACGATCAATGCGATTGGTGTCATAAATAAAACAATTAGTAATGGTCTGAATAAATGTACTACAACTTCTGGCAGTATTTTATCAATAAATTTCTCGATATATGACATTACCCATACAGTCAAGATAATTGGTACAACAGTTCCATTATAACTTGTCTGTGTCACTGGCAGTCCTAAGAAATGAATTGCCATATTTTGTTCCTGTGTCTGTGTTACCATACTTACAAAATTAGGATGTAATAACACTCCCGCGATTACAATTGCCAACACTTCATTACATTGAAAACGTTTGGCAGACGTATATGCAAGAATAATTGGCATGAAATAAAACACTGCATCTGAGGCTGTACTTAACAACGCATATGTCTGACTCTGTTCTGGAAGCAAATTCAACATAGAACAGATTGTTAATAATACCTTGATCAAACCTGATGCTGCCAATGCTGGAACTAATGGTGCGATACAGCCGGACACTGTCTCCAAAAATCTGTTCACAATATTTCCTTTGGCTTTTTCCTGTTTCTTTCCTGCACCTGCAATTCCATATTCATCCTGTATTGCTTTACATAAATGAATCGCTTTTGGACCTACAATAACCTGATACTGATCTCCAACAATTGATGTTCCCATAACCCCATCAATTTTCTTAATTGTTTCTTCATCATATTTTGATGCATCTTTGATATACATTCTCAATCTTGTCGCACAGTTTGTGATCGACTTGATATTTTCGGCACCTCCCGCTGCCTCTATGATCTTTCTTCCTAAAGTTTTATTATCGCTCATATTATTTCTCCTTAAAAAATAAGAAACCAAGGGTCCACAAAGACTCTTGGTTTCGCCGATTTGAATTTATTCATCGTTACAATCCAATTATTTTTTACTTTTCGTTATAATATTTTCAATATGTACTGTTAAATATAACTGTTCTTCTTTGGATATCTTATAATTATATTTATTACCTACAAATTTCACAACTGACTGGGTACAGTTAAATGCCTTCTTATATTGTTCTTTGACAATATGATATAATGGATTATCATCATCTGTATACTGCTTGTTTTCTAAAAATAACCGCTGTGCAAAGAACTTCAAATGTGTGATAAATCGATAATAATACACCGATTCCTCATCAAAATCCAATCCCATCTGATATTTTACAATGTTCGTGATCTCTTTTACAAGCTTCATGATATCTACCATTCTGGACGACTCCAGATTCTGCTGTGCATTTACAAAATGAAATGCTATAAATCCTGCTTCATCTTCTGGAAGTTCTACTTTCAGCTGATCTTTGATAATCTCTAGCGCCTGGCATCCAATCTCATATTCCTTGTTGTAAAATCGTTTGATATCCAATAATAATGGATTTGGAACCTGCATTCCATCCAAATAACGCTTTACCGCCATATGGATATGATCCGTCAATGAAATATAGATATTATCATCTATTTCTGCATCTAAATATTTCTTTGCCCTTTCAATAATGCAATTACTGGCTTCTAAATATTTTGCTGGAATATCTAATAATATTTCTTGAAATTTCATAGAAAAATCTTTATTAGATAGAACAAATCGTTTTTCTACCTGCTCTTCATCTATGCAGTCTCCTGATTTCTTGTCATAGGTAATTCCTTTCCCCATAACAATGATTTCGTTTCCAGTTTTATCTGTTACGACAGCTACATTATTATTAAGTTTTTTCTTAATTTTCATGTATGTCCCTTTCCAAATGATATATTTCAAGATTGGCCTTATCTCTTCCTATATCCTGTTTCAGCAAATTCATGCCAAAATAAAAAATGACCTTATAATTTATGTAATAACATATACTATACAGGTCATGCTTGGCTTCACAATCGCAATCCAATTTAAATGTCTAATAAAGATAGAGTATCGCCCATTACTTAAAACGGTCACAATCTCTATACTTCTTTATTATATCCATTCCCTTTACCATTGTCAATATCATAAATTTCTTGAGTTTCCGCAGTTTTATCCACAGACCTCTGATTTTTCTCCATTCATTATAAACAACTTTATGAAAATGCCCAAAATATAAGGAATCTGACTTCTTTTTGATGTAAAATTAAGCTACCAAACAAAAACCTTACTAAACAAAAAAGAAGGAGATTCCCTATGGCTAATTTTACATCAAATACTTACACTTTGAAACGAAAAATTTTAACTTTTACAAATAAAATTTCAAAACAGCTTTCCAAGCCTGATCGTAAATTTACAGCAGATATCACTTATGGTATGCTAGCTTCCCAAAGTTGCCTTTTAACAGATGTCGTTGACCAACTTCAGTCGGTCATTTTTTGCGGACAGTTCATACATGCTATCCTTTTCTGTTCTCTGCTCCTGCGTTTGCTCTCGTTTGATTTCTCCCTCCGTATCTTCTTGGCACAAGCAGGACAATACCTTGATGTACCAGAGCCCGGGACATATTCAACGCCGCACACCGTACAATTTTTAGCGGGCATTGCTGCCCACCGTTTTGTAGGTATGATATGTAATTCATCGACAAAGCCGATGAATTTATAGTAAATCTTGATTTCCTGCTTCACTGTTCCGTCTGCCATCTTCTCACGCTCCGAAACAAGTATCTTGTCTATGAGTGCGTTTATAACTGTTGCATCCAGTTCTTTTAAGCCTTGATAATTTCGGATAAGGGCGAGGAAGTCACGGATTCCCCGTGATTTCTCGTAGCTTTCATTAAGAGTTTCCGTCACCTCTTTCAGCCTTGCTTCAATTTCAAGCTGCTCTTTCTGGTATTTCCCCGACATCATCTCAAAATTCCGCTCGGTAATACGCTCCATGACCTTATCCTCGTAGAGAGAGGAAAACAGCCTGTCCAGTTCCGCAAGGCGTTTGTTCAGCTTCTTACGTTCTTTCTCTAATGCTTTCGCCCTGCTCTGGTCTGTTTCCGTGAGCCGCTTTTCTATGGCCCTGACCGCCTTTTCATCATTCACTGCCATATCCGCAAAACAGTTGATGTCGGCAAGAACGGCATTGAATAAATCCCTTGCTTCTATATTGTGGGCACTACACTCGCTTCTTCCGTTTCTTGCATAATTATTACATGAATACTGTACACAGTCGATAATCTCTGGGCGTTTCCTCCTGTGTACGTTCATTGCCCGCAGAGCACATCCGCAGTCCACACACTTGATAACGCCTGCAAAAATATTTACAAATCCTCCCTTGTTCTGTGGAAGCCTACGACTTGTAATAAGCTGTTGGACAATATCAAATTCCTCCTGCGTGACTATTCCCTCATGGGTATTGGGTATCACTTCCCATTCTTCGGGCAGCTTAGAGGGGCGTTTCTTGCTTTTCATATTGGCGGCAATCCGTTTGTAGCCTACAAGATTTCCCGCATATATCGGGCTTCTTAAAATGCTCCTCACGCTGTTCCCACTCCAAATATAGCGTTTGTCCTCGTTCCCCTCAAAATGACGTTCAAAGCCTGTTTCGCCACGCTCCGCCGCATAAGCGGCAGGGCGTAGGATATGCTGTTTATTAAGATGTCTGCAAATTTTGGCAACTCCATTCCCTTTTAATGCAAGGTCGAATATCTCTTTTACAACATGTGCCACTTTATCATCTATCAGCAGATGGTTGTGGTCGGCAGGGTCTTTGATATAGCCATAAGGGGCGGTAGTTCCCATGAATTTCCCCTGTTGAAACCTCGCCCGATATGCCGATTTTATCTTAACAGATATGTCAGCGGCATACATTTCGTTTAAAATGTTGCGGAAAGGCGTGATGTCCATAGCAGATTTATTCAAGGTATCTACGCCGTCATTGACCGCTATATACCTCACGTTATGCTCTGGGAAGAAAACTTCCAGATATAACCCACAATCAAGATAGTTTCTCCCCAGACGGGATAAATCTTTCGTAATCACGCAGTTTATCAGACCGCTTTCAATGTCTTTTATCATATTCTGGAAACTTGGTCTTTGGAAATTTGTACCAGAATAACCATCGTCCACATACGTTTTTGCTATGTGCCATCCCTGCTTTTTCACATAATCCGTGAGGATGGATTTCTGTGTCGCAATGCTCGCACTCTCGTTATCCGTACCATCGTCTTTAGATAAGCGGCAATAAATGCCGACTAAATAGATTTTCTTTTCTTCTTTGATTCCTGCCATACTGTAAAACCTCCGTATCTGTCCTATCTGTTTTCATGTCCCATTGCGTACATTCTAAGCGGACAGCCCCTCATTGTCGAAGGTGTCGCCCTCGGCAATCTTCTTCCGAATATCCTCGGAGATAATCGGGACAAACGCTTCTGTAACGGTCTGTGTGCCGACATATTCACGGCTGATTATCATCTGCACTGGTGCTTTTGGCACGATACGCTTTCTCTTTTTATCTGCTTTCTTATCCTCGCCCATACTTAAATCTTCCTTTCCAGACAGGGCAGGGAAGAGTTTGGAAATGTCCCCGCCCTGCCAATCAGATACCATTAATCCTCGCTGTTTAATTCTTTCTGTAATGCTTTAAGGAGTGCCGCCGCTTCATCAGCGTTCAGCGTGATTCCCTTGCCGCACTTTTCACGGTTCGGGGAAAAGCTGCGGATGTCATACTTCGGCTCTTTCCCATTCCATGAAATGAGATTGATTTCCTTTGTGTAGCCACTGTCGCCCGTAGACAATACTGCGATTTCCTTTACGATTTCATACTGGATTTCTCTCATTCTCCATACCTCAACTCTCTGTATTTACTTCCCGAAAAAAGAAGATTAGCGGCTGTCACGGTTGCGTTTCCTCTGCAACTCACGCTCCAAAAGTTTGATGATGGTTTCCTCCATCTGCTTCGGCGTTGTGTTCTTCGGAAAGTATTTTTTCAGCTTGCTTGTGTTGATTTTCAAGGTTTCTTTCTGGTTGCCCTTTTCCTCCGTCATAATCGCAAATATCGTATCCATGTCAAGCCGCCCGCTCTGGCTTAACTGTTTCATCCGCTGTGCCTGTGAGAGTGAGGGCGTTGCTTCTTCGCTCTCCATCGTGGCAAAGAGGTTTTCCTGCTCGTCTTTCTTCAAGAAGGACAGTTCCACCGCAGGCGTGAGGGCGATTTTCCCCTCGTCCACCATCTGCAAAATCGGCGGTATCAGTTCCGTCAGGCGGATAAAACGCTGCACGGTCATCCTGCCCACGCCGAAGCCCTGTGCCACCTTGTCGTCCGTCCGCAACTTCGTCACAACTTGTGACGAGGTTAAGTCTGTGCGGAAACCCTGCCGCTTCATGGCTTCGGATTTCATCTTGTAAGCAAACGCCCGCTCCGATGGCAGGATATTCTCACGCTGCAAATTGCTGTCTACAAGGGTGATGATGGCTCGGTCACGGTCTAAGGGCAGGACAAACGCAGGCACGGTATTTATCCCTGCAAGTTCAGAAGCACGGACACGCCGCTGTCCTGCAATCACTTCATAACCGTCCCCGTCCTCTTTCGGGCGTGTGATTATCGGCGTGACAATGCCAAATTCCTTGATGCTTTCCGCTAACTCTGACAGTGTTTCATCTTCTGCCACATGAAACGGATTGTCGGGGAACGGGTACAAGTCTTTGGTCTTTAACACCTTAAAATCCTGTTTCTTCATTCACATATCTACCTTTCTTTCGCTCTGCTTCTATGATTTTTCTGCAATTCTTCCAACACTTCGGGCGGTATTTTTGACAGCAGCCGCCCCATCTGCTCGTTGGTTCTCTGCAATTCAAATATCTTCTGATTCGCTTTCTGCACCTTTAGTTCCTGCTCGTACTTTTCATCACGCATACGCCCCGCATAGTCTGATTCCTGCCCAATTCTCTCTTTCAAACTGTCGATATACGCCTGCTGTTTCCCGATTTCCTTAGAGAATTTCTCCACGTCTGGCAGCCATGCAGAGAGTAAATCTAACGCTTTATCCCTTTTCTTCCCTGCGTTAAAGGCGTTGATGTCGGATAGGGCAGACACGATTTCTTCATACTGTTTATCAAGCCTGCCGCCTAATTTATAGAGCCATGTGGGGACGTGTTTCCGCTTGGTTTCCATTGAGGACTGCCCCCGTTCAAGCTGATTCCACCGTGAGGACATCCGCTCATGGTAGGCGGTCTGCCACTCGGATAATGATTTCTGGTTGCCTAAGATAGCTTTCGCTGACAGCTTATTGTCTGGCGTAATCGGCACAAAGCAGAGGTGCATATGGGGCGTTCTCTCGTCCATATGGACGACAGCGGAGAGGATATTCTGCTTTCCAACACGCTCCGAAATGAAGTCAAGAGCCGTCTGGAAATACGCTTTTTGTTCTTCGGGCGGTAACTGGTTCATAAATTCTGGTGAAGCTGTGATGAGCGTTTCCACCATCATCACGCTGTCTTTCCTTGTCCTGCACCCCGCTTCGGCTACCATGCGGTTAATCTCTTTCTTGTAGGTGTACTTTGGTGGTGCTATGAGATGGTAATTGTTTTTAGAGCGTTCCATATCTATATCTGGGTTGCTTTTGTAGGCTTCTTTCTTCCGCTCGTTGTGGCGTTCACAAGCCGCAACGCCGCCCGCTTTTCGTTTCTGGAAACGCAGGATTGCATAAGGCATAGGCGGATTCCTCCTTTCTTTCGGCGGGTGACCGTCCTTTGGGGTGACAGCGGTGACGGTGGTGACAGCAGTTTTGGGATACCCCCTGCCGACTGCCGCAACTGTCACCCTCACCCCCTGCATGACGGTCATGTCGATGATGACGGTGTTTTTGGGATACCCCCCCTCGCAAGAGCCGTCACCGTCATGCCGCCATTCTTTTATCCGAAGCCGTAAGGCGTAGGATAGCAGGGCACAGCCCTGCCTTAAGGGAGTCCAGAGGGAACGTCTGGCACACGACTTTGCAGGGCAAAGTGTAGTGTGTTACACCCTGTAAACGCAGTCGGAAAAATCGGAATGATTTTTCTGACCGCAGGGGTGGTTTTACACGACCGAAAAGGGCGAGTAAATCTCACGCCTGCATTTTGCGTTTACGGGGTGTTCTCCCGTAGGGATGACAGCGGCAGGGTATCCTAAAATCACTGTCACCACCGTCACTGCTGTCACCCGCAGGGCAGAGCCGCCAGCTTTACATGGCTTTAAGCGTCAATGACAGTAACAGGGGGGTATCCTAATATCGCTGTCACCACCATCACCGCTGTCACCCGCCCTCCTTGCAAGGGCAATCCGCCTGCCGTCTTTCCTGCGGCTGTACTGGTAGCAGATACGGTTCTCGCTTAAAAATGTGGTGCGGTATTCATTCAGCCATTTCGTAATCACCGTGGGTATGGTTTCCGTTTCCCCCATAGCGGCTAACAGTTCCGTTGCCGTGCCTATCCATTCTTCCTTATCCCTCATAAAATCCACCAACCGAAAAAGGACATCTGGTATCGTTTCTTTCGCAAGCTGCTCCTGCGTTTTCCGCTCCACAAGCTCCCAACGGCAATCACGGAAACGCAGCGTGTATTCCTGATAAGGCGTGTCCCTGCCCGTCACATACAGCTTGGCGGTGTCAGACGCACGTTTCTCCTTTTCCAGAACAAAGGTAGCGTCCGCACTCCCCGTTAATCCTGTCGTCCCAGACACCTTGTTGAACACGTCGCTGTCATTCTGCTTTCGGATGTGGTGTACGACAATGACCGCCAGAGAGTGCCTGTCGGCAAAGTCTTTGATGAGGGAGATGTCCCCATAGTCGCTTGCATAGGCATTGTCTTTTGAAGCTGTACGGACTTTCTGCAAGGTATCAATGACAATGAGCCTGCTGTCTGGGTAATCTTTCAGATAATCTTCAAGCTGCACGATAAGACCGTCTGACAGCTTGCAGCTTGCCACGGCAAAGTGGAGCCGCCCGCTTGCTTCGTCCGTCAAACGAAATAACCTGTCCTGTATGCGGCAGAACGTGTCCTCAAGGCAGAGGTAAAGCACATCGCCCTCCATTGTCGGCATATCCCATAAAGGGATTCCCTGCGACACGCATAAGCATAGCTTCAGCATGAGCCAGCTCTTGCCTATCTTCTGTGAGCCGCAGAACAGCGATAAGCCTGTCGGGATAAGGCTGTCCACCACAAAGGATGGTTTCTCAAGCGGTTCATAAAGGAGCGTTTCGGCGTTGACTGTCTGTAACTTCTGCATGGCTTTCCTCCTTTCGGGCGGTGTCTTTGTTTTCGTTGCACATAGGCGTTGACCTCCTTAAAAATAGATTTACTCCCA
>CABIYF010000001.1:13909-173084 GCA_902362875.1 Eubacteriaceae bacterium | reverse complement strand
ATCTATTTTTCATTTCAGAATTCGTGCTCTGCACGAATTCTACCTTGTTTTGGTTCAAGATTGCGAACGAGCACCGTGAGTTTCGCAATTACCTATTTATTTTCTATAAACGTCAATCAATGTTCCGATAATATCTTTTAATAATAATGATGTCATTAAATGATCCTGTGCATGTGTCATGATAAATCCCATTTGAATAGGCTCTCCGTTTGCTTCTACTTTCATCACATCCATCTGTGCATCATGTGCATCATTTAAACAATCATTTGCCTGTGCTACTAATTTATCACACTCCTCAAATTTTCCCTGTTTTGCATTTTCCAGTGCAAGTAATAATTTCGAGCGTGCATCTCCTGAGTAAGAAACAATTTCAAAGCTGATCATCTGTAATTCTTCATTTGTCATAATTAATCTCCTATTCTCGTATAATCGTAATGATCGTTGCAATTTCCGTATCATTAATATATACGTTAAACTCTTTTTCAATTGGCCTCAGAAGCTTTTTCACTTCTGGAACCATTTCCTTGTTCTTGTCAATCACACCTGATGCAATAAAGCTGATGGAAGGTGTGTATTCCTGTCTGATCCTATCTAGTAAACATACGATGTGAATAATCAATCCGATTTTTTTGTTTTCATCCAGTCTTACCTTTAACAGATTCTGTGCTTTGTCCATGAAATCATCCAGATACACTTCAATTTTGGCCATGTCCAGCTCTTTAAAATTCTCTTCCAAATATTCATACGTTTCGGTGATTCCCGTTTTATCCAATTCATTCTGTGTCTGAATATAGTCATCTAAGTTTGTTTTTTCTGATTTCATTAACTGATTTACATCAATAAACTGGTATTGATGAAGTAGTGGATCATAATCACCTACAATCCCAACAATCTCTCCCTCTTCCGCAATGCTATCAATCATGCTGTAGAGTTGTCCTTCATTCGCTGCTACAATCCTCCTGATCTTTACATCATTCCAACTCATGTTTTCATTGATGAAGCGTTGTATTTTTTCTGCTTCTGTTTCAGATTTTGATGTGATGACCACAATCTTATTACTACCATCATAATTTCTGCTGTATGCTGCTGTTTTGAAATTTTCCTGAAGATATCCGTAGATTTCTTCAATTCCTTTTTCTTCACTTGCTTTGTTACTACATGCTACACCAATCAATGTAATCGGTGATTCTACAAATCGAATGTCGATATTCGTTTCCGCTGCTATGGATTCTGCCATTGTCCTTAGTGATCCCATGTCATAGATCAGGATGATTCCCTTTCCCTGATCAATTCGAATGATTTCTTTCTTGAAATCCTCATACGCTTCTTTCATATTTTGATCTAATGGTAAGTTAAATGCATATGTATTATTTTCATTCGAAAGGATATTGACTGTTTTCACAACTTCTTGTGCGGAATGATCACCATGCATTGCAATCAGTGTAACAACCTGTTGCTTTTTTGTTACTCTTTCTTCTAAGAGGAACATCATGACAAATACAATCTCGTCCACATTTAATCTAGTATGAAAGACTTCTTCTGTTTCCAGAATAAATTCCTGCGCTAACTGATATTCCTGCGGATAAGAAACTGTCATTTGCACAATTTCTTCGTTTGATACTCTTTGTTTTGATTCATTTCTAATCAATGCTGAATTCATATGGAGACACAAAGCACACATAATCTTTTCATCGTATTTTATCTGAAATGTTTCTTCTGCTTTCTTCAAAAACAGATCCACATGTTCAATCATCTTGTTGGCAATGATATTTTCCAGCATGTTCCGATTCGAAATTTTACCACTTAATTCGTTATAATACTTCTGGAAATCCTCTTTTAATGCAATGGACACATATGCATCAATCTCTTCCTCTTCGATCTCCTGTTTCTTATATTTTTTCTTCCGATCATCAATCGACTGATAAATATCTCTTTTTTCTTCGCTTTTTTGTGCTTGCTTTTTCAACATTGTAGAATGTGTAAATGCGTAAACATACTGTTCTGAAACTAATTCTTCTAACTCTTCTTTGTGTGTTTTAGAGTATATTAATCCTTTTCTCACATATGCAGGAAAGTCTGAGAGTAAGATCTCAATGAATTTATTTTTTGAACTTCCTTTTCGTGCATAACAATTTACACATCCTGTATGAATATCCTTTTTTAATCCTGTCACGTTATCATCTGATTCATATAGAAGTAATGCAGATAATATATTGGAATCCATTTCTAGATTTTTACCAATATTTTTAATCTCATCACATAAGAAGCTTTGTATCAATTGAAATCTTTCTTCCATAGATCGTTCATTTAAATTTGGAAGTTTGATTTCGAAATCTGTTCTTTCTTGTAATGAATGATAAATTTCCTGATCCACACTTAAATCAGTACGACAGATTAAAATTCCTCTTTCTTTCGTAGAAAGTAAACGCCTCCTTTCATAGGCCGGAAGCATATCAATATGATTGATAAACAGCATTCCATCTTCTGATTGATTTAAAATTCCAACTTTATCTTCAGTTCCAAAAAGTAACTTCTGTCGATAGTCTGGATTTTCTTGGTAAGCCTTACAGTCAAATACCAATAAAGCTTCCCTATTTTTAACTACGCCGGATTTCACAGCAAACTCAAAAACTGTTTCCGCAAAATAATGTGCTCCACATCCTCGCTGTGCAATGATAAGAATACTAGGCTTTCCCTTTGGATAAAGAATCGTTGCCTTTGCACCAGCTACCGCATCTTTTAATGATTGATCATAGCCGATCAGTCTCTTAAAAACCTGTTCTGCTTCTTCAGATAAGTTAATGTACTGATACATGACCGGGCGCCCTTTTTGCTTGATCAGTTTCCCTTCATTAACTAATTGGTTTAAGATGCTGCTTAAATTGGTTCTTTGCATATTTAATTTTTGAGATAAAAAGTTTGTAGTAAATCGTGGGTATTCGTCATGTTCATACTCTAATGAATATGTTGTGATAAATTCATACACTCTTTCTTTGTTGTTTTTACTCAGTTTCATATGCAACTCCTATTCTGCGCTGTACTTACCAGCTGCCTATACTATACTTAAATCAATACTTATCTTCAATTTTTTTAAAGCATCTATTTGTTATACACATTAAAGCTTTTTCTGTATGTGTATAGGTTATCTCCATGCTTTTGGCTATACATTATTGCCTTTTTCTATATGTGTATAACTGTTTTTGTTAGTTTCATCCAGAAATATACACATTTTTGTTTTTTAATTTATTATTATTTTTTAATGTTTTAGGGACTGTATACATATATTTATGTTAGTCATTATATTTAAAGGTATAAAAAATCTCCAATGCATTCTTTGATCCGATGATTTCCAAGATCATTTTACTACGATCAAAAATCATACCGTCCTTTATACATCAGAGATTTTTATTTTCTTATCGGTTAGGATCTTTTTATATCAATATATTTTTCCCTTATAATTGTATTATAATTTATACATTTAAAATCAAAAGAGAATATCGTATAATAATAGGTAATAAAATACAATTTATATTTGAAATTTTTACCTTGGAGGATTATCATGGAAAATCTTGAATCATTATTGAAAAGTTTATATTTAATATCTGGCTTAAATATGTCACTTTTTGACATCAATGGAAACCTGCTGGCTTCTTACCCTCACCAAAAATGCCCCTTTTGTTATGCATTGTCAAAAAATCCAGAAGCTCTTGCCCATTGCACTGCCAGTGACCAACTGGCAATCGAACATGTAAAACGTGAAGAGAAAATCTATATTTATCAATGTCATTTTCATTTGTATGAAGGAATCATGCCGTTATACTCTTACGGAAGTCTTACTGGATACCTGATGCTTGGACAGACGATAACGAAATCTCCGATTCACCATGCTCAGGTTATTGAAACTGCCTCTCCTTTTTTTGAGAATAAAGAAGAATTATATGATACTGTTTCTAAAATTTCTGTACATTCCAAAGAACAGATCATTGCTTTTGCCCAAGTTTCTGATACCTGTGCCAAATATTTGTCCCTTACCAATCAGGTTCAAAGAAAAAATGAGAATTTAGCCCAGGAAATTAAAAGATATCTTCATAAAAATTTTAATTCCCAGGGACTTTCCATAGAATCGCTTTGTAAACATTTTTCCTGTAGTCGTGGAACTTTAATTAACCATTTTAAAACACGTTATCACGTCACGATTCATCATTATCTGCTTGAATTACGTTTAAAAGAATCTTGTGAATTGTTAAAAAATCCAAATCTTTCGATTAAGGAGATTGCGATTCAATGTGGATTTTCAGACCCCAATTATTATTCAAAGGCTTTCAAAAAAATGTATCAGCGTTCTCCTTTGCAATATCGAACTTCTTTAAGCTTATAAATCAATATTGCTATTTATTTCTATGTATTGTTTTCTATATACATAGTGTTATAATTATGTATATAAAAATTTTTATTAAATGATGGAGAAAATAATGGCAAAGAAAAGTTTTTATAAAATCGAAATGTTATTTTTGAAAGTTCTAGAACAAGAAGACTGTTATGGATATCAGCTAACACAATCTATACAGGATATTACAAACGGACAAATCAAAATCGCAGAAGGTACCATGTATCCAATTCTTTATAAATTACAAGACAAAGGTTACATCTCTAATCGACAAGTCAAGGTTGGAAAACGCCAAACCAGAGTTTACTATCATTTAGAGCCTGCTGGAAAAGAATATCTTTCTCAGTTAACACATGATTATTATCAAATGATTGATGCTATTCAAGCTGTCTTAGGGCCAAGGAAGTAAAAACAATAAGGAGAGGTGCATATTATGACAATAGCAAATAAATACATACAACAATGCAAAAGTTTATTTCCTGATATAAGCTATAATGAACTAGTTAAGCAATTCGGATCACCTCGTGAAGTTGTTATGGAATACTATAATAATATAGAGGATGATTATTTATTAAGTAAAATTGACCTGGCAAAAAAAGTTAAAAAGTTTTTACTTTTTATTGCAATTTTATTTTTAGTTTACTTTTTTTATCAAAGTTATACAACATATCAGGCTCTAAATTTAATTAAAGATCAACAAATAATATATGAAAAACAAGGAACAATTGAAGAAACAAAGTAAAGCAAAGAGGAGTTTATTATGAAAAAATCACAATTTTATTTTTTAGCATTTTACTTATGTTAAGCTTAAATACTAATATTTACGCTTCTGAATCAATGGATTCTAACGAATATTCTATTATAGAAACTTTTTCAGATGGTAGTTATATCAAATCTGTTTTGATTGATGATTCAACAGATTGTTCATCACTAGAATGTACTAAATCTGAAATTTCTACAACTTGTCCTGCAAGCAACTGGAAACTTTCAGAGAAAAAAGCATATACATCTGGCTCATCAGCTAAGGCAACTGCATCGTTCAAGCAGTATAAAAAAGATGTATATCTTCAAACAATTACAAGAACTGTTACTCTTAGTTGTAATAAATCTGGAAAATTATATTAATAGTAAAATTGGATAATTACACCTTCATACTAATTGCTATATAGAGAATACAGACTTGATCTTCAGGTCTTGTATTCTCTTATATTCTTATTGCACTCCTTTTTGTGGTACATTGTCATTTTTTATCCCATTTCCATCCAAATCCCTTAATTTATTATCCCCTTGTTCTTTTTCTTCTTCGTTCATTGCATCCCAGATATAAGATTTTACAATCTTCTCTGGAATCTCTGCTTCCACAGCTTTAACGATCACATCCATGTACGTCTTTTTGAATTGTGTTTTTGCCAAAATTTCTGAAACATCTTTCCATTGGATCGATTGGGATTTCCTATGAAAATATGGTTTTCCAAACAAACCTGACTGCTGGGCTCTTTTATGTTTTGTAGCATCCAGTTTTTTTTCTTTGATCGGATATTCACCTCGGATCATTACAATACATTCTTTATTATCCATACGTCCAACTTCATCGGGTGTCATCAATTCCCTGCCTATTCTGTCTTCACTTTGAGAGCTGGACCCTGATTTTCCTCTGGTCACACTGCTGCTTTTCTTCCAGATTGTCTGTTTTCCCAAGGATTCTGAAATAAATTTTTTCACTTCCGGATCAGTACCGCCTAAAAATAATAAGGTATCGCAGTTCGCCAGTAAAGTCCCTGCAGAATCTTTGTATAACGCTTTAATCTGTGATTTATCCTGAAAGATTGGAACAACACCAATAGTTGTAGCAATGCTTCACTGAATTTTTCATCTATTCTACATTTTTGCTTCTCAATCAAATATATACATGCATTCCAAAAAGTGGATTCAATCTGTTCAAAGTTATATTGGCTTTGATACCATTGACAAAAAGAACGGAATATCTCTATACACTGTTGCGCTTCTTGTTCATGTCCTATTCTTAATTTTTCTATCGCTTCTAATGAATTCACATAGCCATCCCTCTTTCAAAAAATGGTACAAAAAAGCACGTCTGCTATACGACATGCTTTTTTGCCTTGTTTTACAATTGTAAGTTTATCATAAGAAATGTTTCAGATTGTCCCATTTTTTAATGAAATACTATTTTATTTATTCACAATTTCAAAAATGATAGTTCCACTCACATTAACAATATCTTTTTTCTTATCTGCATCATCTAAATGTAAATTCTCAAACCCTTTCATATGCTGCGCAACTATCCAACTCGGATCGTTCATAATTTTTGAATAAATATTAAAAAGATGTTTCCGATATTTTTCTAAATCCGTGTGAATATTCGGTCTAAAAAATTCACAATCTTTGCATTTAACTTGATAAATATCTGAATATATTTTCAATTGTAAAATCGTATCTTTATACTTATCAAAAAGTAATGGTATACATTTTATCTCTAATTGCTCAAATACTCCCTTATATTTATTAGTATCAAATAAAATTTCCAATTTAATTTCTTTATTTTTGATTTCATACTTTGTAATTGGAAATTGTATGTTATCCAAACTACATAATATCTCCATATCATTTCCTATCTATATGTAAAAGTTATATGTGCATCCTGTGCAACCATAAATGTTTGTTTATTATCATATGTAGATGCAATTCCCGAAAAATAAGCTTTATATTGAGAACCTTTTTTTAATTTTGCATACATACTATACTTTTTTGCCCTGTTTGTGTTCCTTTTCCACTTGCACTTACAGACCCAGAGCCTTTTGCAACATCTGTTTTAGCTGTTACAATCCTTATATTATTTTACTTAGACACCTACTCCAATTTCTTTACTGACAACATTGCTGAAATTACATAGAGCAAAAGCAATACTGCATAAGATTCTATAGCCCATTCTAAATGAAAATATTCTTTTATCCCCGTAATTCCACCAAATACTGCCTGTATCACTGCATAGCTCAATGGGATGCTCAATAAAATTCCTATCATTCCACTATAAACAGATTGTAAGAATATAACTCCTCCTATTTTTCCATAAGGCATTCCTAATATATGCAACAATTGGTAACTTTCTTGCTTTTCCATCATGTAAACTCTTTCTTCTATCAAAATAATTACCATTGTTACAACTGCAGTTAACGTAATCAAAGTCATTCCTAATGCTTGTATAAACATCAAAAACTGTCGATATTCTTTCATTTTTGCTGCATGATTATCATAGTCAAAACCTGTCAAGTGCTTCTGATATTCTTGAATCTGCGAATCAAATTGTTCATATGAAGTTGATTTTTTCAAAAAAATCTGTATACGAGAACTTGTAGGCAATATTTTCATATTATGAATTGTTTGATTTAACCCTATGATCGTATATGCTGTCGGTGGTTGAACCGAATTTGTAAACCAATTAATCCTTTGTCTAATAATTCCACCTATCTTAACCTGATATTTTGTACATTTTAAATTAGACTTTGCCTGTTGCTCATTAATATATCCTTTTAATCGGCTATCCTTTGATGTAATCTGCACGAAATCTAAGGTATCTCCTACCGAATACTTCTGATCCTTATATTGATTCTTTTTTCCTTGATACTGACCCTTTGAAAGAAATGTCTGCATCATACCTCCATCACCATCTTCCTCCACCTCATAAGAAGGAACCATAAGCAGTACTTCTTCTCCTGATAATATTTTATCCATATGAATTGCTCCATCTGACAGTGATTGTTTCATCTTTTCCAACTCTGATTTTGAAAAACCAAAAAATTGAATTCCTCTGGTATTATTTGAGATTGAAAACTGTTTTGCGATACAATCATCTAATATTCGATCATTCATATATGTTGAAACATATGGATTTTCTGATTCCTCTGGCGCATTTAATAAATACAGATCATTAACTTCTAAATATGATTTCACTGACTTAATATCTTTATTTTTTCTCATATTATTGATCAGTTTATCTGATACAATTTTTGTATAATCTGGAAGATGGAAAATTGAATCTTCGTTTGGAACTGCATAAAGTTTTATTTGACTTCCTTTTTTATCCGTGTAAGCAGTATCTGTCAATTCTTGATTCGTAAGAAATTCATAATCATAATCCTCTGACATTTTCCCATCAACCGCTCCAAACTGTGCCTGATATTGTGTAACATATAGATTAACTGATAAAAATAACGTGATTGTAACTGCGATCATTAAAACAATCATAACTAATTTTCGAATACGCACCTTAAAATATCGAATAGACAATTGAATTATTGTCATTTTTTTGACTTTCTTTGGTTTACTTCTAAATTTTATCTTTTGATCTGATTTTCGAAACAATTCCATCGGTGATAAATATCTAATTTTTCTTATCATAAATACCCACGCTACAATTGCAGCAATTGCTACAAACCCAAAGCTGAATATATAATATTTACTTATTATGCTTAAAACTAATACTGTTCCTGTTACCTTTGAAAAAATCCATAAAATAAATTTTGCCCCTGCTGTTCCAATCAGGCTTCCTAATATTTCTCCTAGCGCAAATAATACGATTACTTTCTTTCCTATATATACAAAGCAATCCATCTTGGTCATTCCAAGACATCTTAATATGGATAATTTTTCTCTCATTGCTTCTAAATAATATGAAAAAACATATAAATCCAGCAAAACTTCACAACCAATCATTAATACAATCAAAAATGTTGGTATTTCATATCTTCCACTTGTATCTTGTGTTTTTTTATTTTCATTTGATATTAAATTTTTATGCTTTTGATAGATCTTTTCTTGAAAATTTTTTTCGTTTTCTATCAATAAATGTCTTGTATTTACTAATTTCTTATTTTGTAAAGAAGTATTCGATTTACTGACTAGAATTGTTGGAAATATTCCAGCTTCATCCTTTGGATGATTCCATGCTACAGAGTAATCATTTATAATTCCAGAAAGGTAATATTTCTGTCCCAAGATTTCAATAGATTTTCCTACTTTGTTATTCCAATGCTTTGCATAAGCTAATGAGTTACAAACTACAATATCTTTTTCCTTCTTAGGAAAAGATCCCTTCAATAAATGAATATTTCCCAATGTCTTTGCATTCTGATCAGCATATCCAAAAATAATATTTTTTTGATTTTCTTCATAATCAAATAATGTGATTGTCCCGATTCTTTTTACATATGGCTGATATTTTTTTGAAATTTTTTTCTGTGAAAATGATAGATTATCTGTATTTTGTTCTGCATGATATAAGATATGATCAAAATATCCATAGATATCTTCTGTTTGTTTTTGTACATTCTTTATAAATGTTCCAGAAACTATAAACATTAGAATAGTTACAAGAAATGAAAAAGAAATTGCTAATAATACAATCTTTGCTGATTTTTCTCTGCGTATTTCTTTCCATACCCATGAAGTATTTTTCATTTGATCACCTCATTTTCCCTCACATCCAATAAATCTATATCATTGATGATTTCTCCATCATCAATTGTAATCTCCCGATCTGTATAGTCTGCAATCTCCTTATTATGTGTCACGATTATATACGTCTGTCCAAATAAGCGATTGGTTTCTTTCATAAAACGAATGATTTGATCTCCTGATTGTTTATCTAAATTTCCTGTTGGTTCATCGGCAAGTATAAGATCTGGTCTTGTTATTAATGCTCTTGCTATTGCAACTCTTTGCTGCTGACCTCCTGATAATTGACTTGGATAAAAATCTGTTCTATCCTTTAACCCCAGTAAATCTAAAAGCTCTTCCTCATATGAATGATCATATGCTTTTCGTCCTATATCCAGTGGTAAACGGATATTTTCAAGTACTGTTAATTCTTTTAATAAATGGTACTGTTGAAATACATATCCAATATGTTGATTTCGAAACTTTGTCAATTCTTTATCCTTGAATTGATGAATTGATTTTCCATCAAAAAATACTTCTCCCGATGTAGGATTTTCAATTCCTCCTACTAAATTTAAGAATGTAGATTTCCCCGATCCGCTCCGTCCTATCACTGACATAAAAGTTCCTCTTTCAATTGATATATTTACATTCCGAATGCCATATATTTTTTGATTCCCTTGTAAAAAGATTTTTGATAATCCCTTGATTTCGATAAAACTCATATTTACCACTTCCTCTCTTTCAGAAAATTCTAAGGGATTAATCATTGATTAATCCCTTAATCTTTCAATAGCAATATATATCTTGGAATTTTCTGTTTTTAGTTAAATTGAAAAATACGTTTTATTTTTCCATTATTTAACTCATAAATTTTACTTTTTAATAATGATTCTTCATTTGCTTTTTTCATTATACATAAAGTACGTTTTTTATATTTTACAGATTCTCCAATTACATATCCTTTTTTGTCAGCATATTTCTTTAATTTTTTAGGTGTTTTTACCGTTTTAGCCAAATATTTTTGTGATATTCCATTCTCTTTTTTTATTGTTTCAAACTGATTTCCCTTTAAATATTTTACCTGATCTTTATTAAAATCAATTAAAATACTCTTCAAATTTTTATTATCTTTTGCATGAACCCCTTCATTTTTTTTATTCGTATAATATTCATTATAAATCAAATATTTTTCTCCATTTTTTGATGGATAAAATTCTGTAGATTCTTCAGAATAGTAATAATCCATTTTATATGGTAATAAATCTACAATTTTTTGTATTTTATAATTTCCGTTTTGAAGACCTAATATCAGAAAATAATGACTAATAGTTGCTGTTATTTTCTTATCTGTTACTTGTATAATAGAAAGTTCTCTCCAATCCTCCTTTCCTATTCCATCATAAAATTCTGTTTTTGTGCATTTTTTTAGTTTCTCTCTTTTTACTATTTTAACATCGCTCTTATTCTCGTAATTCTTACTCTGTTGTATATTATTTTTTTGGCAACCTATAAAAGCAATGGCTAAAAAGAGAATTGTACTTATTATACTTTTCTTTCTCATATTTTTCCTTTCATTTTTCGCTATTTATAAGAACCTGAAATTTTTACATATATTATTTGATTTTGATGCTTTTAAGCCCCTTGTAGATCCAGATCCCTTATTATTATTCCAGTATTTATAAAATTCGTTTGCCCCTCTCCAAGTTGAATTCAATTTGTACCATTGATATTCTCCTACTTTATCAGCCACTATACCTCCTGCATATAAACATTGTGATGTAAAATTAGTACAATCCGCATAATCTATATCATCATAATCTGGTTTTCCATAAAATAGATAATTTTTATTAGGTGTTTTTGCATATTTTCTTGCATATGTCGCAGCTGCTTCTCTATCATATTTTTTAAATTTAAACTGTGCTGCTCGTGTTTGAACTTGTTTTACATTTTCTTCTTCGCTGTCATTTTCTGATTTAATTTTTTCTAATTCATTTTTTTCATTTAAAACCTCTTCTTGGGTTTCTTTTAAAATCTGCTCCTGTACACTTTCTAGTTTATTATTATTTACACTTCTAACTTTTTTTGCTGTATTAGAACTCTGTTCAGCAAACAACTCCTTAAAATCACTATTAAAATCATCATCTTGTATTTTCCATTCATTATTTGTATAAATCAGAGTTAAATCATGCTCATTAACTTCTTCTGAAACAATATCTGGTGTATCATTAAATGAAATTTTTTCGTCCAAAAGTACTTCAACCTTAGCTTTGTTATTATCTATATCAATATTATTAATTTCTACTTTTTGATCTACCTTCTTAAGTCTCAAATCTCCTATTTGTAATTTTCTATATTTAATTACTGTGTCCAATTCATAATAATCATTATCATTTAATAAATAATTTTTTATTGAATCGTCCATTTGTAATTTTGATAACATATCCATACGCTTTGCAAAATAATTATTTGTAAAATTAATTATCGCTTCTTTATTGTTCTCTTGGGCTTTTACTTTTACAATAAAAATATTGCTCACACATAATATCATTATTAATAAGATTGTAGCCATTTTCTTGCCTGATAAAATAATTTGATTCTGTTTTTCCCTTCGTTATTTTTCATAATGAGCCCTCCAATCTGCTTATCTTTTCCTTAGCACCGTTTTCCTCAAAATTATATTCTTGTATCATCTCCTTCTCAATATATTTTTAATTACCCCATGTTCTATTTATTTCTATTATATAATTATCTATATATTATTGTCAATTATTACTTATTTTATCTATGTATTGTTTTAAAATAATTTGCAACCAGTAAACAGTTGCAAATATTTTCAAATTACTTGTATTTGTTATATTGAAACATCCACCACATTTTCATTTGAAAACCTATAGATAATCTTGCTTCTTTATGCTCTTGTCTTAAAAACTCTTGGATATATTCCTTCCCTGCAATTTTGATTACTTCCTCAAATTTCATAGTTTTCCCCTCTCTTTATTTTTTTGTTTTTTATTTTCTATTTCTCTCATAATACTATATGTCATTTGCTTTTCTTTCCGAATATCTTTCAATACCTTATTTATTCTTTTCAATACCTTATTTATTCTTTTCAATTCATTATTTGCCTTTAGTTGCTCATCAGCTGATATTTTTTCTTCCTGTATATTTTTTGTTTTTTGCTTCTGGTTATAAATCTTTTTTCTTATTTTTTGTGCTTCTTTCTCCAATTTCCATAATTCTTGATTTCTTTGTACAATCTGTGATTTTTTATAATATCCTCTGGATTGTAAATACATTGCCTGTCGAATATATTTCTTTTGATCATAATAAGATGATCGATCTGAATTTCTGGATCGATCATTTTTATATTTTTGTCCACGCCAAATAAATAATATAATTCTTTTTTGTATTCCTTGGACATTCACATTGGACTTTTTCTTATATTTACGTTGATTCTGTATCTTATATTCTATTCTTTTCCTTTTCTTCTCTTCATATATTCTTTGCTCTAAACGTTCTTTTGTATACTCTTCTCCTAATTGAGCTGTTCTTCGAAAACGTTTCTTTTCCATCTTTTTAGGACGGATTGATAGATATTTTTCATCTTTCCATTCATAATCTCTTTTCGTTAGTTCTGTTAAAAACTCCTGATACGTGCTTACTTCTTGGATCATATCATCAATCTCTGCTCTTAAGAAATCATCCCATTTATTCTTATGCTCTCCATATCGTTCTTGATCTACTCTTTCTTCCAATCGTAATTCCTTCAATCCCCATTTTTTACACACCTTATTCACACACGGCAAAATGTCCTTTTCCCAATCTCCTTTTTTATAATGATATTTCATGCCTTTCACACAATCAATTGAATTAAAGATCAAATGCCCATGCAAATGTTCCGTATTATCATGGACCGCATAGACACATTCATAGGCATCTTTTAAGTATTCCTTCTGGATTTCATCGATAATTTGAACGACTTCTTCTGGTGTTATATGATCCTGATCTGCAAAACTGATAATAAAATGATATCCCTGTCTACCCCATTCCTTGCCAAAAATTCTTTTTGTATGTAACATTCTTTCATAAATCTGCTCTGAATTAATTTGATTTACATGCAATGCCTGATTTACTTTCACATACTTTTGATTATTCGTTTTTTCAGGATTCATAATATATTCGATTGCCCTCTTCAAATGTCTGGATGGATTGCCTGCCGTTTCTTTCATGTGCATTAATTTTGAAATTGCCATATCTTTGCCTCCCTAAAAAATATATTTTTAACAGCACCTACTCTACTTTTTCTCATTTTTGATACCACTTTTAAATTAACATAAAACATGTCCCATATTGTCTAAATTACTCCTTCTTAAATTAAATTTTATTTATAACCATTATTGAAGCAAAACTGAATAAAATCATAATCATTAAATATAAAATCTTTTTACAATACCTTTATAATATATGTAATAGTTGACACATATTATAGATAGTATTATACTTACATATAAAATCGTACGTGCGAAAAATACAAACCATTATACAAAGAGATATTTTTATGTTAAAATTAAAAAAACTAAAAAAATATGTTGCTTTAGGATTGTCATGTTTGATAGCCATAAATACAACAACTGTAACATTTGCACAAAATTCTACATCAAATCAAGAATATGAATCTGCAAACAATGAAGTTTCCAATAATGTTATTATAAACAACTCTGGTGTAATAATTAATGGAACTTATTACTCAATTGCTGAATTTGAGAGTTTACTCGATCATACAATATTAATTTCTGAAACTGGTAACTCCTCTGCACGTATTGCTGCTATTGGTGCTGGCATACCCAAAAGATTACGTAAAAAAAATGGTGATGTTAATTTAGGAAAATTTAAAAATAAAGTCAAAGGTAAAACTTCTTATAAAGAAGAAGGTGGTTGGGCTATAGATAAAGATACGGCCGGACATGGTGGTCGTAAATGGAAATTAAAAGACAAAAAGGGAAATAGAATTGCTTCACTAGGAAAAAACGGAGAAGTATTAGGAAAGTAGGTAATTATTATGTATGAAACCATTGATTTATTACAACAAACAACAGATTATTACTATATAGATTATATTCCTTATAATACAGATGATCCCAATTTTTTAGAGCTAGAAGAATATTTTGAAAAGCATTATTTGTCTTCTTTTAGTGAAAAAATAACAAAAATCATTTTAAAAATAATATACTACTATCCTTGCAAAGTATATTTAACGGAACCAACAAAAGACATTCCCATTAACTCTACTTTGGATTTTAATAGTAATATCCGCCATTATTTACCTTCTAAATTTTCCAAAATAATAAAACAGGTTATATTAACAGATTTTTCATCACTCCAAATATTGTTTTCTACACCAAAGTTTCTTATAAGTATATGTGGAGATTTTTCTGTAACAATATATGGGATTAAAGGAAACAATGAAGCTATTAATTTGTTACAACAATTGACAACTCAAGAAGGATTATTTTTGAAAAAAATAATCGAAATCACTACTAAAATAAATACCAGTCATCAAAATTTTGAGTACTCATTCAAATAATTTTTTAATGACGGGTATTTATTATATTATTTTTTCTCTTAAACTTCTTTTTATTTCACATATTTAGAAATTTTTCAACTAATTTCAATTTTTCAATTAAGATTTCTTTTTGATATATCGTAATTTTTCCGAGTAACATATCATTTAAAATATCAAAAATTTCATATCCAATTGCCTTTAGCTCCTTCTCTAGTTCTACCAATTTCTCCTGATTATCTTTGGAATAGGTATGATATTTTCCATAGCATTGTTGTTGAGCCATATATATTTTTTCTATGTATTCTTGTAATATTTTCTGTTCTTCTTTTGTCACATAGATGCTGTTCTTACACTGCTTAATGTTATTTACAATTCTATTAATCTAATATTCACATTCGACTCTTAATAACCGCTATAGATTTTTCTGTGCCGTTCACTCTTTCAAATGATTCATCCGGCATCATGAATATTTCTGTCATTAGTTCTACCAACTCGTCTACTAACTCTATGCGATAAAATTTATTTTGTTCAAATGCTGTATACGATATCTGCTCCTTTACAATTTTCCTGTAATGGTTAATCTTATCCATCTCATCTTCTGATAAATCTACGTTTTTTGATAAGATAGATTGATTATTATCAGTTTTATTTATATTAGTCTTATTTGATTGTGATTTTGAGAACTCCAGAATATTGTTTTTCACAACTTCTGAATTGTGATTTTCACTATTCTGTACTTCTGATTCTGCATCTTCCTGATTTATGCTTTTCACTATTCCTGTTAAGCCATCTGCTGCATAATATTCTGGCTCCATTGGAATCAATACACTATCTGCGGCTGTTAGAGCATTGATTGTCAACATTCCTAAAGATGGCATACAATCTATAATCATAAAATCATAATCTTCTTTGAGTAGCATCAAATATTCTCTTAATATTATTTCTCGATCCTCTGCCATTATCAATGACACATCCAAACCTGAAAGTAATTTATTAGACGGAATTACATCGACTCCTTCTTCATGATGTAAAATTACTTCTCTAGGATCAAATTTAATCCCCATAACAATATTTTCTAACATATTTTTTAAAGTTACTGGAACTTTTTTTGAAAATCCTAGACCTATTGTTAAATGTCCCTGTGGATCGAGGTCTACTAATAATACTCTTTTTCCTTGTCTAACTAATCCAATTCCTAAATTGATTGCTGTTGTTGTTTTTCCTACTCCACCCTTTTGATTGGCGATTGCGATTACTCTACACATAACATTTCCTCTCTTTCTACTTTTCTTTTTTATTTACTTCTGCATAAACTCGAAAATATTTATTTGTTCCTTTGTTTGCAAATGGTTCTGAAATCCCAAGTACTCTGATTCTTTTATCTTCCTCTAAGATTTTTTGGAACCATTCAATGTCGCTTGTCATTCCTTGCATTCTGATTTTTAACATCTCATGCCTCCTCCCATTTTTATTTTTTTGGAAATGTTATGTTATGAGTATTCTTTTTTGTTGCACTTATCGCTGTGTTCTTCATTGCATTTTCTCCCTTCTTTATAAATTTTGTATAAAAAAATAGAGATACTTTGTAATTAAAGTATCCCTATAATTTATCATCTATTTGATGATTTACTTTTATTTATAAAATCAGGATTCAATGTTCCTATAACAACATCATCAAGGACTACAGAAATGTCGATTTCTTGTAAAAACTGTTTTTTTCTAGAATTTCCTTCTATTTTCTTATAAATTAAATTCTTAGTAACCAGCGTAAACTCAAGGATTTTCAGGCATTGATCTAATTTGTTCCCATTGTAATCTCGACGGATGTAGAGATAAAACAGCACATTAAAAACACTCCTGGAATCAGAAATGTTACTGCACAACCTGCTAAAAGTGCAACATGACGTGGAAATTTTCCAAATGGATCATCGACTCCCATCAAAGTAAATGTAATCCCACATAACATACCAAAAATACGATCAGTGGAAAAAAAGCCACTGCTCCTAGATTTTTCTTTTGTTTATCCATCTCTTATTTTTTCCTTACATTCTTTTTTCTATCACATATCCATTTTATTTCTCCGCCAAATGTTTATCCAAAGCATCTTTTAATTGTGTCAACGCCTGCTTTACTGTCACTCGTGGACACGCAACATTGAAACGCTCAAACTGTGCTGTCTCTGGTCCAAAGATAATTCCTGAATCCAGCCATAATTTTGCTTCTTCTAACATCAAGTGTTCTAATTCTTCATTACTAAATCCATATCCAGAAAAATCAACCCATACAAGATAAGTTCCTTCTGGTTGTACCATTGTAGCCTTTGGGAAGTTTTCTTTTACAAACTTACTCATATATTGCACATTTTCATAGATATATTCTACCAGCTCATCAACCCATTCTGCACCTTTTGTATAGCATACTTTTACAGCTAACTGTCCCATTAAGCTTCCCTGACTGTAAGCTGCCTGTGTATTGGCCCACTGATATTTCTTTCTTAATTCTTCATTTGGAATAATGATATTGGCCGGCTGTAATCCTGCAACATTAAATGTCTTTCCTGGAGAACTGTAAAGTGCAATGATCTCGCGATATTTTTCATCCAGATTCATACAGCTTGTAAACTCATGTCCAGGGAAAATGAAATCACAGTGCATCTCATCAACCATCCAGACTACATTATATTTAAGACAGATTTCTGCCACTTGTTCCATCTCTTCTCTTGTCCAGACTCTTCCGACTGGGTTGTGCGGATTACAGAAGATCAGTGCTTTTACATTTTCTTCTTTGATCATCTGTTCCATTTTTTCAAAATCGATGGAATAATGATTGTTTTCATAACAAAGCTGGCAGTTTACCAGTTTTCTTCCATCATTTTTGATAACTTCACTGAATGGATAGTAAACTGGCTGCATTACCATCATTGTATCGCCTTCTTCGGTAAATGCTCTGACACTTGTTCCTAGTGCGTAAACGATTCCTGCACCAAGTGTTACCCATTCTGAATCGATCGTATATCCATATCGTGTGGAAAACCAGTGATTCATCGCATCAAAATAGTCATCCAACGGATCTGTATATCCAAAAATTCCATGATCGATTCTTTTGTGGAATTCATCAAGAATCTCATCTGGCAGACGAAAATCCATATCTGCTACCCATAATGGAAGTAAATCATCTCTTCCTTTTCTCTTCATTCCAAAATCATATTTTAGACAGTCTGTTCCATGTCTGTCGATTACTTCGTCAAAATTGTATTTTCCCATTTTCTACTCCTGTGTTGTTTTTCCGTCTTTTTATACTGGAACATATAATATTTCATTTTTACCACCACAGATCATGCCAAGTGTTGCACTCTGTGCGTTCGATAGATCGTATTCTTTTCTTGTGATCTCTTTCATCGATGGTGCTTCTTCCATAACAGTCTTTTCTAAGTTTCCTCCACCGATACTTCCAATGATTCCATCTTTTGTGACAAGCATCATACTTCCGACACCTCGTGGAGATGAACCAGATTTCTTTGTGATAATGCACAGCACACCTGATTCTTTTGTCTCAAAAAGTTCTTTACTCATCGTACTTTCTGTCTCATGATTTTTAATTGCGATCATCTCTGCTGCAATACTGATCGCAATCTCTTCTGGCGTTCTTGCGCCAATCTTTAATCCGATTGGTGCATGGATCGTGCTGATCTGTTCTTCGCTGTATCCTTCTTCTTTCATTGTCTCAAAGGTTTTTGCAACTTTTCCTTTACTTCCGATCATTCCAAGATAAAGATATGGTCTTCGTAATACTGTTTCTGCACATAATCTGTCATTTGCATGTCCACGTGTGACAACCACATAAAATGCGTTATCTTGTTCTGGTAAAATATCTTCTATATTATGAAAATCTCTGCAGTAAACTTCATCTGCCTGTGGAAGCTTCTCTGGGTCTGCAAATTCTTCTCTGTCATCGATCATAATCGTGTAGAAATCTAAAAATTTTGCTATCTGGAGTAACTGGATCGCTACATGTCCAGCCCCAAAGATAACTAATTTTGGTTGAATCTTAAACCAATCTTCCTTGATCTGTGTGACATCTTTTTCTTCCTGTAAGAATCGAGCGATCACTCTTTGATATAGTGTGTCTGTCTGCCCTGGGTATACTTTGATTTTCGTATCTTTATATTGCTCTCTCAATGGTCCTAGATATCCTTTCTTCAGTAATTTTTGTAAATGCAGCGGTGTAAGGATCGTATCTTCTTTGATCTCTAAATCCTTATCCGCTAAGGAAAGTCTGTGAACAACCTCGCTGGCTGGTTTTCCAAGTGCTGACATTCCGATCACGATATGAATCTCATCGACATTTTCAGGAATCACTGGTTCATAATCTGCTGGAACCTTTGCCGGCATTCCTCTGGAACCATCAGCTTCTACCAACGTAATATCTGCTTCTTTTACTGCAATTTCATAGAAGTCTTCTGGTAATGGTCCGATCTTTTGTACTGGCGCATCTTCTGACGTCACAAGCGTTCCTGCCATACAATATCCGGTTTCATTTAATTGCTTTGGAATATCTTCTATATTTTTAGGGATCACGGTATCGGATTCCTTTTTCATATGAGTTGTCGTTGTGACAAAGACTTTCTTTCCAAGACTTCTATAATACTGTGCTAACTTATGAACTCTCGTTGTTTTTCCACCGGAACCTGCAACTGCAATGATCATATCTTTTTCCTCTTTATTCTTCTGCAAGAATCTTAACTGCATTTATTATCTGGTTGATTTCTTCCATCGTTGTCTCATGTCCGAAACTGAATCTTACCATTCCCTGCTCTATCGTACCGAAATGCTCATGTACTAATGGTGCACAATGAGCACCTGATCTTGTCTGTATCTGGAAACGTTCCATTAATTCATCACTGACACTTCCGGAATCATATTCTTCCAGATTGATCGGGCAAATGGCGGTTTGTTTTGTCAGATCTAATTGATTTTCATGATAAATTTTAATTCCTTGGATCTTCTGAATTTTTTTATAAAATACTTCAATAAGATTCATTTCCTGTTCACGGATCTTATCAATTCCATATGTATTGATGAAATCAATCGCTGCTCCAAGTCCTGCGATTCCGATCCCATTTAATGTTCCTGCTTCCAATGCCTGTGGCAGCACTTCTGGCTGTGTTTTCGAAAATGATAGAATTCCTGTTCCACCTGTTTTTAACGGACGGATCTCTACACCTTTTCTAATACAGATTCCGCCGATTCCCTGCGGTCCCATTAAGCCTTTATGTCCGGTAAAGCATAATATGTCAATATTGTTTTCCTTCATGGAAATTGGGATCACTCCAGCACTTTGAGCGGTATCAACGACAAATAAAATTCCTTTTTCTTTACAAAGTTCTCCAACACTTTGGATATCAAATATTTCACCTGTCACATTGGATGCATGCGTCATCACGATCATCTTGGTATCTTTTGTGATCGCCTGTCTGATGTCTTTCACATCTGGTGAAGTGATCGTTAAGCAAACTCCTTGTCGTTCCATCTCATATAACGGACGAAGAACGCTGTTGTGTTCCATAAACGTTGTGATCACATGATCGCCATGATTTAAACTTCCTTTGATCACTGTGTTTAAGCTTTCTGTAATTCCACTGGTAAATACAACTTGTTCTGCTCCATAGCCGTCAAAAAACTGATCTACTTTCGTACGAACTTCGTAAATCTTTCTTGCAGCATCCAGAGAACTTTCATTGACACCTCTTCCGCTGTTACCAAGTGCCATTGCGTTCATCACTGCTTCTTTGACACACTCTGGTTTCGTAATATGCGTTGCTGCATAATCTGCGTAAATTGTTTCTGCTTTTTGTTTCTCATGAGTATGTATAGGAACATTCGGCTCTTCCTGCTGATCAGGAAGATTATTTTTCAAATATAATAATGCTTCCAAAACACCACCTGCAATACATCTGGCTTTATCTGAAATTGTAAAGCAGTTATCGTATTCTTCAGCTCTCGGATCGATGTCTGCGATCTTAAATCCTTTTGTCACCGGATATCCATCACGAATTAAACCTCTCAGTAATCCATCCATACTTGCAGGTACATCAACAATCGTACCTTCTGGCGTTTCTATCTTTGCTAATAACTGGCCTTTGCTTACCATATCTGTGATATGACAGATATTTCTTAAGATCCCTTTAGCTGGGGAATGGATCACTCGTTCTTTTCCAAAGCCCTTGATCACTCCTGGAATTCCTGTGTTCGGGATTGCACTGCCTTCTTTGATGATCCTTCCAAGCCTGTGTCCACGCATCGTCTCGATCACAACATCGACATCTTCCCCTGCCGCAAATCCAGGTCCCAAAGCGATTGTGATCGGTGCCATATCTCTTGTTGTACCAAGATTTTTCTTCGCAAGGATGGCATCAACAACTGCGATCGGATGCAGCTGTTTGATCATCTCTCCTTTTGGATCGATCATTAATGCTGGATTCCTTGCTTCCATGATCTGTTCTGCTTCTTTGATATCATGTGCAAGATGGCAGGTCATATCCTCGACCTGCCACTTTTCTTCATAAACTGCTTCTGAAAATGCAACATTTCTACGAATTGCAGATGGATGTGCGATTTCTAAGATCAATACATGAAAGCCACTTTTTACCAATTTATAAATTGTACCTGTGGCGATATCTCCACCGCCTCTTACAATGATTAAATCTCTCATAAATATTCCTCAAGGTTTGATCACTTTTCCTGCTTTTTCCATCATTTCTACGATATCATACATATTTGTGATGGAACCAACAGCTAATTTATCTGTAATATCATAGAAATTTAAGCATGTTCCGCAAGTATATATTTCGACTCCTTCTGCTTCTAATGTTTTTAAATCTTCTAAAGAATCAGAATCTTCGCATGTAAGATATGCTCCTGAATTATAAAATAATACCTTTGATGGAAGTTTATCCTGTTTGGTTACTGCAAATAAAAACGCTTTGATCAATGTCTGACCAAGAGCTTTCTCTCCTTGTCCCATCTCGTTGGATGATACGGCAATGATAAAATCATCCTTTGCAGATGGTGCACAGACAATCTCTTCTTCCTCATCTGCTGGTGTATAATTCTCTGCCATGATCTCAATCTTAAATTCATTGTCTTTGATCTTCTCACTTTTAACTTCGCAGTTTTTACCTTCTGCAAATCTTGTAACATTCTGAACAGCTGGTTCATTATCTACCAGAACGACTAATTTTGTCTCTCCATCCATCGATTCTAATGCTTTCTTTGTGTGTACAACCGGAATCGGACAAGCATTCCCTCTTTCATCAATCTGTTTCATACTTAACCTCCAATTTAAATCTCTACCTGAAATACCCCCTGCGGGATGATTTCATGTTCTGACATAAATTGTACCACAGATTCTTCATTTTCTAAAGGGGTCATCCATGCCATTCCACATCCTGCTGTGATCTCTTTTGGTACTGGAATCAATCTTCCTGCGATCTGATGTTTTTTGCAGGCACTTTCCATACCGATCGCCTGCGTTGTTGTCTCAAATGTGATCACTGTTTTTAATTCTTTTTTTCTCATGATATTTTATGATTCTCCTGAATTTCCAAAGTTTTTTATAAAAGAACGTTTTACCGCTTCCGCGACTTCTTTCTGGAAGTTTTCATAACGGTTCAGAATATCTTCTCCTTCTGGTGTAAGGTGTGAACCTCCTCCTTGCTTTCCGCCAGATTTTCGTTCTACTAATTTGACTCCAAGGTCTGCTTCCGCACGATTCAAGATCTTCCATGCTTTGCTTGCAGCCATTCCCATGGATTTATATGCAGCAGATAAAGAACCTTTCTCTCTTGTTAAGGATAATAACTGTGCAACTCCTTTTCCAAAATCTGGTTCTTCCATAAAAACTCTGACCCTGAAGTCAAAACGTTTTGGTAAATATGATTTCATGTCTACCATCCTTTTCCGAATCCACAGTTTGGATAAGTACAAACTTTACATCCAAGACATAATCCGCCTTCTCCAAGGTGAGCAAGTTCTTCTGCACTTACTTTATCATCTGCCATGATCCTTGGCAGAATAAGATCAAAAACAGTTCTCTTTGAATACATAACGCATCCTGGAAGTCCCATGATCGGAATTATCTGATCTCCTTTTTTATAATATGCAAGTAAAAACATTGCTCCTGGCAAAACCGGTGCTCCATAAGATATGATATCGGCGCCTGTATTCTTGATCGCAAGTGGTGTCTTGTCATCTGGATCAACACTCATTCCTCCAGTGCATAATACCATTTCTGCTCCATTTTCGATAGCTTCTAAAATTGTTTTTGTTAAAAGTTCATTGTCATCTGGCAACTGTTTTGTACTGATCACTTCTGCACCGTATTCTTTGATCTTTTCTGCTACAACCGGGGTAAATGTATCTTCGATTCTATGATAATATACTTCATTTCCTGTGGCTAAGATCACGGCTTTTTTCTTTTTATAAGGTAGAAGAGACAGAATTGGCGTATCTCCAACCCTGTCTTTGACTTCCTGCATCTTATCTTTTTCAATGACCAGTGGAATGATTCTTGTACCTGCCAGTTTATCGCCCGCTTTGACTGGAGTATTTCCAGATCTTGTTGCGATCATCATCTGTCCAAAGGAGTTTACCGTAAATAATTTTTCTTTGTCTATTTTTAAGAGCCCATCGTATTCGGCAGATAGTTCAATCTTACCCTCCTTGACTTCAGACTCTTTCATACCTTCATTCTTGCACAGATCGCAAAGAATCCTGGCTGCATCATTTTCATGAAGCATATCGTCTCCAGCTTCCCAGACATATAAATGATCTTTTCCAAGGGATAACAACACAGGAATGTCTTCTTCTTTGACGACATGACCTTTCCTGAATCTTGCGTCTTTGGTAACGCCTTTGATGATCTGTGTGATATCGTGGCATAACACAGTTCCCACAGCATCTTTTGTATCCACTAATTTCATTGTTTTTCACCTTCTACTTCTTATTTATTGATTGTAAATCCATAAGATTTGAAAACCTTTAATGCTTTTTCACTCTGTAAGAATTTTACGAATTTATCTGCTGCATCTTTATTTTTGCTTTTCTTTAATGCTGCAACTGGATAAATCACTGGTGTTTTTAATGAATCTGCTGGTGCTTCTGTTAAAACTTTTACATCTTTGCTGCTTGCTGCATCTGTTGCATATACAATACCACACTCGGCACTTCCTTTTGCTACCCAGTTTAATACTTCTGTTACGTTTGTTCCAAAGCTTGCTTTTTTCTTCACATCATTCCAGTTCTTTAAGTTCGTAAAGATTTCCTGTGCATAAGCTCCCGCTGGAACACTCTTAGGATCTCCTAATGCAATTGTATCAGCTTTTGTGATATCTTGAAAGGACGAAACTTTTGCATTCCCTTTTTTAGGTACGATCAGCACAACTTTGTTTTCTAATAATTCTACAACATCACCTTTGCTGATATATTTTTCTTTGACAAGGTTATTCATTTGCTGCGTTGCTGCTGACATAAATACATCGGCTGCCATTCCGTTTTCGATCTGGCTCTGTAATTTTCCTGAACTATCATAGCTTCCTTCTACTTTAATTCCTTTGTTTTCTTTTTCAAACATTGGAATTAATTTTTCTGTATAACATTTTTCAAGGCTTGCTGCAGCTGCAAGTGTAATCGTTCTTGTCTCTTCTTTCTTTGCTGCCTCTGTTGTGGATTTAGAGCTGTCTTTGCTGCTTCCACACGCTGTTATGGAAAGAACCATAGCTCCTGCTAATAACACAGCTAAAAGTCTCTTTTTCATTTGTAACTTCCTCACTTTCTTAATAATATTGTGTAAAATTTTATCGTTACCTTATTTTATAATGCTACTTCTTTCAGATGCCCTCTTTGAATGTGATATTTTTTGTCACATAGATTTTCTACTTCCTTACTGCTGTGACTCACTAAGATCGCTGGTTTGTTTAACATTGTAAGCATATTAGAAAGTTCATCTTGCATCTGTTCTCTTAAGTATTCGTCCAACGCTGAAAATGGCTCATCCATCAAAATGACTTCTGGTTCACAGGCAAGCATTCTGGCTAATGCTGTTCTCTGTTTTTGTCCACCTGAAATCTGTCTTGGATATCTTTTTGCTAATTCTTCAATATGAAATCGTTTCATCATATCATTTGCCTTTTGTTTGATTTCATCTTTCGGAAGCTTTTGGGCTTTTAATCCTGTTTTGATGTTTTCTTCAATTGTCATATTGGGAAACAATGCATATCCCTGAAATAAATATCCAATCTTTCTCTTTTGTGGTGAAAGATTGATTTTCTTTTCAGAATCATAAAGAACTCTTCCATCTAGTATAATTCTTCCACTATCGGCTGTCTGCACTCCTGCAATGCATTTCAATGTAATGCTTTTTCCACTTCCGGAAGGTCCCATAAGTCCTGTACATCCTGTTTCTACATGAAGTTCTGACTCTAACGTAAACTCTTTTAATTTCTTTTTGATCTTTACTTCAAGACTCATAAATCTCTCCTTAGGCTTCCTGCTTTTTCTTTTCCATGATCAGATAAATATTCATAGCTGCTACAATTGCAAAACAAATGACTACGATCACTAAAACATACTGATATGCTGCGTCCATATTTCCTGCTGCGACTTCAGAATATACCGCAAGTGGCAGTGTTCTTGTTCTTCCCGGAATATTTCCAGCGATCATTGCTGTCGCTCCAAATTCTCCGAGTCCTCTGGCAAATGCAAGTACTCCACCAGAAATGATCCCTGGTAATGCATTTGGGATCATAACCTTAAAAAAAATGCACCACTCACTCATTCCAAGTGTTCTTGCCGCAAAGATCAGATCATCGTCAATCTGTTCTAAGGCACCTCTTGCCGAACGATACATTAGCGGAAATGACATCACAACTGCCGCAAGGATCGTCGCTCCCCATGAAAATGCGATCCTGATCCCTAGATAATCTTCAAACAGCTTTCCGACTGGACCGTAAGAGCCAAAAAATACAAGCAGGAAAAATCCTGCAACCGTTGGCGGTAATACTAACGGCATCGTAAAAATTCCATCCCAGAAGATCTTTGCCGCTTCAGATTTACGATATAAGATCCATCGAGCAGCAAACAATCCTAGAATAAATGTAAATACAATGGCAACGATTGCTGTTTTCATCGATATAATGATCGGTGATGTATCCATAGATTATCTCCTCTCTTAGTTTCTTCCACAATCCTGTGTATTTCCTCTTAATGTATCTAATCCGTGTGGCAGCTGGTCAATAATAAAGGAAAGACTCTCTTCGACTGCCTTTTTGCTACCCGGAAGATTGATGATCAGTGTTTTCTTTCTTGTGACACTGACCCCTCTTGATAACATGGCTCGTTTTGTGATCGTCATAGACCCTGCACGGATTGCCTCTGCGATTCCAGGTACATTTCTGTCAGCCACGGCTAAAGTTGCTTCTGGTGTACAATCTCTTGGGGAAAGTCCTGTTCCTCCAGTTGTAATGATCAGATCAACCTGACGACTGTCACTTAAACGGATCAATTCTTTTTTGATCTGTGCCATCTCATCTGGAAGAAGGATTTCTTCTATGATCTCAAATCCATGTTCTCTTAAAATCTCACTTGCTTTTGGACCACTTGTGTCTACTCGTTCTCCTCTGGATCCTTTATCACTTAATGTGATGACTGCAGCCTGATATGGCATATCTTTGTCTGGATAAATAACTTTAATCTTATCTCCAACTTTAATCATTCCACCTTCTAACACTTTTGCAAAAATTCCTTCTCTTGGCATAATGCAGTCTCCCACACGTTTGTAAATCTCACAGTGACTGTGGCACTCTTTTCCAATCTGAGTAACTTCAAACTTTACATCATTACAGATCAGTCTTGTTCCAACTGGAAGTTTCTTAAAATCAATACCATAAACAAGGACATTTTCTCCAAAATCCCCTTCGATCACAGATGCACCTTTTTCATTAAACGCATCAACAATATCTGCACTTAAAAAGCTGACCTGACGATGCCATTTTCCTGCATGGGCATCTCCTTCTAACCCAAAGTCTTTGATCACATGGACTTTATTGATATTTTTCTTTACCGTTCCTCGTTTTTCACTGATACAGACTGCTTTTATGATTCCTTCCATTCAAAATCACCACTCTTTCCACCTGTTTTTTCTACTAAATGAATGTCTGACATCACCATATGTTTATCGATTGCCTTGCACATATCATAAATCGTTAATAAGGCAACCTGAACTCCTGTCAAAGCTTCCATCTCAACCCCTGTTTTTCCTGTTGTTTTGACAAGACAGACCGCTTTAATCTCTTTGGTCTCTTCTAACATTTCAAAGTCAACTTTACACTTTGTAAGCATTAAAAGATGACACATTGGAATCAGTTCAAAGGTTTTCTTTGCTGCCATGATCCCAGCGACCCTTGCGGTTCCCAAGACATCCCCTTTTGCCATACTTCCTTCTTTGACTTTCGCAAAGATTTCATCATTGACTTTGATCTTTCCCTGTGCGATCGCAGTTCTTGTTGTTTCTTTTTTTTCTGTTACATCGACCATAACTGCATTTCCATGCTGGTCAAAATGTGAAAATTCTCCCATTGATATTATCCTCCAATTGTATACATCTTACTGTCTGACGGCTTGTCTTCAAAATGATGTGCCTGTGGTTTTTTGTAAATGATCTCTTCTAACACCTTTTTGATTTCTTCGTCAGAACTTCCATTTCTTAATAGTTTTCTGATATTCCCTGCTTCTTGGTAATAAAGACATGGTTTAACTCCTCCAGTCGATGTCAGGCGAATACGATTGCATCTGTCACAAAACTTTCCATGCAATGCTTCGATCCATCCGATCATTCCTTTATAACCTTCCATTGTTTCATAAACTGCCGGACCATTTCCGATTTTTTGTTCTACTTTATGAAATCTAATTCCTTGATCTTTTAGATTCTTTCTGATCTCATCTCGTGACAAAGATGATGTGATCTGTTTGTTTCCAAGTGGCATTTGTTCGATGAATCGGATACAAATTTTATGATATTTTATATAGTCTATAAATTTCTGGATATCCTCCATCGTTGTCTGTTCTGTCAGTACGGTATTGATCTTTACGTTCAATCCCATATAAGCTGCTTCTTTGATAGCTTTCATAACCTTTTCATAGCCATCATATCCTGTGATATTTTTATATTTTTCATAATCCATAAAATCAAGACTTACGTTGATCCCGTCAATTCCTGCTTCTGTTAATTTATCCAAATCTCTTGATAAAAAAATTGCATTTGTTGTTAATGTAACTTTACTTACCTTATTCATCTTTTTTAATTCATAAATAAAATCTGCGCAGCCTTTTCGTACCAATGGTTCTCCACCTGTGATCTTAAATTTGTCAATTCCAAGCTTAGTAAGAATCTTACATAATCTTAGGATTTCTTCATATCTTAAAATATCCTTATGAGATAACTTTTCCTCATGATCTGGGCGGCAGTAGGTACAATATAGATTGCAGCGGTCCGTGATCGATATTCTGGCATAATCAATCGTTCTTTGAAATTGATCTTTCATTCTTCTCTCCTGTCGTTATTCTCAAATGAGAATAACGATTGCTCAAAATCAGACAGGACAATCTTTCTTCATCTTAAGATCCTTCCTGTCTGTTTTATGTTCTATTCTAATATAATTGATTTCTCTTCTTTATCTTCTACATACCCAATTATTTTAGCACATGGGATCGTATTCTGTAAATCTTTTAATAAATTTTTTGCATCTTTTTCATCGACTGCGATCATCAGTCCTCCGGATGTCTGTGGATCGTATAAAATATCTTCCATGGCCCTCTTGATTTCTTTTGCTTTTGAGACTCCTGCACTTGCATATTTGCGGTTTCGATAGGCTCCTTCCGGGATCATTCCAAGATCTGCCATCTCTAATGCTTCTTTGTGATATGGAATCTCTTCTGTCATAAAATGGATCGTCACATTACTTCCCTGTGCCATCTCATACCCATGTCCGAGCAAACCAAATCCAGTCACATCCGTACAACTGTGAACATCGTATTTTACCATGATATCTCTGGCATATTTATTTAATTGTCTCATCTGATCATAAATCTTATCCATCACTTTCTGATCGATAAATTCTGCTTTGGCGGATGTTGTTAGGATCCCGACTCCTAATGGTTTCGTAAGAATCAAGACATCTCCAGGTTTTGCACCGCTGTTTGTCAGAAATTTCTTTGGATGCACAAATCCTGAAACGGATAAACCATACTTTGGTTCCTGATCATGAATTGTATGACCACCTGTGATGATCACTCCTGCTTCATATGCTTTCTTATAACCCCCGCGTAAAATTGCCTGTATACTGTCCTTTGGCATATCTTTTGTGACACACATGATATTTAAAGCCAATTTGGGATCAGCTCCCATCGCATAGATATCACTGATCGCATTGACCGCTGCGATTTCCCCAAACATTTCCGGATCATCAACGATCGGTGGGAAGAAATCCAGAGTCTGAACAAGTGCTGTATTATCATCAATTTTATAGACAGAAGCATCATCACTTTTGTCGAATCCAACCAGTAATCGTTCATCCGATCTTGTTGGAATTCCATCTAATAACTTTGCCAGAGTTCCAGCTCCGACCTTTGCCCCACATCCTGCACACTGGGCAAGTTTCGTTAATTTTACTTCTGTTTCCATAGAAATTTTCCTCCCTTAAATATCTCTTTCAATACCTCTTAAACGTTATCTCTTGTCACATCTTTTAACCATTTAAAACTACGATACCTGATCGATGTGATCGGCACTTTGATCAATTCATCACTCATCAATAAGACATAAACTGCCGGTACACTCCAATGAAATACAAATGCTGCCAATGCACCTAACAAAATGGAGCATCCCCACATCGTTGACACATCCATGATCAGTCCAAACTTCGTATCTCCGCCAGATCGGAAGATTCCGACTACCATCGTTGTATTAAATGCCTGTGCGATCACAAAGTAAGACATCACATAGAACATCATCTTCAGATAATATCTTGCTGCTGCACTTAAGGATAAGAATGAGATCACAACAGGGGAAGCAATTAAGATCAACGCCCCTCCGATCACTCCCATGATCACACTTAAAATGATAAAGCGCTTCGCATAAGCTCTTGCATGATCAAATTTCTTCTCACCGATCGTCTTTCCAAGATAGATTGCTGTCGCACTGGATAGTCCAAAGGATACGACCGTTGCTAACTGTCTTGCCACCTGTGCCACAGAATTGGCTGCAACCGCAGAACTTCCCATATGTCCAAGCACTGCTGTATTTGCAGAGGTTCCAAGTCCCCACATCACTTCATTTAAAACAACGGGAAGGGAATAGACTAAAAAGTCTTTCACTAACAGTTTATCCTGATGGAGAAAATAGTGAATTCTGAATTTTACATCTTTATTATACATTTTTGCATAACCGCAGACCAGAACAAGTTCTACGATTCTTGCGATCAATGTTGCAATCGCTGCTCCACGGATTCCTAAGGCTGGAAATCCGAATAATCCAAAGATAAAAATGGCATTAAAGATCACATTACATAAAAATGATACGAGATAAACAACTGTTGCCACGATCACTCGTTCAATGCTTCTCATCACATATAAATATACATTCGTAATTCCCATGATAATATAAGAACATGCCACAATTCTTAAATATTTGACGCCTTCTGCGATTACCTGTGGATCGTTTGTAAAGATTCTCATTAACGATGCCGGAATTGCAAATGCTGCAACAGTAAAAATCGCAGTCACGATCACGGCAGATCTGATCCCCAACGCAAGAATCTTCTCAATCGTTGTCTTGTCACCTTTTCCCCAGTATTGGGCAGTAAGCACAGTGGCACCTGACGTCAGACCAAATAAAAACAGTACCATAATGTACTGAATCTGGCCGGCAAGGGATGCACCTGATAATACCTTTTCACTGACTTTTCCAAGCATCACGACATCGGCTGCCGTTACCCCAACATTGATAAGATTCTGTAATGCCATCGGAACAACCAGCGCAAATACATTTTTATAAAAATCTTTCCAGTTAATGTTTAAATCATTCAATCTTTTTCTCCTGTTCTTTTCATTTCCTCATAATAGGATATAGAAGCTTTGTCTGCTTGTCAAGCACGTATTATCCGCCTGTAATCTCATTTAGTATCTCCCAAAATCAAAAATAAAAACCACTTAATAAAATCATCCGCAAATTCGTCTTTGCGATATCTATTAAATGGTTTTTACTTTTATAATTAGAATTTAATTTTTTGGCATATATTATGAATATGTAGTTTATTCTTCGATCTTTAATGCTTCTTCGTTGCTGATCTCTTTGCCGTCTTTTGTTGTTGCAACATAGTAGATATTACCTTCGGCAGGCTGATAGTAGATATCTAAGTTTGCGATTGTGTTCATTTTGACACCAGTTGCTTTTAAGTTTTCTTTTACAAGCTTCTCTGTGTCTTTTACATCTACGTTATGTTCCTGAAACTGCACTTCGATTTTTGTTTTCATAATACTCTCCTTCTTTTTGATTGTCTGATCTTTATGTTAATTCTTGATGTGATTGTTATCAGATTGTATATATAGTATGTACATTGTATTTTCCATACCATTTATAGAACTATTATATACTTTATTTCCAATTTATTCAACTTGAATCTAATTTAGTACAAAATCATGTTCTTGCTTTTGATTTTCTTTCTGCAATTCTTTTCATGATCACATCTGCGATCCATCCGCATAATAGTCCGATGATCAGTCCTCCTAAAACATCGGTTGGATAATGCACATATAAGTACATTCTTGAAAATGCGATTAAAATGGATACTACGAGTGCTCCCACTGCCAGTCTTTTTCTTCCTGCAAAATACAATGCACTGACCGATGCAAAAGATGCTGCGGTATGTCCTGAAGGGAAAGAATAATCTCTTAATGGCGGTACTAAAAGTTTTATCGTCTTGTTGATACTATACGGTCTTGGTCGTGCAACGATTGGTTTTAAGATCGCATTGCAGATGATAAGATCAGCAATTAATGCCACCGCCATATAAGCTCCTGCTTTTCTTGTTTTTGGTATCAGTAATAAAATGATCGTTAGACTAATCCATGCAATTCCTGCATCCCCAAGTTTCGTCACGAATGTCATAAATGTATCTAGCATTGGGGTATGTATCGTTTGCAGACCATCTAAAATCTGAAATTCAAATCCCATAATAAGTTACTCTGCCTTTCTTTTATTTTAAAATGCCAGAGTCCCATAAAAACTCTGGCATATTGATTATTATAGCATAAATTCCTTGATTTTATCAAACATTGACTGATATGTGGTATCTTTCGCTTCCAGGATATGTTTCACTCCTTTTTTTCTTAGCTGCATAGTTGTCTTTTCTCCGATGCTGATGCATGGAATATGCTCTGTCCATTCTTGTTTTTCTTTTTCCTCTATCTGATCAAAAAATCTTTTGACTGAGGATGCACAGGTAAATGAAATACTTTTGATATCTTTGATCTCTGGCATTTCATTTGAATGTACTGGTCTATTTTCATACATGACCTTTTCTGTTACCTGACAGATTGGTGCAAGTGTTTCTTTTAATGTTTCTCCACCCGATGTCCCTTTACAATACCAGATCACATCTTTTGCACACACTTCCTGTTTCAGAAGTTTAGAAAGACCTGTCTCTCCTACTATCTCCGGCATAAGATCTGCAATGATTCCATATTCTTTTAAAACATCTTTTGTCTTTTCTCCAACGACTACAATCTTTTTACCGAAAAGATCTCGAAGATCCAGATTGGAGGCTTTCATCTGTTTCATAAAGCCATGTACTCCATATCTGCTTGTAAAAATAAGATAAGTAACTTTCTCTAATTCTTCTTTGGAAATCAGCGCCTTTTTATAAGAGATCTCTCCTGTCTGAAATTCCTTGATCTTGTATCCATGATCTTTTAACAGCTGTGCTAGTTTTGATGGCTGATTGCCTACCTTTGTGACCAAATGATAGGTTATATCTTCTGTCTTTCGAATCTCTTTTTGAAGTTTCACAACATCCCCTACGACAATGACTGCTGGTGATGTGAGTTTTTCTTGTTTTACTTTTTCCTGAATCGTATTTAATGTCGCTGCACATGTTTTCTGTTTTGTGGATGCTGCATTGGAAATGACTGCTACGGGTGTGTCTGCATTCATTCCATGTTTTAATAAATTTTCCTTGATCTCTTCTAATTTTGAAAGGCCCATTAAGAATACTAATGTTTCTTCTGATTTTGCCATGGATGCAAAATTAAGATCAGATAACTGATTTCTTCGGTCATGTGCTGTCACAACACGGAATCCTTTGGAAATTCCACGATGTGTCACAGGAATTCCTGCAAGTTCTGCGGCTGCAATACAAGAGCTGATTCCTGGAATAACTTCACAATAAATTCCCTGAGCAACCAAATATATGGCTTCTTCGCCACCTCGTCCAAAAACAAATGGATCACCGCCTTTTAAGCGCACTACGATATCATATTGTAATGCTTTCTGTGCCAATAATTCGTTGATCTGCTCTTGTTTCATTGTATGGTGATGGTTTTCTTTTCCAACATAGATATGTTCGCATCCATCTTTTGTCTCATCTAATAATTGTTGTGGAATCAATCTGTCATAGATGACACAATCCGCCTTTTTTAAGATTTCTTTTCCTTTGACTGTGATAAGTTCTGAATCTCCTGGCCCTGCCCCGATCAGATAAACGGTTCCTGCCAACTGTTTTTTTATATTTTCTACCGCTGTCTGTGCTAGGATTTCAGGATCTGTTCCATAGACTTTTGTGTATGCCTGTCTGCTTCCATCTTCATTTCCAAACATAGCAACTAACTTATAGCCCTGCTCTGTCTTTTGACATCTGGCACCTGCCGGAGTATGGCAACTGCCTCCCATCTGTTCTAAGAAACTGCGTTCTGCGCATACTTCGTTGATTGTTTCTTCATCAGAAAATACATTTAACATCCGTTGTAATTCTTTCTGGTCTTTTCTTACTTCTAATGCCAGAACTCCCTGTGCTGGTGCTGAGATCATTTCTTCTGCTTCCAGATATTGTGTGATCACATCTTCCATTCCAAGTCTTATAAGTCCTGCTGCCGCAAGAACGATTCCATCTAATTTTTCTTCTTCCATTTTGCAAAGTCTTGTATCAACATTCCCACGGATGTTGACAATCTTGAGATCTGGTCTTTGTTTTAATAACTGGAATGCACGTCGTTTGCTTCCAGTTCCGATCACTGCACCTTCTCGTAAGTCCGATAGCTGTTTTGCTGTTCGAAGGATCAATACATCTCTTGGATCTTCCCTTTTCCATGCCTTTGTGAAAACAAGACCTTTGGCCGGGGTTGACGGCATGTCTTTCATGCTGTGAACTCCCATATGGATTTCCCCAGAGATAATCTTTTCTTCGATCTCTTTGACAAACAGACCTTTCCCGCCAATCTTATCTAATGGTTTATTCTGAATTTTATCACCTTTTGTTTTTATTACCTGTATTTCAAACGTATGCTCTGGGTATGCCTTTGCTAATTTCTCCTGCACATATTTTGTCTGAATCAATGCAAGACGTGATCCCCTTGAGCCAATGATATATTTCATAGATCAGTTTCCTTTCTTTGTATCGATTCCAAAAAGCTGTTCTACCATCTTTTTATAATCTGCCTGTTCTTGTCTTGTCTCTAACCGTTTTAATTCCTGAATCGGTTCTTTGACCATTCGCTGTAAGGATGCATTTAAAACCTTCTTTAAGAGCTTTTGTTCTCTTGTGCCAAGATCCATTTTCCTAGATAGGTAAGAATAACTGTCTTCTACGATCTCTGTGCATTTTTCCTGCAGGGAACGGATTGTTTCTTCCATTGGTGCCTGAAACAGCCACTTAATCGTTTCTTCTTTTGCCTGATCAATCATGGTAAAGCTTTGTCTGCAAAGTTCTTCACGCTCTGACTGATTGGCTTTGGAAATTTCATTGATCGTATCCAAATTGATCAGATTTACCTTTGGGGCATCCGCAAGTTTTGGATCAACATCTCTTGGTGTTGCAAGATCTAAAAACGTAACCTGTTTTTCTGGCGTATAATATTCTCTTTTTACAACCACATGTGGTGCTGATGTTGCAGATACTACAATATCACATTGTTTCATGATCTCATATCTTTGTTCGTAAGAAATGATCTCAATGTCTTGAAACTCTTTCTGAACATTTCCTGCATGTGCCAGTGTTCTGCTGCATAAATAAATTTTTCCTGCTTCATATTCCTGCAGATAACGAAGCGTAAGAACTGCAGTATCTCCGCTTCCGATCACCAAGACCGTTTTGTCTTTGATATCACATATTTTCTGTAATTCACAGATTCCTATATATCCAACAGATACTGGTTTCTCGCTTATTCTAAACGTTGTTTTTACCTTTTTTGCACAAGTAATGGCATCTCTTACGACTTTGTTTAATTCTTTCTTGCTAAATCCCATCGTTCTTGAAAAATCCAAGGCATCCTTTACCTGGCCAAGGATCTGGTCTTCTCCTAATACCATGGATTCTAACCCTGCGGTTACCCGGAACAAATAAGAAACTGCTTTGTCTTCTTCGCAATGTCTGATATATTGCTCGATCTCTGCTTTTTCGAACATATCACAATAGATATTTTTCATCTCTTTAATCTGTTGTTCATCGTCAAAGAAATAATAAATCTCGCTGCGGTTACAGGTTGATAAGATCATCACCTGTTCCATTCCAATTTCTTCTGCCTTATGAAAAAAAGTAAGCTTTTTCTGATCTGTAAATGAAATTTCATCACGAATGGCAAGATCCGCATTCTTATAATCGATTCCTAGAAATCCAAACTGCATAAGGCCTCTCCTGCAAGTTTACATGTTTTCTCAATATCTTCTTCTGTATGTGCATCAGAGATAAACATTGTCTCAAACTGGGATGGTGCAATATAAATTCCGCGGTCTAATAAATATCCAAAATAATCTGCATACTGCTCTGTATTGGATGTCACAGCACTTTCAAAGTCTCTGACTTTCTGGTCGGTAAAGAAAACGCTCATCAAAGAACCAATCTGATTGACACAGACATGTCCATTTCCTGCTTCTCTTGCTGCATCCGCAAGTTTCTTTGTTTTTTGTTCCAGTCTTTCATAAATCTGTGGATCATTTTTTAAGATATTTAATGTCTCAATTCCTGCAGTTGTCGCAACTGGATTTCCTGACAGTGTTCCCGCCTGATAAACTGGTCCGTCTGGGGAGATCATCTGCATGATTTCTCTTCTTCCGCCGTATGCACCGATTGGCATTCCGCCACCAACAATCTTCCCAAGTGTTGTGATATCTGGCTTGATATTGTAATACTGCTGTGCTCCTCCAAGAGACAGTCGGAAACCTGTGATCACTTCATCAAAGATCAGTAAAGAATCATGATCTTTTGTGCTCTCTCGTAAAAATTCAAGAAATCCTTCTTCTGGAAGTACTAATCCCATGTTCGCTGCAACAGGTTCTACAATGACTGCTGCAATCTCATTTTTATTTTCTTTAAATAATTTCTCTACAGAATCTTTATCATTATATTCTGCAACTAATGTATTCTTTGTATCGTCTTTTGGGACTCCGGCACTGTCTGGAACGGATGTTGTTAATGCCCCAGAACCTGCTTTTACTAGCAAACTGTCGGAATGTCCATGATAACATCCGCGGAATTTGATGATCTTATCTCTTCCTGTGAACCCTCTGGCTGCACGGATCGCACTCATGACAGCTTCTGTTCCTGAACTTACCAAACGGCTTACCTCCATGGATGGAATGAGTTCACTGATCAATTCCGCCAAAATTACTTCCTTCTCTGTTGGTGCTCCAAAGGTTAATCCGTTTTTGCAAGATTCCATAACCTTTTGAATGACCTGTGGATGAGCATGTCCTAAGATTCCCGGTCCCCAGGAACATACATAATCAATGTATTCATTTCCATCGGCATCAATGATTCGATCCCCTTTTGCTGATTCCATAAATCTTGGAGTTCTGTTTACCGCACGAAATGCACGGACTGGACTATTAACCCCACCTGGAATGTGTACTTTTGCTCGTTCATATAACTCTTTTGATCTTGTATCACTCATTTATCTTTCCTCTTCTTTCAGCCATTTTGCAACGTCTAATGCATGATAAGTAATGATCATCTTTGCACCGGCACGTTTTAATCCAACCATATTTTCCATAACGATCTTTTTCTCATCGATCCATCCATTGGCTGCAGCTGCTTTTACCATGGCATACTCACCGCTTACGTTATATGCAACGATTGGAATATTATATTTCATGGATGCTTCTTTCATAATATCCATATAGGCAAGTGCTGGTTTTGCAATAATAAGGTCTGCACCTTCTTCGATATCTTCCCCGATCTCGCGCATCGCTTCCTGTCCATTGGCTGGGTCCATCTGGTATGTCTTTCGGTCTCCAAATCCTGGTGCGGAGTGTGCTGCATCACGAAATGGTCCATAATATCCTGACGCGAACTTAGCACTGTAAGACATGATTGGTGTGTATACAAATCCGGCTTCATCTAACGCTTCACGGATTGCTCTCACTCGAAGATCCATCATATCACTTGGTGCAATGATATCTGCCCCTGCTTTGGCATAACTTACAGATGCTTTGGCAAGAAGCGGCAGTGTTTCATCATTTAAGATCACGCCATCTTTGACAAGACCGCAATGTCCATGCGAAGTGTATTCGCAAAGACAAACGTCTGCAATGATGATCAGTTCTTCGTAATCTTTTTTGATCTGGCGGATCGCTTTCGGCACGATTCCATCTTCGGCATATGCACCGCTTCCGACCTCATCCTTGTGATCTGGGATTCCAAAGATTAAAATGGCTTTGATTCCTGCCTCTTTGATCCTGTTAATTTCTTCTGGCAGGCGATCTAAAGAATACTGATAAATTCCCGGCATGGATTCTACGGGATGTTTGATATCTTCTCCTTCTGTCACAAAGATTGGATAGATCAGTTCATCGATTCTTACATGATTTTCTCTTACCATATCTCTCATATAGTTGCTTGCTCTTAATCTTCTTGTACGTTCCATTTTACTGTTCCTCGATTTCACTCTGATTTTTTGTATATTTTTGAATGATTTCATTGATTCGTTGTTCTTCTAATGAATCAATATCTTCTAATCCGATTTGTAATAATTCTTTATAAAATGCCTTACGCTGCTGTTCTGTTGCAATACATGATTTTGCAAGTGTCCTAAGACCTCCTAAAATCTGTGCGATCTGTCCTAATTCTTCTGTCAGATCAGGTTTGATCTTTTTCTTTAAATATTGTGTGATCACAGGACTTTGGCCACCGCTCGAAAATGCTGCCACCACTTCTCCCTCCTTGACATAGGATGGAAAAATAAAGCTACAGTCTTCTTTCTGATCAACCGCATTGACAGGAATCTTTTGTTGTCTGCAAATCTGGCTGATCTCGCTGTTTACCTTTTGATCATCCGTGGCTGCGACTACAAGATTTACATCTTTGAAATCTTTCTCCATAAACGTTCGAAAGATTCGGCGGATCTTATCGATCTGCCGAATCTGTGGTATCATCTCTGGTGCAATCACGGTAACATCCGCTTCAAAATCTTTTAAGACTTCGATCTTACGAAGTGCGATCCTGCCACCACCGATCACGAGACATTTTTTATTCTTTAGTTGTACAAACATTGGAAAATATGCCATTGCTTCTACCTGTTATTGTAAATATTCTTTTGCGATTTCCTTGATACCTTCTGGATGTTTTGCATTCCACTGTGCATAATCAAGTCCTTCGCTCTCAACGGTATGTCCTAATTTTACAAGGAATTTTGGAATATCTTCTTCAAGGATGGTTCCTACTTCTTCTCCCATAACCTCTTTGCCCTGATAATCAGATCCATTGATATGAAGAACAAATGCAGAATGAGCAACTTTATCAATCACTTTCATACTTCCGTGGAATCCGATCTCTCCGATCTGGTGTGTTCCACAAGAAGACATACATCCGGAAATATGAATCTTTGGTAATGATCCATCTTTTAATCCGGCTTCTCTTTCTGCTTTGATCACTTTGTGTAACAGTCCTTGAGAATCTCTTAATCCAACCTGACAGATTGTTGCCCCGATACAGGATACCGATGTCTCAAACAATGTTTCTGCACCATCATTTGTGACTTCTAAAACTTTCTTTGCTTCATCTCCAGTCAGATTAATGATATACATCGTCTCATCTGGAGAGATCCGTGCTTCTACCTCATCCATATCTTTGATCACATCATAGATCTGACCTAATTTCTCAGGTTTTGGGCAGCCACCAAATGGATGATAAGCAACTGCATATAATCCTTCTTGTTTCTGCTCGATCACACGTTTTCCTTCTGCTTTACTTTCATCTCCTTGTTTTGTTACTTCAGGAATCTCTATATGAAGATCTAAATCCTGTCCAGATGCGAAAACTTCATCTAGCTTTTCATGGAATGCTTTGATATATCCTTCTTCTCCTAAAGTCTCCTGCATGTAACGTGTTCTGGCTCTTCCGCGCTGTTTATAGTTTCCATGTGCGATAAATGTCTCTCGCATTGCACAGATATAGTAAAGAATTTTCTCTGGTTCTACATTCTCATCGACTTTGAGTCCAAATCTTGCATTGTTACCAAGTCCTCCAGCACTGTAGACATCAAAGTTTCCATCTTCTCTTGCCACAAATCCAAGATCACGGAATGTCGCATGTGTCTCATTCGCTGGTCCATTTGAGAATCCAACTTTTAACTTTCTTGGCATAACTTCTTTTTTAATAAATGTCATTAAGTATTCTCCGGCTGCTTCTGCATAAGGAAGAACGTTAAAATATTCTCCTTTTTGCACACCAGATAATGGGGATACAGTAACATTTCGTGGGAAATCTCCGCCACCACCCATTGTTACAATGCCATGATCCAATCCACCTTCCATGATTCCATAGATTGCTTCTGGCTGTAAGTTATGTAACTGGATTGCCTGACATGTTGTTAAATGCACTTTATCTACATTATATGTTTTGATACTGTCTGCAATAAATTTTAATTTGTCTTTTGTTAAATGCCCGCCTGACATACGAAGACGGATCATACTTGCTTTTCCATCTTTCTGTGCATAACTTCCGTAACCACCGGAAAAGCCTTTGTAATCTGCTTTACTTAGTTCTCCTGCATAAAACTGGTCTGTCTTTTCTTTAAATGCTGGCAGGTCTTTTTTCCATTCCTGTGGATTGATCGTTTCCATATGTAAAATTCCTTTCTGAATGTTTTGTATCGTTAGTTATGTAAATTCTTACAAGAAAGAATCCTACTTTGTAGGATTCTCAGTCTCTCTTATCATACCACATTTACATAATCGTTTGAATGATTTCTTTCCTTTTCTACAAGAAATGATTCTATGGCTCCTGCAAGGTTTTTATGTCCTTCTTCATTCATATGTTCCATATCTGCCTTGCTTGGCTTTGCCACATCACTTGCTGCAAGAAAATCGCATCCGTATTTCCATGCGATATTTAGGTATGTCTGTTTTAATTGTTTGGATACTTTCACAGAATGCTGGTCAAATTCGGGATCGAATCCTGGTTTCCATACATCTTCTCCAAGTTCGATTGGAGATACCAATAAAATATCAATCGCTGGATCTGCTTTTTTGATCTGCTGGATCAGTTTCTCAATTCCTTTTCCAATACGCTCAGCACTCGCATGATTATATGTTTTACAGTCATTTGTTCCAAGCATTAAAACAACCTGGTCAAGTGGTGCATGTGTCTCTAAAAGCATCGGAAGTACTTTTGATCCATTTCTTCCATCTCTTGTTGCATCGTCAAAAATACTGGTTCTTCCACATAATCCTTCTTCAATGATTCTATATCCTTTATCGTAAAGCTTCTCTGATAAAATTCCTGTCCATCTTGTTCCTCTGTCATATCTTCTTGTTGTACCTGGAATCAGTCCATATGTGTTGGAATCTCCGAAGCATAATATTTCTTTCATATCTGTCACCTTCTTCGTTATATTTCATATAATTCTAATAGAAATAATATGATTATAAGAAATGTGTTCGTGATTGTCAATAGGTTTGTGGAAGAAAAATCCCCTATAGGATATAGAAATATCTTATAGGGGATTATATGTTATTATTATATAAGTTAATTTATAAAGGGCTTAATTATTCTTCTTCCCAAACAGCAAACTCATGATCACACTTAAAATAATTGTGATTACCATATCTGGAAGTGTATTTCCAAGGATCGTATCAACACCCATCAGCCAACGATATGCGATAAATCCTACCACCCATACAAGCATATTCTGAATACATACAGATTTTCTTGAAAAATCCTGATGCAAGATAAAGAAATCTGCAATCTGCACTGCGATCATTGGTGCAAAGACAGATCCAATCAGATATAAGAAATCTGTGATATCATCCATTGGATAAACGATAGCTCCAATCGTTCCGATCACTGTTGCTGCGATTGCGATCCATTTTCCATTGATATTCTTAGATAAAGATTCACTGGAAATTCCGGCAGACCATGCATCTAAGAAAGTTGTTGTAACTGTTGAAAATACGATAATTAACAGTCCTGCAATTCCAAGCCCTGCTTTTACCATGATCTGTGCGATATCGGATTCTCCGGTAAAGATAGAGATTCCCATACCGATCACATACATCCAACAGCTGACTAATCCATAAACGATCACACTTGCCCATGTTGCTTTCGTTGGTTCTTTGGCTTCTCTTGTGTAGTCACTGATCAGTGGAAGCCATGATAATGGCATTGCTACAGCAAGTTCTACAGCTGCTCCGAAAGTTAATCCATCATTTGCAACTGTATTTAATGATCCGTGTCCAAAAATGATATAGCTTAATACTAATGTTAAGATAAATAAAGCTGCCATAGCAACCGTATTGATCTTTCCTAAACTTTCAATTCCAACTAAGATCCAGATAATGATCAGTCCACCGATCACAACCGGCCATACCCAGTTTGCGACATTGAAGATTCCTGCTGCCGCTAATGATCCATCATAGATCATAATGGCTGTCCATCCGACTAACTGTAAGATATTCAAGATTGCAAATAATAAAGCTCCTGTTGATCCAAAACTCATTTTTACAGTTTCCATCGCACTTTTTCTTGTCTTTCCACCGATAAATCCGGCGAAAAACATCATACCACATCCAATAATATGTCCGATAATGATTGCTAACAATCCTTGGGTAAATCCCAAAGGTGCAAAACTTGTACCTGTTAAAATTTCTGCTAATGAAACTCCGGCTCCAAACCAGATCAGTCCATTCTCAAAGATTGATGTTCTTCTGCTGCCCATCACTTATGCCTCCTCTTTCCATTCATCTTTTAAGTCAAACGCATGATTCATTGGTCCGCTTCCGGCTCCTAAATCTAACATATCTGCCAATGCTCTTGAAATATAATCTTTCGCTCTTTTTACAGAAGTCTTAAGATCAAAACCTTTGGCAAGATTTGCTGCGATCGCACTGGAAAGGGTGCATCCTGTTCCGTGTGTATTGGAATTATCGATTCTTTTTCCTTTAAACCAGGAAACTTCTTCTTTTGTATATAATAAGTCATTGGCATCGTTAATGTTATGACCACCTTTTAATAAAACTGCACATCCAAGATCTTCATAAATTGCTTTCGCTGCAACTACCATATCTTCTTCTGTATGGATTTCCATTCCACAAAGGATTTCTGCCTCTGGGATGTTTGGTGTAATTACCGTTGCAATCAGTAATAATTCTTTCTTTAATGTATCTACAGCATCTTCTTCTAATAATCTTGATCCGCTCGTTGCTACCATAACCGGATCGACAACAATGTTTTCTGCTTTATAATGCTGTAATCTCTCTGCGATCGTCTGGATCAGTCCGCTTGAGGAAACCATTCCGATCTTCACTGCATCGGGTCTGATGTCTTCAAAGACTGCGTCGATCTGTTTCTTTAAAAATTCTGGATCTGCTTCTAAGATTCCTGTTACGCCGGTTGTATTCTGGGCTGTCAGTGCTGTGATCGCACTCATTGCAAATACACCATTCATTGTCATGGTCTTTAAGTCAGCCTGTACTCCAGCGCCTCCACTGGAATCACTTCCAGCGATTGATAATGCTGTTCTCATAAGTATCTCTTCCTTTCTCTTATGCATTACTTTTATATTGCGATCAAAAGTGGTGCCCCCAATTGACCGCATTATTTCGTATCACTATGAATTCTCCATGGATTTTCCCATAATAGAATTCCCTATAACACGAAAAAACGGAAAGCCTCTGATTTAGTAACTTTCCGTATGTTCGCGATTCATGATCTTCGTTTCCTACGTTGGCATTACCCAAATCAGGTTCAAAGGTCGAAAGTTTTACTTTCCTCTCAGCCTGTTTCACAAGCTCCCTGTCTTTTTATCTTAACTAGTATATATCAAATTTTTTTCAATTGCAAGTTTCTATTTTCGTACTTTATTATTCTTGCTGATTTTTAATTTATTTCTTGATCCTTGTTTATAAACAAACTGATCAAATTTTTTCTTACCACTTTTCTTTACAATATTGCCAGAAACCTTTCCTTTAAAATTATAGGCACATATTGCAAATTTCTTGATTTTTGAAAATGTATTATTTTTGATATTAATCGTATATAGATCTTTTTTACAGCCATGGTTCGCACCCATTGCCAGTATATAATGATCAAATACACAATTTTTAACTAAGACATTTTTTGTCTTGGTTCCATCTTCTTTTCCCATAAGATCAGAATGTGCCACTCCTTTTTGTGCAGATTCTAACTGAAGTGCTTCAAGAACTTTATAATTCCCATAAAATTTACACCCATCAATTATCACATTTTTTGATGCCCCAAATTCAATGGAATGTGCATTATCTTTCTTCTTTGGTTTATAAATAAATGTCATATTCTTTAACTTTATATTTTGAACGTGAGAAAATGTCATCAATGTAGAAACGGCTTTTACATTCGAAGTTCCAACTCCTGCATTTAATGTTCCACCTGTGATCGTAATATTTTTACCTCTCTTATAACCTCCAAGTGTGTAACCGCCACCCTTTGTATTTGATTTTCCACCTTCTCTTCTTGGATCACCAACAACAATCATCCCTCCAACACCTGCTGACAAAGTTCTTTTGATCGTAACCCCTGTCATATCAAGATCTGTATTGCTGTAAATGTGTAAGCCATTGTTTGTTCTCATCTCATATTTTCCAGGTTCTACTTTGATCTTATAATAATTATTTTTGTCATTTTTCGCATGATCCAAAGCCTTCTGGATTACATCAATTGTCTGAACCCCTTTACTTTTTACCGTAATTTCTTTTGTTTTTGCCTCAACATTTTTACATATGGACGCTTGAGACAACACCGCAATCAGCAACATTATTTTTAAAACTCTATTTTTCATACAATTCCCCTGTTATCTTTAAATTTCTTTCCCTTTTGTCACGATCACATGAATGATAAATGGCACAAACAATGTGATAAATGCTGCATATCCAAGGTATGCATATCCCTGTTTTACAACGGCTAACAATCCAAACTGTGCAATGGCAAACGCTAAGAATGTAAAAATCAGTGTTGCAATGGCATTTCTTACTAAATGCCCATTCTGTCTTGCCTTTTGGGATGTCATACGACGTTCCACTGCATTTACACATCTTGTTACGATTCCTGAGATCATATTTACAGCCGTTGAAATAGATCCAAGAATGATCAAAATAGAGATGATCGGTGTCAATAATCCTGAAGATACTCCATTTTGTACTAATACTAACATAGGAACTGTCGCTGTTACAAGATCTGCTGCGTATGCAACGGCCAATAGTCCAATGATAGATAATTCCATTGCAAAGAAGTTAAATATAAAGATCTCAATAGCCGCTTTATTAATCTGTTTCTTATCTGTCACAGGTTCCATATGCTGGTACATGACAGACACAGATGCTAACTGGAAAAAGAAATATAATACTGCGGAATAAAGAGCTGGTCCAAATGCTCCGCTTTCTCCTGAGATCACTGGCATCTTTCCTGATACTAAGTTTGAAACTGCTGCTGTGATCGCATCCCACTGTACGATGATATTTGGTACTAATACAAGAACTAATCCGATCAAGATCAGTACACTTAAAGTAGATGCACATTTTCTTACAACGCTTGTTCCAAACAGTGCGATCACGAAGATAAATGCTGCAATGATCAGTGTACATACCCAGTAAGGAATCCCAAATAACATCTGAAGTGTTGATCCACCCGTTGCAAATGCTGCTGCAGATGCAGTTCCGATCATGATCAGGTAACAGATCTCATATAGATTTGACATAATTGGTCTCGTCTTGCCATATAAACTGTCAGAAAAGCTTCTGTAATCATATGTTTTATGTTTATATGCATAACGCATTCCATACCAGAAAAACAATGCATATAATCCCTGTGTAACTAATGGCATTAACAGACACCATATTCCATAGTTGATAAAGTACTGGTAAATCTGTGCTCCGGAAGCAAATCCGCCTCCAAACTGTGTTGTAAACGCTACGAATGCAATTCCCATGGCAAGAGGCATCTTACTCTTGTCAACTAGTAAACTTTTTTTGCCGCTCATTTTGTCGTCCTCTCTTTTCTCTTAATGTAGTCTGATATTCTAGTTTTCATCGATCTTGATCATTTTTCCTGGATTCAAGATCAGCTTGTCATCAAATGCACGTTTGATAGATTTGTATAATTCGATCATTCTTGGTCCCGCAAATTCCTCTAAGAAATCAAGACGGCCGTTTCCGATTCCATGTTCTCCAGATAACTGTCCTCCAAGTTTTTTGGATAATGCGTATAATTCTGTTAATGATTCATGGGTTGCCTTCTTCCATTCTTCATCACTCATCTCTGGTCCACGAAGCATCTCTGTATGAATATTTCCATCACCACAATGTCCACATGGTTCTACGCGGATTCCATGTGCAGATGCGATCTTCTTCGCCTGTTTTACATATTCTGCAATCTCTGATCTTGGAACAACGACATCACACTCTTCCTGTGAAACAGAATCTGCTTTCATACCTTCAAGGATAGCTCCCCTGACTTCCCATACAGAAGCTGCACGTTCTGGTGTTCCAGCAATATTACAGTCAAGCGCACCATGTTCCAATGCCGCTTCCGCAGCTGCTTCTACTGCACGATCAAGTTCTTCCTTACTTGATGCATCATACATAACGATCAGCACTGCTTCTCCATGTTTGACTGGAAATGCTTTATGTAAGCTTCTCTCTACGATATCGATCAGTTCTCTTTCTAAGAATTCGATCGCTGTTGGTACAAATGGAAGCTCTAATACTTTTGGCACCATATCTGCACATTCTTCTAAGCTTCTAAATGGCATAACCAGTGTGCTTGAACATGTTGGTGCAGGCAATAATTTTAATGTTACTTCTGTTAAGATACATAAAGTTCCCTCAGAACCGATCACTAAGTCTTTCACATCAAATCCTGTTGTATTCTTTACGACATTGGATGAAAAATTCATAATAGATCCATCTGGCAGAACCGCTTCGATACAACGTACAAAGTCTCTGGTAAGTCCATATCTGACTGCTTTCATTCCACCTGCATTCGTAATAACATTTCCACCGATGGAAGCTGTTTTCTCTCCTGGATCTGGTGGGTAGAATAATCCTTCTTCTTTCGCTGCTGCCTGAATATCGATCAGTAAAGCTCCCGGCTGTGCTGTGATCGTCTGGTTCTTATGATCGACTGGAAAGATCTTGTTCATGCGCATGATAGATAACATGATTCCACCATACTTACAAGTTGCTCCACCAGCAAGCCCTGTTCCTGCTCCACGGCAGACAACTGGAATGTTCTGTTCGTAAGCATATTTCATGATTGCGGAAACTTCTTCTTTATTTAATACTTCCACGTATAATTCCGGTGGAAATACTCCATATTCCGGCATCTCATCTTTGTAATATTCTTTTGCGATCTCATCGCCGACCCATACACGTTCGTTGTCTGTGATCTCGATGATCTTATCGAAATCTTCCTGGGTCATCTTCTTATATGGATATGGCATCTTATTCGTCCCCTTTCTGTTCTTTTACTAATTCTGTCAGATATGGAACGACTTTGTACAGATCATCTACGATACAATAGTGTGCCACATTAAAAATCTGAGCTTCTGGATCATTGTTGATCGCTACGATACATTCAGATCCTGTCATACAAGATGTAAACTGGATCGCACCTGAAACTCCGCAAGTAATGATCAGTTTTGGACGAACGGTTCTTCCAGATAATCCAACCTGATGTGCAACATCCCCAAAACCATTTTCGATCATTGGTCTTGTAAATGCTAACTGTCCACCTAAGGCTTTAGCCAATTCCTCACACATCTCCACGTCTTTTTCATTGCGGACTCCTCGCCCTGCAACAACTAAAACATCTTCATCTTCGATATTCTTTGTCTTCTCGATCACTTCAGATTTTAAGATCTCGATTGGAGAGTTTTTCATCTCTTCTTTGACTGGACAGACGACGACTTCTCCTTTGGCATTCTCAACCTTCTGTGCCGCATCCATAACTCTGTATCTTACTGTTGCAAACTGTGGTCTTGACTTTGTGATTGAAATCTGAGCCATGATATTTCCACCAAATGCTGGGCGGATCTGCACCATGTCTGTGTTTGACTTAATATCAAGAGTTGTACAGTCGGCTGTCAATCCTGTATGGAATCTTGTTGCCAGTCTCGGTGCTAACGATCTTCCTAATGCTGTTGCACCAATTAAAACAGAGCTTGGTTTCTGTGCCGCAATACATTCTGCAACAACATCTGTATAACAGTCTGCTCTGAATCCTTCCAAGGATTCGTCTTCATAAGCAAATACCTGATCGATCCCATACTCTAGAAGTTTATGTGCATTTTCGACCGTTCCAGCTCCACCTGCGATCACGCATTTGATTTTAAAGTTTACCTTAGAAGCCATCTTTCTTGCTTCCCCGATCAGTTCAAATGCAACCGGATGGATATCTCCTCGTTCCTGTTCTATAAAGATCAAGAAATCTTTCCATTTATCTTTGTCAAATGAGCCTGCTTTCTGCTCAAAACTGATCGCTTTTTCTGGGCATTGTCTGACACACATTCCACACATTCGGCAGGTGTCCCCGACAACGATTCCGTTATCTTCAAAACTTAATTCCCCAAATGGACATTTTTCCACGCATTTACCGCATAGGCTACAGCGTTTTGCATCAAATTTTATTAGTTCCATGTCATCTCACCTAAATCACTTTCTTATTTACTAATACGTCAAATAATTGTTTTGTCTTTTCTTTTGCATCTCCATCAAAATAAACCTGCTTTTCTACTTCTGGCGGTGCAAACATTTTCTCTACTGCGGTTGGTGATCCGACAAGTCCGTATTTGCTTAAATTCTGATCTGCCATATCTTCAAATGTCATGATCTTGACTGGACGGTCTTTGGACTGTTTCTGTAATAAATAAGATGGTAATCTTGGGACACACATATCTTTATCCACTGTGATCAGACATGGATATGGGATCTTTGATGTCTGTGATACACTGACTAAATCCTGTTTTACCTGAATAGACTCGCTGTCTGCATCAACGATCTCAGACACCCATGCTGCATGTGGGATTCCTAAATGCTCTGCGATCGCTGGACCAACCTGTGCGGTATCTCCATCGGTTGTCTGTTTTCCACAGATAATAAGATCTACATCTCCGATCGCTGTGATTCCCTGTGATAATGCATAAGATGTTGCAAGCACGTCTGCTCCCGCAAACTTACGGTCAGATAAAATGACTGCATCATCTGCTCCCATTGTATACGCATCTCTCATCATCTCCTCAGCCTGTGGAGGTCCCATGGTGAGAACTGTAACACTTCCTCCTACTTTCTCTCTTAATTGTAATGCTGCTTCCAGGGCAAATAAATCATAAGGATTCGTTCTTGTTTCCCCGGATAAACGCTTCATTGCCCCTGTTTCTGGATCAATATCAACTTTAGTACCTGCCGGTACCTGTTTCATACATACTAGAATTTTCATTGTTCTGCTGCTTCTTTCGTATTATTTGTTACTCTTTCACTTTAATTGATTAACGTAACACTACTTATTATACGACACCATTTTTTTATTGTCGAGTTAATCATACAAAAAAATAGCATCTGTTGCTTATATTTTCGTAACAAATGCTATTTTTCTTATGAAGTAATCTTTTACATATATATTATATTCTTATTCGTCATCATCACCAACGATCACTGGCTCTTTTTCCATTACCTGTTGTGGTTTCATCGCCAGATTGCCAACAGGCGCTAATAATACTTTTCCTGTTCCACGATATACATTGACCAGTCCCTCTCCACTGGCTGCAGAACCAAGCAAGGATTTTCCTGCACGTTCCACAGTAAAATCAAGACTTCCACTCCATGCGATTGCAAAGTTTCCGTCAATCTTTACAACATCATCTTCTAATGTGATTTCTACCAATTCTTCTCTTGGACAGTCGGATTCTAAGCAGACAACTCCACTTCCTTTTAATCCTAGGTTGAAGAATCCTTCCCCACCTGCAAATGCAGAAGAGAATGTCTTTCTTCTGACCGCTTTTTGTTTCAGTGTAGATTCACAGGCTAAAAATAATCCGTCATCTAATACAATGGAATTACCCCATTCGTCAAGATCTAATAAAATGATATGTTTATATGTAGGTTCCAAAACAAGCGTTCCATCTCCGGTATATTCTGGCTTGATCGCAGATTCTCCTGTAACCTTTCCACGAATCGTCTTAGATAAGAAATCTCCTGCTCCTTTGATTCCTGTTGTCGCAGAGACATCTCCTGCCATCCACTGCATGGCGCCTGCCTGAATTGTCACATTTCCTTTAGATAATTCACATTTAAGCTGACGTTTTCTTACATTCATCTGGCTGCAGAAGAATGCTAACTGGGCATCTTCTGGCATGACACTTAAGTCTCTCTGGTATTCGATAACTTCAAATGGTCCTGATTTGTCGACGATCTTTACGTCATCATTGTCGCTGAAATTACTGATTTTGTACATAATCTTTCCCCTTCCTGTTATTTTAAAGAAAAGTTTCTTAACAATTGCTCTAATTTATTGTTCATTTTAATATCAGTTTATCATATTCCTTTTTCATCCACAAATGAAACTATTTGTATCAAAACATGTATATCATTTCTTGTTGAGATTCTTTATCATTAAGTGTTTTTTTGAGGGGGATATCTGGACATATGAAATATATTGTTTATAATATTATTTGAAAATAAAACTTTAAGGATTTTCATTATGGGAGGTAGTTTATTATGGAACATATTATCGTTTTATTTATCTTGGCTTTATGCTTTTTTTCATTTTTTTACTTTTTATATCATGTATTGGTAAAATTGCAGAACAAAGAAAACTTTTCAGATGAGTATAAATTGATGGTTGCTTCTATTGTTATTTTTGTTTTTATATTGTTAATATAAAATATCATTATATGAAAGATAAACAGACCTGATAAACTTCAGGTCTGTTCTTCTCTTTGTACCTTTATTTCTATAACTCATCAAAGTCAAATATCATTGGAATTGTACTTTCCTGATAATATTCTTGTTCCTTTTCAAAATAGGTTTCTAATCCCTTATAGTCTTGTTCGTGCTGTGCTTTATTAAGATATCGATTATATTCTGCTTTATGAATATCACGGATAATCACTGGCACAATATTATGATCCAGACATTGTTTTAGAATGATCATCCGCCCAACTCTCCCATTTCCATCCTGAAATGGGTGAATATTCTCAAATTGTGCATGAAATTTAGCAATATCGTATAATGTAATTTTCTCTGTGTTATGATATTTTTCTAATAACTGATGAATCTTTTCTGGAACTTCTTGCGGCAATGCTGTCTGGATATCGCTGACTCTGTTTGCACGCTTTTTCCACCCACCAATTGCATATCCATTTGTTCGATCTTCAAAAACCCCTTCCTTTAAATTCTTGTGCATATTTTTTATGATATCTTCTGACAAAGGATCTTTCATACATTTCATTACATAATCAAACATTTTAAAATGCCCATTCATTTCTTCTATATCTTTTGTTCGAAAAATCATGTCTGGATCATCCGCATATAGAGTTCCTGTTTCAAACATACTTGCTGTCTGTTTCTCTGTTAAGGTACTTCCTTCAATTCGATTGGAATTATACGCCATACTCCGCTGTGTAAAACCATATACTCCGCTTCTATCCTGTTTTTTAAATTCTATTTGCAGTCTGTCTTTTAATCGTTTCATATATGTTTCATTTTCCATGATTTCATCTCACCTCTTTTATTTGATCTGTTGTTTTTAAGTATAGCATGAATTATGAATTTCTACATCTATTGTTTTAGAAGTCTATCCAATAATACTTTCCGATTGTTTATAAACATCTCCGTAATCTGATAACTTTCCGTCTCTTCATACTCGCACAAATGAATTTTTCCATCATCAAAACAATAGATATCAGCGTCTGGAATTCCTAGTAAAATTGGCGAATGTGTAACAATAAAGAACTGTGCTCCTTTTCTTGCACATTTATATATCTCCATTAATAATGTTAATTGTCTTTGTGGTGATAATGCCGCTTCTGGCTCATCAAATAGATACAATCCATTGGGCTGTAGATTGTTTTGTGCTAATGCCAAGAAACCTTCTCCGTGTGATCTCTCATGATATCTGGCTGAATCTATTCCACCATATTCTTCTTCCTTCGTTGCAACATTATAAAAACTTTCTGCTCGAAGAAAATATCCCCACTTTTCTTTTCGATATCCTTTCACAACTCTGATTGCATCACATAATTCGGAGTGTGTATCATGTGTCGAAAACATATAATTCTTTGTTCCGCCTTCTGGATTGAATCCATGGGCTATCGCAATTGCTTCTAATAGTGTAGATTTTCCACTTCCGTTTTCTCCAACGAAAAAGTTGATTGGATTTTTAAATTCTAGTCTTTCAACATCTTTTAATGCTTCTATCTGTTTTAGGTAACTGTCGTTATCTATTTTGTTCCAGTCAAATATGATGCCTTGTATAAACTGATCATTCATTAAATTTCCTCCCAATCTTTACAATGCGTTAAATACTCTATAAGTTTATCTGTATTATTATCATAATCATATTGTGAAATTCCTTTATATAACTCTAATTCCGTAAAAAGCCCACTGGAATTTGATTCAATATATCTCGAAATTTCCTCTATATATACATATATTTTTTCATCATCATCCATTTCTTGGTAGTATCTCTTGCTTGCCGTTGAATCTTCTACACGATATGCATAGAATTTTATATTTTCTGGTAAAATATTCTCTCCATCGAGTGAATGCATGATATTGAACCTGCATATTTTCATTTCAATATCTGATATATTTTGCGTAATATCTTTTATGACAAATTTTTGCTTTAAATAATCAATCACTTCTTCTATGCTTTTCTCACCGATAATTGATGGATTTTTGTATTTTTTGATCAATCTTTTAACGTATTTATTCATGTTCATTTGTTACCCCTTTTGTTTTCATCTTCTTATTGTTATATATTTTGTAAATTCAAAATAATTTTACCACTTTACATTTTATCAAAAAAAGATATGACATGAAACTATCTTTTCATATCATATCTTTCGTATTTCTTATCTTTTAATTTTCTACATACTCAATAGCTTACGGTTAATAAACTATCCTACATCGCTTTCCGATATATCTCAGCAATTTCTTCCTGTGTAAATACCACCGGATTGTTCTTAACACTTGCCGCAGATACCTTCATACAGTTCTCTGCCATCCAAGGAATATCTTCTTCGGATAATCCAAGGTCAGATAATGTACATGCAAGGTCGATATCTTTTAACAAACTTCTCAATTTACCAGCAAGATCTTCTGCAGTAACCCCACCAAAGATTCTTGCGATCTTGGCAAACTTAAAATGATTTCCTTTATGGGATGCTTCTACGATCACTGGTGTTAATGCTGCAAGTCCCTGTCCATGGACGATATCTTTTAGTCCGCTGGCTGGATGTTCCATTCCGTGTGCCAAGGTAACACCTGCTGTATTAATAACCATTCCACCAATTGTTGATGCCAAAGTGATCTTCTCCCATGCTTCTTTGCCGCCTTCACCTTTGTATACTTTGACAAGGTTTCCTGCAATCAGTTCCATCGCATATAAACTTAGAGCATCTGTAAATGGCTGTGCAATCTTTGATGTGTATGCTTCCATGCAGTGGCATAATGCATCAAATCCAACAGATGCAAGTACATGTTTTGGCATTGTCATCATACATTCTGGATCGACAATGGATACTTTTGCAACGATCGCATTGCAACGTAAGGATTTTTTGTCTCCATTTTCCGGATTTGTAAGAACCGCAAATCCATTTCCTTCTGATCCTGTTCCGCATGTTGTAGGAATTAAAATCAATGGTAATGCTTTATCACTTTGTAATCTGTTATAAATGTAATCGTTGATATCACCGTCATTGATACTTAAGAATGCGATTGCTTTTGCACAGTCCATAATGCTTCCGCCACCGATCGCTACGACAACGTCACATCCATTTGCTTTGGCAAACTCAGCACCTTCCATGGCAGTTGTTGTTAATGGATTCTGTGCAACTTTATCAAATAGTACGTGGTCAATTTCTGCTTTAGAGAGACTATTTGCTACTTTATCATATAAACCAGATTTCTTTGCACTGCTTCTTCCAGTTACGATCAGTGCTTTCTTACCATACGGTTTTGTAAGCTCTCCAGTTTCTAAGACTTTACCACTTCCAAATGCGATATTGACTGGAAGGAAGTAATTGAAATTGATTGCTGGCTGTACTTCCACTACATTTTCTGCTGTGTTAACAGCTCCAAGTGCATCTTCAAATGTATGATCTTCTTCTACTGTGACATCTTCATCATCGATCGCAACATCAATATGAGAAGCAAATTTATCTTTATATTTTAATTTACATACAATGAAGAAGATGATTCCAAGAACAGACCATCCACCTGCCATTGCCCATTCCTGTGGTACAAGGTTTGACCCTGATCCTGGAATTATATACATCGCCACCATGAACCCAGACATTAAGACTGCCAGTACACCAACAATCTTATAATGTTTTACTTTGTATGGACGTGCCATTTCTGGTGCTTTCTTTCTTAAGATGATAAAAGATAAGGAAACCATACAGTATGCAAGACAGCATCCAAAGTTACCTGCATCAACGATCCATACTAACATTTTACGTCCAAATAATGGAGCTAATATGGATAATCCACCGATTAAGTATAATGCATTCACTGGTGTTTTGTGTGTTTCATGTAATTTGCGGAAAGTTCTTGGAATCATATAAGATTCAGCCATGGAATACATCGCACGGCTACCACCAATTAAGAAAGAATTCCAACTTGTAATGATTCCACACATACCACCAACAATCAATACTTTTGACATAATGCTGCTGTGGAATGCTTTTGCCATTGCGTCAGCTGTAACAAGTCCTGATCCTGCCTGAGATTTTACGATATCTGATGGCCCCATGACATATCCAACACCTAAGATGATCAATGCATAAAATGCTACTGCAAGCACAATTGATAAGATCATAATCTTTCCAATCTTCTTAAGTGGTACATTGATCTCTTCTGCCGCCTGCGGGATAACATCAAACCCAATAAAGAAGAATGGTGTCATAACCGCAACACTTAAAACAGTCTTAAAGATTGTTCCACCAGTATTTCCCGCAAAAAGCTGTGGTGTAAGATTACTTGAATCCCCACTTACAACAGATGCCACGATCAAAAGGATTCCGACTCCACCGATGATCGCTGTCAAGATTGTCTGTAATGTAGCTGCTGTCTTTGCACCTTTGATGTTAATAAATGTAATAAAAAATGCAACGATCATGGCAACTACAAGCCAAGATGCATAAATGTCAAATCCAGCAACCGTATAGAGGTATCCCTTTAAAAACTTTGGATAAATATAAGTAATGATCGTTGGAAGTGCACATGCTTCAAAACATACAACACTGACATATCCTAAAACGATCGCCCACGTACAGATAAATGAACCAACCGGTCCCATTGCCTTATAACTAAATACATGTTCTCCTCCACACTGTGGCATTGCTGCAGTAAGTTCTGCATAAGTAAGTCCAACGAAGAATATCATAACGCCGCCAATTGCAAATCCAAGAACGGCTCCTAAAACTCCGCCTCGACCGATCCAGTCTCCGGTTGAGACAACCCATCCCCAACCGATCATAGCTCCAAATGCAATGACCAAAATGTCCCATGCACTAAATACTTTGTCAAATTCTGATTTTTTCTTTTCCATTATATATCATTCCTTTCTTGCTTCACATTCTGTTTAAAGTTTCGAAAGAAAAAAGGCGCTAAAAAATCCTTATCTCTTAACGCCTTTGTTAGAATGTAAATGTATTTTATTTTAGTCTTCAAATCGCAGATCAATTAACTGCATGATATATTTTGCTGTTTTTTCAAGTCCCAGAATACTGGAATCGATCATCATATGTCTGGTACGGCAGTCTCTCATATCAGAGCTTGTCATATATTCATATCTTGATTTCAGCATTCCGTCATTATATTTTACAAGCTTTTTCGCTTCTTTTTCTGAGATTCCTTTTTGTTCCATGATATGTTTGACTTTAAATTCATCTGGTGCATACACAAAAATATTTAAACAATCATCTCTGTCTTTTAATATGTAGTTACTGCATCGTCCGATGATCACACAAGATGACTTTGCTGCCAGTTTGTGAATAACCTCAAACTGTGTATAAATAACACGGTTTGTAAGGTTTGCATATCGTGGTCCAAAGGTTGTGTCAAATTCGTATTTGACATTTTCTTCTCCGGAATCGGCTTTTTCTACCAAATCCCTGTCAACTCCAAGTTTTTCTACGACTTGATCTACTAAATCTCTGTCGTAAAATGGGATTCCTAATGACTCGGAAATCATTCTTCCGATGTCAGGTCCACCGCTTCCATATTCACATCCGATATTTACGATAAAATGTTTCATTTACATTCCTCCCTGATATTTTTATCTTTTTTCAAAGATTTTATTTTATGCTAAGGATTCCACAGCCTCCTTCATGATCGCTACTGCTTTGTCGCATTCTTCTTCTGTTACGATCAATGGTGGAATTGTACGGATCACACTGCTTCCGATGGCTGTGACTAACAGTTTTCTGTCAAAGCATGCATGTTTAATGTCCACTGCGTTTAATGTATCATCAAATTCGATACCTGTTAATAATCCCTGATGTCTAACTTCTTTTACATGAGGAAGTTCTTTTAATTTCTCAGCGAAATAATCTCCAACTTTCTTTGCATTTCCAGCTAAATCACGGTCGATCAGTTCATTAACTTCTGCTAATGCTGCTGCACAGCTGACTGGATGTCCACCAAATGTTGTTCCATGAGATCCTGGTGTAAATGCTTTCGCAACTTCTTCTGTCGCACAGATTGCTCCGATTGGCATTCCTCCACCTAAACCTTTCGCCATGGATACGATGTCTGGTTTGATTCCATAGTTCATATAAGACATGACTGCACCTGTTCGACACCATCCTGTCTGAACTTCATCGATCAAGAGTAACATATCATTTTCATCACAAAATTCTCTTAATCCCTTCATGAATTCCTGTGTTGCTGGATGAACACCACCTTCACCCTGTACTGGCTCGATCATGATCGCGATCGTATTTTCTGTACATGCATCTTTAAATGCCTGAAGGTTATTATATGGTGCGTATGAGAATCCATAAGTCATTGGTCCAAATCCAACCTGACATCCATTTCCCGGCTGTCCTGTTGCTGACATTGCTCCGAATGTTCTTCCGTGGAATCCCATCTTCGCTGTTACGATATGATAATGATTTGGTCCGTATTTTTCGATTCCATATTTACGAGCCATCTTGATCATTGCTTCATTTGCCTCTGTACCAGAGTTCTGATAAAAGATCTTATCCATTCCAATTGTTTCACATACTTTTTCAGCAAGCAGTGCCTGAGGAATTGTGTATGGATAGTTGAATGTATGCATGATGTCGCCAACCTGATCTTTGACTGCTGCTACAACCTTTTCATTACAGCTTCCTGCGTTATTTACTGCGATTCCTGCATAGAAATCAAGATATTCCTCACCATTTTCATCGTACATATACATATCTTTTGCTCTCTCTGCAAGGAAATCAAAACGTTCGTATGTCTCGATCATATATTTGTTTACTTTATCTTTAATATCCTGACTTGTTAATCCTGTATCTTTTAATCTCATATCTGTTTCCTCCTCATGATGTTATTGGTTATTTAACTTCTCTGGGCCAGATTTTTGTTTATCTCTTTCATTGATAAACTTTAAATAGTAAAAAGAAAAGCAAGGGAAACTTATCCTGTTGGTAAGCGCCCTTGCTTAATTTTTATCCTTTATTTTGTACAACTATACAATAACACTAGAGGATTGAATTGTCAATATATCTTTGTTATTTTTTGAAATTTCTTTATTTTTATCTTTTATGGTATATTTTATTATTTCATTGTATATTTTTTCTTGGTATTTTATTATTTTATAATTTTTTGTAAAATATTATATATTACATCTGTCCATTATATTGAACATGTCATTTTATCATCTTACTATTTCCGTATGATACTTACCGATAATCTACAAACACACAGATAAAACTTGTCTTTTGTTGTGTTTCATTTTTATAATTATGTTTTTTATCTGTTTCAAATCGATAGATTTCCCCTTTTGTGATCTTCTGAACATCTTCACCACACTCAATCGTAAGTTCTCCATCTGTAACTGAAAGATATTCTCTTGTCTTCTCTCCATGGCTGCCACTGATATATTTGCCCCCTGGTTCGATATCAATGCGGTAAATCTCTAATTGGTGATTATCTTCGTATGGAAAACATGTCCATACTTTGTATTCACCGATCATTTCTTTTGTTGGTGTCATCTGATCTGGTGTTACAAGGCAGGATTCCATTGGAGGAGCTTCAATTAATTCTTGGAATTCTATTCTTAATCCGCTTGTGATCTTTCCTAACACTCCTAAGGATGGGTTTGCTGTTCCTTTCTCGATTTGAGCCAGCATACTTTTGCTGACTCCTGTTTGTTCGGAGAGGACATCAAGACTCATGCCTTTGGAGGTGCGGATTCTTTTTAGGTTGACAGCTACATTGTGGGACAGGTATGATTGATAATCCATAGGAGACTCCTTTTCGCTTTTATTCTTAATTCTTCATTTCTACTTATTCTAATGCAAGTATTATTACTATCTTTATGTTATCTGCAATGCTGTTTTGATGCAAGCACAATTTTTATTTAATATTGAAAATAATCATGACCCAAGCCCACAAGCTGACCAATGTTATTTCTTTGCATAAAAATAACGCCCAAATTTCTCTGCGTGTCCTCTGCAGCTTAACCCTGTTGCGGGGAGATAACTTGGATCACCATGCTTTCTTAAAAATTCGTATAAAAATACCACCTGACATTGATCAGATGGCGTTTAATCTAAATTAAGTTTTTCTTTACATGCATCACAATAAAATGATTTTGTTGTTTTTGGATTTCCAACTGGTACTAACTTTCCCTTTTTACATAATGGACATGTTGCTTCTTGCCCTTGTCTTACTTTTTTAATTGCTTCATCAACTTCATCCCAAAATCTCATATATAATCACCTCCACGGTAATTCTGTATACAATTCTTTTATTTCTTTAATTATACTTCTTAATTCATCTGCAGTCAATGTATTACGGCGATACTTATGTTTTAACTCCTGAGCTCTGCAAACGCATTCTGACCACTGTGATCCACCAATATCATATCGATGATGTGTTATTTCGTGAATCAATGTTTCAGCGGTTTTTTCAATTGTTTTTGTGTCTGATGCATAAATACAAATATTATCTTTCCATTGTTTTCCGTATAATTTATCTGGATTGTCAACATGATATGCTAATTCTATATTGATTTCTGGATGATCAACAATATATTTCATTGTCTCTTTTCCAATGTAGGACTTATTCAAATTTCTCTGAATGCTCCAATGATTGATCAAATCCTTTTGTCCTAAATTAAAGTCAGTTAATCGTTCTGTAAATTTGGATTCATTGACCTTTGTTTTTCTATTGCTCCATACAGCTTTCTGTGCAACACTTCGATTAAATCCAACGATATCTCCTGCTTTGTTCTTCACTGCATGGATCTGAACTCTGGCAGATTCATATCTTCTTCCTGTTTCTTTACAGAAAGCTTTCAATGCTGCTTCCTGTTTCTTTAATCTTACAGATTCTTCATTAAACCGATTCTGTAAAGTATTTTCAAAGTATCATCTTTCGCTTCACTGATCGCTGAATTATATCCAGCAAGTGTCCAGAATGTGATCTACAAGTAAGCGATCACGCAATTGCTTGTCCTCACTGCGGATATCCTTTACAAACAACTGCTGCCAAAAAGCAACGAACCAAACAACGTAGACGAAAAAAGCTTCCCAATGGTTTCGGTCAGATATCTGAAATCAAAACTGGTAATCTATATAAACCTTTTCGTGCAATGGTTACTGTTGGAAAAGACTTTTACGGCAGACCAATTCGTAAACTGCTCAAACCTGTTGCATTCTTCAAGACTTACAATGAGGCTTATGCTGCATTAGTCGAATACAATAAAAATCCTTACGATTTAGATGACGATCTGACTGTTGAAGAGCTATATGAAAAATGGACTGAGGAATACTTTAAGACTTTATCCAATCCATCTAGCGAAAGAACAATCAAATCAGCTTGGAACTACTGCTCTTCCATTTACAAAATGCGTGCTAAAGATTTACGTCCGCGACATATTAAGGGCTGCATGGAAGAAGGTACATATGAAGTCGATGGAAAAGAAAAACATCCTTCTCCTACTACAAAGACTAAGATTAAGTCCTTGTTCAATTTAATGCTTGATTATGCAAATGAAAATGATGTTGTTGATAAAAACTATGCAAGAACTTTCAAATTATCCGATGATATCATTAAGGATGTCGAGGAAGAAAAGAAAGATCATATTGACTTCACGGATGACGAAATGCAGAAATTATGGAATAACTTGTACGATGTAGATTATGTAGATGTGTTGCTGATCCAATGCTACTCTGGTTGGAGACCGCAGGAGTTGGGTTTATTGAAAATGAAAGACGTTGACTTAGAAAACTGGTTTATTACTGGTGGTATGAAAACTGATGCCGGAAAAGATCGTGTCGTTCCAGTTCATCCTAAAATTCGCAGCTTGGTAAAATATCGTTACCAGGAAGCGCAAAAATTAGGAAGTGAATATTTAATCAACTGCACTGATACTAGAACTCATCGATCTAGTTTAAAACTTACATATGATAAATATCGTCATAGAGTTGATAAGATCATTAAACAGCTAGATTTGAATCCTGATCATCGTGCTCATGACGGACGTATCCAGTTTGCTACAATGGCGAAAGCTGCCGACGTAAACGAATATGCTGTAAAACGTATCATGGGACACAAAATAAAAGACATTACAGAGAACACTTATACGAAACGAAAAAGAGAATGGCTGATGGAAGAGATCTTAAAAATCAAATAATTAAAACAAAAAAAGAGCCAAGATGCGATATACATTCCTGGCTCTTTTTATTTATTCACTTGTAGCAACGAGTTGTAGTAATATTGTAGCAATGTTGTAGTAACGAGTCACTTTTCACTGCTTTTTACCACTTCTATCGTTCCTAAAAACCACGCATTTAAGCGGTTTCCTAGAATTTACCTGCTTTAGCAGCTTCCTCAATATAAGCTTAAAAGCACGGGGTTATGCGGTTTATTGGGTGTGTTTATAGTAATAATGTAGAAATAGTTTAATTCCTACGTCATTTATTTCGGACTTTCAAGTTTGATTGAACTCATTCTAAAGATATTTTGACAACATCAAATTGTTCACTTATACTATCATCAATTTTTGACATAGTTTTTAATGTATTCTCTATTGCATCAAAAACATTACCACCATTTTCTGTATAAAATTTTTGATAATATTCTGCATATAAAGAACGGTATTTCATTTGTGATAAAACTATTGTTCCATCTTTATCAATTACAAGCTCTGTCGCTCTAGCACTCTCATCTGCTGGATATCCATAAGAAGTTGTATAAAATTTACCATCTTTGATTCCACATACTATTGCTCCAAACATTTTTTCAATTTCTAAATGTTTTGTGTCATCTTTTAAATATTCCTCTAAACACTCGAATTGATAATTTAACCAATCAGCTACAAAATCTTTGTAGTCTTTTATTTCATTTGCAACATCAGCATCTACCTTCCGATCATGAATCACATATTGAAATAAATTATTATATCCCAAACTAGATCCTACCATCCCAACAATAATATCATCCTTAATTTTATATACCTTTTGAGCATCATAAGAAACCGATTCTACCTCATAACTTTCATTTTCTTTATCAAAATTATTTATATGTGTTGTTTTTTTATCCCCGAACAAAAATAATTCTTTTCCTGATTTAACCATAATTACTACACTCATACCGCACCTCCAATGTTTAATGTTTTCTTTTATGCTAACATATTATTGTTGGATTATCTATAAAAATAATTATGTAATTTCTGGAAATAAAAAAAGACCAGAGGATTTCTCCCCCGGTCAATATTAAAATTTAAGGTATCTTGTGGCTGAATACCCTGTTACACTCTTGTACTTAACTTTCGTCCACGTGCTGCCTTTTTTCAATACTTCAACTTTAGATTTCTTCGGTACTCTTCCAAGCACTGCTGCTGTCGAAGATGCAGACTTTCTGATTGTCAACGGATCATGCTTAGTATTAACTTTTGCGTAGACTTTTTTCACAGCTTTCTTCTTAGCTTTCTTCTTAGCTTTTGTCGCTGTCAAGAATAGTTTTCTTTCTGCTTTTCTTCTTCTTGTCAATCCTCTGTAGACTTTCCCACCAGCTTTGTTGTATTCTAAAATTTTAGCTGCAATCGTGGCTCTAGATCTAGTTCCATTAGCTGTAAGCCCATCAATGCTGCCAATATTATATGCAAAAGATACAAGGGCATCAATTTCGTTCTGATTCCAATTATACTTTTTATCATATTTCATGACTTTTTGCAGATATTTGCTATTCAGTGATCTTTCAAGCCAGTTATCCGCTGTCTTTTCAGAGATCACGAGTCCAGCTTTTATCGTTGCTCCTGTGATAGATTTATCTGCATTAGTAATTCCATAGCCGATCGTCCAGACACCGACCTCATCTCGATAAGCTTTTTTATAAAGTCCTTCAAATTTTTTCACAAGCTTGATGCATTTATTTGTTACGTGTGCCATTCCGATCACTCTCCTTTTCTCTCTTCTTCTCTTTCTTCTAAAATTGAAGCATTTAATTTACCATCATCGAGTAGATCTTTAATACCGTCAAACCACAGTTGCACAGCTTCTTTTAACATACTATCGGTCACAAAGATCTGTACTGGCTTCGGTAATAGCGATCTTGCCAGCTGTATTACGTAATCAAACTTAGCTTGCCCTTGTCCAGATTCTTTGAATCGTTCCTCTGATTCCACGAACAGCTCATAGACATATAGTCTGATTCCTTCCAACCCTTTTTTCTGCACATATTCAATCAGTTTCTTAATTAAAAAAACAGCAATCAAAATTGTGATCACTGCCAAAAACAACAACTTATTCTGTTCAAATAATTCTTTCATTTTATCTCTCCTTCTTAGATTCCAACTTGCTGCAGAGCAAATCCGAGCACTGCACCAACAACTACAGTCAGGACATACATAGAAATGCTTCTCCATTTTTCTCCGTCTCGGTTTTCCAACTCTTCAAGCCGTTTGCTCTGCTCTGTCTGATTAACGAGCATATGTTCCATGTTGATCGCAAGCTTTTGTACGGACAATGTGAGATCGTTGATTTGTCTTACGGTTGCTTCTAGATCTGCAATTCTTTTATTCTGCCGAACTTGCTCACGGTCTACGCCTTTGGCAAACTCTTCATGCTCATGCCTTCTTAAGTATTCGTCATCTGCCATATTCTTCCTTTCTAATATCATTGCTGCATTAAATTGTTACATAAAAATAAGACCTCTGTGGGTCCTGCTCTAATCTCTAAATTGTATTTCATTCTTCTGTAATTTCCTTTGTCTCTTTTTGCTGTTCTTCCTTTTTCTGCTCATCTTTAATAAGTCTTTCCAGATATTCAAGACATTCAGCCATGATTTTCGTATTTCTGCCTTTTGTCTCGATCATGTTCATTGTGTTATATAATTTCACAAGTTTTTCTTTCATTGTCAGCCTCCTTATACATCTTCTGCATCTTTAAAATCTGGAAGTGTTTTTAAAAATTCGTACGCTTCTTCTATTGTCATATCTGGATCATAGTCAGTTTCATAAGTCTTACTCCGCATATATGGACGGTTTAAACTGTTTCTCTTTTCATCCTCGCGAATATCAGAACTTACATATGACACAACTACAATTGAATTTTGCTGGTTTACTGTTGTCTGTAAAAACAAAATCCGATGGTAATCTGTCACAACTCCATCGGATTGTTCTATTTTCTTAAATAATGCCATTTTATTTTTCTCCTAACTAAACGTTATTTTACCGGACCATGTTACACCGATCGCAGCGTTATTAGTTACATTTGTATTATTATTAAAATTCATTGAAACTCTAACTGCATTACCATTAATTACCGCCTCGTATGATGCTGGTTTAACATAGGTTGATGAAGTAGAACCATGTGTATATTTACCATTAGATCTACCAATAAATCCACTTACAGATGATGCAACTACATTGCTTGCATCTATTGGTTTATTAATTGGTAGTGTAAATACTACATGTTTACCATCACTTGTAGCAAATCCTGCACCTTGATAGTACAACTGTATAGAATCGCCTGCTCGATAATATGGTTTGATTTTTGATGTTTTTGGTGCTTGGAAATACATATCATTTTGATCACAATATAACATCCAGTGATCTTCCCAAGTATCATGAATGCCGCGGTTAACACCTCCACCACCAACACCTACCCCGATACAATATTCCATGTTTATGTTACTTTGAAATCTAACAACGTCACAACTCTCTATTGTCATTCCCTCATAATCAACACTTGCATCAGTGGATGAATGGCTTATAGTAATATCTGTACTCTTGTCAGCTCCTGTTACTCTAGTTGTTAATAATACTCCATCTAATTTGCTAATATCCCCAGAAATAAATGCATCCAGATTATCCTCATATACTAAACCGCCAATTATAAAAGTAGAATTATGCAAACCATTAGATGATTTTCCAGAATTAAGAGTAATATACGAACTAGCCTGTTGTCCTTCACCGTCAGCGTTCGTTCCGTATAGCGTATTTGTATCTAACTCAATGATTCTGGCCTTATTCATCTGAATATAATCAGATTCAATAGATAACGCCCTTGTGATACCAGTTGAAAATTCCGATTCTTCTACCACTTGAGATGTTATAAGACCAACTCCGCCACACAATTCAATAACTGCATCTTCTGAATTTAATCCAAGCTCTATTTTCTTTTCCGAATATTTTGCTAAAATAGTGTCTCCATCTCGGATGTTAACCGAATCTGGATCTATTAACACATTTGATCCTAAGATTTCGTCAGTCATATTTCCAATAACCAGACCATCCTCTGAACCTTTAAGATAGTTCGTTGCTGTTTTGGCTGCATTATTGGCAGTATTCTGTGCATTATTAGCTTTATTCCATGCTTCCTTAGCCGCTTCATAACTGCTAGATTTACTTACTGCGGAATAACTAAAAGAGCCGTTCGTCATCACTGTTAAATCCACAAAATACAATGTATTCGTAGAACCTGATGTATACGACGGCTCTGTTGTTTTCCAGTTTCCATCCGGAGGATTTGATGTCGGTTTTGATGGTGCTGTGGCTGTGGAAGACTGTAGTAAGTAATATCTTGTTACTTTGTCAATGTCTATAATTCTGGAAATTGTTATTTCAGCTTTAGCTTTTACCATCACCAAACACCTCCCTTATTATCCTTCGAGCTGGCATGTATATGCCTGTGAATTGGTTACATCATCTGCTGTAACAGTCAAAGATTTCGCTGTTGCAATTGCTGTATCGCTTCCAGCTTTATACCATTTGATGGAACCGAGTGATCCGCATACTCCTGCATCGGTAATGCTCTGTTCTACTGATCCTTTCCAGACATGGGCTGTAAGCACTGTTGATCCAGCATTATTCTTGAAGATTATTCCATTTGATGATGTAATTGTTAATGTGATCGCATCTGCTCCGGCTGCACCTGTTGCTCCCTGCTTTGCTACACTGTACTGTGTTGCCGTTCCACCATTCGTGTATGTAAATACTGTTTTTGTCCATAAATACTGCCCCGCAGATACGTTTGGTGGTGTAGACTGCCATCCGCTCGATGGTGCAGATGTATTAGAAGATGATGCAGCATAGGTAATATCTGCTTTAGAAATACCATTACCTGTTGCACCGGTGTTTCCTTTGTCTCCCTGAACACCTTTGATGTTTCCGTCATATACCCATTTAGCATTCTGTGCATTACCTGCAACAGTACATTTGTATGTATTGCCTGTGGATGTATTAAGATACATATCATTTACACGTGCATTTGCTACTCCTGACCCAGTAAATGCTGTGGCTGTCGTAGATGTACCTGTAATTCCTGTACCTGAATACCACTGTGATCCTGTTGTTCCAGTCGCGCCAGTTGCACCCTGTTTTGCCACACTATAACTTACAGATGTTGTATTATCTGTATAGGTTGTTGTAACCCTTGTCCATAAATACTGACCTGCTGATACAGATGGAATCGTTGTGGACCATCCACTTGTGGGTACTGTTGTGTTAGAACTGGAACCGACATACTCTGCCACTGGTGTTCCTTTGATACCTTTTCCTGTCGCACCTGTGGCACCTGTTTTAGCTACCGCAAATGAGAATTTCTTATTCATTGTGATTCCATCTACAACGACTGGGATTGTCGCTTCGCACGCTGCGCTGATCGTAGCTGTTGTTTTAAATGTGACCTTAACCTTTGAAGTCCCACTGTTTTCTACTGTAGCACTGATACCAGTAGGGCATACGATGTCTGCTGCTGTTACTGCTACCGAAGTACATTGATTTGATCCGCAGAATGCTACTGCTTCTGTTGTACATGTCTGTCCTGATCCAACGCCGCCTGTTCCTCCGACAAATGTATATGAATCACTTGTAAGTGTGACTGAATATCCATCCGTTACGTCGATAAGAGTTGCTTGATTTGATGCTTTAACTGCCATTTAATTTTTCCTCCTTAAACTATTAACTCACACGTGAATGTTACATTTACATCTACATCGTCTGGACTGACTTTAAACGAAAAACCATCGTTTATAAGCCTTGAATCGTTGGATGATATAATACCATATGATTCTTCATTAGTTCTTTTCCATTTCCACTGTATATAAGCATTGTTGCCAAATACTTCTTTTAGTTTACTGATGTTTGTAATCTGTATACTTCCGTGATATATAATTACTGATAATATAGTCGAAACAGCATTGTTTTTAAAAGCTAATCCCTGTGACGAATCAATCATTAAAAGTGTTGCCGATTCTCCTTTTATCTTTGTCCATTTATATATTTCAGGTTTTGTGATATCTGGTGTTTTGACACTTTGATTCACACATGTCCCTAAATACTCTTTCCCTTCTGGTTCCAATGATATTCCATTGCCAAAAGAATCATCTGCATACGCAAACCAGGTATATAACGTCTGATTTTCTGATAGATTCTTAAATTGATTTGTTAATTGCTCAACTTTTTCTGAAATACCACTTTCTCTGATTAAATAGTCTCCAAGTGTTGCCGTCTGTGTTCCATCAACAATTGATATTTCAAGTTTTAATAATCTAGACTGTAAATAAAGTCCTCCAGCTTCATCCACAACATTTACAATGTCACCGATTTTAATATCTTCTGGAAGATGCGTGATTTCAATTTCATAATTTCTTTCAATATCACATTTCTTTTTCAGTTCTTTGATTGCCTGTTCACAAAGTTCTTTTTGATCAACCGTATCATAAGTAAATGTTTGAACAATGTGTCCAGCATTGTCTATTTTGTTTGGCTCATCAGGATTTACATACCTACTCCATCTAGCTAATGCCTTTCTGCTTTTTAAATAATGCCCTTCAACATAAAAATCTCCATCATCATATTTGTAGTCTTGCAAAGAAATTTTCACTCCAGAAGCATCTTCAGAACCAGTGCATAATAATGCAGTTGCCAAATTTTCTACAGATTTTTTTATGCTAATTCCATCGATTTCTCTCCCTTCTCTCAATTGAATCCCTGTATCTTTTCCTCTTTTTTTATAAATATTGATGTATTTATTCGTTACTGCCAGACGATCAATATCGAAACTATATGACACCTCACACTCAAAATTCTTCATAATATCAAGGATTCTTTCTGATGCCGTTTGCTCATCAAACTCTAAAAACTTCTTCACTGAATCATCCGATTCATTAATACCAATTTCAAATCCACTATCATAAATTGCTGATTCAACATGTTCCGTACAAGTTCGCTGAACTCCATCTCCGTCTGAACTTTTTAATATTTCATTTAACAAGTCCATTCCTGCATCTTCAGCATAAATATAGATGTCTCGTTCCTTAGTATCAATTTCTGTATTTATGATCGTATAAAATTCTTTTTCATCCTTGTTACTTCTTAAAATATAGTTTCCAGCTTCTGTTAACTGTTCCGCAATCTCTCTTGTTTTTTTAGAATACGTTATCCTACATTCAAATGTAGCAACTCCTACATCAATTTCCTCTGTTTTCTTATCCTCTTTAATGGTAATTCCATTTAAAAGATTTGTAGATGCTTGTCCTAAAATATCCATTTTGCGGTCAGCAAAATATATAATCATAAGAACACCTCTCGATATCGTAACTTAAATTTAGGGGCATAATCGCTTTCTACCCAATCAGAATAACTGAATCCAATCTGATTCATACCTTTTTGCAAATATAGATCTTCCCAGTCGTTTCCTAACGCACCTAAATCTGATCGATCTAGTTCGTTTAATTTGGCGCTTGCTGCGGACGAATCAACCACAAATACATCGTTTGCATTGAATTTATTTTGTACATCATGATATTCTGTTACGATTTTATCTATTGTTTCTGTTACTTGCTTAGAATAGTTTTTCACTATTTTCGCATAATATAATCCATTATATTTTAGTGCTGGTTTGTTGGCTTTTTTTGAAACCATAATTGTAATTTTTTTAACTGCCTTTGTTTTGATTGAATTGAATGTAAAACTCTGCTTGATCCCTCCTAAATTAAAGCTCATTACAGCTCCATTTTTTGTAATGCTAGATGATTTAACTGTTTTGATTTCTGTAATTTTCTTCTTTTTATCTGCCACTCTGTTTTGTCCGAAGAACTTATTATTTAATGACAAATCAATCTCGGCTTCTTTTTGTACTTTTCCATCAACAATCATTCGATACCTTCCTTTTGTACCATCTGATGCCTTGTAAATGTCTACACCTGCAATGATATTTCCAGAAGCATCTGATAAAATCATTTGAAATGCTCCACATTGCTTTTTCCCATCCTTCGAACTATCAATGCACATCTTCTGTGCGTAACTAAGTTCAAAATCTGTTGCTGCTTCTGACAGAGTGTATGTAACAGTAGGACCATGAAACCTATTGCCTGTTCCGAATCCAGTTGCTGCAAGATAATAAGTGTCTTCCGCTGTTGTGTTATAAGAATGCACAGCTCCAATTGTTCCTGTTTGAACTGAAGATTTATAAATAATACCTTTGTTTACTATATATTTAGATTTCACTCCATTCCAGGAATTAGATTTTTTGAATGAATGATTTAGTAGCACTTTTGTTGTTGGCACAGAATATGTATTTGTTTCAGATTCTACAATTTCCACCTGTTCTTCTGATAATTCATCTGGATTACCAAATTGTAAAACGTGTTCCTCATCATCAAAAAAAGCAACGTATCCACATCTTCCGTTATTATTTTCTTCTCCACTTTCGTCGTTATAAAAATCCACCTCAAATGTTGGATAACTTTTATAATTTCCATTGTATTGCACTGCAAAGTAGTTTCCGTCGCTTTCTGGCTCAATTTCATATTCATCTACCGAATACTTAAATGGATCAAGACAAGTAAACTCAATTTCGCCAGTAACGCAGTTTCGCCCTGGATCTATATCACTCATCGATGTGAATGTTCCGGTAAAATACTTATCAGGTTCATCAGCAAAAATAAGTTCCGAATCTTCCACACTCAAAATATCCATCAGCACATTATACGCTTTCCTAAAATTTTCGGCACTTGCTGTCAGTAGTTGATACCCTACTGTGATTGTTCTTACTGGATATCTTTTATAATTTAGCACCGATCCATCTCTACTTCCAGATTCAATCATCGTCAACTCTGGTGCAAGTGATTCTCTCCCAGACACATAAAGCGTTCTGTAGCCAGTAATCTGATTTTCTATATACTCTCCATTAATTTTCAGAGCCTCTGAAGGGAGAGTTGCTCCCTGTGAAGCTTCTATTGTATCGGTAAAACTATACATCTTTCTCCCTTCTTACTTTCTTCCAAGTTTTCTGTTCTGCCTTGTCTGTCGTTTGTTTAGCTCTGCTTCTGTGTATTGTGCTGTTACTCTTGCAAACTCTTTCCCATCAAGATCAACTGGGACAATAATCGTGTATTCTGCCTGTGTGTAATAGTCATAATCACTGTTAAGACTTCCTCCAACATCTCCTGCGATCGCAAGGTTGTTAAAGTTTGGAACTGTAATTATGCTATCCATCATTTTATCTAATGTATTTGCCATAGAAGAGATTCCATTGACAAATCCCTTTACAACGAATATTCCTAAGGCTTTCATAACACGGGATGGCGAATGGATTTTTAATTTCCCTTTTACGGCTTTGGTAAGGATGTTTGCCAAATCTTTTGCTGCCTTATTTAAGGCTTTTTTGTTTGATTTAGATGTCAGTCCTTTAACAAATCCCTTTGTTGCATCCTGTGCAATCGTATTCATCTGTTTTTTCAATTTGCTTAGCTCTGCTGTAACCGCACTGTTATAATCCTTGTCAAGCTGCTTAATATACGGTCGATAATATGATTTTGCATTTTTGTCCGCACTGGTCATAAATTCTGAATAGTCTTTTCCATACTGTTTTAACCAGGAATCACTCTTTTTTAATAATTCCGTCGTATACTTTAATCCTTGTGCTGTATCCAAATTCTGAATATCACGCATAAGATCATATGGAAGAACTTTTTTTAGTTTTTCCATATTCTTCGCAAGTTGTTCTACTTGATTTTTTTGAGCTTTAAAGTTTACTAACGAAATATATCCGTAATTATCAGAACTAAACAAATCTCCATAATCTGCTAATTTGCTCTTATAATTATCCCTGTCTGAAATGATCGCATCGTGTTTCTCTTGATACTTCTTTCCAAGAGCTGTTAACGCCTTGTCTGCTGCGTTAATAGCTTTCTTTCCTTGTGACTTTATCGTTTTGCTCATGTCTGATTTTAGAATTTTTCCAACTTGTGTATACGCTTTTTTTAATTTTGGATTTTTCTTTTGCAGTTTTTTTACACCAGCATTAATCTTCTTATTCAAAGACTTAGTAATTGAAGATACTTTACTATTCATAGAATCTTTGTATTTACTTACAGCATTACTTGCCGCATCTTCGTATTTACGTGATTTTGTAGCTTTCTTCATCGTGTCGATTGCTGTTTTCGCCAATGCTTTACTTGCAGATTTTACATTACTGATACCATTTTTAATACCAATTGCAAGACCAGCAGCTATATAGCGACCATCTTTTTTTGTCATTCTAGATGGAGAATGAATCTGTGCTTTTGCCCTGATCGCTTTTTCTGCTGCAGATACCATTCTGGATGCTGCGGCTTCGATCTGTCCCAGACATGAACTAATTCCTTGTGCAAACCCTTGACTGATATAAGCACCTGCACTGTATGCTCCAGATCGTCCTGAACGTAATCTTGAATTTGTGCTAGATACAGCTTTTGAGGCAATACCTGGTCCTTTTCTTAATCCGCTTTGCATAGAAGAGGTAAATCCGCTTCCCATCTTCTTTCCAGATGATTTTGCAGCGTTGGCCGTACTGGACATTGATTTTTTAATTCCAGATAGAGCCGATGTTGCTTTCGCTCCCATGGATCCAAAGCTTGAATTTACAGATGTTGATGCTGCTGATAGGGTCTTCATACCGTTTGCAGTCTGTTGTATGTCAGAGCCTTTACGAGAGATTTTTCCAATCCCGATTGCTACTGCCCCAAGGCTTTTTGCAATAGATCCTATCGATAATCCGGAAATCATCTTGATTCCTTCGGCTACACTCTTAAATCCAGTTCCTGCATTCTTCGCAGATTCTCCAACAGACTTGATCACATTTGCAATTCCGTCTAATACTGTCCTTAGACCACCACTGATTGCATCTACAACTGTTTTGATCACTTGTGCAAATGTTGTGAATCCTTTACTTGTTACAAGCAATACGGTTCCAAGTATTAAAAGTCCGCCTCCTGCAGCTGTTGCACCAACTCCAACTGCTAGTAATCCAGCTCCAAGTACAATACAGCCAGCTCCCGCGACTGCCGATCCTGCTCCGAATACTATCATACTTGCTCCAAGTGATGCTATAGCCACGGCTCCTGCAGTTCCATATTGCACCACTGTTGGAAGAACTCCTGCAACAACCGCTAATGACGCTGCAGCTAATAATGCCCCCGCACTAACAAGTACAATTGCTGCACCAAATGCAATAAACCCAACGGCTCCCGCTGTCATTGCTGGTCCAACGGCTCCTGCAATCGCCATTAACGCTCCAACAGCTACAACCATTCCTGCCATACAGGCGATCGCTGGTGTACCTGCATTTGCAAGTGCAATACTTGCCGCCGCCATGATCGCTAGTCCGGCTGCAACCATCAAAACACCGGCTCCTAGAGCAAGTAATGCCGCTGCACTTGCTTGTGCTCTTGCTGGAGTTTGAGAAAATATTTTCATAGCCGCCATTCCACCAATGACTAATGCCGCTAATGCTCCTGTCATGCCGATCATCACGCCTATTGCTAATCCTCCTGAATTTGCCAACGCAATACTTGCTTGCGCCATAATTCCAAAACCTGTTGCAACCATTAATACTCCTATTCCGAGCATCATTGTACTTTTTGCCATTGTTAGGACTGATTTATTGCTTACTTTTGCAGATTTTCCTGTTGCTGTTTCTCCTGCTGCAACTCCAAATAATTTTGCTGCAAGTCCTGCTATTCCTTTTCCTGCTAACGCCAGAATTGATTTTGTGAAACTACCAATTCCAGGGGCAAGTGCTTTTACTATCTTAAATGCTTTAAACCCAATTAATATCTTCGGTAACGTTGTTATAAGACTTGCAATTGCTCCAGAATGCTTTTCAGCAAAACCAGCTAATGCTTTTAACCCACCAGAAATACTATCAACAACACTTTTAAAACTAGATACAGATTTATCAGACCCGAAAGAACCATTCAATTCTCCCATACTTTTCCCGATAGCACTTACTGCTGATCCGAACGCTTGTCCTACTTCTTTCGCATCTGTCTTAAAAACAGACCAGTATTTCCCAGCCTTTGTTGCAAAGCCACCAATCTTGCTCGCTATTTTATTACCATCGACATTATCTAAAAGATTCGTTACATCACTTACTCCCTTAATTGCAATGCTAGATACTTTATCAAACGCTGGCTGCAATTTATTTGCTGCCGTCTCTGTTAAACCATCCATTGCTTGTCCAACAGTTTTATATTCTGTTGCAAGCTTTGTGAACTGTTTATTCGTTCCTGTCTTAGCAATTGCCGCAAAAAAGTCTTCGGTTTTTACTTTACCATCCTGAACATCCTTAATTAACTGCTGTGTAGATCTTCCCATTGTTTTTGCAACAGCTGCAATACCCGCAGGTGTCTGTTCAACCATTAATTTGAAGTCTTCCCACTGTATTTTAGGTTTTGCTGCCATCTGTGTAGCCTGCTGTGACAAAGTTTTCATTGCTTGCTGTGGATTTTCTGCTGCTGCAGCTAAACCTCCAAATCCTTTTACAAGTTTCGTTGTACTTTTTGTACCAACTGCATCTAATTGAGCATATGTAGAAGCCATATCTGAAGAACTATAAATTGTCTGTTCTGCAAATTTTTGTAGTTCTTTTCTAGTGCTTGCTATTTCTTTTTTTGAATGATCATTCATGCTCATGTTACCTTCGAAAGTTTTCCATGCAGCACTTGATTCGTTTAATCCTCCTACAATTTCTGAAAGTCCAGAAGTGACTACAGACACCGCTTTGTTTCCTATTGCCACCATTGCCCCAAAACCGATTCCGCTTTTAAGAACTTTTCCTAAAGATAGTGTGGATTTTTGAGCTGCTTTCATACCTGCTTCGAATCCAGCATCTCTCGCAGTTAATATCGCTTCAACACTATATGATTCTGCCATCAGCTCTCCCTCCTTCTTAGCAATCTCTTCATCTTCTCAAATCGATCTGGCTTATTCTTTCGTTTTGCCTGATCGATTGCATCTTCGTAGTCGTAGAATTTCTTAAATGTTGGATAGACTGGTTTTTGTCTGTTCTTTCCGGCTTTCTTTTTTGCACGTACGGCAAAATTAAGAAACGCTTGCCAGTGATTTCTGTAGTCTTTATCTACTTCTTTTAGCCTTGCCGCTTCGGCCATGATCTCATATTGTGCAATCGTCAATTGGTCCACTTGATCAAACGACGTAAAACCAAAATACCGGAAGCATTCAATCGCCAGCTCCCGGTATATTTCTTCAAAATCTTTTATTCTTCCTGTTTCTTCTTCTGTTTCTCCACTTCTTCCTTCAGCTCTCGTGTCGTTTTCTTCGTAGCATTTGCATTCTCTAAGAAACCCAATACCGTATCAAATAATGCATCGATATCTGTGTTTTCATCCTCAATGTGCTTATCTAACTCTGTTCGTTCAAGTCGTGGTGTAAATCCTTTGTTCGCTACCAATAAAACATCTTCTAATGCATCAAGATCACCATCAAGCATTTCTGCAACTTTATACTGCAGACCAATGTCTTTTGTTTTTCCTTTAATATTTTCTACTGGGACAGCAATTGTTTTGTTGATCTCTCTCATGAATCCCATTCCAAAGTTAAATTCATATGTTGATTTGTTAATCTGTAATTCGTACATGTATTATATCCTCCTAAGCTCCTGTTTTTGGTGTATCTACGAATGTATATGCCTGTTCCTGCTGCTGTGTTGTCACAGTTACATCTCCATCCACACCTGTTCCATTGATACCAAATGTTAAAGAAACCTCTACAAACTCATCTGCATTAGCTGTATATTCGATTTCTGTTAAATACCCCTGGAAATACTTTCCTTTGAATTTGTTATTTCCTGCGGATGCTGGTTCTACCAGATTAGCCTCCCAAATTTCAATCAATGCATCATCATCTAAAGCCTTTTCCAGTTTTTTAATCATTTCGTCATCTTTCTTTAAGATTGATGTTGCTGTGATCTCCACTTCTGCAGCACCTGGTGTTCTGACAGAACCATCCTTTGTGGCTGTGGAATCTGCATCTTTTGATTTAGTACGACCATTCTCTGTTGTGAATGCCAATGCTGTACCACTCTGTGTTGGTGCTTCTGATAAAATTCGATACAGATAAACAATCTTCTTGCCCTGCACCGCTTCATTTCCAAAAAGCTGTAAATTTAACATTGCTACCTCCTAATTAAATGTAAATTCTAATTCTAAAACCCCGTGCATCAGGGGTTCTTTCGTTGTTGCGTCTGAGAGGATTCTTTGATTTACTCTTACAAGATTCCAACCAAAGTTTTTTGTTTCTTCGATCTTGTAGCACATATCTTTGATCTCTAATAATATCTTCGATAATGTTCCTCTCTGTCTTTGGTTGTTATGCCAGATATGGATTACCTGGCTGACTGCCCCAAAGACTGTTGTTTTATTTGCTTGATCATCCTGTGTGCTGTCAGCAAGATAAACAAAAGGATACGGGGTTTTATCCGGCGGTAGGAATGTATCATACACACCGATTCCCGTATCCTGATATTTTTCTTTTAGTTTTAACAGCAGCACAGTAAATAGTTCCTGCTGTGGATCCATATTATTTCATTACCTTTTCTAAATCACTTTTAAAAATCTGCTTTTGCTCGCCCAGTGCTGGGCGCATGTACGGTTGTGATTCCATGAAACGTGTTCCATACTCAATATATTCTGCATAATCTGTCGTTGGTGCTACAACCGCAGTTAAGCCGCCATCTTTGATATTGAGGCCAATGCTTCTTTTTAATGTTCCAGTATCTACCGGTACATAATGTTGCGCTTTTTTCTGGAGATCCTCTCCATTCTTTTTAACTATTGTCTTTACTGCATTAAGATCCATGTTCTTTCTTAATTTTGCATTAAGCTGATCTAATCCATTCACCTTAATTCCACTCATCATTGCACCTCCGACACAATAAAAGTCTGTTTGGTTCGAAGTTTCCTTGAATAATCCACTTTATAGATCTTGTTTCCAATTCGGATCTGATCAAATGGGCAATCATAATGGTTCTGTAATTGAACCGTTAAACTTCCCTGTTTGATCATTCCATAAACAACCTGCATCATCTGTGTTGTTGTATCCATAACCGATGCTTGTTTTTGATCTTCACTTACAGAATCATCTTTGTAATCACCTGTTTCCTGATCATATTCTCCTTGTGTCAACTTTTGAAAGTAAATCGTTGTATCATATCTCATAGAAACCTCAGCTTTCCTCGCTTTGCATCCTTTTGCATCTGCAAATATGCTTCGATTTCATCCATAAACGGAGCAAAATCATTTGCCGATGCATACGACTGTGTTTCTCCTTCAACATTATGACTTGCTAGTCCTTCAGATCCGATGCGATTAAAACGAATAATCGCGACTTCGATAATGATATGCTCCATCTCATCCGGTGGATCCATACCACCTAAAAGTAATCGAAGCCTTGATTCTACAGAATCTAAGATCAGCATCAGTTTTTTATCCTGTGTAGAATCTTCGAAGCCAAGCATTGTCTTAAGCTTTTCCAGCATTCGCTTTCTCCTTTACTTCTGCAATTAAAGGAACTCCCTGAGCGTTTCCGCTGCTAAGAAGTTCCTCGATTCTTGTTTCATCGGGAGCTGGGTCTAATCCCTGTCTTGGATATGTGTCCCCAACATCATAGTGATGATACACTTTGCCGCCTTTAACATCTTTATAATCCTGAAGATCATGAAATGCTTTTACTACTTCATAAGCCATATCTATCAACACCTCACTATTCTTTTGCAGCGGATACGACATCCCCTGATCTTACTGCTTTATAGTTACGATCACACTCAACAATTGTCACATGACTGCCTTTTGCTGCTGCGATTTCTGATTCTCCATCCCATTTAGACCAGTTCTTTACATCCATGCCATAGGTTACAGCTGTTGCTGCGGATGCATTTACTTTGTATTTAAATGCATTTTTCATTGACATGAGCTGTTCATTCATTGTGATCGCTGTATCACCAGCATTTGTACCTTCTACTGCTGTAAGATGTAACTCTCCAAGAGTCTGTGTATCTCGGCTTCCAACACTTGTATATGCGATCGCATCAAGATATTCACAGAAAAGACGTAAGCCCATGATCGCAAATAAGTCAGAGATTGCTCTTTCATAGGTTCCCTGTGCATGGAATCCGATAAACCCTGTCGTTGGGTCTGTTGTATAAGATAATCCAGCTTTTACAAATTCACTGTCTCCTGGATCGACGTAATAAGCTACGATGTTGTTTAATGGAGTTGCAATTACAACACCTTCTGGAATCTCAGAGCTGATAAATACTACATCAGCACCTAAAAAGTTCTTCATGTATTCAAACCCAAACGCTGTCTGCAGTGTGATATCTGCTGCACCAATATATTTGTACACATCAAGCGTATTAACCCATACAGCCACACCTGTTGCGGTTCTTTTCATCTTCTTGAATTTGTCTTTTACTCTTCCGATAGACATTGCGATTGCCATCTGCCATGTTGTCTCTGCTCCTGTTAATGATCCAGCTTTTAACTGTTTGTAGAATTTATCGCTAACTTTATTCTGAAGATCCGATTTAAATTCTTCGTCTGTGTCGTTCACTGCAATATCATATCCTTTTTCAGCAATTGCCTCTAAAGATACACCTTTTCGGTATTTCTCGATTTTGATCGTATCGAATACCTTCTCTGTTACTTTGTACTGAGAATATGGGATTTCTTCTCCCTCTCCAATATCTCCAGATTTCAGCTCTCCTGTTACTTCTTTTGTTTTTAAGGCACTTCCATTCTCTTTTCTGATCATCCTTGCGATACCAAGTACATCTAATAATGCCTGAATATTCTTTCCGAAAGATGTTACAAAGTCAATTTCCCTTGCCTTTACTTCTAAGTTTCCCTGTCCAGTCATTCCATCTGGTGCTGCAAATAACTGCAGGTCTAATTTATATTTTCCCATTTCTTCTCCTCTCTTTACTGGAACAGATTAATATTTTCTCGGATCATCTTCTGACGTTCAATCGGGTCTTTAATATCCATTATCTGCTCCTTTGTGATCGTGTTTCCACCGCCTGTTCCTGCTTTTGGTGGTTTTCCTTTGATTGCTTCTTTAACTGCTGCCTGCACAGCTTCTTTGTACATTTTTGCAAATGATTCAACTGCTGTCTTAGTTCCGTCTGCATCATCTGCTACCAAATTGCTGAGAAGTTCATCTGGAATGTTGATGTTTTCATCTGCTAACATCTTTCGTGCTGTTTTGGCCAATTCAGTTCTGGCGTTCATCTTTTTCAGATCTTCCAGTTCCTTCTCTGCTTTCTTTGCACGATATTCCGCTTTTTCTTCTTTTGTCATTTTAGCAAGCTTTTCTGCTTCAGTCAGCTTGTCATCGGTCAGCGTCTTCCATTTTTCTTTTTCATTAGCCACTGCCGTTTTGATTGCTTTGTTTACTCTGCGATCAAACTCCGCCTGATTTCCTTCCTGGCCTAAGAAGTCATCAAACGACATTGGTTCATTATTTCCACCTGTTCCGGATCCATCGCCATTCCCGTCTCCGGTCCCACCGTCATCTCCTTCTGTGAACAGCTGTAAAAATAATTTATGCTTTTCCATATTTGCTCCTTTCGCCCTGATCTGTCCCTTCCAGATCATTGCTAACAAAAACTTAGTTTAACGACTTTTCGGTCATAATAGTTACACAATCCGAACATAATTCGGATAAGCATCTGCAATGCTGCAAATACCAATAAAAAAGGAATCTATCAAAGTTTTCGATTTCTCTGATAAATTCCTGTATTTGATAAAAGCCTGTCCAGCTTTTAAATCGTATTCTATTTTGTCGTCGGTTAGATCATGAATCGACTTTACTAGGTTCTGCAATAACATCGACACCGATGCACATATAATGTCTCTGCCATACTCTGCATAATTTGCATGGCCTACTACTGTGATTTCATGATCACGCACTTTTATTTCTATCATTTTTTGTTTTTAGCTCTCTTTCGAAGTCTTTTAATTATTTTGTTTAAATCTTGTTCGGCTTGTACCAACTCTTCTTCCGATAAATTAGCGTCTCCTATAACTCGAAATTTTGGAATGTCATCCTTTATCATTCTTTGTTTTTCTTCTTCTGTTAATCCTTTATAAATATCTTCATACGCCATATCTATACCTCTCGTAAAAGAATATACCAAACTCCATCTACTTTCTTTTTACTTAAAACTTTAAACCCTGATTTTCGTTCATATAAAACTTCTTTTTCATCTAGTCCGAGCTGACTAATGTCCCTTCCTTTCTTTGAATTTTGAATATAAATCACAATTTTAGCTTCTTCATTATATCCTTCCTCTTTCGATGTACTCCAATATTGATCTATAATGATTTCTTTCTTTTCAACAAATTCTTCCACGCATTTTATTATTCTTTCTTCACAATCTGCATAACTAGAAAAATCAACCGCTCTAACTAAATCCCCTTCGTATTGTGGCACTTTCGTTAATGCCGAGTCTAAATGACTGACAAATTGTTGATCTTTTTCTGGAAGTTTCTGTGGGTCTTCACATCTTCTCAGCAGATCATTGATTGTATAAGACTCAAAACTTTTATATTTCATTAAAGCGCTCAATTCATCTTCATCTAATTGAATTTTATCATTTCTGCTTTGTGCTTTCAACTGCTGCCACGATTCAAAATCAAGTCCATGCTCCGAATACGTATCTAGCCATTTCTCATAATCATTATCATCCATATGAGCCGCTGTACTACAATGACAATACGGATGCATTGGCGGGGCATTTTCTCCGGGCATCATATCCTCGACTTTAAATACCTTTCCATCCAATGATCTGCATTGACTGCATGCATCCGCTTTCTCACATGCTATGTATTCATACTCTTCAAAGCCATTCTGTATAAACGACTGTTTCTGGGCTTCTGTCTGAACTCTTGCAAGTTCTGTAACCATCAGCCTCATTGCGTTGCTCTCACTGACTCCAAATCGTTTTTCTAAATGTCTTGCCAGTACACTTGGATGCTTTCCTTGAATCAATCCTTCCTGAAGAAGTTTATCAATCTCTGATTTTAGCATTGACTGATGAGCCCATATACGTTCGGACCAAGTTGCATTTTTGTAAGACGCATTTACGATCACTTCTGCTTTTTCGCCATTGTTCTGAATTGTCTTTCCAAGAATACCTGCTTGTTTCCGCATTTCTTCCTCAGTTCGCTGTGTGAATGCGTCTCCAAAAATCTTCTCGAGTTCATCATAGCCACCAACTAAATGCATTCCAATATTAGCTTTTAACAATTCTAATCGATTGATCTTCATTGCTGCATTATAATATCGCATTTCATCATTTGCTTTCTTTGAGAGATCTTTGTTCTTTACATAGCGTTTTGCTTTCTTAGCATAGGCTTCAATATCAATCTCTGAAATTCGTTTCTTAGCTTCTGCCATCGTGATTCCTTCTGATTTCGCATATTTTACATAGAATCCATTGATCTCCTTTTCTATATTTTCAAGCATATCCGCATAAATATCATCTAATTTCTTTTGATACTCAGCTTCATTTTTGATATTCAATTTTCTCTGACGTTCTTCTCGCTCTCTCCAGTAATTTTTACTGCTCATCTGTCTTGTCTCCAAACATCTGCTGCATCACTACATCTCTCGGCTTCTCCTCTTCTTTGTCTATACGTTCAATCTCTGTCTTCGGATTATCCACAACACTTAAGACTCCGAGCTGTGTTTCTTGTGACACAACGCCAGAAAGATTTTGTGCGATCTGACTTTCTTCTAATAGATTTGCTGGAACATTTGGTGTGAATTTATAATGCAACTTCACCCAATCATCTTTTTTCATAGCATTTCCAGGATTGCTAAAAATCAGCTTATATCTTCGATTCATTCCAGAGGTAAACTTTCGTTCTTTGGTTTTTCTAAGGTTACTCATTCCCTGCAATTTATATGCCATTGCAATGCCCGAACTTGTTCCAAAATTTTCATCTGAAATATTGGCTACCATGGCAATTAAAAATATCAGATTTTGTAATCGATCAAGTAAATTTTCCTGCGTCGTGTCTCCGTTTGGTTTCTGTAAGAAATCAACGATTACACTTTCGCCATCTCCATCAAAGTTGATCACACGGTCTGATCTAATATGTTTCAATTCATCCTCACCTAACAAAGTCCCTATAATTTTCAAATATGCATCTGCAAAATAATCTACATCATTGGCTTTTTCACTGATTGCTTTGTTGAATGCATTGATTATGGACATCACCGGTTCGAATATTCCTTGGCACTCTTTATTTTCACAATATTCCGTAGCTGGAACCCCATTAAAGTAATGTAATTGTTCTTGTTCATTCCAAACAATCTTTCCTTTTATAGTAAACCATCGAACTTTTTCTTGGTCCGATACACTTCCATGCAAGACATTATCCTCATCCCTATATAGCCGAACAAAATAGCGTTCACGTTTAAGTACCGAATCATCATAGATCATAAACGCTTCTGTTGGATCTAAATATATAATTCCGACGTTTCCATCTTCATCGTTATAATACATTTCGTACCCTTTTCCATAAATAGAGCAAATCTTAGACAATTCTGCATTGTTGTCATCCTGATCATTATATTGATCGAGGAATTCTATGTATTTTTCAATCGTTTCCTCTCCACCATCTACTATGATTTTGATCGGATTTCCAATGAAATACCCGTTCATTGTGTCTACAATGTATTTTGCAAAGTTTACAGCAATACGATTATCGGGTTTCCACTCTGGTTTTGGTTTTTCGTGAAAGATTGGGAAATCTGTTTCGTATGCATCTTGTAATTGTTTATACCGAAACGTGCTTTCTGCAGCATGCCTTGCGATAAACCGACTCAACTTCGCATCTGTTAGTTCTTCGTCTGGCGATATCCTATAAATTTCTTTACGCATCATATTCCTCCTTTCACGTTTGTGTTTAGTCGTGGTTTCTGCTTTCGTTCTTCTTCGATTGAATAACGTAACATGGCCATTGCATCATCAAAAAATGGAACTGGCTCATCTAGATAAGTATTGGTTCTCTCATCTTTCTTCCACTTCCATTGCTGTATTTCTTTAATTGTATTTACACACGTTGGATAGATATGTATCCTATGTTGTTTCAAATAATCAATCTGAGCACTGACACTGTTTGGCTCTTTTTTTACTCCTCTTGCTCTGTATCCTGCTTTCTTCCACATCTTGATACGATCTGGTTCCGCAGAATCACACCACATACGAAGCTTCTTATTGAATCTCCCTGCTGCCTTTTTGATAATTTCTTCTGTGTCCATTTCGTAGACATAGAGTTCTTGACATAAGTACAGATCGCCATCTTTAAATCCAACCTCCCCAATACAGTTTGCATGGTTAAATCCAAAGTCCTGTGCATTTACCATGTAATCAAAGCGTTCTGGTGTACGATCAAATTCTTCTATGACATAATTTTTAAGGATCAAACCTGCAACTTCTCCCCACTCTCCAAGGCCATAAACTCTGTATCCTTCTGGGTCTACCTCTTTACGTCTTAGCATTCGTCTGTGATATGCTTCATCGATGAATCGGTTCTTTTCGTAAGTTGACTGGTGTGTGAGTACATCAGAATCAGCACGATCAAAGAACACTTTCTTGATCCAGTGGTGTACTGATACAGGGTTAAATGTCATTCTAATCTGATAGAACTGTCCTTCTGGCAATTCGCCTCTCAATCGGTCATCAATGATCTCAAAATCTGACTGTGTGATCTCTGTCGCTTCTTCTATCCAAACGTCTGTTAGCTTTCCTCGTTTGAATGTGATTGATTTCAGCTTTTCTCTCTGTCTTTCGTCGTTTACACCTCTGAATATGATCTGATTGTGATTACTCTTGCATTCTATAATCATATTCGATGCATTGATATACCAGTATCGCTTATACCGTTCTCCAAACATCCGAAAAATAGCACCCTGCAATTCTGCAAAAGTGCTATCTCTATTCGTTACATCTGCTTTTCGGACACATAAAAGGTTTCGCCCAGAATCATTCATAAGCCTTAGGATATAGTGCTGTGCTGTATCCACACTCTTTCCAGATCCGGCAGAACCCTTCATGACGATGTATCGTTTTTTACTACGATCAACTTCTTTAAAACAAGGATTTGCCTGTACTTTTATGTTCATCCAGTATCATCCTCGCCATAGTCAATTGTAATATTAAGATCCATGTCAACATCTGTTTCAACTTTATCAGTAAAAAGTGCATATCGCTTGCCAAGAAGTTCTGCTGCCTTCAATCGTTCTTTTTCAGACGGTCCCTTTGTTATTGCTCTGGCTTCACTACATCCATCTCCGATTCCTTCCACAACGATCTCCTCCGCATTACTCTTCCCACGCATTACTGCAGTTAAGTATTCAATCACTTCCTGGGCGTCCGCTGTTTTCTCATTATGGATCGCTTCCATTTGGTCCGCTACATACTTTTTTACCTCTTCAATCTTTAATAATCTACTTGCGGCAGCAGCCGCTACATCTCCATCTTTTACTCTTGGATATGCAACTCTGTAAGCCCGAGATGCATTCAGATCTATCAGGTATTCATCAGCAAATAGCTTTCTTTTTTCTGTTAATGCCATCTAGGCTCACTCCCTTCTCTAAAATGGACCTCCAGGGACTCGAACCCTGAACCGATTGGTTATGAGCCGACTGCTCTGACCAGCTGAGCTAGAGGTCCTTAAATTTCTGCACGAAAAAAGCACCCGAAGGCGCTTGATTCTTTTCAAAATGTTTAATATTATTGTCGATTTTGTCAATAGAAAATAGTATAATAAAGCAAAGGAGGATTGGATATGCGAAAAAAAATCAAATTACTTAATAGAATATTTTGTATTTTTATGTATTTTTTAAGTTTTATGACTATTTTATCACTTGTTTTTAACTTGATTTATCTAACTCCTATTTATGACATTATTTTAAACAAACATCCTATAACTTATACCATCATTCTATTTTCTATTATTTTATCCATACTGCCTACTCGTCTTCTGGTTCATCTTCTGGCTGATCTTCAACGGAAGTTTCTGGAATAGGTTCAGTAACTGGATGATTATTATTTTCAAGAGGTTGAACATCTAATAGCTCTGCATTTTGAGCAATAGTATCAATGCTCATTACTAAATTCTCTGGTTGAATCCCTAAAGATTTAATTTCATTATAAATTTCAACTTTCTTTTTTAAATTATCCAATTCAATCCCTTCAGCTTCCGCTTGCATTTTTCTTTTTTCTTCTGGTAAAAGCAAAATTTCTTTTATGACATCTACCACTCCTGGTACCTTAAATGCAAACGCACTGCCGCCTCCGACCATTACTAGCAACCCGAATAAATAAGGAAACGCATCTTTAACAGTATTAAAAATTCCTATTATATTAAAATCGATTGGTCCTGGTGAATTGATATTGATTTGTGTTGAAATCTTTTCGTCTTCTATTTCAAGCTTGCTGAGATAGTCAGAAACTCCATATAAAATTCCAGATAATAACCTAGGACTAATTGGTCCTGTTTTTTTTAACATTAAATACTATATTTATATCATTTTTATATGTATATACATTGTATATTGTACTTAGTATATTCTTTGCGTATCCATCTAAATTACTTATTCCATGATGATTAGATATCGCACGGAATAAGTTCGGATTCAAATCCTCACTTTTTACAGTCATTATAATATCGATACGCCGCCTTTTTAAATAAGGGCACGCAATCTCATTTATTAGTACAGAGTTATTTTCAATACTATCAATTACAGTTTTTTCAACTTCTACAGTATTTTCTTTTTCCTCATAATACTCTCCTGCTCTTGCAAAAGTAATATATCGACTTCCTTCACTCGGTATAACTATAATGTCGTTTTCTTTAATCTCATTTATGAAAGACACACACTTATTAATTGCTGTTGTCGGCCTTTTTATGCCTGGGTAATCTGTTAGTATTCTATTTGCAATTATTCCTTTAGTTTGCTCTGAAATAACAGTATCTTTTGTTATGACATTCCAAGCTACCGCTACAAATCTATTAGCAATAAACTCATCATAAAAATATCCTTTTTTGGTTCTAATCATCCAGAATCTAGCTTCCGAATCAATTTCTTTTATTTCGAAATTTAATATTGCATTCAAAATTCTGTTTTCATTAATTTTACAATCCATATGTCCTCCCGCGTAATCTTTTTAATAAATTATATCATAGTTTTCTTGTAGATTCTACAAATTGAGACACAAAAAGAACACCGTATCTCTACGATGCTCAAAAAAATTATACGGGGCGATTGATTGGACTCTATCCAATTTCCTCAAGTATAACTATAACACACTTTTTTGTTTAATTTGTTTAATCTTTTAGATTTTCGCTGATTATTTGAGAAATTCTGCCTTTCGTATATCCCAATTGATCCCCAACTTCCTGTTGTGTATTGCCATTTAGATAAATGAGCTCAAATATCTGTCTTGTATTGCTGTCAGGAATCTGGCTGATAAACTCTTCAATCTCTGTCAGAAGTTCATTCACCCGTTCTTGTCTTTTCCCGTTGATCATCATCTGTCGATAGATCACATCTGCTTGTTTCGGCTCTGACATCGTAACACTCATGTGCGTTCCGATATAGGGAAACGTATTCATGGATCCTTTTACTGTTCCAGCAACCGTCGGAATCCTCTCTGCTCTTTCATTCAGTTTCTCCATTTTGTCTTCCAGCATCTTCTGCTCCCTCTTCAGAGATCGATACTGTCTTAGTTTTTTCTTATCCATGTCTTGCCTCCTGTCACCTATGTTGCATCAGCATCCTAAACGTCTCCCCAATGTTTCACGCAATGTCTATGTACAAAACAATCTGTCCTTCTCTTTGTTCTGGACCACTCTGTCTCATCGTCCTCCGGATCCATCGCCTCGCCACAGACTACACAGCGAGGACGATTCCCGCCATGTTTCTCTCTGGTCTTCTTGTATGCGTTCATTGCTGTCCTGTTATTTTTAATCATTGTCTTTCTTCCCCCCCCTGCATCATAGATCTCACATGAGATCACCTTATTGCCAACTCCATTATCCACAACTTCGAAATCGACATCGTATCCGACCTCAGCCAGATGGTCGATGATCCCAAAGTCATTGCCATTATCCTGCGAATGAATATAGACCTTCGCAAGCTTCTGTCTGATCTTTGTCATAATTAATTTACTCCTTAACTTTCCTTAACACTCTTGATCCTTGCCTTTAAGGCATCCAGAAACGAATCCTGTGTAACTTCTTTTGCTTCCAGTGCATCCATGACGTTCTCATCATATCCGCCGGCAGTGACTAGATGATGGATCACAACATTCTCTTTTTGTCCCTGTCGGTACAATCTGGCATTTGCCTGTTGATATAACTCCAATGACCAGTTAAGTCCAAACCAGACAATGATGTGCCCACCTGCCTGGAGGTTTAATCCATATGCTGCACTTGCCGGATGTGCAAGTAGGATATCCATCTGCCCATTGTTCCAGGCTGTGATGCTGTCCGGATTCTTTAACTCCCCGATCCGAAGCTTGCTCTTTTTCAAAGCCTTCTGGATCCGTGCCTTGTCATGCTTAAAGTTATAAAACACTAATATCCCCTTTCCGGCATTTGCATCGATGATCTCTTTTAAGGCTTCGATCTTCTCGTCATGCACCTCATGGTATATACCGTCTGCATCATAGACAGCCCCGTTACATAACTGCAGTAATTTATTGCTTAAAGCCGCTGCACTGGTAACGTCAATGGTCTCTCCATCGATATCCGCGATCATCGTCTTCTCCAGTTCTTCATACTGCTTCTTTGCTTTATCCGGAAGTTTGATGTGGCGGACATTATCGATCCGTTCTGGTAATTCCAGATAATCTTCTGCTTTCATGGAGATACAGATATCTTTGATTCGTTCGTTGATCTCTTCGTCTGCCCATGTTCTCGGATTATACTCATAGACCACATTTCCGTTTCTTGCTCCTGGTGTGAAGTAATTATCCCGATATCCGGTTAGAGTCTTTCCTAGTCGTTTTCCTTCATCCAGAAGATAGATCTGCGCCCACAGGTCTTCCAGTCCGTTCGGGGTTGGTGTTCCTGTAAGCCCTACAATCCGATGGATATGACTCCTAACGCTTTTTAATTTTCGGAATCGTTTTGCTTTGTTGGACTTGAAGCTTGACAGTTCATCGATGATCACCATGTCAAATGGCCAGTCATTTTTGTAATAGTCAACCAGCCATGAGACATTGTCTCTTGATAACACCCAGATATCGCCGGGTGTGTTGATCGCTCTGATCCGCTGTTTGATACTTCCAAGGACTGGGATCACCCGAAGCATTTTTAGGTGATCCCATTTCTGTGATTCTCTTGTCCATGTATCTTCTGCAACTTTCTTCGGCGCGATGACAAGAACTTTCCGGACTGCAAACCGATTGAATCTCAGATCATTGACTGCTGTCAGTGTGATCACTGTCTTTCCAAGTCCCATGTCAAGAAACAATCCTAAGACCGGATCCGTGATCATGCGGTTAATGCAGTATCGCTGATAATTGTGTGGTACAAATTTCATATCATGCCTCTCTGTTCTAACTCTGTGATCTTGTCCAAGGACTTACCTGGCTTCCATGCTTCAATCTCCCAGATCACTCGGTCAATGTCTTTTTTATTATCAAGAACGGTGGCATAACATCCTGTTGCTAAGATCTTACGGATCTGAACTTTCTGAAGCGGTGTTGTTTTCTCTCCTGGACGTTTCAATTCTACGAATCCAGATTTTCCGCCTTGAAGGATTACAACCCTGTCTGGTACTCCAGCATTGCCCGGGGAGACAAACTTATATGCCATCCCGCCAACACTCTTTACCTCTTCTCTGAACTTTGATTCTGTATAGCTTTCTCTCATGTTTTACTCCTTTGTCGTCAGCAATGTCACGCGGTTTCCCTATATATACGCGTGTATAGGCGTATAAGGGGTACCGCTATACCATTACCCTTTATATTTTATTTATATATAATTTAATGTTAACAATGTTAATGTAAGTGTCTAATAACGAATTTAAGCCGTTTTCGTGTAATCATTACTTCGTTTACTGAATGCTCCCTTTGTTGTCGTTTCCAGATTTTGTATGTTAACCTCTTAGTCCCTTTAAAATCTGTTTACACGTGTGTATCCTCTCTGTGTGCCATATGGTCCTAATCGGACTCCAGACTTTCTTTCCCATCCGTCGATGTTATTTAAAATGCTATTGATCTCTATTGTATCCTGTCGTCTCATCTGTCTGAGGTCACCACCAAAACATTCGCACCATACCTCTGCAGCACAAATCCGATCACGTTCAACTAAGCTATCTTCATCTTTCACCTGGTACTCACTGTTAAAGTATGCTTTCCTCTGCGCCTGACTTTTTTCTTTCCAATCCATCGGAATCTTTTTATCCAGGAACTCTCGGATCACACCTTCTTTCGGCGATGTTTCTCTGTAGTTCTCTTGTTTCTCCTTTGCTACCTTGGCCGCATCTCCGGACATATAAAGTGGCTCTCCGATCATCCATCTTGCAACTGCTTCGGCCCATATCTGATCAACCTCTGCAGGTAGATCATTGAACACACTCTTTTTTGTTTTCTGCTTTCCAAGACCGACTGGCCAAAATCTTCGATTCCCTGTTCGGTCTTTCAGAAATTCCTTGTCATTCGTTGTTCCAACGATGATGCAGTTTCTAGGGAAATTCGCAGTTCTGCGTCCATACGGCATACGATAGACATCTTCTTTCTTACTAAGAAACTGTTTGACTGCATTCATTTCTGATCGATTGAACCCTGTCAGCTCTCCGGCTTCAATGATCCAATATCCTTGCACCATCTCTGCAGCATCTTTCCCTTCAAAGGTACTCATCGAATCTGAATACCAGTCTTTCCCAAGCATCGAGAAGAATGTACTTTTTCCGACTCCCTGGGCACCGGATAAGATCAACATATAGTCGAACTTACATCCTGGATGCATCGCTCTGGCTACTGCAGCACAAAGAGTCTTCCTTGTGGCCGCACGTACATATCCAGAGTCTTCCGCACCGAAGTAATCGATCAGTAACGTATCTAATCGTTGTACACCATCCCAGCTAAGACTTGTAAGGTATTCTCGAATCTTATGCCTTCTGTGTCGGTTCGCATAGATCGCCATGCCATCTAAGATTCTTTTCTCTCCTGTAATCCCGTAGGTCTTTTCCATATAGTGTCTCAATCCTGCGTCATCCCCATCTGCCCATGCACGGTCCTTATAAGGAAACACTGGATGATATTCCCAAGGCATTGGCATGCATACGGTCGCTCTGTTCGCAAATTCGTCATGATACAGCCTGTCCTTTAGATTCGGATCATTCTCCAGGATAATCAGCACGTTATCAATCGTCTTATTCGGCATTCCTGTCTGTGAACTGCAGCTTAGCTTTCCCATCCAATCAAGATCTTCTTCAGATACGGGCTGTGAAAATTCAGACTGTGCACGTTCATATCGTTCTGCAGTCACTACTTTCGCAACATCTGGCTGTTCCATCGCAAACTCGCACATCGCCGCAAAGGATGGGAGCCTTGTCACAGGCGTCCCCTCTTTTGCGTCATAATCAAGTTCGTTGAACTTATGGAGCCTGACCAAATCAAATGCATTACATAATCTTCCACCAGCGGGATCTGTTGCATGATGGCTGTATAAGAACAACCCATCTTCATATAACACCGCACCGCCAACGGTTGATCCTTCCGTATAAGTGTATCGTCCAGGATGCATATCGCATGGCTCATAGACCCCATCTAAAAATTCATCAATCGCCTGTTCAATCGTATAAGTCTTACAGAACGCCCCGACAACTCCTTTTTTCTCTAAAGGGTTCCCTTGTTTTTTGATACTTCGATCGCGGATCTTCGCTGCTCCTGGGACTTCTGGCCACTGGGCAATATCTCTCCAATTGTCAAAAGTGGCCAACATTCCATCTTTGCTAAGAAACGGTCTGTCCGCATACTCAAATCGATACTGACTGTCTTTACTGCAGCTTGGCCAGTACATCAATCGGACTGTTTCGAAAGTTGTCGGGTCAAAGATGCCCATTCCGATATACTCCGCGGCACGTCTCGCGATCGGCTCATATTCATCCGGAGAAGCCGGCTGATCCAACGGCAGAATGATTCGAAGTCGCGGTGCTGCTTCTTCATGCTTCCTGGTACTGTAGACCACATAAGAACAACCAAGGTTTTCTAAGATGCCAATCACCTCATCAGTTCCACCCGGCTTTATATGATCGGCATCTAATGTAATCAGATAGCGATAACCGGCATTTTCATTTCTTCGCTGTTCTCCGGAAAGTTCGCCACCGACAAAACCGCCGACGTCCTTGATCTCATCCTGCTTTGCTTTGCGGTAACCCATATACTCTGCCAGAGTTTCTTCTGTCCTGATCGGATGTTCAAGCTTCTCTACAAAATCAGACCAGTACATCTCCTGTTTCAGCCAGGTCTTTGATCTTCGGCTGCTTCCCGTTGATATTTTAATTTTTAAGTCATTCTGAAACATGCCGTTCCTCCTACTCTTTCTTATAGAAATCTCCTGTAAATCCATCTGCGTTTAATGGCAGCCCTGCTGCCCACTCCGGAGCCCTGCACATCAGATCGATGGCTTTCTCCAGTGTCAGATCAGAACCTTTTGGCACTTCTGCTATGATCTCATCGTGGATATGAAAGTTGATGAGATAACCACCGAATAACATATTTCGGATCGCATTCGCCAGCAGATCTCTTGCCACTGCCTGTACAATATTCTCGACTAGTTTCCCACCGTACGTTTCAAGTCTCTGCCATTTCTTCGTTCCATCGATGCCCATGTATGTGATACTCTTATTTCCCCATGCATTCTCTCCGATTTGCGGGTCTGGATAAAATAAGCATCGTCCGGAAGGAAGTTTGATCATAAAATAATCTGCATCTCTCATAAACGTGATCCCATGCTGGATCTGGTTTGTTGTTCCGAGTGTTACCGTCTCGATTGCACAATTCTCTACCGTATACCAGAAATCCTGAATCCGTTTGTTCGCTGTCCTCCATCGGTGTACGATATCCGGAAGTTCTTCTTCCGTAAGTCCCATCCTTAATGCTCCCATCTGGATCAATGCTCCGGTACCACCTTGGTACCCGAGAGCTAATTCTGCGACCTTTCCTTTTGCCCTGAGTGCATATTCCGGATTTCCTTTTTTGATCTTCTTGATCGGTACGTTAAACATACTGGATGCCGAAGCCTCGTAAATCTTGCCGTGGGTACGGAAGACTTCCAGTCTCCAATCCTCTCCAGCTAACCAGCTGATCACTCTCGCTTCGATCGCTGAAAAGTCTGCAACTACAAACTCATATCCCTCTCTTGGAACAAATGCCGTCCGGATCAGCTGTGAGATCGTATCTGGCAAGCTGCCATAAGTCAGTTCCAGCATCGCTGCATTTTCCTGTTTCACCAGATTCCTTGCCAGTGACAACTCCGGAATATAGTTTCTTGGAAGGTTCTGGACCTGTACCAGACGTCCTGCCCATCTTCCTGTTCTGTTTGCGCCATAAAACTGTAATAATCCACGGACTCTTCCATCCTTGCAAACCGCGTTTTCCATAGCTGTATATTTTTTCACGGAACTCTTGGCCATCTCTTTACGTTTCTTCAGAACATAATAGACTGCGGGGTTTGCTTGTACCCGTGGAGCTTCTAACAGTTCGTTCACTGCTTCTTTCCCTAACTTATCAATATCTTTCCCGAGTTGATCAGATAACCACTGTTTTAACTGGGCAACACTGTTCGGATTATCGATTCCAGAAACACGCCGGATATCATCTCCAAGCTTTAATGCTGCCTGATCACTTAATTCCAATGCCCCATTAATCAGTGCAAGGTCCACCTGAGTCCCCTGTTGATTAATAGTCTGGTCATAATGCCAGTTAGTCCATTCCTGCGTTGGAACCGGATAATCCTTTAGATGATCCTCGATCGCACGTTCCACTTCCACATCTTGTTTGCAGTATTCTTTAAACAGGTTCCATTTCTCTATATCATGTTCAGGAAAGTTTCTTGTGCGTCCGCCGTTTCTCTTTGTAGGCTTGCATGGTACACAAAAATAACGGATCAGTGCTTTTCCAACTGCCATCTTTTGCTTCTCCTGTGGAAATCCCATTGCTTTCCCAACTCCTGCAAGGGATGCCGGATACCCGCAGTAAAGAGAATGGATCATCGTACATTGCCACTGATCCGGCCAGATCTCATAAAACTGACTTAATGCATTGATCTCGAAATTTGCGTTATGAGCCATCTTGATCGTTGCTGGTGCTTTCAGATCATCGATCACGTTTTCCGGAAGTTTCTCCCCCTGTGCAAGATCTACGATCCTAACAGGTCCATCATCATAGGCATAAGCAAACAGTAGAATCTGAAAGTCCGGAGACTGTACGTACTTGTACAGCCCGGACTTTGCAATGTCTACACTACTATAAGTCTCGATATCGATATGCAGGATGTTCTTGCGCGGGATCATAATCCCATAACTCCGCTGCCATTGATCGGAGCCCCCGTGATCGGATTAATTCCAGTGACTGGATTTACGCTCTGCTGTGTTACTGCTGCCTGTGTGTTCATCTGCGGAACTGCTGTGGCCTGGACATTTGACTGTGGCATTGTTCCAAAGTCTTCCGCTGCTGTTGTTCTTCCTGTTAATGGATCACCTTCTCTTGTTTTCTGGACATTGTTCAGTCCGCATCCAACACCTCTGTTTCCATTTGTGTTATATGGGAAAAAGTTTAAGGAAACTCTTCCGTAGCATCCGGCATATACTTCTGCAGGATTTAAGATTGCCTGACAGTTTGCATCGACAACTTCTGGTCTCTGTTTACTGGATGCTGTCATGACCATATGTCCTTTACACTCTTCTCCGAATGGCTCTCCATTTGGTCTTGTTCCATCTCCATCATGCATCGGATTCTTCAGCATTGCCGGCATCTGTCCGTTGAATTTTGTAGAGACACCTTCCTGTGCTGCAGCCTGCATTGCTGCCTGGATCGCATTGATCGTTGTTGTGTCTGTCTTAGGGATCAGGATCGTCACAGAATATTTTTCTTCCTGTCCTGGATTGTTAGCATGTGGCTGAAATACGTGTGGAAATGAAAATCTTACTTCACCTGTTGTTACTTTTGTATTACTCATAGTTTTTTACTCCTTTTATTTAAAATCTTCTGCTGCGGTTGTTTTCGGGTTATAAGCCGGACGTTTATCGGATTCCGGTGCAAGTGTTGGCTTTCCATTTGGCTTCTGGATGAACTCTCCACAAATCATCTGGAAGTCTTTCTTTCCGACCATCTTTTCAAGATCTGTCAGGGTAAGCTGTGCCCTTTCATACAGAGTTTCTTTCGGGAAACCGTTCAGTTCCAAGACATCCGCCATCTTCTCGTAATCTGTGATCATGCGATTGCTTCTGCCCTCAACGATCTTCCATCCTGGGATCTCTCCGCCATCGATCAGTTTTGTCTGTGCATAGGACTTTAATTTTTTATGCCAGGCAACCAACTGTTCTGCTTTTGCAAGGGCTTCTCCCACCTCTTCGTCTGAAAGCTCCGGTGGAAGCTTTGTTTCATAGGTTTCCAGAAGTTCCAGATTGTCATAAGCTCTCTGTCTGCAGTTTAAGACTTTGCAGAATCTGCAGTGTTCCCCGGAACGAAACTCTCCTTCTCCTTTGTAAGCTAATTCAGCTTTCGGTTTGACTACGACTTTGCCCCATGTTGTCAGCTCTCTTTTATTCGTTTTCCATGTGGAAAAGTTATTGAGTCTTGGCTGTACGATATGAAAAAAAATGTCCTCGATCGGATATAAAAATCCGTAAGCCTTTAATGCTCCTAGTGCATATAATCCCATCTGAGGGTTTCCACCTGCATTTACTGGGATACCTTTTCCATATTTAAAATCGATCACATGCATGACCGTACCGCAGATCAGGATGCAGTCTGCAGTACCGAATCCATCCGGCGCGTACTCATCAAACTCAACCATTTTTTCCACTGCCATATATGGCTTTTCTGGAAGACTATTGCTAAGTGTCTCCACATAGTCAACATACTGATCTGTGAATCCCTGCATCTCTTCCTGATAAAGTTCATTCTTTTTGATCTTGTTCATTCTTCTTGTGTAGGTTCCGGTCTTTAAAGAATCTGCTGTCAGTTTTAACTCACAGATCTCATGTGCCAGAGTTCCTTCTTGGGTATAAGAGGTCTCTGTATCTGGAAGCTCATCACACAGTTTTGCGGAAGGAGTACAGTGAATCCACTGCACCGCCCCACTTGCTGATAACAAAGCATGTTTTCTTTTCTTGGCCATCTTAGATCACCGCCCCAATCGCTTTGATCGCAGATGCAAACTCCCCATACTTCTCCTGTGGCAGATCCATCAATGTCTGTGCACCCAAGGATGCCAGCGTATTCTGTACATCCTGCATCTTTCCGGCATCGATCAGACCTGTCGCTGCGACTGCCAACTGCTCCATCGAATATGTAGGCGTTGCTGTGGCTGTTGGCACTGGGTTAACCGCAGATGCTGCATTTTGTGCCACGGGCGCTGCTGGTACAGGCTGTACTGGTGGCGTGCTTGGTACAGTTGTAGCTGCTGGCGCAACTGTTTCTGTTGGTACAACTGTCTGCTGCACTACGGGTGCTACCTTTGCTGCATCCATCTGTGTTTCCTCTTTGCTGTTCCCTGCTGCATTTGCCAGTGCAAAAATGGCATTTGCCAGATTGTCAAGCCCTGTTACGTTTACTGTGATTTCCATTATTAAGTCCTCCTAATTCTTCTTTGTTTAATAGATACCCGATCCCCAAGATTTGAAAGATCAGGTTTGTATCAAGATCCTGTCCAGCTTTATGCAGCCGGACAAGAGTTTCAACCCTTTCATAAGATGCAGCTAATTCATCGTATACTTCACGACTGATCAGCAATCTATCTTCCTTCATCGTTTATATCCTTTCTACTTGTTTCTTAAACCCACACTCTGTCGTCATTCGCCACTGTACTGCTTTTGAAATCTCTTTATCTAAAGGATCTAATTCTTTGGACAATGCGTTCGCTAATACTCTCAGAGATGCTACGATATAAGGTAGTGTTCCTTCAGAAACAGGTGTTACACTATCTGATATTTTAAGAAGAATGTCCCTACATACTTCCCCAACAATATCGTTTACTTTATCTCCCTGATTGATTGCTGCACATTTGTATGCTTCTTCTATTTTTTTTTCGCACTGTAATAAAAACTCTTTTGTCATTGTTCCTTCTCGCTTTCTGTGCTATAATGCACTTGTGTTAAACTATTTATATCCGCACCTTCTGGAGTTGTTGCCTCAGGGGTGCATTTTTCTTTTATTAGGTTTTTCACTCTCTGGTATGTCGCAAGTTCTCTTTCTAGCAAACAAACTTCCATCAAGTTACTTGACACTTGATTACGTCTCTCGATATTTCTATTCAGAATATCAGTCCACTCATCAATTTCTTTCAGAATCAGCGTTTCATCAATCATCGATCATCTTTTTCTCCTTTCATTTCATTGTTAATTTATCCAGCATCCAGTCCATCGCTCTTTGTCCGATTTTTGTCTTAGATAAAATCAAACAAATGATCATGCTGACTGTTACATATAAGCTAAACACCATTGCTGTTGCCATTTATGCTCCTTTCTCTGGTTGATATAAAACACCTGTCACTTCCCAAAATAACTTTGGACTGATGTAATAATTAATCTTCTTACTTCCTGGCTTTCTAAACGCATATCCGATTGGAAGCCACCCTGCTTCAATGCCTGCCCGGATAAAGCAAGCATCTTTTCCCATCTTCTTTGCTGCATACGCTACCGGTACATTTCCTTCTGGAAATTGCTCTGGTACATTTGCGTATGCTGCTAACATTCTTAAAATTTGCCTTCTGCTCATGTCTTTCACCTACCTTTCTTCAGATGGCTTAATTCCCTGCCCGACGATTGAGTGCTATTTTTAATAATTAACCAATTTAGGGAGGATTTAAGGATTCTGTGCATCGGACAGAGGATTAAGCCATCCGCTATTATTCTGTTGTCTTTCTTCCATATATCTCCTATACTTAAATCACAGGGCACTACCATGTCCGAGTATTCAAGAAAGGAGAATCCTAATGAAATACAATAAAAATGCTACATTTTCTAAAGAACTATCATCAATTCAAAAAACTTTAGATTCATATAAAGGATTCACGCAAGCATTCACAAAAAGATCTAACTTTTATGCAAAAACCATTCCACATTCTGCTTTAGCTGCATCCTTAAATGCGAAAAAATTTGTTCCAAAACCTACGATGGTAGATGCTATTGCTAGCAAAGTGAAATACACTGCAGCCTTAAATGTTAAAGTTATGGGCCTATCCATGGACAACTCTGCGCTTGCATCCGCAATTAAACTCTCGTCATGCATAAAAGATTCATATCTAAACGGTCCTGCTGTAAGTGGAGTATGTAAGAGTATACAAAAGCTTCAAAATACATATACTTCTTCTCTCCAGCAACAGGCTACAGAGTTAATAATTACTTCGAAAGAAATACTTTCTGCTTTTGAAAGTTCTTCAGATTTTGATGTGGATCAATTTGAATTTGATCAGGATACAGTTTCTGCACCTATAAGTTTTGTAGATTCCATCTCTGATATTTTTGATAACACTCCATCTATTTCAGATATTTTGTTACCTATTAAGGAAAAGATATCTATCAAACTCTTTATTTCCATCGTAACAACTATTATTTCTGCTATTACTGTTTGTTGCCTCATTACTCAAAACAAACTTCAAGCTGAGTCTAATCAAATATCCAAAGAGCAATTACAATTGGATAAAAAATACAAAAAGATCGTGAGCTAGATCAAAAAGATCGTGAATTAGATTTAAAAGATCGTGAATTAGATTTAAAAGATGAAGAATTACATTTAAATCTTAATAAGTCCGATTCAAACAATTGATTCTCAAAATTTAAATCCAAAAATATATACTCACTCTTCTCAAAAACAAAGCGAACAATACAACATCTAGTGCCATTCGAATCAGTATAAGGTCCTGTTTCTCTGTAGATTCAGGATCTTGCTTTTTTACTCGCGAAAGTCGGTATATATTAATCCCAAAACTTATCAGCCATACCCCACACACGATATATCTTGTCATATCTACTGTTTTCGTCTTTCTCACCCCTACCTATTCAGCCGCTAAAAACTTATTGATAAAGTACTCCTGACCTTTTCCAGTAACTTTCGGAGTACGTGTGATCCTGTTACATCCGTTTCCATCAATATGAACGGATTCTTTGATCTCAAACAATCCAAGCTCCATACTCTTCTGTGTTGGCATGTTCCAGTCGTTACCTTTTTGTTTGATCAAGTAGCCATTGTTACATAGCCATTCAAACAAACGTTTCTGTCCAGTCTCAATCCCATTCTGTTTTAGAATCTTAGCTAATGCTCCGACCAGAATCGATGTATTTGCAGCTGTGATCGCATGTCCTAAAATTGCTTGTGGCTTCATACGTTCATTTTTCTCCTGCAACAATCTGTTCTTTTCCCTCTCTTCTTTAAGAGCTGTAAAGGCTTTGATTGCTATTTCTGGATTATCAATCAGTTCATCAACTGCATACATCCCATGTTTCCTGATCTGTGGTAATACTTCCGCTGTTACCCAATGCTTGAATCTCTTCGCATTCGGCATCTTACTTGAAAGGATTAAGCTGTAAAGACCTGATTCATTGATAAATATTACTTTTCTATTCTGACCTGACAGAACGATTCGTTCGGTCAGCTTATCTTCTTCATCAACATGATCTCTTACGGCCTTCGGTGTGTTTGTATAGCCGAGAATCCCTGCTACATCCTTACCAACAAACATTACATCGCCGTTTATTGTAGCTGTTCTTACAGAACCAAATTCTTCTGATTTAAACGATTCTAATTCCATTTTTCTTTTCCCTCCTATTTATTTTGATTTTTTGTTGAATTTAATTCACTATTCTTTTTAAAAAAAATTTCGTCTCTTTCTTTTGTAGTTAGATGTAATGTTGCTTGTAATGACGAAATCTCGGAGGCCTTGAATTCACCTAATCCCTTTAATCTGTTATACAATGTCTCTCTGAGCATTCCAGATTTTTCAGCCACTGCTTTAAAGCTCATTCCAGAGTCATTAATCTTATCAGTCAAGGCTTTCATATCGACCATTTTCTTTTTCTCCTTTCTTTGTTGAATTTTAATCACACTCATAATATAACACTAGCGTGAATATCCGTCAACACCTTTTCATAATTTTGTTGAAATTCCTTCACACTCATGGTATATTAATATCAGAAAGGCGGTGACTAAATGATTGATCTATATAGGAATATTCGAAAATTTAGAATCGAACATAAAATGTCTCAGGATACACTTGCTAAGTTGACTGGTTACACGAGTCGATCATCCATTGCAAAAATTGAAAAAGGTGAAGTAGATTTGCCTTTATCAAAAATAGAAGCCTTTGCGGACGCATTAAATGTTGAACCTTCAGAACTTATGGGAGACACTTGGGAAGATGATGTTATAAATTCTTCGCGTCTCGATGTCGCTGAACATTTCGACGGTGATCCCTTCTTGATAGCCAAAGCTATGGAAGCGGAGAAAAATGATGCTCTATCAAATCAACCAGAACTGAACAAACGAGACTCAAAACAAATAGAAGAAATCCTACAGCAGACCAAGGACAAACTAACATCCCAAGAAGGATTAATGTTTGATGGTAATCCTGTTTCTCCTGAAGCAATCGAGTCTATTCTAAATGCAATGGAAATTGGTATGGAGATGGCTAAGAAAAAGAACAAGGAAAAATATACACCTAAAAAATATAAAAAGGACTGATGTGAATGGACATAAAAAAGATTGTAAATTCGCTTGTCAAGAAACATAAAACAAGAAATCCCTTTGAGATCATCAAGGGACTAAATGTTATACTTGTGCCAGTGCCACTTGAAGGTGTCAGAGGATTTTATCAATATTTCCAAAGAAATAACATTATTTATATTGATGATTCTCTTCCAGAACATGAACAGATTCTTGTCTGTGCTCATGAATTAGGACATATGTTACTACATAAAAAAGCTAATGCTCTATTCATGGATACTTATACTGGATTCAATACAACAAAATATGAAATGGAAGCCGATCTATTCGCTATGGAGCTGTTAGTATCAGATGAAACAATTCTAGAATTTCAAGAATACACAACTGATCAGATTGCACGTGCACTTGGATATGATGAGAAACTAATTAAATTAAGATTAAAATAGCAACCACTTGCTGTGCAATAAAGAGCAAAGGTTTTAACATTCTATAATTTTTTTGAGGGGGGACTACAAAATAAAATGAGTTATAAAAGCGATTACAGTAAAGCTGTATTTTTAAATGCTTATGGCAGTGGCAAACCGTTAAAACAAAATTCTGAATATCAGCAATACATAGAATTTGAGTGCGAAATTACAAACCCACGGAAATACCACAAACAATTAATTGCAGCAGATTATTTACAACTGGCATCACCTGAAAAGATTATTTCTTCTTTAAAAGTTTCCGAATTGAAAGAAATATGTGAATCTATCGGCGTACAAAAAACTGGCAAAAAACAAATATTGGTAGAAAGAATTATTTCTTCTTGCTCACCAGATCAAATAACTTCTTTTGTTAAAGAGCCTTTATACTCTTTGAGCGCTAAAGGAGAATTATTTTTAAATGAGCACTGGGAGTATGTTGAATTGCATAAACACAAGAATTATGGAATTTCTTTAGATGAATATGTAAGTTTGAAAAATTCTCTCCCATTTACATCAACTTTTAGAGATGTAGCATGGGGAATATTTAACAAACGAATTTTAGATTATTCTAAGAACAAACAGTACGGATTACTCCGTAACAATTATCTCAACATGTCCCAACTATCAAAAGAGGAGAAAAATTATGATGTCGAACTAAAATTTTTATTATATGTTTTGTTTTTTGATATTTACGATTACGACATGGAATATATCTCGTATCAAACTACAAGAGAAAAAGCTATAAACTGCTATAGATGTTTTGCATTCCAAACAAGCATTCCTAGTAGAATATCTGAATTAAAAGAATATTATGACGAAATATATGCAGATGAAGTATACCAATCATACAGCGGTCAGTTCCCAATAGTTGTCTGTGATATCAATACTTTCAAACATCTTGTAATTGATCTCTTCGATAGTACAGAAAATATCAATCAGAAATATGTTGAATCATTCGAGCGAAATTTTACTTGCTATGTCGATGTCCATTTTAGACAGCATAAAGAGGATGTTTCTTCGCATGTTGATTCTAATCAAAAGCCAAAAGGCTGTCTTTCAAATATAGCGATAATATGTTTTTTGATATACATTTTATCTATTATTCAGTAACCTACAAATTGCGACATCGCAACAATCGAACTTTGAAAATATAATATACTTACCCAGGAAGTCGTCAGACGGCAAGTCTCCAACCGCTCCGAGCATTGCGGAAAGGAGGCTTTTATGAGTACATACGAGGAATTTATGATCATCATAAATGTTGCACTGTTAATCATTGCTATTCTGAATTACACACATAAAAAATAGCCGTCCTGCCCCTGGTAAGTGTAGAACGACTATTTTTCGTTAAGCATTCGCCGGAGCGGATGGGTTTGCTCCATCGTGCCGACTTATTACCAGATACATTATAATTAAGATTTTTAATTTTTTCAACACCATTTCGGTGATCTCGCCCAAATGGTCCATAAAATATATAACGAAAGGATGTGAATATATGGACTTTGAAAAAGAAATTGCTGTCCGTAAGCAGCGTATCTTAAATCAAGCAACTCCTGATACAGCAAATTATACTATTGATAATATTGCTGAAGGTGAAATTCTCTTTTATAAAGAGGATGATAAAGATATTAACGTCAGCGTTTTATATAAAGATGATACTTTTTGGATGACACAAAAAGCTATTTCTGAATTATTTCAAAAAAGCGTTTCCACAATATCACGACATATTTCAAATGTATTTTCCGAAAATGAATTAGATGAAAAAAGCAATTTGCATTTTTTGCAAATTCCAAATTCTGACAAACCTATAAAAATATATTCTCTAGATATGGTTATTTCTGTAGGTTATCGCACTAATTCTAAACAAGCTACTTTATTCAGGCAATGGGCCACTGCTACCTTAAAAGAATTTATTACTAAAGGTTTTGTCATAAATGATGATATGCTTAAAAATGGAAATCCGTTTGGAAAAGATTACTTCGATGAACTGTTAGAAAAAATCAAGGAAATTCGTGCAAGTGAGCGACGTTTCTATCAAAAAATCACTGATATATACGCACAATGCAGTTATGATTATGATCCTAACAGTGCGATCACAAAAAACTTTTTTAAGAATGTGCAAAATAAGCTTTTGTTTGCAGTAACTGGTCAGACAGCTCCTGAAATTATTCATTCTCGTGCTGACAGCCATAAAGATCATATGGGTCTGACTTCTTGGAAGAACTCTCCTGATGGAAAGATACTCAAATCAGATACGATTGTTTCTAAAAACTATTTAAATCAGACAGAGCTATCTGATCTTAATGACATTGTAAATATGTATCTTGACTATGCCGAAAACCAAGCAAAAAGAAATAAATTAATGTCTATGCAGGATTGGATTTCAAAATTAGATGCATTTCTACAATTTAACGAATATGATATTCTACATAATTTTGGTACTGTCACAAGACAAATTGCCAATGCCCTAGCGTATCACGAATATGAAAAATACAGAGTTATTCAAGATAAAGAATATGTCTCAGATTTTGACAAAGAAATGCATAAATATCTTAAATAAAAAAACGCCTGGCTACCAACCAGGCGAAGCTTAGAAGCTTATCAACTACTTTGCAGCATATGATATTACTTCTCCCTAAACAAGTGAATTATATCATACATCCTGCAAAATTACAATTTGATAAGGGTGTATTTTTTGTACCCTTTTTTAGAAAGGAATGATGATATATGGCACTGATCAAATGTCCAGAATGCGATCTGCAGGTAAGCGATCACGCAATTGCTTGCCCTCACTGCGGATATCCTATTAATACTAAAGTGGCCAAACAACAACAATCAAAATCTCGTAGAAAAAAACGTCTTCCTAACGGTTTCGGCCAGATCACTAAAATAAAAAACAGTAATCTCCGAAACCCATACAGAGCTATGGTTACTGTAGGAAAAGACTTCTATGGCAAGCCGATCTGTAAACCTCTAAAACCAAATGCATACTTCAAAACTTACAATGATGCTTATGCTGCATTGGTTGAATACAATAAAAATCCTTATGATTTAGATGATGATCTGACAGTAGAACAACTTTATGAAAAATGGACCGATGAATACTTCAAGACTTTAACCAATCCATCCAGCATACGAACTATCAAGTCTGCTTGGAACTACTGCTCTGCTATTTACAACATGCGTGCTAAAGATTTAAGACCCCGGCACATTAAAGGCTGCATGGAAGATGGTACATATGTTGTTGATGGTGTAGAGAAAAAAGCATCTTCAAGTACAAAAACAAAAATAAAATCTCTATTTAATCTTATGCTTGACTATGCAAACGAAAATGATCTTGTAGAAAAGAACTATGCTCGAACATTTAAGTTATCTGATGATATTATTAAAGATGTCGAGGAAGAAAAGAAAGATCATATTGACTTCACAGATGAAGAAATGCAAAAATTGTGGAATAACTTATATGATGTAGACTATGTAGATGTGCTACTAATCCAGTGTTATAGCGGATGGCGCCCACAGGAATTAGGCTTGTTAAAGATGGAGAATGTTGATTTAGAAAATTGGTTTATTACTGGCGGTATGAAAACTGATGCTGGAAAAGATCGTGTGGTTCCAGTCCATCCAAAGATTCGCAGCTTAATAAAACATCGTTACCAGGAAGCTTTATCTCTTGGAAGCGAATACTTGATTAATTGTACTGATACTAAAACCCATCGAAGTAGCTTAAAACTCACATATGATAAATATCGACATAGAGTTGAAAAGATTGTTAACAAGCTGGAATTAAATCCAGAACATCGTGCTCACGATGGACGTATCCAATTTGCTACAATGGCAAAAGATGCAAAAGTAAATGAATATGCTCTAAAACGTATCATAGGACATAAAATCGACGACCTCACAGAAAAGACCTATACAAAGAGAAAAAGAGAATGGCTTATGGAAGAGATTCTAAAGATAAAATAGAATATTACATAACAAAAAACAGAGTCAAGACTTACCATCTCGGCTCTGTTTTTTGTTATTCTGATGTAGGAGTCGTGTGTACGAATAATGTATGAATAATGTACGAATCGTCCACTTTTCACTACTTCTTACCGCTTTTAACTCCGTTCAAAAACCACGTATTTAAGCGGTTTCCTAGAATTTACCTGCTTTAGCAGCTTCCTCAATAGATACAGCTACTGCTACTGTAGCCCCAACCATTGGGTTGTTACCCATACCGATTAATCCCATCATTTCTACATGGGCTGGTACTGAAGAAGATCCTGCGAACTGAGCATCACTATGCATACGTCCCATAGTATCTGTCATTCCGTAAGAAGCTGGTCCTGCAGCCATGTTATCTGGATGTAATGTACGTCCTGTACCACCACCAGAAGCTACAGAGAAGTATTTTTTACCCTGTTCGATACATTCTTTTTTGTATGTACCTGCAACTGGGTGCTGGAAACGAGTTGGGTTTGTAGAGTTACCTGTGATAGATACGTCTACACCTTCTTTATGCATGATTGCAACACCTTCTGTTACATCGTTAGCACCGTAGCAGTTAACCTTAGCTCTTAATCCTTCAGAGTAAGATTTTCTGAATACTTCTTTAACTTCACCTGTGTAGTAATCCATTTCAGTTTCAACATATGTAAATCCGTTAATTCTGGAAATGATCTGTGCAGCGTCTTTTCCTAATCCGTTTAAGATAACTCTTAAAGGTTTCTGACGAACTTTGTTAGCTTTTTCAGCGATTCCGATAGCTCCTTCAGCAGCTGCGAAAGATTCGTGACCTGCTAAGAATGCGAAACATTCTGTTTCTTCTTCAAGAAGCATCTTTCCTAAGTTACCATGTCCAAGACCTACTTTACGCTGGTCAGCTACAGATCCAGGAATACAGAATGCCTGAAGACCCTCACCGATAGCAGCAGCAGCGTCTGCAGCTCTCTTGCAACCTTTTTTGATTGCGATAGCAGCACCTACTGTGTAAGCCCATTTTGCATTTTCGAAACAGATTGGCTGAATTCCTTCAACCTGAGCATAAACATCTAATCCAGCAGCTTTTGTGATTTCACCAGCTTCTTCGATAGAATTGATTCCATACTCTTTTAAAACAGCAAGAATCTGTTTTTCTCTTCTTTCATATGATTCAAATAAAGCCATTATTCGCTACCTCCTATTCCTTTCTTGGGTCAATAATCTTAACAGCGTCATCAACGCGTCCGTACTGACCTTTGGCCTTGTCAAGTGCTGTCTGAGCATCGTCTCCAGCTTTGATGAAGTCCATCATTCTACCAAAGTTAACAAACTGGTATCCAATGATTTCATCGTCAGCGTCAAGAGCAATACCTGTAACGTATCCTTCAGCCATTTCAAGGTAACGAGGACCTTTCTTAAGTGTTCCGTACATTGTACCAACCTGAGATCTTAATCCTTTTCCTAAGTCTTCAAGACCAGCACCGATTGGAAGTCCTTCTTCAGAAAATGCACTCTGAGTTCTTCCGTATACGATCTGTAAGAATAATTCTCTCATTGCTGTATTGATAGCATCACAAACTAAGTCTGTATTTAATGCTTCTAAAATTGTTCTTCCTGGTAAGATTTCAGATGCCATAGCAGCTGAATGTGTCATTCCTGAACATCCGATTGTTTCTACTAATGCTTCCTGGATGATACCTTCTTTAACGTTAAGAGTTAATTTGCATCCTCCCTGCTGAGGTGCACACCAACCAATACCATGTGTTAATCCTGAGATGTCTGTTACATCTTTCGCTTTTACCCATTTTGCTTCTTCAGGAATTGGGGCAGCTCCATGGTTTACACCCTGAGCTACTGTACACATTTGTTCTACTTCATGTGAATAAATCATGTTGAAACTCCTTTCAGTATTAAAAATAACACTCTTATTTTAGCACATCGTTAAAAATAAAACAACAAATTATCTTAAGAACTTCGTTAAGTTTTTCAATGTTTTTGTTGGTTTGTGTGATAAAAATAACTTTTTTGTCAAGTTGTTTTTCTTTTGTGTAAAAAATCTTGAATTTTCTTTTTTTTTAGTTAATTCTATGAATTATCTGAATTCTATTTCCCTTGTTGTCCTTAGGATTTTAGGGTATAATTTTGTATGTATTTTATTATAGAAAGGAATTATAATTATGAGTCATTACAATCTGGAGACAAAATGTCTTCACTCCGGTTACACTCCTAAGAAAGGAGAACCATGTGCACTTCCTATTTACCAGAGTACAACTTTTAAATACGACACCACTGATGAAATGGGACAATTATTTGATCTGAAAGCAGAAGGATATTTCTATACACGCCTGCAAAATCCTACTAACGATGCAGTCGCTGCCAAGATTGCCGATCTTGAGGGAGGAGTTGCAGGACTTCTTACTTCTTCTGGACAGGCTGCGAACTTCTATGCGATCTTTAATATCTGTGAGGCTGGAGATCATGTTGTTGCAGCTTCTACAATCTATGGTGGAACATTTAACCTTCTGGGTGTTACATTGAAGAAACTTGGAATTGACTGTACATTCGTTGATACTGATGCAAGTGCCGAAGAAATTGCCGCTGCATTCAAACCTAATACCAAAGTTTTATTTGCAGAGACAATTGCAAACCCTGCACTTGTCATTCTTGATATTGAGAAATTTGCAAAGGTTGCCCATGAACATGAAGTTCCATTGATCGTTGACAATACTTTTGCAACACCGATCAACTGTCGTCCTTTTGAATGGGGTGCTGACATCGTCACACATTCAACAACAAAATATATGGATGGACATGCTGTTCAAGTTGGTGGAGCGATCATTGACAGCGGAAACTTTGACTGGGAGGCTTATGGACATAAATATCATGGCCTCACTGAACCTGATGAATCTTACCATGGCGTTGTTTACACAAAACAGTTTGGAAAGAAGGCTTATATCACAAAAGCTACCACACAGCTGATGCGTGATCTTGGTTCCATTCCATCCCCTGAAAACTGTTTCTTGTTAAATCTTGGACTGGAAACACTTCCTCTGCGCGTGGAACGCCATTGTGAAAATGCACAGAAAGTTGCTGAATTTTTAAATGCTCATGAAAAAGTCTCTCGTGTTATTTACGCTGGACTTCCTGGTGATAAATATCATGATCTGGCTCAGAAATATATGGATGATGGAAGAACTTGTGGTGTTATTTCCTTTGAACTGACTGGTGGACGTGATGCTGCAGTGCGTTTTATGGATAGTTTGAAATTAGCAAATATTGCAACGCATGTTGCTGCTTCTAAAACAATGGTACTTCATCCTGCAAGCCATACACATCGCCAGATGAATGACGAGCAGTTAAGAGAAGCTGGAGTTTCTCCTGGAATGATTCGTTTATCTGTTGGAATTGAGAGCTCAAAAGATATTATCAACGATCTTAGCAATGCACTTGAAAATGCATAATTAAATATAAATATAACAAAAAAGAACCTTAACCCACAATATTTGTCACTTCTGCGTGACACATGAGTTAAGGTTCTTATTATTTTACATCATATAAGATCTATAACAGATTATTCATCCCAGTTTGTATAAACTTCCTGAACATCATCATCTTCATCTAAAAGATCTAATGTTTTCTGAATATTCTTAATATCTTCTTCACTTGTAAGTTCAACCATAGTACCAGGAATCATTGTGACACTGGCATCTGCCATAGGAACTTCTTCTTTCTCCAAGGCTTCTCTGACTGCACTGAAGTCTTCTGGTGTTGTTAATACTTCAAAGCTGTCATCTTCTTCGTTGAAGTCTTCTGCTCCGGCATCAAGTGCCATCATCATAAGGTCGTCTGCATCCATTTCACATTCTTCTTTGGAGATGATGATCTGTCCTTTTTTCTCGAACATGTAAGATACACATCCTGGTGTTCCTACGTTACCATTTCCTTTTGTGAAAGCATTTCTTACGTTAGATGCTGTACGGTTTTTGTTGTCTGTTAATGTATCTACGATAATAGCAACTCCGCTTGGTCCATATCCTTCATATGTAATCTGTTCGTAATTGACAGAATCTGCATCTCCGGCAGCTTTTTTGATACCACGTTCGATCGTGTCATTTGGCATGTTGTTTGCTTTTGCTTTTGCAATGACATCTCGTAATCTGCTGTTGTTATCTGGATCTGGTCCACCTTCTTTAACTGCTACTGCAATTTCTCTTCCAATGACTGTGAAAATCTTTCCTTTTTTCGCATCATTTTTTTCTTTTTTGTGTTTGATGTTCGCAAATTTACTGTGTCCTGACATCTTCTTCTTCCTTCCTTTTCCTTTTTTCTACCTTCACCTGTCTTATCATGTTGTCATGGATATCGACAGATTTAAAGGAATATCCTTGGTAGATAATTTCTATTTCTTCATTGTCTTCTGGTAAATGTCCCAGCTGATCAATTAAAAATCCATTCAGTGTCTCAATATCTTCAACTTCAAATTCGATTCCTAATGTATCCTCAAGTTCTTCAAGTCTTGTACTTCCGCGGACAAGATAAATATCTGCCCATCCGATCTTGGTGATATTACGGTCTTCGACATCATATTCGTCTAAGATATTCCCTACAATGACCTCTAACATATCTTCCATCGATACAATTCCTTCTGTCTGGCTGTACTCGTCAATAACGATCGCCATATGAATCTTCTTGGTCTGCATCTCCTGAAATAATACGGATAAGTTCATCGTCTGATGAACAAAAAACGGCTCTCTTGCAATATCAGAGAGCGTTGCATCTTTCTGATTGAGATATGCGTCGATCACATCTTTTAAATAAAGCACTCCTACGATGTTATCAATGTCTTCTTCATATAATGGATATCTTGAATACGGCTCATCTAACATGTAATTTAATGCTTTCTCTACGGACATGGATACCTCGATGGCATCAATCTTCTTTCTTGAAGTCATAACGTCTGTAACATCTTTATCTCCAAACTCAAAGATATTCGTGATCATACGGGCTTCCCCTTCCATGATCGCACCTTGTTCATGTCCTTCGTTGACAATGTTCATGATCTCTTCTTCATATTCATTGTCTTCATCCTCTTCATATTCCTGTTCTGACGTATGCAGTTTCTTCTTTGCTTCTTTGATCTTCTCTCTTTGTTTCATAAGAAAATATCCAGCCGCAAATCCAACGATAACTGCTAAAATGATCATCACAAGTACCGAGGGAGTAAATCCTTCCATTTCTTTCTCCTTTATCTTCTAGAAATTAAGACTATATAGATTAAATATATCATTTCTAAGAAAAAAGGTCAATATCGTGCCGTTCCTGCTATGTATCAAGGCTTAAACTGATCTTTAATGCATGATCCACCTGTTTTAGGAACGTACAATTTAAATGACATACTTTTTCTCTTAAACGGCTTTTATCAATTGTCCGAATCTGTTCTAATAAGATCACGGAATCTTTTTCTAATTCGCATCTGTGACAGTCAATCGGTACATGTGTCGGCAATTTTGCCTTGTTCATCTTACTCGTGATCGCTGCACAGATGATCGTCGGACTATACTTATTGCCCGCATCATTTTGCAGAACGATCACTGGGCGGATACCACCTTGTTCTGAACCGACAACCGGCCTTAAATCTGCGTAAAATATATCTCCTCGCTTAATTACCATAAGCATAAACACTCTCCATTTCTTTTTAAATATTGTATGAAGAGTATTTACAATTCTTTCAAAAGTATTCAAAGAATTCCCTATTTTTCATAATCTTCGGCTTCTTTTATCTCCTGATTGCGGATATAAACACGCGGAACTCTTTTTCCGATTCCGCAGACAAATTCATAATTAAATGATCCTGCAAGGTTCGCAACTTCTTCCACGGTTAACATCTTATTGCCATCATGTCCAACTAAAGTTACTTCATCCATCACAGAAACGCCTTCAATATCTGTGACATCAACCATAAACTGATCCATACAGATTCTTCCGATGATCGGAGCATACTGTCCACGGATCAGAACCCTTCCTTTCGAAGAAAGCGCTCTTGGATATCCATCTGCATATCCAACCGGGATCGTTGCGATCTTTGTCTTCTTGTCAGTGACATAAGTATGATTATAACTAATTCCTTCTCCCGCTTCTACTTCTTTAATGTATACAATATGTGTCTTTAATTCCATAGCAGGTTTTAAATCTAATACATCCTTTGATACTTCTTCCGATGGATATAATCCGTAAGTGATGATTCCTGATCTTACCATGTCTTTTCTAAATCCATCTAGATCAATAATAGATGCACTGTTTGACACATGTTTGATTGGAATATAAATATCTTTTTCTTCTAACCACTGGATAAACTGGTCATATTTACGTTCCTGTTCATATGCAGATGTCTTATCTGCCTCATCTGCACATGCAAAATGAGTAAAGATTCCTTCAATCTTGATATTTGGTAATTTGGAAATCTTCTCTACGATCTCCACGGATTCTTTTGTTGGTTTAAATCCGATGCGATTCATTCCTGTATCAAGTTTGATATGAATTTTGGCAACTTTACCAAGTGCCTGTGCAATTTTAGATAATGATTCTGCCATGTCATAGCAAAATACAGTTGGCTCAATCTCATACTGAATCAATGAGCTGTACTGATATTCTGACGTGTATCCAAGAATCAGGATCGGCTTTTTGATTCCATTATTTCGAAGTGTGATTCCTTCTTCAAGAATCGCAACTGCAAATGCATCAACCCCGATTTTATTTAATTCTTTTGCGATCGGAACTGCTCCGTGTCCGTATCCGTCAGCCTTAATGACTGGCATTACCTTGACACCTTCTCCAACGACACGTTTTACTTCCTGTATATTATGACAGATTGCATCCAGATCAATGACTGCATGCACTCTATAGTACTGATTCATAGCTTCCTCCTGTAACGTCCTTTATATGAGTGATAATATCTGACGCGATCATGCTGTAAGCACCCAGATCACGTCTTGCATGATCTCCTGCAAGACCGTGAAGATAAACTCCATGAACTGCTGCCTCATGAACAGATAATCCGCCTCCTAGAAGGCCTGTGATCATTCCGGCAAGAACATCTCCACTTCCTCCGGTTGCCATTCCATCATTTCCGCTTTGATTAATATACACCAAATCACCTTCTTGTGCAACGATGGTTGCTGCATCTTTTAAAACTGCGATGCAATGATATTTTTCTGCTAGATCATATGCATTCTGGCATAAATCTTCTTTCATTTGCGCAATGTCACATGACATCAGTCTTGCCGCTTCCATCAGATGCGGTGTCAGGATCAATCCATGTGGATAATTGATTTCCATATCATATCTGCTGATCGTATTTAATCCATCTGCATCAATAACTAATGGTTTTGTTCCTTTATCAAGAATCATCTCCAGCATTTCTTTTGTCTCTTCACTGACTCCGACTCCCGGTCCAAATAAGATGCAGTCACACCAATTCAGGGATTCTTTTAAATCTTTTCGTTCTCCAAATAAGATTTCTGGAAGTTTTGTCTGTAAAACTGGACGATTCTGTATATCTGAAAGCACCTTTACAAGACCTGCTCCCATCCGAAGTGCCGCTTCTGCTGCAAAACATGCTGCTCCTGACATTGTTTCATTTCCAGCAATGATCAGAACTTTTCCATAAGTTCCCTTGTTGGAATATGCTTTCCTTTCCGGCATTAAATGATCATCTGCTTCCAATGTGTATCCCGTTGCATATTTTTTGATCGTCTGGTTGTGAAATCCAATGGATACAAGTTTGGTATCCCCGCAGTATTCACGTCCTGGATATAGTAAATGGCCTCTTTTATAACTGCCAAATGTGACCGTTATTGCTGCATGAACAGCACATCCAAGAACTTTTCCGCTATCCCCACTGATTCCAGATGGAATATCGATCGCAATCACAGGTTTGCCACACGCATTGATACGCTCAATCATTTCTTTGTAAACACCGCCAACTTCTCTGGAAAGCCCAACTCCAAAAATCCCTTCGATCAAAAGATCATATTCATGAAAATTTGCATCCTCTAATGGAAAATATCCAAGATTTTTGAGAATTTGAAGCTGTAATTTCAGATCGTCTGAAGCTTTTTCCAAATTGCCAACGATCATATAATCTACCTGATAGTCCTGTTCCAGCAAAATTCTTGTGCAGGCAAGAGCATCTCCTCCATTATTGCCAATTCCTGAAATTACCAGAATCCTCTTGGAATGATTGATCATCTGTGCTGCACAGTCTGCAACCGCTTTTGATGCTCTCTCCATCAACACAAGCCCAGGAATTCCTATTCCATGGATCGTTTCATAATCAACCGTCTGCATTTCCTGATTCTTTAATACATATTTCATACGCATTCTCCTATCGCAAATGCCTGTGCAAATTCCTTTGTATTGGTGATCGATACATGAATCTTTGTGATCTTCTTATTCTTCGCAAGTTGTCTGGCATTCCCATATAATTTCACATATGGTGCCCCCAGCTTATCTCTTAATACTTCGATCTCATATGGTTCCATACCGAAAAAGCCGGTTCCAAATACTTTGGAAACGGCTTCTTTTACAGCAAAATTGCCAGCTAAAGTCGCAGCATTGTCTTTTGCACACGCTAATTCAGTTGTCGTAAAAATTCTTGTAAGACGACTTCCTCTTTGAAGCATCTCTTCTACTCTGCCTATCTCTACGAGATCTGTTCCTATTCCAGCAATCATCTCATCTATTACCTGTTGTGTCTATTATTCATGTTCCTGTTCTTCTCTGTTGTGAACATTATATGTTAATGTCATCAGACTCTCTGCCAGATGGACATTCTCTACCGTAACATTATCCGGCAGGTGAAGATCGATCGGTGCAAAATTCCAGAATCCTTTGATTCCCCATTCTGCCATCTTCTTGGCGATCGCTGGTGCCTGATCTTTCGGTATCGTCAGTGCAGCGATCTTGATGCCGTGTGTCTTAATAAAGTTCTCAAGTTCATCTGTATCAAGAACTTTCACTCCACGGACAGAAATTCCGATCAGTTTTGGATTGACATCAAATAATGCCATAACTTTGTATCCATAGTCTTCATTAAAAGACTGATAGTTGGCAAGTGCCTGTCCAAGGTTACCTGCTCCTACAATGATCATGTCATTTCTCTTGTCAAGTCCTAAAATCTTGCCAATCTCTGTATATAAATTATCTACATTATATCCGTATCCCTGCTGCCCAAATCCGCCGAAGTTGTTAAGATCCTGACGAATCTGAGATGCTGTTACCATCATCTGTTCACTTAATTCTTTTGAAGATATTCTTGTAATATTCCTTGCCTTTAATGCACCAAGATATCGGAAATATCTTGGAAGGCGCTTGATAACTGCTGAGGAAATATTCTTATCTGAGTTTGCCATTTTATTCCTCCAAAATCTTTTATTTTGTTTATAATTATATAAGATTGTCTAATAACTGTCAATCTTTCTGTCCTGAAATTATTTCATTTTCTCAAAAAATATGGTATTCTGAAAAATAACGTCAATAAAAAATTGGAAAGGGGTATCTTAATGATATTATCATGCCAGAATATCTGCAAAACTTTTGTCGAAAAACCTGTCTTGCAGAACATCTCATTTCACTTAAATGAAAACGACCGGCTGGCAATCATCGGATATAACGGTGCCGGAAAATCGACACTTTTAAAAATACTGATCGGAGAGCTTTCGAGTGATGATGGAGAAATCTCCCTAAAAAAAGATGCCAGTATCGGCTATCTTGCACAGCATCAGGATCATACATTTCATCATACGATCTTTGATGAACTTCTCTCTGTCAAAAAAGAAGTCATTGAACTAGATGAACAGATGCGTACTTATGAGCAGGAAATGAAACACCTGACCGGTGATGCACTGGAACAGAAAATGAACCAATATACAAATGCAACCCACAAATTTGAACAGTTAAATGGATTTGCTTACAAAAGCGAAATCACAGGAATCCTCAAAGGACTTGGATTTGCTGAAGAAGATTTTTCAAAAGAAATCAATACCTTATCTGGAGGACAGAGAACCCGTGTTGCTCTTGGTAAACTTCTTCTTAAGAATCCAGACATCCTGCTTCTTGATGAGCCGACAAACCATTTGGATGTCGATTCCATAAGATGGCTTGAAAATTATTTATCTCATTATAAAGGTGCCGTGATCATCGTATCCCATGACCGTTATTTTCTTGACAAAATTGTCAATAAAGTTATGGAGATCGATCAGGGACATTCCATGCTATTTGATGGAAATTATACTACTTTTATTGAGAAACGCGACCAGATCAAAGCAATCCGTCTAAAAGAGTATAAAAACCAGCAGCAGGAGATCAAACACCAGAAGGAAGTTATCAAAAAATTAAAGCAGTTTAACCGTGAGAAATCGATCAAACGTGCAGAAAGCCGTGAGAAAGCTTTAAATAAGATTGAAGTTTTAGAAAAACCAACCGAATACAATGCAGACATGCGTCTTAGCATTGAACCAGAAGTCGTCAGTGGAAATGACGTTCTTACATTAAAAGATGTCTCAAAATCGTTTGGAAGCAAGCCTTTATTTGAAGGGCTCAGCGCAGATATCTTTCGTGAAGAACGTGTTGCCCTGATTGGACCAAACGGAACTGGAAAGACAACCTTATTAAAGATCATTTGCAAAAAGATCAGCAATAACGGAGGAACGATCACTCTTGGTGCGGGTGTTTCTATCGGTTACTACGATCAGGCACAGGATAACCTGGATGATTCCAAGACCATCTTTGATGAGATTTCTGATGCCTATCCTGATCTTAATAATACAAAGATCCGCAATACACTGGCAGCATTTTTATTTTACGGGGAAGATGTATTCCGTCCGATCTCCTCTTTAAGCGGTGGAGAAAAAGGACGAGTTTCCCTTGCAAAGTTAATGCTTTCCCATGCAAACTTCCTGATTCTTGATGAGCCGACGAACCATTTGGATATTCAGTCAAAGGAGATTCTGGAATCAGCCATGAACGCTTACACTGGAACGATTCTTTACGTTTCACATGATCGTTATTTCATCAACAAAACGGCGACACGAATTCTGGAAATTTCCGACCATGGATTAACTTCATATCCTGGAAATTATCAGGATTATATTACACAGAAAGATAAAGAAAAGGCAGCACTAAGTGATGCTTCGGCTGCTGCTGTCTCTGTTGATACAGAAGCAAAACTTGACTGGAAACAGCAAAAAGAGGAACAGGCAAAACAAAGAAAACGTGAGAACCGCCTGAAAAAAGTTGAAGATATGATCACCAACCTTGAAACAAAGCAGGAAGAACTTTCCGAAGCTATGTCTTTACCTGAAAATGCTTCTGATCCTGCAAAATTAATGGAACTTAGCAACAAACAGGCAGAGATCACTTCTTCTTTGGAAGAACTCTATGAAGAGTGGGAAACTCTTTGCTAATTTATCAAAAAACATATATAATAAGAATGTTAACCGTATTTTAAACAGGAGGTTTTTATGAAATTAATATCCTTTGTTGTACCTTGTTACAACTCTCAGGAATATATGAGACACTGTATTGATACATTGTTACCAGGAGGAGATCAGATTGAGATTCTTATCGTCAATGATGGTTCTTCCGACAATACAGCTGCCATCGCTGATGAATATGAAAAAAAATATCCTGGTATCTGCCGTGCCATCCATCAGGAGAATAAAGGACATGGTGGTGCCGTCAATACAGGAATCAAAAATGCAAAGGGAATTTATTTAAAAGTTGTCGACAGTGATGACTGGGTAAATGAATATGCCTATGGAGAGATTATTGACACACTCTCTAATTTCTACAACCAGGGAACAGTTCTTGATATGCTGCTTTCCAATTACGTGTATGAAAAACAGGGTGCCAAGAAAAAGACAGTGATCCACTATCGTCATGCAATTCCAAAAGACAAGATCTTTTGCTGGGATGATGTCGGACGTTTTCCTGTCAGCCAGTATATTCTAATGCATTCTGTTATCTACCGTACAGCTCTGCTTCATGAATGCCAGTTAGAGCTTCCAGAGCATACATTTTATGTTGATAACATTTATGTATTTAAACCACTGCCATATGTAAAGACAATGTATTATCTTGATGTAAACTTCTACCGCTATTTTATCGGACGTGATGACCAGTCTGTAAATGAGGCAAATATGATCAAACGTATCGACCAGCAGTTTAAAGTTACTTACATCATGATCGATTATATGGCGCAGTTTAATCTCGTAAGCAAACCATTAGAACGCTATATGAGACATTATCTTTCCATTATCATGTGTATTTCTTCCGTGATCGCAGTAAAATCCGGAACGAAAGAACACTTAAAAATGAGAAAAGAATTATGGAAATACTTATACGGCAAAGATAAGAGATTATACCGTAAGATCCGTCACAACATCACAAGCTGCGCTGTCAATCTTCCTGGATATGTTGGAAGAAAAGCTACAATTGGTATGTACAAGGCAGCCCGCAAGTTTATCGGATTTAACTAATTTTTTATATTTAAAGCTATATATGCAAAAGACTCGTTTTTACGGGTCTTTTTTTGTTTCCTTATGTATGTGTTGTGCGTATTCTAACAGTAAAGACAGAAAGGATTTTTGTTATGGTTACTTCTGTTTCAAAGCAGATTCATGCTGATCTTGCACACCAGCATGGCTTCTTAGGAGAAGGCATCGGCATTGCTTATCTTGATACCGGACTTTTTCCTCATAAAGATTTCGCTCCACATTCCAGCCGTATTGCTGAATTCATAGATTTCGTACAATATCGATCTTTTAGTTATGATGATAACGGACATGGAACTCATATTACAGGAATTGCTGCTTCTTCTGCGATCCTTGATTCTGATTATCTTGGCATCGCTCCAAAATCTCATATTGTGGCATTAAAAGTATTGGATGCTTCAGGAAATGGGGTTCAGAGTGCGTTTTTAAAAGGACTGGACTGGATTCATAAACATCACGATTCTTATAATATCCGCATCGTCAATATTTCGATCGGAAGCCCGGCTCCAGAAGAAAGTCCTTCTTCCAAAGAATTGTTAAAACATGTTAACACACTATGGGATGACGGACTGATCGTATGTATTGCTGGAGGAAATCACGGACCAAAACCTCACAGTATTTCCATTCCAGGAAATAGTCCGAAGATCATTACCGTCGGATCAAGTGATGATGCCTCTCCAATGATCGGACAGCGCAGTTTTAAAGTTCAGTATTCCGGCCGTGGGCCGACCTCATCTTGTGTCATGAAGCCTGACGTTGTTGCTCCTGGAACTAATATTTTTTCCTGTACTCTTAACCACCGCTATACGTTAAAAAGCGGTACTTCCATGGCAACACCCGTTGTATCTGGTTCTCTCGCCCTTTTACTTGAGAAATATCCATTTTATACAAATAAAGATGTGAAAATGAAACTTCGGAAAAACTGTGACAAATTAAAAACCCCCAGACACCATCAGGGCTGGGGGAGGATCAATTTAAAAAAATTGATGGATTTATAAAATTATCACGTTATTCTTCATCAAACAAAAATTCACATAACACCTGATTGCTGACAAGAATTCCTCTCGGTGTCAGACAGATCTGATCTTCCTGTTCTTTGATAAGGTCTTGTTCTATGGCTTCTTTTAGAGGTTTCTCATAAACAGAAGCCATGGAACAACCAAAACGTTTTTTAAATTCTCTCTTTGAGACACCTTTGATCTTCCTTAATCCAAGGAACATAAATTCTTCCATCTGTTCATGAACCGACAATGGCTGTGCCTGCCTATATGCTTCGTCAAACGATGTTATCTTTAAATATTGCTTCATATCCGCTGGATTCTCAAAACGCCTCTCATCCATATAAGATGATGCATTCAGCCCTGCACCAAGATACGGAATATGTGACCAGTAACCTAAATTATGTCTGCTTTCAAAACCATTTTTGGCATAGTTTGAAATCTCATACTGTTCATACCCATATTCCTTGAGAATCTGTGCTGTCATCTGATACATCCGCACTTCATCTTCTTCTGACGGCAAAAGTGCTTCTAAATTCTCATCTTCATAAAAAGGGGTTCCCTCTTCTATGATCAAGCTGTAAGCTGAGATATGTTCCGGTGAAAGTTCTGCGATCGTTCTTAAGTTCTTCTCATAGGAATCAATCGTCTGCTTCGGAATCGCGCTCATAAGATCGACACTGATATTACAAAATCCAGCCTCTCTCGCCCAATTGTAACATTGCAAAAACTGTTCATAGGTATGAATCCTTCCAAGATATTGAAGTTCTTCCTGAATCGTTGACTGTAATCCAAAACTGATCCTGTTAATCCCGCTTTCTCTGTATGTACAAAGCTTCTTTAAATCTACCGTTCCGGGATTCGCCTCAATCGTGATCTCTGCATTCTCACTGACTTTGAAATACTGAAAGATAATATTACAAATTTCTTTGATATACTGTTCTTTCAGATAAGATGGTGTACCGCCTCCGATAAAAACAGTCACCACTTCTTCTCTTGTAAGTTTCTTTCCCCAGAAAATCAGTTCTTCTTTTAATTTCGTTATATAATCATCGATCACCGTATCTTCTGCACGAAAAGAACAGAAATCACAGTATCGGCATTTGCTTTTGCAAAATGGTATATGAATGTAAAGTTCGATCTTTTTAGTCTTCATCTAATTTCAGAACACTCATGAATGCTTCCTGTGGAATCTCAACGTTTCCTACCTGGCGCATTCGTTTCTTTCCTTTCTTCTGTTTCTCTAACAGTTTTCTCTTACGAGAGATATCTCCACCATAACATTTTGCCAGAACGTCTTTTCTCATCGCTTTGACGGTCTCTCTTGCAATAACTTTGCTTCCGATCGCTGCCTGAATTGGAATCTCAAACATATGTCTTGGAATCTCTTCTTTTAATTTTGAACACATCTTGCGTCCACGCTCATATGCTGTATCTTCATGTACAATAAATGAAAGTGCATCGACTTCTTCTTTGTTGATCAGGATATCTAATTTCACAAGTTTTGATGTCTGATATCCTTTCATCTCATAATCTAAGGATGCATATCCTCTCGAACGTGATTTTAATGCATCGAAGAAATCATAAATGATCTCATTTAATGGAAGTTCATAACGAAGTAATGCTCTTGTCTCTTCCATATATTCCATTCCAAGATACACGCCTCGTCTCTCCTGGCATAATCCCATGATCGCTCCGACAAATTCTGATGTTACCATGATCTCCGCAGTCACGATCGGTTCTTCCATGTGATCGATCTCTGATGGATCTGGAAGATTGGATGGATTGGTCAGTTCGATCATTGTTCCATCTGTCTTGTATACACGATAAATAACACCTGGGGCTGTTGTTACAAGATCCAGGTTATATTCTCTCTCTAAACGTTCCTGAATGATCTCTAAATGTAATAATCCAAGGAATCCACAGCGGAATCCGAATCCTAATGCAACGGATGTCTCTGCTTCAAACTGGAGTGCTGCATCATTTAACTGAAGTTTTTCTAATGCGTCTCTTAAGTCTGGATATTTGGCTCCATCTGTTGGGTACAATCCACAGTAAACCATTGGATTTACTTTCTTGTATCCAGGAAGCGGCTCTGCACATGGATTGTCCGCATCTGTGATCGTATCACCGACTCTTGTTCCCTGAACATTCTTAAGACTGGCTGTGACATATCCAACCATTCCAGCAGTTAATTCATCACATGGATTGAATCTTCCTGCCCCAAATGTTCCAACTTCCACTACTTCTGCGCTTTCCCCAGTTGCCATCATCTTCATCTTTGTTCCGACTTTGATCGTACCTTCTTTGATCCTTGTAAAGATGATAACTCCTTTGTATGCATCATACATACTGTCAAAGATCAGTCCCTGAAGCGGTGCATCCTTATCTCCCTGTGGTGCTGGAATCTTCTCTACGATCTGTTTTAACACCTGTTCTACATTAAGTCCGCTCTTTGCTGAAATCTGTGGTGCATCTTCCGCATCAATTCCGATCACATCTTCAATCTCTGCTTTCACGCGTTCCGGATCTGCACTTGGAAGATCGATCTTATTGATCACTGGCATAACTTCCAGATCATGATCGATCGCAAGATATACATTCGCCAATGTCTGGGCTTCGATTCCCTGTGCAGCATCGACAACAAGGATCGCTCCTTCACAGGCTGCAAGACTTCTTGAAACCTCATAGTTAAAATCGACATGTCCCGGCGTATCGATAAGGTTAAAGATATACTCTTCCCCATCATCTGCTTTATATACAATTCGCACTGCCTGAGATTTGATCGTAATTCCACGTTCTCTCTCAAGATCCATGTTATCAAGAACCTGTTCCTGCATCTCTCTGTCAGTTAACGTTCCTGTCATCTGGATGATTCTGTCTGCTAATGTTGATTTTCCATGATCTATATGTGCGATAATGCAAAAATTTCGTATTTTACTCTGATCTATTGCCATAAGTTCCTCCTAATTATATTTCAAGTACATATGTCTTTTCAGACACTCCATTTTAGTATAACACATCGCTTAATAATTCAGCAAGTAAACTCATGGATGCTTTTGCCTGCGACAGCGTATTATTTTGTGCACCGACTTCCACTAACAGACTCCTTCCTCTGTAATGCAGATTATAACGATATCCTTTCATATAAATCTTTCTGGTAAATCCCGGATATTTCTTTGCAGCCTGCGCCTGAAGCTGAAGGCTGAAGGCTAAATTCATCTGCTTGTTTGGATTTCTCAGATATTTGATATCTCCATTGGATGCCGTACGGCTCATTCCATTAAAAAACATGATCTGTGCCATCCGCCGGCCTTTTTGTGTTGTGACAAGTTTCGTCTGTTCACTGACCCCGTCTCGGTGCAGATCGATCACTACTTTTATGGACGGGTATTTTTTTAAATGATCTTCTATCGCATTTGCCGCATAGTTATAAGCTTTTGATCTTTCTTCTTTTCCATTTTTCACATCATAAATATTACGGTCATGGATCACTGCAATATTTTTCTTTCGCAGATTCTTTACCAAAACATCCCCAACACCGATCACGGTATCTGATTTTTTGCCTTTTTTGCTGCCTCTGTATGTCTCACTCCCATGGGTATGATAAATCAAGATCTGTGGTTTTTCGGACTTTTTTAATTTAAGATCCATATTAAGCAAAACTTTTCCATTCAGCTCACCATCCATCGCCATCGTTGTACTGTCGATCTGATAAATATACTTTCTTAAATACTTTGGATTTTCCCATTTTTTTGCATGAAATATTTTTGCTTCTTTTTTCACCTCCTGGGCAACTTCATCCGTCGTCTCATCGTCTTGAAAATGGTAATAGTCTTCCTGTACAAGATCTTGTCCTTTTTTGTCTTTATAGTCTGTCCGATATTGTAAAAATGGTACAGCCTCCCGATAATATATACGAATCATATCAGAAAGTATGGTTTCTTTTATTGTTTCTTCTTTCTTTAAAAGCACTGGACAAAATCCCCCAAAGACACCTTGGTAATATCCATCAATCATTTCTGAGATCATTGCTTTTGAACCTATGATCTGTCTGCCTAACATTATAAAACATATAAAAATTACTATCTGTATGATCCATCTCTTCTTTTTCTCCATACACTCATTGTATTCATGGAATTTTTAATTATGCAACAAATGATTGATACCCTCTGATATGGTATAACTGATCCTTTTCATTGATTCATCGATATTTTTTGGTGTTACATGCATGGAAATAAATTCCTCATCGATATTTTCGTATCCATTTTCAACCGGCTGTTCTCCGAAAAGATCATGTATGATCGCCGGCACAGAAATAACTGTTGGCACACCGATTGCAAATACCGGTACACCGATCGTATGCTCTGTAATCTCATTTCTATGGTTTCCAACACCTGATCCCGGTGCAATCCCTGTATCGCTGATCTGAATCGTCTTATTTAATCTGCTGGAGCTTCTCGCCGCCAGTGCATCAATTGCGATCAGGACATCTGGTTTGATCTTTGCCGCAAGAGACTCTAAAATCTCACTTGTTTCGATCCCTGTCTGTGCCATCACACCCGGTGCGATCGCGCTTAACTCAAACTGATATTTTCCGATACCTTCTTTTTGGAGATGTCTTGTAATACAAAGATTATTCACGACTTTGGGTCCCAGCGAGTCAGCTGTCACATTGGCATTCCCAAGCCCTGCAATCAGTATCTTTTTTCTCTTCCCAAGCAGCTGTCTTAAATTCAAGAATAAAGCTTCACTCATTTCTTTATGAAAACTCCCGTCATTGGAAGACAGATCTCCTGCTTCGATCGTAATATAACTTCCTTTCGGCTTTCCAAGCGAGCGTTCTCCTTTTTTATTTTGGATAAGAATCTTTGTTTCTTTGATATGGTTTGCTGTATCTATCCTTGTTTTCACTATAATCCCAGACTCAGCAGACCCAATATTTTTCTCTTCTTTTAACTCTAACGCGAGATCCGTACGATTTTGCATAGATTTTTCCTCCTTTTCGTGTAGTATGCGATTGTTTTTAAAAAAATATTACATTTTTTTGCCAAAGTTATTGACAAACGAGGTCATTTTCTATAAGATATAACAGTATGTTTTGTGTATAGCTACCGTGTCTCGCTATAGACAAGATTCAAGAAAAGAAAGAAATTTAAGTTATTATATTGGAGGTGCCCACTTTGGCAAATATTAAATCAGCAAAAAAAAGAATCAAAGTTATCAACACAAAAACAGAAAGAAATAAAGCAATCAAAACTAAAGTTAAAACATATATCAAGAAAGTAGAAGCAGCTATCGCAGCTAACGATAAAGCAGCAGCTTCTGAAGCTTTAACAGCTTGCATTTCTGAGATCGACAAAGCTACTTCTAAAGGAATCTTCCACAAGAACACAGCTTCTAGAAAGATCGCTCGTTTATCTAAAGCTGTTAACGCTATTGCTTAATTTTAGATATTAAGAATCGAATATAAATATAATTAACCCACAGATAAGAAGCCACCGTCAGGCTTCTTTTTTGTTTGTATTTTTATAATCTATGCAAGAAAAAAAGGGATAACCATCTTCCGTCTGGTTATCCCTTTTGACTTATATTTTACTTCTGGCTGAACTGAATCAACAACAGTTCTACTCCAACCCTGTCACTGATCTTTCCGCTCTTGATCGCTTCATCTGTCTTTGCACATGCTTCGATCATATCACGCAGCGTTTCCATCGAAAACATCTTTGCCTGATCCTTTAGTTTCCCTGCAACAAATGCAGGTACTTTCATCTGCTTTGCGATCATTCCGTTATTCTTTCCAAGTCTGTCCAAATCCTTCGCCTGCAGCAATTGATTGCACTGTCTTACCAGCAATGCAAGAATTCCAAATGGCGACTCCTTTAACTCAATAAGATCATAGTACAATGTCAGTACTTTTTCTCTCTGTTTTCTTGCAATCGCCTCAAGCATTACAAAGATCTGGTTTGTCGTCTGTGATGATGTCAGCTGTTCCAGGTCACGGATCGTGATCTCTTCCCTCTCTCCAACATAGGAAATGAGCTTTTCCAGTTCATTTTTCAATGTATACATGTCTGATCCGCACCGATACAGGAAACTGCGCATCGTGGAAGTCGACATCTGTTTTCCTTCCTTCTTAAGAAGCGACATCAGCCATCTGGATAATTCTTTATCTCCAGCTGGTTCGAAACATACTGCATGTCCCTCCTTTGAAAGGAATTTATAGATCTTTGAACGTTTGTCAACGCTGTCTTCAATAAAAAGAAGAACACTTGTATCTGAAGCTTCTTTTAATCCTTCTATAAACGAATCATCGCTTTTCTTTCCAAGTCCTGTCTCATCCAGAATAATGAATCTGTGGTCACTGAAAAAAGGAAGTGTCTTCGCAAGTTCCACAATCTCCACTGAATCCGCCTTCTTCCCTTCAAAATAGGAATAATTCATCGTATCATCTTCGGATACTAATGCTTTCTTTAACTGATTCTTCATCTGGGCGATCATGTATTTTTCTTCTCCGTAAAACAGATAAAAACGCTCATATGTATTTGTCTTGATATCTTCTAATATTTTCTTCATATTCTTTGCATCTCTTTCTCTGGCTTTTGATAGTATACCCTGTTTTGGGTGGATTTTCAACCGTCTCTTTTCTTTTGAAAAATGATGGCGCCCTTTTTGTCCGTTCTCAGTATTTTCGTATGACAGTTTTTTAATCTGTGGATCGTTTCCTTATGTGGATGTCCATACCTGTTATTTTGTCCACAGGATATGATCGTCTGTTCTGGCTGTACTTTTTGCAAAAACTCACTGCTTGTAGAATTCTTAGAACCGTGGTGTGCTGCCTTTAATATCTCTGTCTGTTTTAATCCTTCCCCGAGAAGCTGTTCTTCCCCTTCTTTTTCTACATCTCCCGTAAGAAGCATCTGATATCCAAGCACTTTGCCCTGCATTACCAACGATGCAGCATTTTTCTCCATATTACTGTTTTTTTGCGGATGCAAAATTTCCAGACAGGTATCTCTTGTCCGGATCATTCTTCCTCTGGACAGATAAAAAATCTTCGTATTATTTTGTTCTGCCGCCTTGATAAGCTTTTCCATAGCTGTATCCTTTTCTACCTCCGGCAGTCCAAGATATTCAACTCGTCCCATCTTAATAAGTTCCAGTATCCCTGAATAATGATCCTCATCCATATGGCTTAAAACTGCTGCCCTGATCTTCTGATATCCCAGATATTTTATATATGGAAGTATTCGATATTTTCCAACCTGATCCACACTGCTGCTCCCGCCATCAGATACGATCAGGCCTGCGCTGGTATCAGCGATAAAACAGTCTCCCTGTCCGACATCAAGAAATGTGATCGTTTGTCTTCGAAACATTGGTATAACTGTAAGCATGAATATTCCCATATAGATCAAACTGATCCTGATTGAAAAACGTATCTTGTTTCTTTGATCTATACACAGCCATACGATCCCATAAAACAGAATAACCCAGAAAAACGGCACATAGCCGATCGTAAGCATGCCATAGGATCGGCTGGAAATCCATAAAACAAGAGAGATCATTTGTGAAATCAGATCATGAAAGATCGTATGAGGAAGAACGATCAAAACAAATGCCATCGTAAATGCTGTCGATGCCAGCGGTACTGCTGCCACATTTGCCAAAAATGCAAGAATCGGCGCTTCATACTGAAAATAAATCATGACCGGAAACATTCCTGCCTGAATCGCTGCACAAAACATCATAGACTCTCTGATCTTTGCAAATCTTCCCCTTATTGCTGGTTTGATTCGTTGATAAACTCCGATCACAAAAACTGCGGTAAATGAATACAAGAAACCTGTATCGTAAACTCTGTAAGGACATCCAAGAAGCAAAATGATTCCTGCAAAAGATGCCGATGATAACAGATCATAATGTTCTCCAAAAATCTGCGACAGGAAGTATATCAAAAGCATGATCACTGCCCGAAGCGACGATACGGACATTCCCGTTAAAATGCAGTAAAATAAAGCAGCCAGCATTCCAAAACCTGAACTTATAACAAAACTTCCGCAAAGTTTTCGAATCAGCTGGTAAATTCCTCTGCCTGCCAGAGAAATATGAAGCCCTGACACCGCCATCAAATGGATCAGTCCGCTTTCTTTAAAATCATCTTTGATATCATCATCAAGATTTGTTTTATCCCCCAGCATCATTCCATTTAAAAAATCTGAAACCTCCTGATCATACTGCATTGCAAGCTGTTGTTTTAAATATGTTCTGCACTGCAGGATCGTCTGATCAAAATACAAATTTTTATGTATCTTAATCTGCAGATTTTTTGAATAGACATGATAATAAATACCTCTGCTAAAATAATAATGCCGGCTCGAAAACTGTCCCGGATTGGATGCATCTTCCCATATTTCTAAATTGCCTGCAAAAGATACTCGATCTCCCAGATTTATTTTTTTATCATTTGTTGTATACAGAAGAATTTTGCCTTCCAGCACTTCATTTTTAAGAAGCAGTGCCTGCTTTCCTGTTGTGGTTTGTGATACTTCAACCACTGTTCCTGTTGTGTATTTATTTGCATGATCTTTGACTTGTGAAAGATCAAGATTCATTGAAATTCTGGCAAATACAGCAAATAAAATTCCAACGATCATCCCTGCCATGATCCATCCATATCTGCGATCTTGACAAAGCATGCCTGCGATAAGACAAAGTCCTGCCAGTAAATAAAAAGCCGTTGTCATGGACAAAATATTCCATACAACGGCCATCCCGGATAACACTCCGGTAAATATAAGAACCATAGGTCTTTTTTTCATAAATTATTTCATTGGCAACTCATCAAACACAAAACTGTCTCTTCCAAGTGCTCCCAACGCTGTTCCATCGGTATCAAGCATCGGTTCTCCCGAAATCGTAAACGATACATAGTTGATTCCCTTAAGCTGTGTCAATGTGTAAACAATTCCAGCACGGCAGATCAAATCTCTGTTCTCTGCGATTCTCTTATAACCCATAGAAAAATCAACCTGCACAATGTTGCTGTTCACCTCAAAACTGTTGATCACAATTCTCTTTGGGATCACAGAACGTATCGTATCACTCTTTGGTGACTTCTGCAGTTCTTTCAATAATGTCTGAACTTTCTGAATCTGGTTGCCTTCCAATCTGATATTCTTTCTCTTTAATACCAGTTTGGTCACATCATTGTTTGTGTAGTAAATTGCCGTTCCTTTTTGATTGCTCTGGTCATTGGTTTCTTTCTTTGACCGGCATCCTGTAAGTGCCAGGATCAGAATCAGACAGAGCATCATCAGAACAGATTGTTTGCTTTTCTTCATCTTCTCCTCCTAGCCTTTATATTTTAACGGAATTCTTAAGGTAAATGTTGTTCCTTCACCAACTTTACTGTATAACTTAATCTCTCCATTATGAAGAGATACAACACTCTTGGTGATCGCAAGTCCAAGTCCAGTACCTCCGGTATCTCTTGATCTTGCTTTGTCTACACGGTAGAAACGGTCAAATACCTGATCCTGACAGTCTTCTGGAATACCAACTCCAGAATCTGCTACCTTCACATAAAAATACTTATGATCGGCATTCAGCGTGACACGAATCCATCCATCGTCTTTGTTATACTTAATACCATTCTCGATCAGATTCGTGAGTCCCAGAGATAATTTCACTTCGTCAATCTCTGCCGTAACCGGACGGAAACTCTCAAAGATCAGTTCAATGTTACGCTGTAGTGCCAGCGGTTTCAATCTCTTCATAATAATCTCTAACAGTTCGTTGATGCTTACTGTTGTGATCTGAAGCTGTGCTGCTTTCTTATCCAGTTTCACCAGAGATAACAGGTCAGAAATAATAACGTTCTCACGATCGATCTCCGCAACAATATCCTGCATAAATTCACGATATAATTCAGCTGGAACCTGATCTCCCTGCTGAACAAGAGAATCTGCAAGAACTTTCATTGATGTCATCGGTGTCTTCAATTCATGGGATACGTTCGATACGAATTCCTGTCTGGATTCCTCTAACGTCTGCATCCTTCCAAGAATCTCATTGAAACGCTGCACGATCGTACGCATCTCCAAAAATCCTGTCTCTTCAATCGACTCATCCTCATGTCCAGATGCTATAAAATCAACATCTTTCTGAATCTTCTTCAAGTCCTTGGTCAGGAAGTAACTGATCGCCATCGCTGCACACAGCCCACAGATGATAAATGCGACTAAAAGCATGTTTCTTCTGTGTTCCATCTCAATGACCGCTCCCATCATATCTTCTGTAGGGACTGTGGCCATCACTGCACCAAGAATCTGTACTTTATTTCCTGTCTTATAGGTGATCGGAACCATGACTTCAACATAATTTCCATTCTCCGTAACAATTCTTTCTTTGCTTCCTTCCATAATATCAAGAATATTCTGATTCAGGAAAAATCTGGACTGAAAATCTGTATGTGTATCTTTTATGATCTTATAATTACTTTTGATTACAATGATCCGGCCGTTCATACTTGCTGCAAGTTCATCAATCTGGGTAGAAAGAGAGTTGGAGCCGTCATCCAAACGAAAATCAACTCCAACTACCTGATCCCCAAGCCATGCACACTGGCTGGCTACACTATCAACTTTCTGATCATATGTTTTCTCACGATATCCATCATTCAAAAACTTACTGAAAAAGACAGATATCAGTGTTGTAAGCAAAAAGACTGACAGAAAAATAAAAAACTGCATACTATGTAAGAAGGCAAACCGGTCTTTCTTACGCTTGAAAATAGTAACCTACCCCCCACTTTGTATGTACATAATCCGGAACTCCCGGATTCACTTCAATCTTCTCTCTTAATCTTCGAATATGAACATCGACGGTTCTTGCATCTCCCGGATAATCATATCCCCATACAGTATTCAACAGATCTTCTCTGCTGTATACTTTATTCGGATGAAATACCAGTAACTCAAGCAGATCAAATTCCTTGGCTGTTAAATTCACTTCTTTGCCGTGGATATGAACTCTGCGGCTTTCACAGTCGATCTTCAATCCTCTGGATTCTACAACTTTCGCTGATTCTTCTTCCTTCACATCATGATGTGCACTTCGACGTAAAATTGCTTTGATCCTTGCTTTCACCTCAAGGATATTAAACGGTTTGGTAATATAATCATCCGCACCATATTCTAATCCAAGGATCTTATCCATATCTTCTCCCTTAGCCGTCAGCATAATGATCGGAACATTGGAAAATTCACGGATTGCCTGGCATACTTCAAATCCAGTCAGTCCCGGAAGCATTACATCGAGAAGAATAATATCATATTTATTCTCCTTTGCTTTCTCTAATGCTTCTTCTCCGTCATAAGCACAGTCAACCTGCATCTCGTCTTGTTCTAAACTGAATTTGATGCCTTTCACGATTAGTTTTTCATCATCAACAACTAAGACCTTCCTCATTTTTCCACCTCTATAAATTATATTGTTATCTTGTCTTTGATCTTATTATAGATTCCCTCTTTGATCCCTTGAATCTTCATGATATCCTCAGGGCTTGTAAAAGAGCCATGTTCCTCTCGATAAGAAATAATATCATTCGCTTTCGATTCTCCAATTCCAGAAAGTGTCTTTAATTCCTCGACACTTGCAGTATTGATATTAATCTTTCCAGAGGAAGATTGTGCGGCGTTCACATCGGTTGTTTCCTTCTTCGTTACTTGTTTCTTCGACGGGATCGTGATCTGCTGCCCGTCTTTCATCTTCTCTGCCTGGTTAATACTCTCTGCTGATGCCTTGGATGTCAGTCCTCCAGATGCTTTGATCGCCGCTACGATCCTGTCATCTTTTGAAAATTTGTATACTCCTGGATGCTTTACTTCTCCGCAGATATAGACATAAATAACATCGTTGGATGAGGATTTCCTTGCCGTTGTCGTCTTCTCCTGCTCCGATACGATCGTTACATCTCTTCTGCGTGTACATCCACTAAACGTAAGTACCGCCACCAGCAAAATGGTTATTATTTGGACTCTTCTAAACAACATAAACCTCCCGGTCTTATGCAAAGAGCCTGGAACATGTAAATCTATTCTCTATTTTAGCGAAAATTATAATACTTTACAAGAGATATTTATGATTTCCATTTAAATATTAATAAACCTGCAACAAACAAAACAACTCCCAAAAGTTTTATCCATGCAAAGCCTGTTTTCTCTACGCCAAACAAACCAAATACTTCGATCAGATACGACACGACACTTTGAGATGCAACGATCAGCATTGCTGATTGTGCTGGTCCAAGACTTGCAACGCTCTTAATGACAGTAAATGTGATTGCTGCACCAATAATTCCTCCAAGCAGCAGATATTTTGGGCTTACTTTTAAAAGCATCGTAAAACTTTGCTCTCTTTCCGTCACAAACCATACGATCAAACATGCAAGAAATCCTGTCGCCTGAACAAAGGTACTTGTCGTCCATGTACTGCTTTGTTTTGTCACTTCTGTGTTAAATACTCCCTGAATACTCATTAAGGCTCCCGAAACAAGAGCAATGATAAATCCAAACATAAAAACCTCCATGAAAAGCTATCTTTTTACAGATAGTCTCCCCATAGAGGTTTATTTTATACATCTTCTTATGCGATACAATCTTCTAAAATAGAAATCATTTCATCCACATGTTCTTTTTCGATCACAAGTGGTGGTACGAAACGAATGACATTATTTCCTGCGGAAATTAAGATCAGTCCCTTTTCTAATGCTTTCTTTACGATATCTCCGACTGGATGATCCGCACTAAATTCGAGTCCCTGCATTAATGCAATTCCACGATGTCCTGTGATACAGTCATGTTTGTCTTTTAATTCTTCTAACTTATCCCACAGATAAGCTCCGATTTCTTTTGCATGTTCTGGAATCTGTAATTTCTCAAACTGGTCAAATACGGCATTGATCGCTGCTGCTGCAAATGGATTTCCTCCATAAGTTGTTCCATGATCTCCTGGAACTAAAGCTCCGTCAGCCTTCTCACCTACTACAAATGCTCCAACTGGAACACCGCATCCAAGTGCTTTTGCAAGTGTTAAGACATCTGGTTTCACTCCATAAAGATCATGTGCAAATAAAGATCCGCAGCGTCCCATTCCACACTGAATCTCATCAAAGATCAGTAAGATGTCTTTTTCATCACAGACTTTACGAAGTCCTTCTAGGAATTCTTTATCTGCAGGGAAGATTCCACCTTCGCCCTGAACAACTTCACAGATGATTCCACAAGTCTTGTCTGTGATCTTTGATACAACATCTTCTAAGTTATTAAATTCTGCAAATACTGCACGGAATTCTTTTGGTACAAATCCATCCTGATAATGGCTGTTACCAGTAACTGATAAAGCACCCTGGCTTCTTCCATGGAAAGAATGATTCATTGCGATAAATTCATAATCTTTGGAATCATCTTTGTTATATGCATATTTTCTTGCAACTTTTAATGCACCTTCGATTGCTTCTGTTCCACTGTTTGTAAAGAACACTTTCTTAAGTCCGGAAGCATCAACGATCTTCTTAGCAGCTTCCACTGCCGGAATATTGTAATATAAGTTTGATGTATGGATCAGTTTGTCAATCTGGCCTTTTAACGCCTGATTGTAAGCTTCATTTCCATATCCTAATGCAAATACTGCAATTCCTGCACCAAAGTCTAAATATTTCTTCTGGTCAGCATCATATAAATAGACACCTTCCCCTTTTTCTAATACAACAGGGAAACGATTATATGTCTTTAAGATATACTGCTCTCCCTGATCAATATATTCCTGCTGAGTTTTCATCTTAACATCCTTCCTCATCTTCATTGAATAATGGTTTATCAAATAATGGTTCTTTTAAGATTGCTGTTCCGATACCTTTTTCTGTAAAGAACTCCAGTAACAGACAGTTTGTTAAACGTCCGTCTAAGATATGCACTCTGGATACTCCACCTTCGATCGCTTCGATACAGTTCTTAAGTTTTGGAAGCATTCCTCCACCGACAACACCATTATCGATAAATTCTTTTGCCTGTTTTAAATCCATCTCAGAAATCAGTGTTGATTTATCTTCTGGATCTACAAAAACTCCTTCGATATCTGTTAAGAATACCAGTTTTTCTGCATTTAATGCTTCTGCGACTGCACATGCTGTGTCATCGGCATTGATATTGTATGGTTCATAGTTATCTCCTAAACCGATTGGAGAGATAACTGGTACAAAATCATCTTCGATCAGTGCTTCAAGAAGTGTTGTATCAACGCTCTTAACTTCACCAACATATCCAAGATCTTTTCCTGGCATCTCTTTTTTCTTTACACGGATCATTTCTGCATCTTTTCCAGAAAGACCTACGGCTTTGACTCCAACTTCTGCCATCATGGCAACCAGTTCCTGATTCACTTTAAATAATACCATCTCAGCAACTTCCATTGTCTCTTTGTCTGTGACACGAAGTCCATGATAAAATTCAGGTTCTTTTCCTGACATACGAACCCATTTGCTGATCTCTTTTCCACCACCATGTACGATGATCGGTTTCATACCTACTAATTTTAATAATGCAACGTCTCTGATCACGCTCTTCTGAAGATTCTTGTCTTTCATAGCGCTTCCACCGTATTTTACAACAACGTAGCTGTTATTGAAACGGCGGATATATGGTAAAGCCTCTGTTAATACTTTTGCTTTCTGTTTTGACTGTTCGATTAAATCGTTAATTTCATTTCCCATCTGTTCCATTGACTCTTCCTTTCATAGCTGTCTGGCTTTTATGCATTTTATTTTATCGTCTGTCTGTATTTATGTTAATCCTATTCTTATGATCTGTAGTCTGCATTGATTGTTACATAATCGTGTGTCAGATCACATCCCCATGCAGTTGCTTCAAATTCTCCATTATGTACATCAATGTCTGCTGTCACTGCATCTGCGGATAGCACTTTCGTTGCTTCGTCTTCAGAATAATCTGTTGCGATTCCGTCTTTTACGATCTCGATCACACCATCCTCACTCTTTAAGCTGATATCAACTTTCACTGGATCAAAATCAACCCCTGCATATCCAAGAGCACAAAGGATTCTTCCCCAGTTTGCATCTTTTCCGTAGATTGCCGCTTTTGTAAGGCTTGATGTCACAACAGATTTACTTAAGATCTTTGCATTTTCCTTAGAATCTGCACCTGCTACATGAACTTCGAATAAACGGGTGCATCCTTCTCCATCTCCAGCGATCTGTTTTGCAAGAGACTGGTTTACATATAATAAACCTTCTTTGAATGCTTCATAGTCTGCATCTTTTTCTGTGATCTCTTTGTTCTCTGCCATTCCATTTGCAAATACGAAAACGGTGTCATTTGTAGATGTATCTCCATCAACGGATACCATATTAAATGTATCTTCGATCAATTCTCTCTGAAGCTCTAATAATAAAGCTTTATCGATTGCTGCATCTGTTGTGATAAATCCAAGCATTGTTCCCATGTTTGGATGGATCATTCCTGAACCTTTACACATACCTGCAATTGTAACAGTCTTTCCGTCAATCTCTACTTCTACGGCTGCTTCTTTTGGTTTTGTATCGGTTGTAAGAATAGCCCATGATGCATCTTCTTCACTTTGTCTGTCTGCTTTTAATTCTGGAACTAATTTCTTGATTCCTTCTTTGATCACATCCATTGGAAGCTGCTGTCCGATAACTCCTGTGGAACCTACGACAACTTCTTCTGGTTTGATATCTAACAGGGCTGCAACTTCTTTTGCCTCTGTTACAACATTTTCATATCCCTGTGCACCAGTACATGCATTGGCAATTCCAGTGTTCACTACAACGGCTCTGACTGCTTCCTGTTCTTCAACGATCTTCTTTCCCCATAAAACAGGGGCTGCTTTTACGATATTCTTTGTAAATGTTCCTGCGATCTTTGCTGGCACTTCACTTACGATCATTGCCATATCTTTGTTTGTCTTTCCTGGTTTGACTCCGGCACGAAGTCCTGCACATTTGAAACCTTTTGGAGCTGTCACTCCGGCATTGATGATCTTCATAATTCTAGTCCTTCCTTACCAAAGCTCTATGGGAACATTGGTACTAATTCTAATCCTTCAGTTTCTTTTAATCCAAACATAAGGTTCATGTTCTGTACTGCCTGTCCGGCTGCTCCTTTTACAAGGTTGTCCATGGCACCCATCATGATGATACGGTTTGTACGTTTGTCGATCTTAAAGTTGACATCAACGTAGTTACTTCCTTCTACCCATCTTGTCTCAGGGCAGACATCTTTATCTAAAACTCTGACGAACTTCTCGTCTTTATAATAAGAATCGTAAATTGCTTTAACTTCTTCGTAACTTACATCCTTCTTAAGTGTTGCATATGCTGTCACTAAAATTCCACGGTTCATTGGAATTAAATGTGGTGTGAAGTTTAATAATACTTCTTCTCCGGATGCATAGCTTAACTGATCTTCGATCTCTGGAGTATGTCTGTGTGTTGCAACTCCATACGCTTTGATATTTTCATTTACTTCACAATACAGATTATTTACTTTAGCTCCACGTCCAGCTCCGGATGTTCCTGATTTTGCATCGATGATCACACTGTTCATCTCGATCAGTCCTTCTTTTGCCATTGGGTAAATAGATAATGTAGAGCATGTTGGATAGCATCCTGGATTAGCGATCAGTCGTGCATTCTTGATATCTTCACGGTTGATCTCGCAAAGTCCATAAACTGCCTCATCGATAAATTCTGGACTCTGATGTTTGATGCCATACCATTCTTCATAACGATTGACATCTTTGATACGGAAATCTGCACTTAAGTCAATGATCTTAACTTTTGATAAGATTTCTTCTGATACTAAAGAACTGCAAAGTCCCTGTGGTGTCGCTGTAAAGATGACATCTACTTTGGATGCAAGTTCATCCATGTTATCGTCTAAACATTTGTCGTCAACGATCTGGAACATATTTCTAAATACTTCATAATATTTCTGGTCAATATAACTTCTGGATCCATACCATACGACTTCGGCATCTTTATGCTGTGTAAGAATTCTTACAAGTTCCTGTCCTGCGTAACCTGTAGATCCAATGATTCCTGCTTTGATCATGTTAATCTCCTTGTCCTTCTCTTCTATAATGTAGGTTATTTTTTCAATCATTGTTCATAAGTATACAACCGAATTTTGAAATATGCAATACTTTTGTATAAATATGCACTTATTTTTCATTTTATTCATTTTTATGTTATAAATATTCATTATTTTCGAAAATAGAACTTGCAAAAGATGCAAATATAACGTATATTAATAGACAGGCAAATATTTATATGAATGTGCGGGATTTTGATTTTGAAATATTACATCCTATATAATAGGAAAACATCCCGTCAATATACACTTAGGAGGATTTATTTCATGAAAGAAAAAGTTGTTTTAGCATATTCCGGAGGTCTTGATACTACAGCTCTGATTCCTTGGCTTAAGGAAACATTTGACTATGAAGTTATCTGCTGCTGCGTTAACTGCGGACAGGGTAACGAATTAGACGGACTGGATGAAAGAGCAAAATTATCCGGAGCATCTAAATTATATATCGAAGATATCGTTGATGATTTCTGCGATAACTACATCATGCCATGCGTACAGGCAGGTGCTGTATACGAACATCAGTATCTTCTTGGAACATCTATGGCTCGTCCAGCAATCGCTAAGAAATTAGTTGAAATTGCAAGAAAAGAAAACGCTGTTGCAATCTGCCACGGTGCTACAGGAAAAGGAAATGACCAGATCCGTTTCGAACTTGGTATCAAAGCCTTAGCTCCAGACATCAAGATCATCGCTCCATGGCGTATGACAGACGTATGGACAATGCAGTCTCGTGAAGATGAAATTGAATTCTGTGAAGCACACGGAATCCACCTTCCATTTGATGCAAGCCACAGCTACAGCCGTGACCGTAATTTATGGCATATCAGCCACGAAGGTCTTGAATTAGAAGATCCTTCTCTGGCACCTAACTATAACAACATGCTTGTTTTAGGAGTAACTCCAGAAAACGCTCCAGATAAAGAAACAGAAGTTACTATGACATTTGAAGCTGGTGTTCCTAAGACATTAAACGGAAAAGAAATGAAAGTTTCTGAGATCATCACTGAATTAAACCGTCTTGGTGGTGAAAATGGTATCGGTATCGTTGATATCGTTGAAAACCGTGTTGTAGGAATGAAATCCCGTGGTGTATATGAAACTCCAGGTGGAACAATCTTAATGGCTGCTCACGATCAGTTAGAAGAATTAATCCTTGACCGTGAAACAATGGAAGCTAAGAAAAAACTTGGAAGCCAGATGGCTCAGGTTGTATACGAAGGAAAATGGTTCACACCACTTCGCGAAGCAATCCAGGCATTCGTTACATCTACTCAGCAGTATGTAACAGGTGAAGTTAAATTCAAACTTTACAAAGGTAACATCATCAAAGCCGGAACTACTTCTCCATACAGCTTATACAATGAATCTTTAGCTTCTTTCACAACAGGTGATATGTATGATCATCATGATGCTGATGGATTTATTACTTTGTTTGGACTTCCTTTGAAAGTTCGTGCTATGAAAATGCAGGAAGCTGAAAAAAATAATAATAAGTAATTTGAATTAGTCGTTTGAATGTATATGAGAAAAACGAAATCATAGCATAAAAGATCCAGACCAGAAATTTTGCTCGCCGTTTTGAACGGTCGCTGATTCGCAAAATTTCAATGGTTCTGGATCTTTTATGCTATGATTTCGTTTTTCTCATATACACGGAAGGCTATTCAAATCACTATGGGTGTGTATGTTAAACGATATTGGATATTAATTTATGTATTGGATGACAGTCATTTTTGTGCGTATAAATTGAAAGTCATCTATTTTATATAGGAATATATTTTGTATTGAACTTTTATATTGATAGTGATATGATTTAGTTTGTTACTGCTAACTTTTATAACTATAAGGAGAATTTTCATGGATAAGTATATTGATGTTAATTGTGAGAGATTTGATGAATTTGAGGTAAATCAGGATAATTATCTTTTAAATATTGTTAATAGTCTGGAAGAGATATTTCATATCTCCAGAGCTTCTATTACAAAATATGTTGGTTTAGATTTGAATGCATTTGATGAATTAATTGCTAATCCAACTAAGCATAGCAACAAATTAGATGCTATGTTTCGATTGGTAAATTTTTTCAATGCTGTTTCTAAAGCTTCTATCTAGTAAATTATTAATATCAAACCAATACCTTCTAAAACATCGTACCCTTCTGACTGAAATCTACTTCATTTATAACCGCTCAACCTTCAGCGTATAAATTTTCATCTTGATACCTATACTTTTTCATTATATAATCAAAGTATAGTAGTTATAACATCTATAAAATAAAAACTCAGGAGGAAAAACAAAATGAAAAAAAGAATCAAACAACTTTTCACACTACTACTAGCACTGACGATCGTAACCATTGCTCCAATCAGTGTTAAAGCAGACAACCAAGTTGTAAAGGAAGAGGACTATTATATAGCATACTATCCTAAAACAAAATCATATAAACATGGTCCAGTGGTAGTCAGCTCTTCATATGAAACAAAAATTACATCATTGAAAGTATCTAAGAAATCAATTGCGACTATCTCATGTAAGAAAGATTCCTATGGAGAATATGCTGTATATCTTACACCTAAAAAAACTGGTACAGTGAATATTTTCTATAAAGCAGAAGGTGTTACATATCAGCGAAAAGTAATCATTCAAAAATATCAGAATCCGTACAGCAAAGTAACGATCAATGGCAAAAATATAACAAAACAATTTAGAAAAACGAATGTTGCTGTTGTAAGTTATAAAAAATATAAAAATAAAAAAGTCACAATCAAATACAAAATGAAGAAAAACTGGGGTCAGCCTCATACAGATTATTGTGTAAAAGGAAAAATTTCTAAATGTCTTGGAAATTTTGTCTATAAAGTATCTGTGAAAAAGCCAAAGAAAAATTCTACAATTGAAGCAAGTATTTATAACCGCAAGAACTTAAATATAAATCAGTACAGTGTTGTAAAATTTAAATAAGTATAATATAACCCATGGAACTGTTCTTATTCGCAGTTCCATGGGTTATATTCTTCTACGCTATTTTCTAAAAATAATAATAAATCTTCCACATCGAATACTTTAACATTCTTTACTGCCTCTTCTGGCACTGTCAGATATCCTTCTAATTCTTTTAAAACCTTCTTTACATCCTGATAAGAAACTTCTTCAATTCCGGGATTATTAACTTCTGGATCGAGTCTGATGGGTATATGATAACGATTGAACAGATAAGTGTTCATCTTCGTATAATCACCATAATAATATTTCTCTGAGAAGAAATCTTGTTTTAAAATCTTTTGTCCCGTTCTTTTTAAGATCACATATTTTACCTTGTTCATTTTTTCCTCTATCTGATCTTCTTTATCTCGAAATTCTATGATTCCTGGCATGTATTCTTTGAAAAACTTTCGGTCAATATATAGATGAAATAAATATCCCATTACACTCGGATCGTGTAAAATATTATGGTATTTCTTCGCAAACCATGAAGTTTCTGGATATTCTACCATATTCCCATGATACTTTGGATCTCTAAAATGTGATTTTTCTTTATCTTTCGTTGTATCCGGCATTAGATTTCCAATTAAAAAATTATTTTTATCTTTCTTATTTGCAGACAACTCCTGACCTTTTTTTGTTTGTTTCAAAAACATCTGTGCTGCAGTCAAATGTAATATATATCCAGGCATAATTATCCGATTCCTCCTAATGCAATTCCAAGGATCAGTACCAAAATACAAATTGGTACATAAATGTATTTGCAGATTAGATAATACATCTTTGTAAATTTCGTTTCTCTTCCTTTGTTCACCTGTACTTCTACATATTTCTTTCCAGCCACCCAGAAGAACATGATTCCCGCAAGACCTGCTCCTAATGGGCAGATGTAAATAGATAAGACATCCATCCAGTCAGATACGATTCCCTGAATCAATAAAGAGACGATCACCCCGATCACTGCAATGATGACGCAGGCTGTCCTTCTTCCTACATGTAGTTTCTCCTGCACTGTCGCAATCGGTGCTTCATAAAGATTGATCAGTGATGTCATTCCTGCGAACAAAACTGCTACAAAGAAAATGATTGCGATCAATGTACTTCCTGGCATTGATTTGATCAGATTTGGAAGATAGATAAATAACAGACCTGGCCCTCCCTGATTCAGTGTTGCTCCGGTTGTTGCCATCGCTGGTATGATTACAAGTGCTGCAAGCATTGCTGCGACTGTGTCAAAAAATGCAACTCTTGCTGCAGATGCCGGGATATCTTCTTCATCTGATAAATAAGACCCATAGATCAATGTTCCATTTCCTGCAACGGATAAAGAAAAGAATGCCTGTCCCAATGCAAAGATCCATGTCTTTGGATCTAGCAGTGCTGCCTTGTCAACTCGGAAAATATAATGATATCCAGCGGCTGCTCCCGGCTGAAATGCTACATAAATTGCAAGGATTACAAACAGTATGAAGAAAATTGGCATTAAAATCTTATTTGCTTTCTCGATTCCTGCCCCTACGCCAAAGATCAAAATACACATACATAAGATCAAGGCAAGAATCTGCCAGATATTATTTCCAAAAGCGGATGCCATTGTTCCAAATCTTGCGCCAAATTCATCGACTGTCTTTGGTGCGAGTGTCGCTCCTGTGAAAGTTCCAACCGCATATTTTAAGATCCACCCCATCACAACCGTGTATCCGATTGCCATTGCAAGGGAGCCTAATACCGGAATCATTCCAAGCCCTTCTCCGACTTTTCTCTTTCCTTTCTTCTCACATGCCATACCGAATGCATCGATCGGTCCGGATCTTGCTGCACGTCCGAAACTCATCTCTCCGATCACACCTGTAAATGCGATCACAACGACAAAGATAAAATATGGAATCAAAAAGGAACCTCCTCCATACAGAGATACCCTTGTCGAAAACATCCATATATTTCCCATGCCGACTGCTGAACCAATGCAGGCGAGGATAAATCCCCACCTGCTGTTAAACGATTCTCTTTTATCTTTCATGTTCCAAATTATCCTCCTGGCTTTACTTCTTAAATTTCAAACCTGTCGGTGTCAATACTCCATTCTCTCCAAGCTGCTTCCATTCATATGTGAAATTCTTCTTTGCTGAATGTATCTTCTGTCTGTTGATCGTTTGACCTTTCATACCGATCAGTTGTTCATTTATGATAACATATGCTGTGTCTTTTTGCATCTGATATTGTTTCATTTTTGGTGAAATCCAGGCTGTTTTTTTGATCTTTACATCATCTTTGTTCATTTCGATGATCTGAATCTTTTTGACTGCGCGGTCTGCTTTAAAATGTACACCGTATGTCATCTTTCCATCTTCTGTATCCACGGAGAAAGTTTCATCGATTCCTGCCCCTCCTGTTTTACAAAGATCCTGCACACAGGACATTCCTGCTGGTTCCAGATAAAAGGTACCATCTGCTCTTTTATATACGCTTCCAATCTGCACTTTTGTAATCCCCTTTGTTTCCTGAACATAAAGTGTCGCCTTACATGACTGTCCTGTCTTTTGCCATTTATCTGTTGGGGTCTCACCATCCTTCATATTAGAGCTGCCTGAAAAATGAGTCAGCTGTGGATCCCCATCCATGCTGATCGTATTTTCTTTCTGATCATATTTATTAAAAAAGAAATATCCCTTTATCTTTTTAAAATGAACAAATCCTTTTTTATCTTTCTGCCCAACGGTTATTCCTTCCAACTCTGGATCTGGAATGTCTGGAGCCTGAAGACTTTTTCCTACAATTGCATACGCACCATACAGTGTTTTCTTTGCAGTTCCATCTTCGTCTTTCTTTGCAAGGCTGCATCCTGACAAAACTGCTGCCAGTATCAAACTCATTGCAATAACTCCTGTTTTTCTGATTCTCCTACTCATCTTCCTCCTCCAATCTCCCGTCAAATTTCAAGATATCCCCGACATCGCACCCCAGATAATAACAGATCTTATTGATCGTTGAAAAACGTACTCCTTTTGCCTTGCCGCTTCTTAAGATTGACAGGTTTGCTTCTGTGATATGGACTTTTTTACATAATTCTTTGGATGTCATATTCCGTTCTTTTAAGATATCATCCAAATATATTTTAATTGCCATAACTATCATTCCTTCTATATAAACTGGTCATTTTCTTCTTTTAGCTGTTTGGTCCGCTTGAAGTATTCATAGAAGATCAATGCTCCAAACGCAATGATCAACGGTTCCATGGATACATCTGGTGCAAAAGTCACATTTACATTTTGTAAGGTTGCTCCCAGCAAAAACTGATAAAAATTTAAGATAAAATCTGATATGACTGTAACTACTGCGGTAACCTTTGCGACACTTGCAAGTCTTGCCACTGTCATCATCTGCTTCTCTTCCTTATGATCCTCGATTGCTTTTACTACATGAATGATGTTGATAAATAACAGGACCGTGAAAACGATTGGTAACAACTGCAATACTGATTTGACACATTGTGCTGAGGATATATTCTGCAATTTATTTCCACCCTTATGAAGCAGCTCAAATGTCTTTGCATACGTGATCAAAATCGTATAGTAACTAGCCAACGCTACGATCAATGCTTTCATTCCAAAATACAGGCGGCTTTTCCAATTCTTCTGGCTGTCATCCCCAAGAAAACGGATAGCTCTCATAATCAGCCACATGATCACGACACTGTAAATGATGAATGCATAAATAATTTTCATTGCAATAAGACTCGTCTGGTCCATTGAAGAAATCTCTGGCATTCTCTGATACATGAGTCCTGGATTGATGAACATGTACAGGGAATAAAATAATAGTCCTGTGAACGCGATAAGCAGTATGTCTTCTTTACGATTTGTTCCTGTTTTTCTCTGATAAACCACATAGATTGCTGGTATCAGGGAAATAGCTGCGTATATGATGATCGCGATGACATTTCCTATTACCGAACTTAGGGACAAAAATCTTAGTCCTTTTCCTATGAGTTCAAATGGTAAATACATGATCTGTAGTGCTGCTGTCATATGCAAGATTTTGCTTGTTATGAATGCAAGAAGGATTCCTGCAATGACTTCGATTAGGATTAGTTTGTTTATGTTTAACTTCATCCTTTCCACCTCCAATTATTGTTTTTCGATAATTTCAAGATTATTGTAGCATGAAAATTATTGAAAAACAATAATTTTTTAAAAAGTTTCATTGCCTTAGGTTGTGGATGAATAGAATTATATTTTTAAATGCTTATTTGTTGTTTATTGGATTCCAATTTTAATTCTTTATAAATTTTAGTTGGTTTTGAAAGTTTATCTTTTGTTGTATCTATATAAAGATAGCCTTTATTATTATTTACAAGTATTACTTCTTTTGATTTTGATACATAGTAATATTTTATATGCTGGCAGACTGCAAGTCCAATTCCTTGTTCATAGTTTTTGTTTTTTTCGTTTTCTTTGACGTATTCACCTTGTTTGTTGATGATGATGTTTTCCCAGTTTACATCTTTAGCGTATAATTCGTATTTCTTTGTTAATTCTTTTGGTGTCATAAAGCAGTAAATAAAGCAAATGATTAATAGAATTCTAACAATGATCTTTTTACTGCCCTTCTGTTTTATCTTTGACATTTCTCTCCTCCTCTTGTTTCATACCTTTTCCTTCTTAAATTTATTATAACTTACAAGATCATTGTTCCTATACATTTTTATTTAAGTTCTTATTAAATTTTCCTTATATTAATTCTGTCAAAACTACAACCGTCATAATCCCTGCTACCAGTAATAACTTCTGGTATAAATCAATTCGTTCATCCTCATTCATTTTCTTTATCTTTAACACGCAAAAGACTACCATCCCTACAACAATTATCGCTAAAATTCCTACTCCACAGATTTCTTCTACTACTGTAAGTGCAACAATTGCTGCTATTGTAATTAGAAAATTTCTAATCTCTGTTATGTAAAACTTTTTCTTGTTTTCTACATTCTTGTACTTTATTAATCTGTAGATTTCATATATGCATATGATCAACAACCAGTCTAGCATATCATCATTATTCATCAGTATATCTTTCATCCTTATCTTTCCCTCCAAATTTTTCTTTTTATATTATACTGTTAGCCTGTTGTAATAGCAACAAAAATCCCCTGACATTATTACCTGTCAGGGGATTTCTCTCTAAATTTATACTATCAGCCAATTTAAGTTTTCAATTTCTTTTAATAATTCCTGTCTTTTTCCATTCTTAATCGCTCTAACGAATTCCTGACGTATCTCTTCATTTGGAATATAGACTTCTTTTCGATCAATATCATATGCCAAATATCCTAAATGTACCAATAACGTCAATACATCATCTTTATATGTCTCTGTCTGTGTCCAGTAGTTGCTGAATCGTTTGTTAAATATTGCTTTCATTACAGAATTCGGATTATAAATATGTCCTGTCTGTCCAAAGCAGTATCCGTCGTACCATTTTTTTGCCTGTTCAAAATCGATTTCCTGTTCTTTGCATAAATTTTTGACCTCTTGTTCTGTAAATCCTACAAATTCTGCCAATGGTCCTGGTTCCAACATCGTGTATTCGTAGAAATCAGTTAATGCTGATTGCGTTCCGTATTTTTTGATTGGGAGAATTCCTGTCATGTAGGCTCCACTTAGAAATCTTGAAACTTGTATTCCTTTAAATAATCCTCTTAATAACTGGATATATTCTTCCTGCAATCTCTGATCTGTTTTGGCTTCTCGAAATAATGCATCCCATTCATCGATAATGATAAAAAACTTTCGTCCTGTAATCGCGCTGATCTGTAAGAGTGCTTCTGGGAGTGCTGTTGTTTCTGGTTCTATGCAGTCTGGAAACTCTCTTTTTAATTCAAAAATGACTTTTCTTTGAAGATTTTTTACCGTATCTTCGATATTCTGGGCATTCGTAATAAACCATGTCATGTCCCAGAACAGGACATCACATTGATTTAAATATTGTTTATAATGACTTTTTTCTTCTATACTTTTTGCAATCTTTAAGTCTTGAAATAAATGCTCAGATTGTGCACCTTTTGAATAATAGGCGACTAACATCTGGGCTGCGAAAGATTTTCCAAATCTTCTTGGTCTGCTGAAACATGTAAGCTTTCTTGATGTTCCTAAAACCTGATTAGTATATGCAATTAACTCTGTTTTATCTACATAGATATCGTCTTTTAAAATATCTTCAAAACCGTCTGCTGGCGGGTTTAGATAAATTCCCATTCTGCTGTCACCTCGTTTCATTTCTTTTATTTTATATTAACACAATTGATCTTAAATTCCAATTTTACTTTACAAATTATATTTTCCTTTAAAGAAAAAATCCCCTGACAGTTTCGCCTGCCAAGGGATTTTAATTCTTACTTTATCTTATTTCTTACTAGCAATTAAGCACGTAATTCAACGCCTAATTTCTTCAGTTCATCAAGGATCTTCTCAACGATCTTAGATACTTCTGCATCTTCTAATGTACGGTCTTTTGCTCTGAATGTTAAGGAGTATGCTACGGATTTATATCCTTTTTCGATCTGGTCTCCTTCGTAGACGTCGAATAATTCGTAAGATTCAAGAAGTTTTCCACCTTTGTCTTTGAAGATCTTCTCAAGTTGTCCAACGAAGATGTCTTTCTTCATAACCATACTTAAGTCACGTTTCATTGCTGGGAATTTGGCTACTCCTTCGTATTTGCGGTCGAAGGTTGCTTTTGGTACTAATGTTGGCATGTCGATAACTGCTACATAGACTTCACCTTTCATGTTGTAGTTATCCATAACTTCTGGATGGATCTGTCCAATGTATGCGATCTTTTCTCCATCGATTGTAACATCTGCAGCTCTTCCTGGGTGTAAGAATGGATGTTCAGCTGTTGGTGCGTATTCAGATTTTCCACCTAATCCAAGAGAATCAAGCATATCTTCTACCACACCTTTTAATGTGAAGAAATCGCATTCTCCGTACATTCCAAGTGTCATCTGCATTCTTTCGTCTGGTAATTCTGTTAATGGTAATGCTTTTGGAATATAGATGTTTCCAAATTCATATAATCTCACGTTTTTATTTCTGTGTGCTAAGTTTGTAGACAGAGATGTTAACATTCCATTTAAGGAGATGGTTCTCATGATACTGAAATCTTCTCCTAATGGGTTTGAAATCTCAATTGCCTGACGTTCTTTTGCATCTTCTGCTAATAATAATTTATCAAATACTTTTGGACTTTCGAAAGAATAAGTCATTCCACCAGAAAATCCGTTCTGTTCTGCTACATTTCTGCAGACATCTTCGACACGGATCTTAAATGGTTTCTTACCGGCTGTAGATTCTCCGTTTGGTAATGTAACTGGGATGTTATCATATCCATAGAATCTTGCAACCTCTTCTGCAAGGTCTGCCATACGGTGAAGATCCTGACGGAAAGATGGTACGATAACTTCATTTGTTGCTTCATCATATCCAAGATCGATTCTTCCGAAATATTCTAAAACTTCTTCTTTGGATACATCAGTTCCAAGAAGGGCGTTCATCTTGTCTACTTCTAATGGAAGGCGGATCTGTTTGACTGGATTTGGATAAACGTCAACAGCTCCTCCAACAACTTCTCCTGCTCCTAATTCTTCGATCAGCTGGCATGCACGATCCATAGCTGCCATTGCATTTTCTGGGTCTAATCCTTTTTCGAATTTACCAGATGCATCTGTTCTTAAACCGATTCTCTTAGAAGAAAGTCGGATGTTTGTTCCATCAAAGCATGCTGCTTCGAATAATAATGTCTTGATGTCGTCTGTTACCATAGAGTTTTCTCCACCCATGATACCTGCGATACCGATTTCTTTTTCTCCATCACAGATCATTAAGACATTCTCATCCATAGTTCTTTCTTCACCATCTAATGTAGTGAATTTGTCTCCTGTTTTTGCACGGCGTACAACGATCTCTTTGTTTGCAATTGTATCAAGATCGTATGCATGCATTGGCTGTCCGTATTCTTCCATCACGTAGTTTGTGATATCAACTAAGTTGTTGATCGGACGGATTCCCATAGCGGATAATCTTCTCTGCATCCATTCTGGTGATGGTGCTAATTTGATATTTTTCACAACTCTTGCTGTGTATCTTGGGCAAAGGTCTTCATCTTCTACTCTTACTTTGATGTAATCATTGACATCTTCATCATTTCCAGTCTTTGTGACAACTGGTGGGAAGAAGTCTTTCTTAAATGTAGCTGCTGCTTCTCTTGCCATACCGATCATGCTGAAGCAGTCTACACGGTTAGATGTGATCTCGAATTCGACAACTGCATCACGAAATCCTAATGCTTCGACTGCATCATCTCCTGGTTTTACATCTTTGTTGAAAATGTAGATTCCATATTCTGGTGCTTCTGGGTACATATCTCTGGAGCTTCCAAGTTCTTCGATAGAACACATCATACCAAAAGATTCTACTCCACGAAGTTTTCCTTTTTTGATCTTAATTCCGTCTTCTGGGTTCTTTCCACCATCATGTCCTCCGGCAACTCGTCCACCGTCTAATACAACTGGTACTAAGTCACCTTCTGATACATTTGGTGCTCCTGTGACGATCTGAACTGTCTCATCTCCGACATTTACCTGACAGATGATCAGTTTGTCTGCGTCTGGATGTTTCTCGATCTTTTCGATCTTTCCGACTACGATCTTTTCTAAGTTTTTATCTAAATATGTGACACTTTCCATGTTGGAACCAGATAATGTCATTTTATCTGCATATTCCTGTGGTGTGCAATCAAGATCAGGCACATAGGCTTTGATCCATGAAATTGGTGTATCCATTACTTTTATTCTCCTTTATTCTATCTTCTCTATTCGAAATATTCTTATCCCATTTAGAACTGTGATAAGAATCTCTTATCGTTTTCATATAACAGACGCATATCGTCGATCTCGTATTTTAATAATGCGACACGCTCTAAACCGATTCCGAATGCAAATCCTGAATATACTTCTGGGTCGATTCCGCACATTTCAAGAACGTGTGGGTGAACCATTCCGCATCCTAAGATCTCGATCCATCCGCTTCCTTTACACATACGGCATCCTTTTCCACCGCATTTGAAACATGTAACGTCTACTTCCGCACTTGGCTCTGTAAATGGGAAATGATGTGGACGGAATTTTACTTTTGTATCTGGTCCGAAGAATTCTTTTGCAAACTGCTCTAATGTTCCTTTTAAGTCTGCAAATGTGATTCCTTTATCTACAACTAATCCTTCTACCTGATGGAAAGATGGAGAATGTGTTGCATCAACTTCGTCAGAACGGAATACTCGTCCAGGTGCGATCATACGGATTGGCATTTTTCCTGTTTCCATGATACGTGCCTGTACAGGAGATGTCTGTGTTCTTAACACGATATCTTTGTTGATATAGAATGTATCCTGTTCGTCTTTTGCAGGATGGTTTGCTGGGATATTTAACATTTCAAAGTTGTATTTATCGTATTCTACTTCTGGTCCTTCGACTACTTCGTATCCCATACCGATAAATACTCTCTCTAAATCTTCAAGAGCGATCTGGTTTGGATGACGATGTCCTTTTTCATGAGTCTTACCAGGTAATGTAACGTCGATGACTTCACGTTTCATTTTTTCTTCACGAACTTTTTTCTTTAATAATGTCATCTCTTTTTCTAATGCTTCTTCGATGACTGCTCTGGTATCGTTGACCATCTGTCCTACGATTGGACGTTCTTCTTTGGCTACGTCTTTCATTCCTTTTAATACCTGAGTTAATTCACCTTTTTTACCCAGTACAGATACTCGGATATCATTTAAACTATCCATTGCATCTGCTTGTTCGATTTTCTCCAAGGCAGCTTTCTTGATTGCCTCTAATCTCTCTTTCATCTGCTTGTTTCTCCTTTATTGATCTTTTCTATATTCTCGGATCAGGTTACTTTTTCTTTCTAATCTATATTTAGATAAAAGAAAAAGAACCCGTCCGCAAAGGGACGAGTTCTTGTTATATACTCGCGGTACCACCCTAATTCCTATGGTATCGTTAAACTTCTTCTTAATTACCATAAGCACTTAAGTCTCTGCGTAACGGGCAGACTCCGTTATCTCCTACTGATGATCAGGTACAAACTTGATTCATCGCATTCAAAGATACAGCTACGGTGTGAAATTCGGAAACTGTTGGTTTCTTACTATGCACCATCAATGCCTTTAACGTTATCATTCTATAACATTTTTGTGGTATTTGTCAATTATGATTTTTGCTTTTTAGAGGATTCACAGCATCATTACTCTTTTTCTTACTTGTTCCCACTCGTTATCCATTAAATATTCTGGCTTTGGAATCTCAAGGATATCTTTTACCGGAAGATTTAATTGAGCCTGTGCGATCCTGGCTGCTTCTAAAAGTGTTTTGCCTTCATTTGTCTGGGACATGAGTGTTTCTTCTTCGTCAAATGAATGATCATGATCCATCAGTGGATACATTCCTTGTAATTTATTTTCCTCAACATCAAAATAAAATCCCCAATTTCCAACATGGCGGTCACTATTATTTAAAATATAATCCGCAATCTGCATTTCATAATATGACTTTTCATCCCTTCGTTTTGCTTCTTCATATTCATCATCTATCTCTTGATTTGCACACCATACCGCAAATTCTTCAAACGGAATGATTCCTTGCTGCTGATTCGTGATAAGCTTTGATCTTACAATGATTTCTCCCACATCTTCTATTTTTTTTATCCTGTCTTTTGACAAATATTCTTTTAACTGCTCTGCTTTTTCATAATGTACATGATCAATTCCCAGAACATCTAAAATCTCACTTGCTGGAAGTTCTTTTCTTCCGACTTTATATAAATAAATCCCATCATTCTCCTTAATCCAGCATTTTGCTGAAACTCCTTGTGCTGTTAATTCTGGTGTATGAAATTTATCTTTTGATAAGTGATGTGATTTTCCTGTCAATGCTGTATCTGCATAAAGCGGATCCATATCGTGATCATACAGATTATCTTTGTCCCATGATGTATCTTCTTCCCGCTCTTTTACCCAGTAACAATCTGATAAATTCATTCCATGGCAGATTCTTGCTATTGTTAATGAATTCTGAGGAATTCCTGCGTTATTTAAAATGGCTTTTGCATTTGTTCTTCCAATTGACAGTGGTCTTACTGACAGCCAATTAAAGAAAAAATCTTCATAGGTAAGATCTTCTTTTTGTAAGGAAAATGGAAGTAATTTTTCTTCATAGATCATAATACTTCCATCCTTATTTGTTTCTAATACTTTCGTATTTTTTATCATTAAGATCACTTTTTAACCTCCTTTTGAAATCAATGCTTTCTCTTGTGACTTCGTAAGATCTACGATCCCTTAACTGTATTTTTACACTACTACTTCTATAATCTTCTTATTATCTACTTCCACTTCCTTCAATCCTGTTTTTTTATTTTTATTGAAATTAAAACTCAGCAAATATCCCTTTTCTAAATGGTAATATTCCAAATATTCTGCCAACTGTTTTTCTCCCCTTTTGTTATACTCATTACCTCTCCAAATTTTCAATTCAATCACATACTGTTTCCCTAAATAGTCCACAATAACATCTGTTCTACTCTGATCTCTGGTCTGTGCTTCTATATAATAATTTCCAGTACCATTAATAATCGGTTTTAAATATAATAAAAATACACGCCGGCCATTTTCTTCTACAAATTTCTCTGTATTTTCCCCATAAATATCATGAAAATGTATCATAAATTTTTCAAGCACCAATTCCATGTTTAATATGTCATTTTTCACAAATTGATTCTTATCACGTTCTCCTGTTTGATATATCACACTACTTGTTAATTCTTCCGACAAAAACAAATTGTATAATCTTGTCTCAAATATACGATTTGAAATAACTACCTGACCATCTTTTTCCTTAATAAATCCAAACATCGTTCCAATATCTATCACAAAATTGTCTGGATTATATGGATAGGATTCTCCTTGAAATAATATGGAGTACAGCATATTTTTCAATTCTTCATAATCTGTGATCTTCTTTCTCAGATCATCAAACAATGTATTAGCCTCTTTTAAAAGAATCTTGATTGCTTCTAATACACCTTGCTTTGTCCAATTTTGATTACATCTCTCATCGATCAACTTACAGATCTTTGATACCAAGTATGGATAACCCGAAGTATATTCATAAAGCAATCCCGCAATCTTTTTCACTTCCATCGTGCATTTATGATCTTTCTCATATTCGTCAAGCATACTTGCAATATCGTCTCTTGTAAAACTCATATCTACACTAAAATCCGCAGCTATATTCCATGGACTATTCATCTGATGTTCATGGTCTTCTCTTATACGATGCTTTAAATTTTTTATATCATAAACTCCAGCTAATATGACTGATTGAAACGTCGGCCTTGTACTGCGTTTTAGAAATTTACTTCGAAGCATTCCTAGAAAATCTATAAAAACTTTATGATCACTTGCCTGATCAACCTCATCAATCATTAAAATAACTGGAACTTCTGCATTTTTACAAATATTAGATATTAAATTAGAAAGACTTAACATATCTTGTGCTTTCTTCTTTACACTGTCAATAATAATCTGTTTTACTGTATCATCAATTGCTGGAACTTCTTCATACAGTACTGTATCATATAATAATTCACATATAGTTCCACAAAATGCTGTTTCACTTTCAAAAGCTGTTTCTCCAAGACCTTCAAAACTAATAAAAAATACAGTATATTTGTCTGCGAGATATTTGACTAACATATTTAATGTGGTTGTTTTTCCATATTGTCTTGCCCGATTTATTACAAAATATTTTTTATCATCCACTAACTGCTTTATTTGTGCTAACTTTGAATCTATGTTTACCATATAATGTTCATTCGGATAACAAATTCCATTTACATTAAATGTTTTACTCATATCCCTCACCAACTTTCTTTTATATATAGCATTTCCTTACTCTGTTTTTAATTTTACCATTTGATATTGCAAATAACAAGAAATTGATGCTTACTAATCTTTCCCTGTATATTTTTATTGAAATTGTTTTAAATATTTCAATTCCTTTTTCAAATCTGATCTGGTACTCATATGCCAGAAAAACTCACCAATAAACAACACTTTATGTACCCAGTCCTCAAAAATAACAGCTTTGATCAGACGTTTTACAGAATATATTCTTTTACTTGCTTCTATTTGCTCTAACTGTAACTCATATGGTGTCATATTCTTTGGATAGTGTACTGTATTTCCATTATATTTTGCCCAGTTTCTATGCAGTAATCGATCTTTATTGGCTTCATATGCTGGTGTCCCTGGGACAAAATACATACACTGGATCAAAACACCTTGAATCTTATTTTTTATCACGAAATCGGCAAGCTCTTTCCCGCATCCTTTTTTCTGATTATCTGAGCCAAGAATAAATAATCCTCTGACACTTAAACCATGTTTTTGAATATTCTTAATAGACTTCTCAATCTGTTCTTTCGTACTTATCTTATGATATGTTTTAAATGATGCATCATCGATAAATTCTATCCCCATATCCAGCTCAAAAAATCCCGCTTTTTTAAGAAGCTCCAGCATTTCATCATCAAAACCAACTTCGTATCTTGCCTGAATATTGAATCTGTATTTAATCCCACTATCTATGATTGCGTTAAGAACCTGTTTTGCCCACTGCCTATCTGCGAAAAAATTGTCGTCGGTAATCCAAAGATCTTTTATTAATCTGTGATTCCCCTTTTCGAAAAAATCAATGGAATATTGAATATCTTTTACGATATTTTCTGGAGATCTTTTTCTGACACAGCGTCCAAAATGTCTTACCAATGCACAATAATCACAATTATGAGGACAACCTCTTGATGCATGTACCTGTGGCCAGATTGTCATATGTCCTGTCATCTTTTTATAATTATGAATCAGGCTTCGATCTGGAATGATATCAATATTTTGTGGCGGCTCTGCCTTTCCTGTATTATAGATCGTTCCATTTTCCATCCATGCGTAACCTTTTATTTTGGGTCTTTTCCCTGATTTGATCATCTTGATCAACGGAAGAATTGTTTCATCTCCCTCTCCAAGCATGACATAGTCTGCGTATCTGACTGCTTCTTTATAATTCATAGAAGCATGTAATCCGCCTAATACAACCGTCGCATTTGTATGTTTCCTTAGATACGATGCGATCTTATAGCCTCGTACTGCAGCGTAAGTAAAAATACCAATAAACACAATGTCTGCATCTTTAATGTCTTTCATATCAAGTCTCGATATTGATTCACTATACATATAAGTATCAGGTATTTTTTTCTTTACGATTGTTGCCAGCGTATTTAAACCAACGGAAGGCGTTCTAATATAACGGTCATATACAAAATAATTTAAAATTGTCGGTTTATATGGATGGTTTCCCGGCTCTATAAATCTTATTTTCATAATTTATTACATTCCTTTCGTAGATTTACTTGCCTGCATTATTATTCGTTTCCTTATACATTTTCTTCTTAACAAAAAGGAAGCATATCATTTGCTACATATAGATTCCCATTCTTATCCGTTGTTGCCCGATTAAAAAGAAATGTTTCAAGTGGAATCGAATAAGATTTGTTTAAAAATTGTTTGTTCTGATTTTTTAATCTTATATTTCCTATTATGTTTCCTATGAATGTAGCTAAAAATAACAATAGTAATATAATTCTTGCTTTGGTAATACGTTTCATAATTTATCTCTTTCTAAAATATTTTAAAATAGTACACAATACAAAAATCACAATTGAAGCATTGGCTATAACGTCTGAATATAATAGAGTATCTAAACAACTTGCTCTATATAAAACCGTTTTGGTATCTCCTTCTTCTTTTAATATACTATTTCTAAGTTTTCCTATTCGATATACAACATTCCCTTGTGAAACTGTATGATTCTTTTTTGTAATTGTATCATAATCTATCTTTTTCTCTTCCTTCTTTACCCCATTCTCATATTCTTTTAATAAGTTATGTGTAAAATCATAAGTTACTGCATATTTAGCATTTTCATTGCAATATACTATCTGATCGTCATATGCCGGCATTTTCTTTATTAATTTATTATTTCGACCATATATATTCATCTGTTTCTTGTTATACACAATTCTTTTATAATTATCTGCCGATGTATACTGATATAATTCATTATTAGTCGTTATAATACATAAATCATTTTTAAATATGTATATATCATTAGCTCCAGCATCATTTTTTCCTGGCAACAATATATTTTTCTCAAACTTTCCATTCTTTGAAAGAACAGCTATCATTCTTTGACTATCATTTAAACAATACAACCTTCCATCAAATAATTTTATTGAAGTCAAATTACAAAATCTTATATTTTCTTCTTTTGTATTTTCTTCTACTCTTTGTAATCTTCTATCTTTGATTAAAAAAACAGCTCCACCAATAACAGGATTTATTATAATAACAGCTAACGTTATAACTAATATCATATTTAATATATTATTTATTCTTTTCATAAACTTCCTTTGCATATTCTTATCTCCTTCCTTTACAGTTCCCAATTCCAAAAATAATCATCTTCATTTTCTAATGCTATTAAAGAAAAGTTTTCTGGTTTTGCATATTTTTTCAAAATATCCATTTTAAGAAATGTATTATAACTATATAGATCTTTTAATTCCATATTTTCTATTTCTTTTAAAGATAACTTTATTGTATTTTCTTCACATGCCTTTTTTAAATTTTCATATTCTATTGTATCCGGATTGGTTAATCGTCCTATCAGATGATAAATTGCAGGAATATCTTTTGCATACGTTAATGCTTCATTTGCATATTTAAGTGCGTGTTTATTTAACAAATTATAATCATCTTTCACAAATTCCCACATTGCTTTTAAATATAAAATGATTGCTTTATTTTTCTTTGATCCTCTAGCTTCCAACCACTGCTGATATACATTGACTTCTTCCCATCCATAAATACTTTCTATATAGCTTCCAAAGATATAAAATTCTTCCTCTTGTATTTTCCCTCTGTTTTCTTCCAGCAAGTTTAATACGATTTTATATGGATCATCATTTATCGGATAATACAATTCAAATATACATCTTTGCAATATATATTTTGAATCATTCAATACCCTTTGATGAAAAATCTTTTCTTGATCGTAAATTATCTCCCTTTTTTTCCCTGATTTTTCTCGAATCAAATTTACTAGTCTTTCCCTATATATCCTATTATATCTTTGTTCATTTTCCATGCTGTCGCGTAATTTTTTATCTATTTTGTCCAATAGCATTTCTCTGTCTAAACATTCATTTATTATATAATCTGTCGTATAAAGAGCTTGATATCTCTCATCATCATTTTTAGATTGTAATCCCTCCAAAATATTATCTATATATTTTTCATCATTAGTAATATCGAAGATATATGCATAAATTCTATAAATTGCACAACTTGTTTCATCTACTTCTGATAACATTTGTCTTACTTGTTTTTCTATGATATCCTCATCTATTCTTCTCTCTTTGCCAATATACGCTATAGCTTCAACACTTGCATAATTTAAGAATTCATCATTTATAGTTTTTCTAAATAATCCATAAAAATCTTTTAATTTAATAAACGTTGCGATTATAAAAATTGATTTTTCTGCAACGAATCTATTTTTATCTTCTATCATGGTCTTTAGAATATCATATGACCAGTCTTCTAATTCATATTTCAGAATGTCTAATATTCTCATTCTGTAATAACTATTATTACATTGACTAATTTCTTTTATTATTTTTTTATCTTCTTCGGATAAGAGCAACTCTTTTCTACTTTTTTCTAAGATTTTCATTAATTTTTCTAATATATTCATAGCAGTTCTCCTTGTACTTGAATTTAGAAATTGGAGATAATTATTAATGCCTTCATAGGATCTACGGGGCAAACTAAGGATTATTACTTTTTATACCAATCTACAATTTTTTCTACTCCCATTTCTTTAGCATACTCATATATTGTTTCCGTTCCACCCTTATAATTCTTATCCTTTAACTTCAAAAACAGTTTATACGCATAATCTTCATTTCCCTCATTCATTGCTTCTATCACTGCCTGCTTTATATACCAGTCAGATCGTAAGTCTAAATATTTTAATACCAGCTCTGCCATCTTCACATTTCCTGTCTGTGCTGTTTTTAACAGTGCTTCTTGATTATCCATGCCCGCTTCCAATAATTGTTTTGCTGTTGTTATCTGATCTTTCGATATAGCATATAATAAAGCATCTTCTCCAAAGCGATTTTTGTGTGTCAGTTTTGGGTTTTGAGCTAACAAATTATTTAACAGCTTTTGATTTCCATATCCCGCTGCTATCATAAGCATTGTATTTCCATCTTTATCTGTAAATTTTGCTTCTTCTTTTGTCCCCTTTGTTTTCTGTCCTCTTGCTGCCTTTAAGAGAACCTTTTGTTCTGCTGTCATGTCTGTTTCTGGATTCTGGTTTAATTTATCATATACCCAGTCCAAAACCTTGTAATTACAACTTGCTGCTTTCCATCGATACTTCCAAGGCTGTATCACAGCATTTTTTGTTTCTTCCGTTATAACCGCACCCATTTTTATTTCATCTTTTAATTGTTTAAGAATCTGCTTCTCTGAAAGATCACTCCTAATTGCAAATTCTAGTACGCCTTGTCCTTCATTATTTCTTTTACTTATATCAGCTCCATTGTCTTCCAATTGATGAAAGATCTTCATATTGCCTGTATAAGATGCTATCATCAACAAAGTATTTCCTTGTGCATCTGCATAATTTATTTTTGATTTGTCTTTGAGTTGCTTTATAATCTTCTGCTCATCAATCTCTTGTTTTAGAATGGAAAGATATAGTGGATTGTTGTCTTTTTTTGAGTAAAAAGATTCCCCTGTGTTATCTCTTTCATCATATTGTTTATTCTTTGACAGATTTATTTTTGTGCCATTGATATAAACAATGTTTTCTGATTTCCAGACAATATATGCCCATGAAGTATTTGGCTGCCAGTATATGTTTTTCTTTGTTTGATCATTTTTAAGTTCTACTAATACGGAAGCATTTTCTTTGTTTGTATCTGCTGTATATACATTAAGTTGATGATTCTTAGATGGCGAATATGTTGTAAATGATTTTCTTTTTAATTTGATTGTATCTATCTTATTGGATTGCGTAAAATATATATATGCTAAAATGATGATACATGGAATTATAAGTAAAATTAATTGGTATCGTTTCTTTGTGAATCCCTTTTTCATACCTTTTTCCTCCGTTCCTTATCATTTATATCGCACCCTTGTATTGGATTGTGAAAGGATTTTCCAATTTTATTTTAGAAAATCCTTTCTTTTTATTGTATAAGTTCCAAATTCCATACCGCCTTGTTATCTTTTGCAATTTTCTTACAACTTCTACCCTCTGAATCTTTTTTCTTGCTATCACCTCCATGCTTTTTCAGATATTTCAAAATTTCTTGACTTTGTGATGCGCACGCTGTCTGTAATGCTGTAGAAGAATAATTTTCAGTTTCTTCTTTTACATATTTATTGATATCTGCTCCTTGTTCGACAAGATAACGTACCATTGTGTAATCCCCAACATCAACTGCTGTCTGTAATAAAGATTCTTTTCTGACTTTTCCTTTTGTCATTTTGTTTTCTAGTATTTTTCTTGCAATATCACTTTCTCCATTCCAGATTATTTCCTGCAATTCATCTTCTTTTACTTTTACCCCCTGCTCATATTGTTCCTTACTGTAATTTTGATAGGTGTCATATATTTCTTCTTTTGTTGGCTGATGACCTAAAGATTCCAGTGTTTTAAAAGATTTTTTATTGCCGAAAGCTAAAATAAATTCCCATACATCACAAGGTTTTCCGTGATGATTTTTCTTGAAATTCACTTTGTCTTTTTCTATCAAAATCTTTACATTATCTAAGTTTCCTGCTGCAATCGCAAGATCAACTGCTCTTACTTTGTAATAATCCGCCTTTGCCTTTGAATCTAATTGTTGTTCTAACAAATATTTTACTACTGAAGAATGATTGCATAGTGCTGCGATCTGCAATAATCCTACTTTATCTGAGTCTTTCCAAGAAAAATCATACCCTTGTTTTCTCATGATCTTCAATGTATCCACATTACAATGTGCTGCTGCAAAAGCTAATACCTGCTCTTTATCTTTTTTATTTATTTTATCTGATATCACAAGTTTTTGAAGTTTATGATCATCTCCATTCATTGCTGCTCGTAATCCTTGTGATATATTTTGTTTTCCGTCATATTTTTCTAATTCTTTTAAAATTTGAGGCGTAAAATAATACTGCATTCCCCAATTGCTGTTATCATCGTTTAAAAGAAATGAAATTATATCGGAATCAGGTTTTGCACCTGATTCCAATAGTCTATTTAACATGTCCATTTTCTCATTATAATTTTCAAATGAAATCCTACTTACCGTTCCTTTTAGTGCTGTTATTTCATCTCCTTTTTGATTTGGATCTGCACCCGCATCCAACAGCTGATTGGCTAAGTCAAATCTATCATTAACAATTGCCCAGCATAGATTCGTATCTCCATCTATTCCTTTTTCATTAACATCTGCACCACTCTTTATCAATTGTGAGCATATTTGTAACTGTATCTTTTCGCTCTCAATCTCTCTGACGGCTAATTCTAACGGCTTCGTTTTTGATGATGTTTTGATTGTTTCTTTTGCAAGTTCTGCATGATTTTTCAATGCTTCCTTTACACCTTGCATATTGGGATTGCAAATAGAAGCGTATAGCTGTTTTTTGGATATATCCTTGTCTTTGTCTTTACTGCATCCGCATATGGAAAAACAAAATGTTGAAAGCATTGTAATTATAATAAAAATCTTTTTTCTGTTTTTCATTTTATTTTCCTTTCCATGAAAATGTTCTAACATAAGCAGAACCTCTTAGATTTAATATCTTTGCTAATTATGCTCCCGTGGCAAACCTTGCGATATAAAATATAGCATGTCGTTCAACCAACCAGCAATCTAATACTCCTTGTGTAGCTTTATTCTTCCGGAAAATAATAATCATCTTCGTCCAATTTTACTTTTTTTAAAATAAAATAATTTGGATATTCTTTAAATCCTGGTAATGTTGATCTATACTTTTTCATTACATTTCTTGCCTTTTTCCAACTTCCAAAATAACCAATGGGTAATAGGTTTCCTTCATCTCTATATGTTAGTTGATATACATACATATTGCATCACCTCATTTTCTAAAAATATCTTTCCATCCAAAAATTTCAATCTGATATCTTTGTCTTACAAATTTTAACATATCTTCATAAGTATTTGCTTCATATTGAATCTTTCCTTGTTGTTTATCTAAACAATACATTTCCCCACTCTCAATATTTTTCAAACACAAAAATTTTTCATGATCATAATAACAATCCATGCTACCTTGATACACTAATCTATCTTCTTGATTTCTTATTTCTATATTATGATTTTCTGAATTATGCTCTTGCTCTTTTTCAATTACATATCCTCTTAAAAGTTGAATTATGAAATATGACCTTGTTGCTCTCCAAAATCCTTCATCCCACCAAGGTTCATTCATTTTAAAATCATGAATTTCAAAAAAATCTTCTTTTCCTTTAAACCTTGGTTGTTCCAAAAGTTTTTTTCTTGCTGATTCTGCTTTCTCATATGATGAATATGCAGCAATAATCATTTCTTCATCATTTTCTGGATCTTGATCATAATATGAAAAAAATAGCTCATAAACCATTCTTATTATTACCTCCTTCAATATATTTTATACATTTACAAATTACTTATCTTCTTTTTTTGTATCGGTATCCCCTGTCTGCCCATTTTTTTAATTCACTATATTCATGTCCTTGTCTTCCTTTCCTTTTCCATTTCCCTTTTTGCATAAGCATTTCCATTTTCTCCTGCTTTTGGATTATGTCCATCTGCCCAACTTGGTGTATCTGATGATTTTTCTTTTTCACTCATTTTTGACTGCTTTTTCTTTTTTCCCTTACCTTTACTATGCATTATTCTATTAGCTGCTCTCCACGTAAGCCATATAGATATTCTAGTTTTAAAAGTAACTCTTCTTCCTGCATATCGTGTCTTTATCCTTCGTCTTTTCCAAGTTGAATATGATACATAAAATACCACTCCTCCTGCAACTACCTTTACTAATGTATATAATGCCACTGCATAGTGACCACTAGGATCAACATGATTTATTGGATTATTCGCACAATATACATATAAATGTTGTGTATCAGGTTTATCATTTTCTCCACGATAAGTATCTTCTATCAAAAATCTTGCATCCTCAGGATTATAATACCTTGCATTCAAATAATATAATCCTGTACTCTGGTCATAGATTCCACCCGTATAACAAACCTCATTCTCTGCTTTGTTATCTCCGTTGATTGCTGTCTCTCCAAAGTCTGTATACCGGTATGTTGCATCAGCACTTCCATCTTCTTTTACAAGACTTGTGGTACTTCCCTGGATATCTTTATGATACAACAGATGGAGATAACAGCCAGACATCCCAGAACCTGATCGGAACCGATGGA
>CABIYF010000001.1:0-13755 GCA_902362875.1 Eubacteriaceae bacterium | reverse complement strand
CTTAAGCGGTTCTCTGCATCATAAGTATAGGATTCTGTCTGTCCTGTCTTTGTGTTTTTGACATCCGTCTGGTTTCCATTGGCATCATAGCTGTACTGGCGTACTTCGTTAACTGTGGTTCCTTTTTCTTTTGTTGCTGTCTGTAACTGATCCAGTCCGTTATAGGTATACGCGGTCTGTGTGGTTCCATCATCTTCTTTGGTTCTGTTTCCAGCTTTGTCATAAGTATAGGTAACGGTCTTTGTCTTATCATCATTCTTATGATCGCTTGTCACAGTCTTTGTCAGTCGTCCGAGTGCATCATAAGTATAAGCTTTTGTCTCATTGACTTTATCTTTCTCTTCTTTCGGATAGTTATTGACTTCTGTTTTCTCTGTGATATTGGAATTCTTGTCATAACCGTAGCGGTAGGATTCCATCACTTTTCCTGTCTCAAGATCTGTGTACGTCATCTCTTTGACACGGTCAAGGCTGTCATAAGTGTAGGCTTTCTTCACTGCCTGATCACTGCTGTTTAACAGGTTTCTGTAGTCTTTGATCTCTTTGACCTTGCCATAGCTGTCATAAGTATAGCTTCGTACTGTCTTTTCTGTACTGGTGTCTGCTGACTGAACTTCTCCTTTGATCTTTGTCAGCCATCCGTTCTGGTCATATTCATACGCTAAAGCCTGAACTCCGTTCTTTGTTGTTGGATAAGTAACCTTTGTGAGCTTTCCATCACTGTCGTAATGGTATCTGATCTGGTGTACTTTGATCTCGTCGGCTGTCGGTTCGTTTTCCTGACTTAATTCTGCATATCCTGTTGTCTGTCCTCTGCTGTCATACTGATATTCTGTGTAACGTACGGCTGTTTCCTCTGCTCCGTCGATCTGATAATCAATACTTTCTAACAGTCTGTCATTGATATCGTAACTGTAGACCGTCTTTAAGGTCTTCTCTCCGATACTTTCTCCTGCTTCCCCTGCTTCATAGGATTCTGTTTTGATCAGGCGGTTCTTCCTGTCATAATCAAATGTCTTATAACCGCCATCTGCATAGGTTTCCCTGATCTTGTTTCCGTTTGTATCATAACTGTAAGCTGTTGTGATCTGTTCTTCTCCGTCTCCAAGATCTGTGGTGCTTTCTGTCAGTCCTGCTTCATTTGTCACTTCTTTGTTGACATGTCCGTTGGCATCTTTGACACTGGTCGTGGTCTTTCCATCCGCTCCCATATCATAAGAAATGCTGTTGCTGATTGTTTCGTTTCCATTCTTTCTGCTCACACCTGTGACACGGTTCTGGTCATCATAAGTATAGGTTGTGACATTTCCGTTTCCATCGGTCACAGCACTCTCATTTCCATTAACATCATATGCAGTCTCATTGATGATCGTATCTTTTCCTGTGGTGATACTGTCTCCATCAACCACCGGCTGGCTGATCGTATGGGTTGTTTTTCCTTCCTTATTGTATAACGTCAGGGAGATCTTTCCTTCTCCATCGGTGCTGCTTCCAAGTGTGACCGCTGCGATCTCTTTTCCATCGTCAGTAAAGACATGATCCGTATAGATACCGCTGCTTAAGCTACGGACTGCATTGCCTGCATGGTCTGTCCATGTCTTGTCTGTCACGGTTCCATTGACTCTGGTTGTCTGTACCTGAAGATCTTTATAAGTCTTTGTGCCTGTCAGGGTATGGATCACGGCAGTTTCATATCCATAAGAAGTTTCTGTTGTTTTTGTCTTATTGTCTGCTTCTTCCTTTGTGGTAGTTACACGGTTTCTGTTATCATAAGTATACTTGATTGTAACTCCTGCACTGCTCGTCTCTGATGTGACTGATCCGTTTGCATTATAGCTCTTTATCTCTGTCTGGACGGTATCCTTTCCTTCCTGATCTTTTAGGGATTTTTCTGTTTTTACGACACGTCCCATAAAGTCATAAGTGGTTGTTGTCACTTCTCCTGTATTCTGGTCGGTACTTGAAACTTCTCTTCCCATCGCATCATAAGAGATTGTATCTTCCTGTGTCACTTTTCCCTGTGTGCTGGTTAATGTCTCACTGACTTTGTGGTCTGTTTCCTCTTTCTGTGTCGTCTGTTCGGACGTCAGCACTCCGGCATCCCCTTGTGACTTAACATTCTCATAGGACTGTTCCTCTTTGACTTCCCCATCCTCATCATATGCATACTCTGTCTTGGTATCTCCGATATCTTCATATTCCAGGATCGTATTTCCATGATCATCGTAATCATAGGTTGTGTCTGAAGTAGTTTCTCCCTCACTGTTTTTGATCACTTCTGTCTGTGCAAGACTGAATTCTTTCCCTGTTCCATAGGTTGTGCTTGTTACCTGCCCTGTCTCATCCACTTCTTCCACTACGTTTTCGTTGCTGTCATAGGATGTTGTTGTCGTTACTTTTACATCATTCTTAAAGTTTACCTGATTGTTTTCTAATGTCTGATAGCATACGGTTGTCTCAGTTCCTGTCTGCAACAGCGGATTCTCTGTGTTCTCATACTGGTATGTCGTCTTAACTCCATTCCCATTTGTGGAAGATAAGAGCTTTCCGCTGTTCTTCTCATAGGTCATGGAATCTTCGGATATCTTTGTTCCGTCATTCTTATGAAGGGATACTGTGGTTGTTCCATCCCCATATGTGATCTGCTGGTATTCTCCGTCCGGTTTGGTAAAACGGACTGCCTTTTCCCCTTCATATGTAACACCATAATCATTTCCCTCTGCATCCGTTATGGCTGTCATATGATGTTCTTTATCATAAGCATATGGTTCCTGTACAGACTGGGTTCCGTCCGCTGACACATGGGCTGCATTGGTAAGATCTCCTGCTGTATCGTAGGTATACTGCATCTTTGTTCCATCTGCAAGTTCGATCTCTTTTAACAGGTTCTGGTCATTATACTGCATCTTAAGGGACTGGTTCTTGTCTGTTGTCACAGTCTTTAACAGCCCTGTTTCATCCATCTCATATAGCAGGAAGTTTCCGTTTGCATCTTCCTGTGAAACCATCGTTCCATTCGCATCAAACCGTGTGATGTTCTGGTCCTTATCCATGAGTATCCACTGATAGGAAATGGTCTTCTTTACTGTTTCCTGTTCTTCTTTTGCTTCTGTTTTTTCTTCCAGTTCATAAGTCTTTTCCTGTTCTTCCGGTTCTTCTTCCAACGTATATTCTTTGGTTTCTTCACAGGTATAGCTGTCCCCGTTCTTCTCAAATGCCAGACAGCTTCCATCGCTGTCCTGAAAGACCACCTGATCTCCAACATGATATAATTCCCTGTGAAAGCTGTCATACCATCCGTTTCCAAACATTCCCTGTTTGTCTGACTGGCTGTTATAAGTTCTTGTAAGGGATAATCCCATCACCCCGGTATTGATCTCAAAATCCGTGTTTGCATAGGTAAGATTTCCGCTTCCCTTGTCGATCGTTCCGCTTCCTGTCGGTGTGCTGATCTCTGCTGTATCACGGTAATCCCTGCTTCCAAGCCAGCGGCTGTATTCCGCCTTGTCGATCGAAACCTGTGATCTCATCGTTACATATGCACTGGTACTGTTTACCTCTCCTTTTGTTGTAACTTTTTGTGCACATACCTTGTAATACCACTGGGTTCCATCTGCGACCTCGGTATCTGTGCAGTAAGAGTCCTTGATGGATGCCTTGACAAGATTTTCTTTCGATGGTGTAAAGTCTTCGCTCTTTCCACGATAAACGGCATAACTGATACTGTTTGGAAGTTCTTTTTTCTTCCAGCTGATCGTGTTCTTTCCATAGTGATTCTGGACGTTTCCATCTTCCGGTGCATAATCGGATGCCTTGGAATCGTCAATATAATAATAGTTGACGGTCTTTGCTGCACTTTCATTTCCTGCCTTGTCAACGATCACTGCCTGGATCTTAAATGTCTGGTCCGTAACACCCTGGCTGATCGGAAGTTTGATCGTTGTCTGGGATGTTGTTCCGTTGAAACCTGCTCCTTTCGTATAAGATGCTGCATTATCTACTTTATATTTGATATAAGAAAGGTTCGCATCTTTTCCTGTGATCTTCAGTACCGGATTTGTCTGGCTGGACGGACTGGCTGCTGTCTTTCCGGATGTCATCTCCGGATCACTTGCAAATGCCGGTGCTGTACGGTCGATCGTAAACCATGCCCCTTTTCCATATCCATTGATGTATCCGTTGTCCACTCCACGGACGACGATCTTATAATCTCCTTCTGCCCACTTATCGCTGTTGATAGTGGCTGATCCGCTGGATGTTGTTCCGATCTTTGTCGAACTGGAATATGGCACATAGTTTGAATTTCCTTCCGCGTTATTAACCCATGTTGCCAGACGATATTCCACTCTGTTTAATGATTTTGCATTGATCCCTGTCCATGCAAGCTTGATCGAATGCGTATTCTTTCCAACATATCTTGGTGTCGCAGATGCACTGGCTGCTGTTGTTGGTCCGTCATAGTAAGTCACTGACAGTTTCGGACGGTTTGCGGAAGCCCTTGAACCATAGAACTGCCCATAGCTCTTTGTCTCATCAGAGTTCTTTAACATCACTCCGTAAGATGTGATCTTCCCGGAAGCACACTCCCTTGCGTACTGGGTCAGATTGATGCTTCTTCCTTTCCTGGCTTTTCCTGTTGTCTTCACACTTCCATAGTTAGTGCTGTATCCCGGACGGTTGCTCCATTTTAATCCGGATCTTGTCCATCCTCCTGTGACTCTTCTTGCCTCGATCGTCTGACCGCTCTGGCTGCTTCCTGTCTCATACATGGTAAGTGTTGCACTGTCCACGTATTTTCCCTCGATCTTCTTGGTAAAATCCTTGAAGCGGAGATAGGTACGGTAAACTCCCTGTTTTGCTTTTCCTGCCATCATGGCTGTGATGCCGCTGTCATAGAAGTTTGTGTTCTTATAAGATCCGTTGATCACATAGACATCCCAGAAGTTTGTGGAACCGGTCCATGATACGGTCGGATCGATCGTTACCGGATATTCCCGGTCTTTATCCTGAAAGTAATCTTCATCAAGATGCAGAGTAAGGAGATAGGAATCTTCTTCTCCATCTGGTTCAATGTCATAATACAGTTTCTCGCTGTATGCATTTCCTGTTGCATCGTTTATATTTGGAGCTTCTAAAGATGCAACGATCTCATCTGTTTTCTCATCCAGAAAGCTGATCCCGCCATCCATTGCATTTTTCTTTGGTGTCAGTCCCTTGGCTTTAAAATGGAACTTCAGAACGTTTCCTTCCGGTGCTTTTGTCAAAACGATGCTTTCTTTGACTCCTGTATTCAGGGATTCGTAGGAAAATGTGCAGTCTTTCTTCTCTGATTCATATGAGACTTTGACCTGTTTTTCCTCGCTATTTCCCCGTGCATCTTCCACCGTTTCTTCTTCCAGTCCGGTACGTGTTAATTTCTTTACCGATGTGAGGACATCTTCCTGATCGTCTTTGTCTGTTGCTTCTGTATCTGCTGTCTGATCGTCAGATGTTGCTTCTGTTACGGCACGGACTGCCTGATCTGCCTGTGCGACTGCTTGTTCCACAGCTTTGGATGTCTGGTTATCTGACTGATCTTTTGAATCTGTTGTGTTGTCTGTATCTGTATTCTTTTCGTCCTCTCCATAGATTGGTGCGAAAGAGATCTCATACTTTCCATTTTCCATCAAAACCGGGGTCTTGTCTGTCAGTTTCTTTGGCAGATAATGTTTCTTATCCCCTGTTTCATTTTCATAAGCATAGTCTTTTAAACTGTTTCCATTCTCGCTTTTTGAATCTTCTACTTTTACGAGTGTTGGATCGTAGTCTTCTAATGTTCCATTGTCTGTTTCAAAACGGACATCCTGCCCATAAAAGATAGTTTGTTTCTTTCCATTTGAGAGCTGAAATGTTGTAGAATTCTTTGTGTTTTCACCTTTTATTACTTCTTTAGATTCTATCTTTGTATTTTCCGTTTTCTCAGATGCATAGATTTTCCGCGTCATTGTTGCAATCTGTGACCATTCGGCTGTTGTAGTAATCATTGTTATAATCAAGATCAATGCGAGCAGTCTCTTTGGTAAACTTTTTCTCATATTTAATAATTCCTTTTCTTTTTTATCATATCTATTTGCTTCTTATTCTTATATCTGTTACTATAATATTATCCATGTGATACTGCTATCTGCTGTATGCAGATAGATTGGTTGCCAGCCTTTGTATTCCATGGATTTTTTTATATTCATAACCTTTTTCCCTCCTTCCTATTAAATGATATCTCCTAAAATTAGGGGTATTATTAAAATTTCCAATAATACCCCACCTACCATGTATCAATATTTTATTGTTTTCGTTTTTCATTTTACTATATCACAATTCTTTTTTCAACAACTATTTCAATTTAAAATAGTTAAATATATTAAATTTATTTTTTCTATTGAAAATATTTGTATATTCATATAAAATATACCTAAGGAGTTGATAACCTATGAAATACAAAAAACTAACCCAATCACAATTACACATCATGAAAATATTATGGAACGAAAAAAAGCCGATGATTGCTTCTGATTTTGTTCAACTTGATTCTTCGCTGAATCTGAACTCTGTTCAATCTGCATTGCGTTCTTTACTTAAGAAAAACTATATTGAAGTTTCCGACATTGTATACAGTGGTAAGGTTTTAACCAGAAGCTATATTCCTGTTGTTTCTTCTGAAGACTATGCTTCCGAGAATATTAACGGAGTTGTGAAGGATCTTTTATCTTCTAATATTCTTTTTCAATATGTAGAATCTGAAAATGATATTGAAGTTATTGAACGTTTACAGAAGAAATTAGAAGAACGTAAGAAAGCTCTGGAAAGGAAGTCCTAATATGACACCTGCAAATTATGGTTCCGTATTCAGTTCCTGTCTTTTTGGCAGTCTGATGATGCTTTATCTTTTTGTATTTTGCAGAAGTAACCGATTTATCTTAAGAAATGGAACTTCTGTGATTTATCTTGCTGTCGGAGTTGTCATGATCCGTATGCTTTTGCCTTGGAATTTTCATTTTGCCATGAATGTTGAATCCCATAAAATTCTTCCTTTTCTTTTTGATCTTTTAAGAGTGAAGATTTTATCTGTGGAATTTCTGACAATTCTTGTGATCATTTTGAGTGTTGGCAGTTGTTTGAGACTTGCTATATATTTTTATAAGCTTGTCTGCTATCATCATTTGCTTCATCAGTTAAATCCTCTTGATGACTTCAAAGTATCAAGGATTTTTTCTGATGTTTTGGAAGAGTATCATTGCACGAAACAGATTTCAGTCTTTCAGGTACCTGGTCTTTCCAGTCCTGCAATTTCTGGTCTGCTTCATCCTGTGATTCTTCTTCCTGACAGCGAATACAGTGAGCAGGATCTGCGTTTTATTTTTATGCATGAGCTTAATCATTATCTGCATCATGACTTGTGGAAGAGTTTTTTCTGGGAACTGGTTGTATGTATTTACTGGTGGAATCCTCTTTCTTATATAATTCGCCGCCAGATCAAAGATACTGCTGAATATGCAAATGATATTAGTCTTACCAGAGATATGGATGAACTTACACGAACTGATTATATGTTGAGTCTTCTTAAGACTTCCAAACAAACTCATACCTTTCACGCCCTTCCAACACTGCATTTTCAGGAAGGTACGATTTTAAGTATTGAGAAAAGATGCGATCTGATCAGTGAGAGTCCAAAGATTCATAAAAATACATTTTCACAATTTCTGCATATTGGATGTATCTCTTTGTTATTTATTCTTTCGTTATGTTTTATCTTTCAACCTAGTTCACCACCCTCAAATCTTGACGATGATGGTGCTGTTATCTTTGATAAGCCTAATAGCAGTAATTCATTCTATATAAAACGAAAAGATGGCAAAGGTTATGATTTATATATCAAACAAGAAGATAGTTTTATAAATGCAGGAATCATTGAAAATACTGAAGATTATAAAGGTTCAAAAATCTATTCCAATAAAAAGGAGGCTATGAAAATTTATGAAAACATTGAATAGGTTTATTTTTCTTTTTTTATTTAGTTTTATCGCAATTGGTCTATTTTCTGACTTAACTGTTTCAGCTCAGAACACCACTTCAAAACCTTCTACTGTTATTTCTGAAGAAGATTCTTCTGTATATAGTGGTGATGTTATAGTTTGGAAGTATAAAACTATGAATGGTAAATTATACAAAAGGAAATACAATCAAACAACAAAAAAATGGATTGGTAAGTGGATTCAAGCTTAAAAAAGAAAGGCCAGCAGATTTAATTGCTCTGCTAACCTTTCTTTTTTTCTATTAATTTCTGCGTAATCATTGAAACCATAATCCCACAAAATGCCCCACAGCTGTCGATCATCACATCAAATACTTTTCCTTCTCGTCCTGGAACAAATAATTGATGAATCTCATCGGTTGATGCATACCCTGTAGAGATCAGCTGTGCGATCAATACTGCTTTCTTTCGATCTTTTACATCACAGGACACCGCTTTATAAGTAAAAAATCCAAGCACTGCATATTCTGTAAAATGTGCTGTCTTTCTAACGAATGTATGCACTACTTCCGCATGCATCATAAGATCTGCATTAGAATGAATCTGGAAGAATCCAAAAAAACTTAAGATCCTTGCTAATTCTTTTGCATACCCAATACTCATCCCCGCAGAGGATGTCCCATTTTTTGCGGAAAATGAAAAAATTAAAATCATCAAAACGAGTGTTATCCCCCAGTATAACACTCGTTTTGTCTTCTTCTGTACTCTCATACAGTTCTCCTATAAACGGTTTCCGTACATCTTATCGAAGTAGTTTGCATACTCTCCAGATAAAATGTTCTGCCACCATTCTTTGTTATTTAAGTACCATTCAATGGTCTGTGCGATTCCTGTGTCGAAGTTGTATTTTGGTTTCCATCCAAGTTCTGTCTCTAATTTTGTTGGGTCGATCGCGTAACGCATGTCATGTCCTGGACGGTCTGTGACAAATTTGATCAGGCTTTCTGGTTTGTCTAATGCTTTTAAGATTGTCTTTACAACTTCTAAGTTTGTACGTTCGTTATGTCCACCTACGTTGTAAACTTCTCCGACTTTTCCTTTATGAATGATCAGGTCAATAGCTTCGCAGTGGTCTGATACATGTAACCAGTCACGGACATTTTCACCTTTTCCGTAGACTGGAAGTTCTTCATCTGCTAATGCACGGCTGATCATTAATGGAATCAGTTTCTCTGGGAAATGATATGGTCCGTAGTTGTTTGAGCATCTTGAGATTGTCACAGGAAGTCCAAATGTTCTGTGGTAAGCTAAGACAAATAAGTCTGCACTTGCTTTGGAACTGCTGTATGGGCTTGATGTGTGCAGTGGTGTTGTTTCAGTAAAGAATAAGTCTGGGCGGTCTAATGGAAGATCTCCGTATACTTCATCTGTGGATACCTGATGGTAACGTCTTACACCATATTTTTTTGCTGCATCTAACAGTACAACGGTTCCTTCTACGTTTGTTCTTACGAAGATCGATGGATTCTCAATAGAACGGTCTACATGGCTTTCTGCTGCGAAGTTTACGACAATATCGAATTTCTCTTTCTCGAATAAATCCATGATAAATTCACGGTCTGCGATATCACCTTTGACAAATTTGTAGTTTGGTTTGTCTTCCACTGGTTTTAATGTCTCAAGGTTTCCTGCGTATGTTAATAAATCTAAGTTTACGATCTCATAGTCAGGGTATTTATTTACCATATGATGAACGAAGTTTCCACCGATAAATCCGGCTCCTCCGGTTACTAATATTTTCATGTTATTCTCCTTATTTATCTAAAAATTTTCCTGCCATAACATCCATTAAATACTGTCCGTACTGGTTTTTCTTTAATGGTTCGATGTCTGTTAATAACTGGTCTTTTGTGATCCAGTGATTTAAGTATGCGATCTCTTCTAAGCAGGCAATCTTACGATGCTGGTGTGTCTCGACTGTTTTTACGAAGTTTGTTGCTTCCACTAAGGATTCATGTGTTCCTGTATCTAACCATGTAAATCCCTGTCCGAGTAATTCAACGTCTAACTGTCCATTTTCCAGATAGATCTTATTTAAATCTGTGATCTCTAATTCTCCTCTGGCAGATGGTGTTAATTCTTTGGCATATTTTACAACGTTGTTGTCGTAGAAATATAATCCTGTCACACAGTAGTTTGACTTTGGTTTTTCTGGTTTTTCTTCGATAGATACTGCTTTTCCGTCAGAGTCAAACTCAACGATTCCGAAACGTTCTGGATCATCTACATAATATCCGAAGACTGTCGCACCTTCTTTTTTATTTGCGGCACGTAAGAGACGTTTCTTTAATCCGTGTCCGTGGAAAATGTTATCTCCAAGAACCATGGCTACGCTGTCGTCTCCGATAAAATCTTCTCCAATGATAAATGCCTGTGCGAGTCCGTCTGGTGATGGCTGTACGGCATAGGATAAGTTTACTCCAAACTGATGTCCGTCTCCTAATAAAGACTCAAATCTTGGTGTGTCACTTGGTGTGGAAATGATCAGAATATCGCGGATTCCTGCATTCATTAATACAGATAATGGATAGTAGATCATTGGTTTATCATAAATTGGCAATAACTGTTTGGATGTTACCATTGTTAATGGGTACAGTCTGGTACCGGAACCTCCGGCAAGAATAATTCCCTTCATTTGTCTTCCCTTTCTCCCTCTGGGTGCTTCTTAAAACTTAAATGTATCTTTTAACCCCTTCCATTTCTGATCTTTTTCAGAAATGATCAGGTCAACTCCTTCTTCTAATGGCCATTCAACTCCGATCTCTGGATCGTTCCATGCAAGTCCACCTTCGTCTCCTGGATGGTAGAAGTCTGTGCATTTGTAGCAGAATTCTGCTTCATCGGATAATACTAAGAATCCATGTGCAAATCCTTCTGGGATGTAGAACTGTTTCATATTTTCTGCGGATAATTCAACACCGAACCATTTTCCATAAGTTTTGGAATCGGATCTTAAGTCAACTGCTACGTCAAATACTTTTCCTCTTACTACACGTACTAATTTTCCCTGTGGAAACTGTTTCTGGAAATGTAATCCACGAAGTACGCCTCTTGTTGACATAGACTGGTTATCCTGAACGAATACCATATCAAGTCCTGCTTCTTTCATATCGTTCTGGTTATATGTTTCTACGAAATATCCTCTCTCATCTTTAAATACTGTTGGTTCGATAACGTAAAGTCCTTCAATGTCGCAAGGTGTTACTGTAATTTTTCCCATGATGTTTTCTCCTTTTTTGAATTTAATCTTCGATTTATTTTAATAGTCAATCTCTTTTAAGTATCTGCTTAAGGCATCCTGCCATGTTGGTAATGGTTGAAATCCATTGGCTGTCAGTTTGCTTTTGTCCATTCTGCTGTTGGATGGGCGTTTTGCTTTCGCTGGATATTCGTCACTGCTGACTGGTGCAACGGATACATCCATGCCTGCCTGTTTAAAGATTTCACAGGCAAATTCATACCATGTGCAAAGACCTTCATTTGTTGCGTGATATCTTCCATATTTGTCTGTCTGGATCATATCGACTAATAATCTTGCAAGGTCGTATGTGTAAGTTGGTGAACCTGTCTGATCATTGACAACTGTTAGGTGATCGTGTGTCTTTCCTAAGTTTAACATTGTTTTGATGAAGTTCTTTCCATTTACTCCAAATACCCATGCAATACGAACTGTGAAAAATTTCTTTACATGTTCCTCGATGGCAAGTTCCCCTTCGTATTTTGTCTGTCCATAGACATTTAAAGGTTCTCTCTCGTCATCCGGCTCCCAAGGTCTTTCGCCTTGTCCGTTAAATACATAGTCTGTGCTGATATACATCATTTTGATATCTAATTCTTCACAGACTTTTGCGATATTTTCTGTTCCCTGTGCGTTGACTTTTCTGCAGATTTCTTCGTTGTCTTCTGCTGCATCAACGGCTGTGTATGCTGCACAGTGGATCACTGCATCTGGTGCTGCTTCTTTGATCACTTTATTTACCTGGTCAGCATCTGTGATATCCATTTCATCGATATCCACACCAATTCCTTCAAGTCCCTGTTTTTCTAGTTCGTTCATTACGTCATAGCCAAGCTGTCCTTTGACTCCTGTTACAAAAACTCTCATAACTCCTCCTTTATGATGTTATATATCTTACATATACATTTCATTATCATTCGCTTCTTATGGTTGACATATAAAAATTCCGGCAGATTTTGTGATCTTGATCACGCCTCCCTCTGCCATCTTCTTTCTTACAAAGTCTTTAAATTCTAAATAACGATGGTTTAAATATTCATGCTGATTTCCATGGCAGGATAAAATGTAGGAAATGAGCGGTTCCGGCTGATCAACTAACAATTCATCTTTGTAGTCAACTTCTTTTACTTGTGAGAATACTTTCTTTAATTGCTCTTCTCCATTTTCAAGACCAAAGACATCATATAATTTATGATCGGAAAGTGTGATCCTTTCATCAAAATCTTTGATCAGCTGTGTGATCTCCTGCATGTGACTGCTTCCATAAGTACTGCAGATAAATGTTCCTTCTGGTTTTAGAACTCTTTTGATTTCTTTCAGTGCTTCCTGCCGGTCTTCTAAATAAAATAATACATGATTTGCGATTACTTTATCAAAACTTTGATCGTCTTTTGGAATCTTTCTGCAGTCAATCATCTGGTAAAAAATCTGTCCATTTCCATCTCCGACATACTTTCTGGCATCTTTTACCATGCCTTGTGACTGATCGGATAAAGTGACATGAACATCTTTTGGAAGATTTTTGTTCTTCCACAGCTCTCCAGTTCCACATCCTAGTTCTAATACTTTATCGTTTTCTTTTAGATTTAACTGCTCATAGATCCAGTCAAACCATGGCTGTGGATTTTGTGAATATTTTTGATGAAGTCCGATGCGGATATCAAGGTTAGATGCATTTTTATATTGTTCTACTAATCCTTTTTCCAGATTGGTTACATGAAGAAGATTCATCATCTGTGTCCAGTCGATTTTCTCTTCATTGTCCATCTTTTGTTCCATCTCTTCTAAGGATTGTTCTACCAGTTTCAGGTGTTCCATCTTTTTTTGTACAAGATATAGCTGTAAGCTGATCGATTCCTTAATGAAGTCTTGGTCTTCATCATTGATCGTCATCGTCATGATCTCTTCTAAGGAAAATCCGAGGTATTTTAATGACAAGATCTTTTGTAATTTGGCAAAATCGGCATCTGTGTAGAGACGATATCCATTATCTGCGACTTTGCTTGGCTTTAGGATGCCTTGGCGGTCGTAGTAGCGGATCGTTCTTAGGGTTACATTGGCTTTTTTTGCAAATTCACCGGATGTGTAGTAGCCGTCTTTTGTCATTTTTGTCCTCCTTGGTTTTCTCTTATAACGTTATCATAAAGGGTGACGTAAGGGAAGTGTCAAGGATAAATTTTTGATTTTGTGAGGTTGGCCGACTGGAGTCTTTCTGTATATGATAAAAAATAAATAATCGAATAAAGGATTCAGAACCATTGAAATTACAAGTTGCGAAAGTACTTTCTATTTCATCCACTTCACGTGACTTTTCATTCAGTAATCTATATACTTTAATTAATCAATTTGTTATCCTGAATTATTCATGAGCAAATAAATTTGCTCATGGTGTGTAATTGTTTTTGGATCTGTTTCAAATGTGTTCTATTTTACAAAAATACAGTCTAAA